>JALHQW010000006.1:0-39181 GCA_022841745.1 Saprospiraceae bacterium | reverse complement strand
GATACTGCTCCAATTGTTGGCTTTACCGACGCCACCACTGCCGGAATTTGTCCGCAGGAGTTTACAATTATCCGCACTTGGGTGGCCACTGATGCATGTGGCAACAGCAGCAATTGCATGCAAAGCATTATCGTTTCGGACAACACCCCACCAATTTTAACATGCCCAGCCAACGCCTCGGTGGACTGCAACGGTAGCACCCTGCCGCCAGGCACAGGTACACCGACCGTTACGGACAATTGCGATACTGCTCCAATTGTTGGCTTTACCGACGCCACCACTGCCGGAATTTGTCCGCAGGAGTTTACAATTATCCGCACTTGGGTGGCCACTGACGCATGTGGCAACAGCAGCAATTGCATGCAAAGCATCATCGTATCAGATAATACAGCGCCCATTCTCGTCTGCCCACCCAGCTTGACAATAGCATGTGATGGGGGCCTATTGCCGCCAGGCACTGGCATTGCCACTGCAACGGACAATTGCAACCCTTCGCCAATTGTAGTTTACAATGACGTAACTACGCCGGGAACTTGCCCGCAATCATTTACGATCGCCCGCACCTGGACTGCTTCGGACGGTTGTGGAAACAGCAGCAGTTGTCTCCAAACTTTGATAGTACAAGACTTGGTACCGCCCGTTATTGTTTGCCCACCAAACATGGCTGTTCAATGCGCCAACCAAGTACCTGTGGCCAATCCTGCGCTGATCGTTGCAACGGACAATTGCAGTGGGCCAATAACCGTGACCCTTCAAAGTGGAAATATCACCAACCAAACCTGCGAAAACCAATATGTACTGACAAGGATTTACCGGGCTATGGACGCCTGCGGCAATGCTTCTACCTGTTCGCAAGTGATTACGGTATTTGACAATACGCCGCCCACCATCGCCTTTGTCAATCCGCTGTTTGTGCCCGGTGGTACTATCCAGGTCCAGTGCTTTGGGCAAGACCCCGGATGGAGCCTCCCGACTTTTGACGAAGGCAGCATCCTTGCGACCGATCTATGTGCAGGTGAAGTAACCGTTACCTTCGATGAGGCGTTGGAGCAGGAAGGCGAATGCGAGGTGGATGGTTTTATCAACTTGTATCGCTTGACCTGGACGGCCACCGATATATGTGGGAACAGCAGCAGTGCGTTCATTTTCATGGCATTGATAGACACCATTGCCCCAACAATCCAGGGCGTTCCCTTCGATATTTCCGTCAATTGCGACGAAATACCTGAACCGCCCGCCAATATATATGGCGTGGATGAATGCCTTTGCGCTTGTATCCTTTCTTTTGAGGAAACCTTGACGGTGCCGGGATGCCAGGATGGCCAGGTGATACTGCGGTCGTGGACTGCAAAAGACCAATGTGGCAATACGACCACCGCGACGCAGACCATCACGCTTATTGATGAGGAAGGCCCAGCTTGGTTCGTCATGTTGCCCGAAATAATGGGCATCACGGGGGACACCATCCTCGAATACCCTTGCAGCGATGGCTTTCCAACTTACCTCGACTATCTGAACGAGGAATTTGTATTGGCCCCAAATTCATGTGGCGCTTCTTTCATGCTGACCTTTAATATGGTGCCCGTGCTCGCAGACAACTGTGAACTGGATGGCTATGTGGAGCAAAGGACTTACCATTGGACGGCGGTGGATGCATGTGGAAACACGTCGTCGCTGACCATCAAGGCCCGCCTGACCGACCATCAGCCCCCTGTAATATTTGGCATCACGCCGATAGCTTGCATAGGGGACACTTTGAACCAGGTATATGCTACAGATGACTGCGGGACACCGACGATAGCATACCAGGATAGTCAAACCTTAAGCCCCTGCGGAAACGGCAAGGCTATTCTAAGAACTTATGAGGCGAATGATGGCTGTGGAAATATTGCAACTGCCACCAGCATACTCCTACCAAATGACAATGTGGCGCCAATGATTTGGTTCACGAACCCGGTATTGGCGGAAATGGGGGGTGGAGAAGTGCTGACAATGGATTGCGCAGCGTACAATGGGCAATATACTTCGTTTGGCATCAATGACGTAGGCGTGGCCGATGGATGCGCAGCAGGTATCACGGTGAATTTTACCGAAACCCTGATGGCTGCTGGCGACTGTGCTTCCAATGGCATAGTAGCAGTGGTACAATTGCGTTGGACGGCAACTGACATCTGCGGAAATCTCAGCGAGCTGATGGTCATTGCCAATATTGTGGATGAATCCAGTCCTGTGTTCCTCAACTTCCTACCAGAAATGACCATTGCCTGCAATGCTGCGTTGCCTGAAATAGTGGTAACGGATAATTGTGGCGAGGTGGCCTTAACGACTTGGGACACCATCATTCCCAGCGACTGCATTTATGAATATGAACTGCAACGCATCATAACAGCAACCGACCTATGCGGCAATACGACTACCGAATCCCAAACCATTCATGTAGGTGATGGAAGTGGACCAGTCATTACAGGTGTTTTACCAATTATTTGCGACGATATTACCGTCCCGGTCGTGACGGCGTATGATGCATGTGCGGATGCGTTGGTTGATGTTATCATGGAAGAGGATACCTTAGAAGTGCCCTGCGGCGGTTTGGTCATAGACAGGACATGGAGCGCCGTCGGTATTTGTGGCGACACAACCATCGTCCACCAATCAATTATTCTGAACGACACCACACCGCCTGTGATAATAGTGCCAGACCTTTCCATTATTCTCCTATACTATGGCAATTTAAACAACCTTGTGTTTTTATCGGAAACTGCATTGATGGACCAATTAAATGGATTAAACGCAAATAGTGTTACCATTATAAATGATTGTGGCCAAGTCATCATTCCAGTGCTTACGGTAACAATCAGCTATGCAGAAGATTGCTATATCCTTGGCTATTACGAACAGCGGCGCTATACCTGGACGGCAACTGATGCATGTGGCAATACGGCTTCTTTATCGTTCACCGTCAATATCATGGACGATATTCCACCTGTCATTGTAGCGGTTCCCTATGAAGCCCTGATAGTGTGCGTAGAACTGCCACCCGCCCCAATCGTGATAGTGGAGGGTGAATCCCAGCCCGTAAAAATCACCTATACGGAAGTCATTGAACCTGGTGGTGTGCCCGGAGAATTCATAGTGACTAGGACGTGGGTTGCCACAGATGTATGCGGCAATGTTACGGTCTATGTCCAAACCATAAAATGGATACCAGACACCTTCCTGGAGTGCATCATCATCGTGCCCGACACGGTGTACTGCAATACGCACGGCATCGTGATAGGCAGCATCACTACAGGTGGGAATGGGCCATTCACCTACGAATGGGAGATAGTTGGGGAGAATTGCTTTATACAGGGAGGGCAAGGAACGCCGGAAATCAATATTTACATTGGCTGGTCGGATGCAAAAATAATCCTGACCGTGACCGATGCCAATGGCTGCGTTTCTATGTGCATGACGACGGTGAGTTGCCTCTTCTCTTTGGAAAAATCATTGGGTGAGCCAACAGGATTTCCGGGCGCAGGCGTGTCAACTGACATCAAGGAAGACGACCTCCGACAAATAGAACTATGGCCAAACCCTGCCAACCGCAATTTCAACCTTGGGTTTGAATCATCCATAGAAGACCAGGTTGAGTTCAGCGTCTCCAACTTTTTGGGAAAGGTCGTATTTTTCGATAAAATAAATGCTCAAAAGGGTTCGAACACCCACACGATTGACATGGCAAAAGTACAGGAAGGGAGCTATCTGGTTCAGGTGAAAACCAATCAGGAAGTGCATACGAAAGTCGTGGTTATCATGCACAGCAATTGAGGCTGGTGATATATTTTAAAGTAGCATCCCGCAAAGCTGCAATGTACGCAACGCCTTATCAACCAAGGCGTTGCGTTCGTGGTGGCTGTGCGTGATGCTGCTTTACACGTTCTGTTTTGCGATTAGCAACAAAAGCAATTTACGTAAATGTGTGAATGATGTAAGCCTTGCCCAACTTTGTGTAACGAAGCCCTGTTTTATTATTGGGAACTTTGTTCTTCGATTCAAAAACCTTCTTTGAAAATTTTCATCAAATACATGGTCAGCAACCGCTGTAAATTAGCGGTTAAGGAAGTGTTGAAAAACCTCGGGCTGCACTTCATCGTGGTGGACCTCGGCGAAGTGGAAATTATGGAAGACCTCTCCCAGGAGCAGCGGGCGCAACTAAAAGCCAACTTGCTGCTCTCCGGGCTGGAACTCATGGACGACAGGAGAGGGATTTTGATTGAAAGGATAAAAAACGCCATCATTGAGATGGTACACCACGCCGACGAAAACCTCAAGACCAACTTCTCCGATTACCTGAGCGAAAAGCTTCACTACGACTACACCTACCTCGCCAACCTATTCTCGGAAGTGCAAGGGACCACCATCGGGCAGTTCATCATCGCACATAAAATCGAGCGGATAAAGGAACTGATTACCTACGGCGAACTGAATATCTCGGAAATTGCCTGGAAAATGAATTACAGCAGCGTGGCACATTTGTCCAATCAATTTAAAAAAATGACAGGGCTTACCCCCACGCATTTCAAGCAATTAAAGGATAAAAGGCGTAGCCCGATTGAGGAGGTTGGGAACCTTCCTGAAAACTAACACAAAACAATTGAAATTAATGACCTAAAACAAGCAGCCGTCATGCAAATCTATTTGCCAACTTTTGTCCCATGAATGAGAAGAATGACAGACTGAAAAAAGCGGATGCAGCGCCCTTGCCACCAAAGGATAAGCTGATAAAATCCGCAAACCTGTTCCCCGTGGTGGGAATTGGTGCCTCGGCAGGCGGGCTGGACGCCTTTAAGAAACTCCTGAAGGCCATTCCCGAAGACTCGGGCATGGCCTATGTGCTGGTGCAACATTTGGACCCCACCCACGAAAGCATGTTGCCCGAACTACTGCAAAAAGTGACCAACATACCGGTCTTGGAAATCACTGACGATATTAAGGTGTTGCCCAACCATATTTACGTCATACCCAGTAATAAAATGATGGTGGCCACGGATGGGGTTTTGCTGCTCTCGCCACGCCCACCCAAAAGCAAGACCGAGCGCAACCTGCCCATTGACCTGTTTTTCACCTCCCTGGCCGAAGTACACCATGCACATGCCATCGGGGTGGTATTGTCGGGTACGGCCAGCGATGGCACACTGGGGCTGAAAGCCATCAAAGACCACGGCGGCATCACGTTTGCGCAGGATGAAGCATCGGCGGCATACGGCAGCATGCCTCAAAATGCGGCACAGGCAGGTGTGGTTGACTTTATTTTACCCCCAGAACAGATTCCTCAAAAAATTCACGAAATTTTAGGCATTAACCTTGACGAGGAGCATTTATCGTTGCAAGATGATGCGGTTCTCAAACAGATTATTGCCCTATTGCGCATCCGAAAGGGAACCGATTTTACCTATTACAAACAGTCCACGATACACCGCCGCATACTGCGCAGGATGGGCCTGAGCAAAAATGAAACGCCACCCAAATACCTTCAATTTTTAAGGGAAAATAAGGCCGAACAGGATTTGTTGTTCCAAGACTTGCTGATACCAGTGACTTCTTTTTTTAGGGACGAAAAATCCTTTGAAAACTTGTGCGAAAACGTTTTTCTGCTGGCCGCAAAAAACAAGACTTCCGGCGAACCCATCCGTGTTTGGGTGGCGGGATGCAGCACGGGTGAAGAAGCCTATTCCATAGCTATTTGTTTAAAGGAATATTTTGGAAGTCATCAGCGGTTTGTGCAGATTTTCGCCACGGATATTAGTGAACCTGCCATCGCAAAAGCACGGCGGGGCATTTATAAAAAAAGCGAACTAAATGCAGTAAGCCCAGAGCGACTGAATAATTTTTTCACAAAAACCAACGGCAGTTATCAAGTGAACAAAAATGTGCGGGATATATGCGTGTTTGCGCAGCACAATTTTTTAAAAGACCCGCCTTTTGGCAAAATGGATTTAATCAGCTGCCGCAACGTGCTGATATACATGGAGCCTTATTTGCAAAAAAAGGCGCTAACCACCTTTCATTATGCACTGAACCCAAAAGGGTTTTTACTGCTCGGAAAATCGGAAACCACCAGTGGTGTGCCTGACCTTTTTGCCTCGGCAGCCAAGAACGATAAATTATACTCACGCAAAGACACGCCAGGCAGGTTTTTGCACGTGGCAAGCCAGCGAAGTGAACAGCCTTTCAACCATCCCAATGCCAACCTTAGCAGTGAAAATATCCGCACCGACTTTCAAAAAACAGCGGATGATATTTTGCTCCGCAAATATACCCCTGCCGGCGTGGTCGTAAACGAGACCCTGGACATTGTGCATTTCAGGGGCAATACCAGCAGTTTCCTTGAACAATCGTCGGGCAAGCCTACCCACAATCTAATACAAATGGCAAAAAACGGCTTGGCCTTTGAGCTGCGCAATATTTTGCACAAAACAAAAAAGGAAAATGCCCCAGTTATAAAGGAAAACATACCAATCGAAATAAACGGCAGCCTTCGCTACATAAATATCGAAGCCATGCCGCTGCCCAATACCATTGAGCCTTATTATTTGGTGCTTTTTCACGACACGTCCATTAGCACCCAGCTGTCATTGACCCTTGACGAAAAATCGCCCGGCGAAAACACAAAAGATGAAAGGGATTTGCGCATACAACAATTGGAACAGGAGCTTGCGCAAGCCCGGGAAGACATGCACAGCATCACCGAAGACCAGGAGGCCGCCAACGAAGAACTGCAAAGCGCCAACGAAGAGCTACTCAGCGGGAGCGAGGAACTACAGAGCCTGAACGAGGAACTGGAGACCGGCAAGGAAGAACTGCAAAGCACCAACGAGGAGCTTATTGTCGTGAACCAGGAAATGATTGCCCTGAACGAACAGGTGACCACCGCCCGGGACTATGCCGAAGCCATTCTTGTAAATATTCGGGAACCCCTGCTGGTGCTGGACAAAAACCTACGGATAAAAACGGCCAATAATGCTTTTTATAAAACATTTCGGGTAAATGAACTGGAGACAGAAGGTGTTTTGATTTATGATATTGGCAACAAACAATGGGACATTCCAGCATTGCGCACGCTGCTCGAAAAAATACTCCCCGAAAAGTCCGTGTTCAACGATTTCGAGGTTACGCATACTTTTACCAATATTGGCGAGCGGGTGATGTTGTTGAATGCACGTGAGGTAATCAACAAAAACAGTTTGGAGAAATTAATCCTGCTGTCCATTGACGATATAACGGAGCGTAAAAAAGCGCAGGAAGTCTTGGATAAAACCAGCGAGCATTTCAGGCAGCTTGTAAAGGGATTGCCCGCCGCTGTGTATTCATGCGATACGCAGGGGTACCTGACCTTTTACAACGATACCCTCGCAAAATTTTGGGGCTACAAACCTGTAATAGGCAAGGACAAATGGGATAGTAATTTTATATTTTTCAACATAGATGGCTCATTGGTTCCTTCAGATAAAGCTCCAATGGCCAGAACATTAAAAGAAGGTATTTCGGTATTCGGCGGAGAATTTATTCTTGAAAGGCAGGATGGCACCCGGTCCAATGTGCTGGTTCATCCCCACCCCGAGTTTGGTTTAAATGGTGAATTGATAGGGGCAATCAATATGATTTTTGATATTACGGAACAGGTTAGTGCAAGAAATAAAGTGGAGGAGAGCGAAAATAAATTTCGGCAATTGTCAGAGTTACTGCCTCAAAAAGTATGGACTGCCGATTCGCAGGGCAACAAGAACTATTTTAATAAAACGCTACTCGACTATGTAGGGATGACTTTTGAAGAATTAAAAGATGATGGTTGGGAAAAAATCATACATCCTGAAGATTGGGCAAAAAACAAAAAGCATTGGGAGGAATCCGTCAGGACAGGGAAGGACTATGAGTCGGAGAACAGGTTCCTCCGTAAAGATGGAAAGTATTTGTGGCACCTCACGCAAGCAGTGGCCCTAAAGGATGAACATGGTAGCGTTAAGATGTGGATAGGCTCCAAAACGGAGATACAGGGGCAGAAAGCACAAAAAGAAGAATTGGAAAAAGCGGTTTCGAGCCGAACCTTGGAGCTATTGGAAGCTAACAAAGAACTGGAAGAAAAACAACGGGAATTACTGCTTGCCAAAGCGCAATTACTGACGGAATATTCCCGCAGCCTGATTGAAGCCAGCCTCGACCCATTGTGGACCATCAATGCCGAAGGCAAAATCATGGACATGAACCAAGCGACCTTAGATATGATTGGCATTGCACGGGAAGCCCTTGCTGGCACTTACTTTTTTGATTATTTCACCGAACCAGAAGATGCCCGCCAAGTCTATAAGGAGGTGTTTGCAAAGGGCTTCGTGGTGGATTTTCCGCTCACCTTCAAGGACGAAAAGCAAACCAACCTGCTGTTCAATGGCTCAGTCTATAAAGATGAAAAAGGGGAAGTCATGGGGGCCGTGATGGTGGCAAGGGATATCACCGACCAAAGAATGTTTGAAACCGAATTGATAGAGGCGAAGATATTCGCTGAATTGGCGATGGGGACTGCCGAAGATCAAAAAAACAAGGCCATGGCAGCCGCACATATCGCCGAGGACGCCGTGAAGTCGAAACAGCAGTTTTTGTCGAACATGAGCCACGAGATTCGCACGCCCATGAATGCCATCATCGGCTTCACGAAGGTGATGCTGAAAACCGAATTGTCGGCCAAGCAAAAGGAATACCTGACCGCCATAAAAATGAGCGGCGATGCGCTCATCGTGCTCATCAACGATATACTCGACCTCGCAAAAGTGGATGCCGGGAAAATGACCTTCGAGCAGACCCGGTTCAAGTTGGCGCAGTCCATATCCTCCATGTTGCATTTGTTCGAGGCGAAAATCCAAGAGAAAAACCTGGAACTAGTGAAGGAATACGACCACAACATCCCGAAGGTGCTGGTGGGCGACCCTGTGCGCCTGCACCAGATTATCATGAACCTCGTGAGCAATGCGGTCAAATTTACCGAAAAAGGGAGCATCACGGTGAGCGTGAAGCTGTTGGAGGAAGACGCAGAAAGTGCCACGCTCGAATTTTCGATAGCGGACACGGGCATCGGGATAGCGGACAGCATAAAGGAAAAGATTTTCGAGAACTTCCAACAGGCATCGAGTTCCACGGCAAGGCTTTTTGGGGGCACGGGCTTGGGCTTGGCCATCGCCAAACAATTGGTGGAGCAACAGGGCGGCAGCATCGGGGTAATAAGCAAGGTGGACGAAGGCTCTGTTTTTCGCTTTGTCCTGTGTTTTAAGAAAACCAGTGACACCTCAGCACTGGATACATTCATTTTCGAAGAGGAAACAGAGCCCCTTGGCATCAAAGTGCTGGTGGTGGAAGACATGGCCCTCAACCAGTTGCTGATGAAAACGCTGCTCAATGATTTCGGCTTCGAGCGGGACATCGCCGACAATGGCCGCATTGCCATCGAAAAACTGCAACTTAATTCCTATGATATTATCCTCATGGACTTGCACATGCCCGAAATGAACGGGTTTGAGGCGACGGAATATATCCGCAACGAATTGCACTCCAAAATCCCCATCATCGCACTCACCGCCGACGTCACCACGGTTGATTTGGAGAAATGCAAGGCGGTGGGCATGAACGATTATATCGCAAAACCCGTGGACGAGCGCCTGCTGTACAGCAAAATAGTCGGGCTGGTGAAGAAGCCATCCACAGCTGTCATTGAAATACCAAACGAGATAAAACCAATAAAAAAGCAACGATATACCGACCTCGAATACCTGACTCAACGCACGAAAAACAACCCGAATTTAATCATGGAAATGATTAATGCCTATTTGGAGCAAACGCCGCCGCTCATAAGCGCCATGAAGAAAAGCGCACAAGATAAAGACTGGGATTCGCTCTACGCCGCCGTGCATAAGATGATACCGTCGTTCTCCATCATGGGCATTAGCAACGATTTTGAGAGCATGGCCAAAAAAGTGCAGGAATTTGCCAAGTCGCAGCAAGAGGCGGATGCCATCCTAGAAATGGTCACGCAATTGGAGAACGTATGCCTGGAGGCTTGCAGGGAATTGGAAGAAGAGTTTAACCGGATTAAAAACATTCAAATATGAAAGCTCAAGCTAAAATAAAGCTGTTTTTGGTGGACGACGATGCCGTTTTTTTGAAATTATTGGCCATTGAATTTCTGGAACATGCAGATTTTGAGGTGGAAACCTACCCGACGGGCGAGCTGTGCCTGGCGCATTTATCCAACGAACCCGACGTCATTATTTTGGACTATCACCTCGACGGCATCGTGATCAATGCCGTGAACGGCATAGAGACTTTGGACAAGATAAAAGCCTTCAATCCCGATATTCCCGTGATAATGCTCTCGTCCCAAGACAGCATTGACGTGGCCGTCAATTGCATGCACCACCGGGCATTCGATTATGTGGTGAAAAGCGAAACGGCCTTTATGCGGCTGCAAAAAACTATCACCACTATTTTCCGCTACAAAAAAATGGAAAAGGAACTGAATTGGTACATGGAGCGGATGTGAGGCTTTTTGGGGTTGATAAAGGTTGATTTTCAACCCTTATCAACCTCATATCAACCCCACCCAATGTGAGATATACGCAATTAATCCAAAATTTTCTGTAACGCCTACCAGCTTTAATGCCCTCACCTTTGCATTGTGAAAATTCATTCACATTAAATCAATCAGACAATGAATACTACCATCGTAAAAGGAAACTGGAACGAGCAAAAAGGCAAGCTCAAGCAGAAATTTGCTGAACTGACAGACAATGACCTGATGTACGATCAAGGCAAAAAAGAAGAGATGCTAGGCAAAATCCAGGTAAAGCTTGGAAAGTCCAAGGAAGAATTTGCCGAAATCATAGCTTCACTGTAGGCATCCGTTTTCCCAGAAAAACAAACCGTTAAGCAAGCCGCTTAACGGTTTGTTTACGCTTTTAAAACTTATTAAATGAACCTTAGCATGGCAAGCAAACCACTGAATATATTGCTTTTTGGCTTTTCCGCAATATTGGTGATATCATTATGTACTTCGTGTTCTACAAAAGCTGCATTTTTAACCTCCTCGGTCGTTCCGGCTGCGAGGGGCGACGTCAAGGTGACAAGGGACAATAACAAGAACTACGTCATTCAGATGGACATTGTCAATTTGGCTGAACCAGCGCGGCTGCTACCCCCAAAGAAGACGTATGTGGTGTGGATGGTCACGGACCAGAAAATGACCAAAAACATCGGGCAGATGGAAAGCAGTTCCGGCGCATTTTCCAATAAACTAAAAGCCAGCTTTAAAACGTCTTCCGCATTTAAGCCCACCAAAATATTTATCACAGCCGAAGACGACGCCAACGTCCAATACGCTAGCTCAGTAGTTGTATTGGCGACCAACAACTTCTGATTTTAAGCCTCATAAAATCATAGCCACAATATATGTGTGCATGCACTGCTTTTTCGAAAGCCTTTTTGCACATAATGTTTTATGGTGTTTATACCTCACGCCGCCAAGTTTTGAGCATGGGATACCGAGGCGTTCGTGGCCTGTTTGACATCAGCGATGACAACAACAGCCTCGACAACGACTCCTACTATGTGCTGGACAAAGCCCATACAAAATCCAATTCGGGTTATATCGGGTTGTCTTTCTTGTTCTGACAATAGAGTACCAGCCCCAAATTTCCAACTATAAATTTTTAAAAAGAAAAAAATGAAAAATTCAATTTCCACGCTTGCCGTGTCAATCCTGCTGGTAGCGTTTGCCCTTTTTAGTGGCTGTCAGTCTTCCGAAAAAAAGGTGGACGAAGCCCAAGAAGATGTCACTGAAGCCAACAAAGCTTTGGATGAAGCCAATGCCGAATACCTTGCCGACATTGAAGCCTACCGAAGGGAAAAGGCGGACGCAATTGCTGCCAATGACTCAAGTATTGTGGCCCTTAAAGCAAAAATCGCCAACGAGAAAAAGGACGTGAAGGCTGATTACGAAAAGAAAATAACCGAGCTGGAACAGAAAAACAAGGACTTGAAAGTCAAAATGGACGATTACAAGGACGAGGGAAAAGAGAACTGGGAATCGTTCAAGCGGGAGTTCAACCATGATATGGATGAACTTGGTAACGCCTTGAAGGACCTGACCGTCAACAATAAAAAATAGATTCTACCAGGTGAATAGCTGAGCGGGCATATTGCCCGCCTTTTTTTATTGCCGACATAAAACATGAATATACCTCCACCACAGAAATTGATAACCGCAATCCTCCGGGCAACTGCGAAGATTCAAATGGAGTTCCCAGAGCATTATCGGTATTTAAGTGAAACACCCTTGTTCATGTTCGACAAACAGAAGGGCGTTAGCAGCGTAGATTTCGAGGAATATCTGGCGTCGCTTGTGGAACAATTAACTGCCTTTGAACAAGCCGGGAAAAAGCCTTCAAATATGTGAATGATGTAACGATTTACAACTAAAGTGTAACATAGCCCAATGCCCAAACCCTCACCTTTGTAGGGTGAAAATTCGTTCACACCTGCCCCGCCAATTGCGGGAATTAAAATTAAGAAAATGAGCAAGGACAAAGGAAGTAAGGACAAAAAGAAAGCCCCAGCTAGCAAAACGGGTGGAAAGGAAAAAGTGCAATCTTCCTATAAAATGGAAGGAAAGGGTGGGGCGGACAAGCCCGGACTCCATGTTTTCGGCTCAAAACCGGATGGCAAACCAACACCCAAGACCTGAGCTGCAAACCCATGATTTAAGTCAAAAAGCACGGGGCCATCCTCCAAAAAACCATGCTCGGCTTTGAAAATGAAGGCGTCCTGAACCCTGCCGCAAGGGAGGGAGAGGGCGTCCACCTTTTCTACCGGGCGGTCAGCAAGAGCAATTATTCCAGCATCGGGTATTGCGTTTGTATGAGCCATTATTCAAATACCGGAAAATGAACAATGAAACCGTTTTATGGCCTCAACACATGGCACAAGCTCAATTTTCTACAGCATCATTGAGCGATAGGCAGCCCGAAAGGAAGCTCCCAAACGATGACTTACCCGAAATCTTGATTATCACTTCTTACCCACCGAGGGAATGCGGCATTGCCACCTATTCGCAGGATTTGCTCAAGGCGCTCGACAATAAGTTCCTCAATTCTTTTTCGATGAAAGTAAGTGCACTGGAGGCAGGGGCAAACGACTACGTTTACCCTGACGAAGTGAAATATGTGCTCGACACCACTGATGCCGGGAAATACATCGATTTGGCAAATACCATCAATGGTGATGCCGACACCAAATTCATCTTGTTGCAGCATGAGTTTGGCTTTTTTCAGGAAGCTGGCGAAGAGGCGCTCCTCCAGTTCCTTTACACCCTCACCAAACCGGTCATCCTTGTTTTTCATACCGTTTTGCCCAAGCCCGACGAAGCCATGAAGGCAAAGGTCAAGCACTTGGCGGCGGCCTGCGCTGCCATCGTGGTGATGACCAAAAACTCCCAAAAAATACTGAAAGACGACTATGGCGTTCCTGCGCAAAAAATAGAGGTCATAGCGCACGGCACGCACCTCGTGCCGCACTTGGACAAGGATGTTCTGAAAGGAAAATATGGCTTCACGGGCCGAAAAGTCTTGTCCACTTTTGGCCTGCTCAGTTCCGGCAAGGGCATCGAAACCACGCTGGACTCGCTGCCCGCCATCATCGAATCAAACCCGGATGCACTGTTCCTCGTCATCGGGAAAACGCACCCCAACGTGGTGAAATCACAGGGCGAAGCCTACCGGGACATGCTGGAAGCGAAGGTGGAGGCCCTCTCGCTCCAATCGCACGTAAAATTCATCAACCGCTACCTTCCCTTGCCGGATTTGCTGGAGTACCTGCAAATGACCGACATCTACCTGTTCACCTCCAAGGATCGCTACCAGGCGGTGAGCGGCACATTTTCGTATGCCATGAGCTGTGGCTGCCCCATTATTTCCACGCCGATTCCCCATGCCAAGGAGGTGCTTCGCCAGCACACGGGCATCCTCGTTGACTTCCAAAACCCGAAGCAGTTGGCCGATGCCGTCAACCGTCTGATGGGCGACGAGCCGTTGCGCAGCGCCTTCAGCACCAGCACTTTGCAGCGCATCGTGCCTACTTCCTGGGAGAACTCGGCGATTGCACATGCATCGCTTTTGCAAAAAGTCGCTGGACAAACGCTGGGCGAGGCTGTGACCCAAAACAGGGGCAAGCACCAGCCCGCAAAAGCTGTCCCCCAGACCGAAAACATCCCGCTGGAATACCGCCTGCCTGCCATCAACTTGGCGCATGTTCAGAAAATGACCACGGCGGTCGGCATGATACAGTTTTCAAAAATCAACCAACCCGACCTGGAATCTGGCTATACGCTCGACGACAATGCACGGGCTTTGGTGGCCCTGATCATGCACTATGAGTGGTCTGGCGACTGGGCTGATTTGGGGCTGATTAGCACCTACTTGGATTTTATCGGATTCTGCCAGCAGCCCACTGGCGATTTCCTGAACTACGTGGACAGCGTCCGCCATTTTACTCCACAAAACAACGAAACGAACCTTTCCGACGCCAACGGCAGGGCCATCTGGGCATTGGGCTATTTGGTTTCAAAAAGCGCCATTTTGCCAGCTGATTTAGTGGTAAAAGCTGAGGAAATCATGCAACGGGTATTGCCCGTAATTGACGCCATGCACTCCACCCGTTCCATGGCTTTTTCCATCAAAGGCTTGTATTATTTCAACCGGGAAAAGCAGTCGCCGGAAGTCACGCAACTCATCCAAGTTTTGGCGGACAGGCTGGTGCAGATGTACCGCCACGAGGCGGGGCATAAGTGGAAGTGGTACGAAGGTTACCTGACCTACGCCAACGCCATCCTGCCGGAAGCCATGCTCTGTGCCTGGCAAGCGACCGGAAACCCCGTTTACAAGGAAACCGCAAAGGCGTCCCTCGATTTCCTACTGTCGCTCACGTTCAAGGAGGGGGGCATCAAAGTCATCTCCAACATGGGCTGGATGTACAAGGGCCGGGAGCCACTGCCACTGATAAAAGGCGCCGAGCAGCCGATAGACATCGCCTATACCATCCTCGCATTGGAGCGGTTTTACGCTGTTTTCAAGGAAGAGGATTATGCCCAAAAAAAGGCGACCGCCTTCAACTGGTTCCTGGGCAACAACCACCTGCACCAAATCATTTATAACCCCTGCACGGGCGGCTGCTATGATGGGTTGGAGGAATTGAACGTGAACCTCAACCAAGGTGCCGAGTCCACACTGAGTTACCTGATGGCGAGAATGAGCGTAGAAATGGCAACTAAATCATAGGATGGGCCATCGTGCGCAACCCAAAGGTCTTCCTTTTCGATGACGCTGAGCAACCTCGACGCCAAGCTGCGGGGCCAAATGCGCCTCGAAATCGCCCGGCTGCACAAGCAGTCCGGAGCACCTGCACACCCATCCTGCAAAAGGCGAACAGCACTACGCCGCCTTCATCGCCCAAGTGCAGTTCATTTCCGCTTTGAACACCCCTTCTACCTACAAAGCAGATAGGAGGAAAATGTTAAAGAACTAATATGAGGGCAATTCCACCCTTCTTCCACTGGCAAAGCTACCGTTTTGAATTGCAAATTCAAGCCATGTAAAAGACTTTTTCTGAGCAACCACCTACTCGTGACCTTGACAACATCAAACTGACTCGTGGGTGAAAGCTATCAAAGCCCAAAAATTCAACGAAACTCACCCTACCGCTAACCCTCATTCCACGCCAAAATCCCCTCAAAAACTAAATTTTGGCGCAGAATCCCCTCATTCCACGCCAAAATCCCCCAAAAATCAAAGTTTTGGCGCAAAATGAAGCCCACGAAAATAATGTTGAAAACCTCACCCCCCCTTCAGCAACCCCTCCAACACCCCCTCAATCGAAAGCGTTGCCCCGCAAATCACCTCGTCCGAAGCGCCGTAGTAGAGGGTCAGTTCATCGCCATTGACGACATGGCCGTTGGTGAAAACCACGTTGCCGAAGAAGCCGGTCAGTTCATAATCGGCGAGCGGTTCGAGCAAGGGGTCGTGGGAGCGGGCTAAGACTTTGGAGGGGTCGTTCAGGTCGAGAAGGATGGCGCCCAGGCAGTAGCGGTCGTGGTGGTCGGCGCCGTGATAGATTTCGAGCCAGCCAGCGGAGGTGCGGATAGGGGCTGCGCCGGCGCCTACACGGGCGCTGTCCCACCACCGCTCACGGGTGCGCAGGATGCAGTGGTGTATGCCCCAGTGCAGCAGGTCGTTGGAGGAGGAGACCCAGATAAAATTACCGCCCAGCCCGTTTCCGGAGGGGCGGTGAAGGCAGTAGTATTTTCCGCCGATTTTTTCCTCGAAGAGGGCGCAATCCTTGTTGGTGGGGGGCAAAATCATGCCCTTGCGGGTAAAGTTCCGCCAGTCGGTGGTCTGCATCAGCCCGACGCCGACGCCGTTCTCAGATACTTGCGTGTAGGTCAGGTGATAGACCCCGTCAATCAGGCTCACCCGGCAATCTTCGATGCCGAAGGTTTCGAGCACTCCTTTTCCGAAGATTTTGGTGGGCAAATCAGTGGGTTCGGTGAAATGAACGCCGTCCTCGCTGCACACGAGCCGCAGGTGCGAGTAGGTGGAGAGGTAATTCTTGCCATTGTAGCCCACGATGCGGGGGTCGTCGAGGCGTAGCTTAGGGTCTTTTTGGTCAAACTCCAGCACCCGCATCGAGCCGTCCTCCCGCATGATGGGGAACGACACCTTGCCCGCCAATTGCACGGGGCGCTCTGCCACCCGCAACAACAGCCAGGTCTTGCCCTCGAAGCGGAACACGCCGGGATTCAACACACATTCCACGACCCAGCCGGGTTGACTGGGCTGGATGTCCATCGTTGTCAGGATTGGGTTTTTTTCAAAACGCTTGACCATGGCAAGTAAGTCCCACACGAGACGCCACAACGACACGACGAGTTCAGTTGCCGTCGTGCCGTTGTGCCGTTGTGTGAGCTAGAGCATTACTGCTTGTTGAATTTCAAGGAACCAAGATGCTTGCCACCCATCACGAAGTTGAGCGAATAAAGCCCCGTGGCATAGTCGCCCACGTTCAACGTGAACTGTCCGGTAGCCACGTCGCCCTGACCGAGGCGGAGGGCATCCACCTGCCTGCCTTGGGCGTCGAAAACCCGCACCAGCAGAGCTTCGTTCTGAGGCAAATGGTGCTTCACTGTCAGCAACTCGGTGGTCGGGTTCGGGAATACCTGCTCGATATAGGCATCCACGAGGCCTGGCTCTTCCGTGCCAGTGATTGAACCAGATTGGTACAGCGTGGCAGCCTCGTCGGCAGTGAGCGCACGGTTGTAAATCTTCACATTGTCCAATGCACCTGGGAAGTACTGCCCGCCCTCAATGGGGTTGCCGCCAAATGCCAACGGACGTGCAGTGGCGTTCAGTTTGCCCAGCGCAGGCTTGCTGTTTGCCAAAACGCCGTCCTTGTAGATTATGTCGTTCGTGCCGTCGTGAACCATTGTGATGTACGACCACAAGCCAAGCACCAATTCATTGCCGTCTCCCGTGTCCATGTCGGAGATAAAGTTCGGGAACTGAGTATTGTTGCTGTTTGTCGTCCAAACGGGTTTGCGGTGCTGTGGCAATGAAATCTTAAAGCGCTGGTCCCAGTGGCCAAAGTCCATCACATAAGCCTCGGCGTCCTGTGTGTTCACATTGTCCACCCGAATCCAGTAACTGACCGTGGTGTAGTCGGAAAGCAGTTGCACGGCGTTGGGTGCCAGTACGCTGTCCTGTTGCCCATCGAATTTGATGGCTTGCCCGCCACCGCTTGGATGGGTCACGTTTTCAAACACCGGATTGCCACCGATGACGCCGTGGTTGGCGTAGGGCGTGGCATCGTTGGCATTACCATCGAAGGGATAGTGCGCCACCAAGCCCGGTTCGCCCGTATCGAGCGGTTGGGTGGTTTCGAGGGTGAGCTCCGCTTTGTCGGACTCGTTGCCAGCAAGGTCGAAGGCAGCTACCTCGAAGCTGTATGCCGTTTCGGGGTCAAGCCCACCGACGAGCACGTTCAACGTATTTGCCGAAAGGCTGTCGTAATATGTACCGTCCACCCAAACGATATAGCCAGCTACTTGGGTGTCGTCGGTGGAAGCATCCCAACTCAGTAGCACGGAATTGAAGCTCGGCTGACCTTGCAGGTTGCCGGGCACACTTGGCGGGGTGGTATCTGGCGTCTGGTCCGGGCCAGTGGTGACACGCAGCGAAGTCGGTAGCGACTCATTGCCCTCGGCATCCACGGCGGTAACGGCAAAAAGGAATTCGGTGAGCGGCGTCAATGCAGGGAAGTAAGTAGAAGTTGCAGGCGTTGAACCCACCAAAACGCCATCCATCCAAATATTGTAGGCAACCACGCCGATATTGTCCGTAGCAGGTAGCCATGAAAGTTCCACGTTGTTAAACTCGACTGTTGCGGACAAGTTGAGCGGTGCGCAGGGCGCTTCCGTGTCGGTGCTGGTAGGTGCCTGCGACTGTGCGGCATAGAGCGCTGCGATTTCGGCTGCGCTGAGTGCCACGTTGTAAACCTGCACCTCATCAAGGCTTCCGTCGAACCAGTTGCCGCCGTCTATCGGGTTGTAGCCGATGCCGAGCGGGAAGGTGGTGTTGTCGAGTGCGCCGACTACGTCTTTTTCCGCTACTTGGTTGCCGTTGAAATAGATGCGGTCCTTTGTTCCATCGTGAACCAGTACCACATGCGTCCAGGTATTGAGCGCCAGCTCGTTGCCATTGCCGGAATCCATGTCGGAAATGCCGTTGGCGTGGTTGGTCGTCCAGACAGGCTTTCCGTGGGGCGGCAGCGAGATTTTCCAACGCTCCTGCCAGCCGCCAAACGACAGCAGGAACACTTCGCCATTGCCAGGGAGGCTATTGGGGTTCACCCAAAAACTAACGGTGGTGTTGGGCGAATTGAGCTGCGGGGAATTGGCAGCTGTCACCTCCGAAAAGCCATTGAAAGCAGCCGCCTTGTTGGCTTTGCCAAAGCGGTCTTGGCCCAAGTTGGCGAAGGAGGCGTTGTTGTGGTAGTCCGTTTCATCCAGGCTGTTTCCACTAAAAGCATAATGCGCCACGAGGTTGCCAGCAACGGTTGGGGTGGCGTTTTGCGCAGCATACAAAGCAGCAATCTCGGCTGCACTGAGCGCCACATTGTAAATCTGCACGTCGTCCAATGCGCCATCAAAGAAGCCAGCGGCGTCAATCGGGTCGAAACCGATGCCGAGCGGATATTTTGTTTTGTCCAAAGCGCCGGGGGCGTTCTTGTCGTTCACTTGTACGCCGTTGAAATAGATGATGTCCTTGGTGCCATCGTGCACCATGACCACGTGCGTCCAAGTGTTCAGCGCCAGGGGTGTACCGGAGTCCATGTCGCTGCAACATGCGCCACCAGCGTGGGTGGTGAAAACGGGCTTGCCATGGCTCGGCAACGAGATTTTCCAACGCTCCTGCCAGCCGCCATTGGAGAGGATGAACACCTCGCCACTGCCGGGGAAGCTGTAGGGTTTGACCCAAAAGCTGATGGTCGTGTTGTCCGATTGCAGCGCAGCTGAGTTTTCAGCAATGGCGATACCCTCAAATGCGTTGCCGCCCCAGCCGTGACGGTTTTCAACAGCACCTCCAAAAGTGAAAGCATCGTTGTGGTATTGCGACTCGTCCGTGCCCGTGCCATTGAGTTTGTAATCCGCAACGAGGCTCGTAGCCGTGCCGGGGAAGGTGGACGCTTGGGCGTATTTCGTGGCAATATCGCCAGCCGAAAGGGCGTAGTCATAGATTTCGACTTCGTCAATATTGCCGTCGAACCAGCCGCCGCCGTCAATCGGGTTGTAGCCGATGCCGAGCGGGTGGGTGGTCGGGTCGAGCGCCCCGGTCACGTTCTTTTCATTGACCTGCACCCCGTTGAAATAGATGATGTCCTTGGTGCCATTGTGAACCATGACCACATGCGTCCAGGTGTTCAGGGCAAGCGGTGTGCCGGAGTCCATGTCGCTGCAGCAAGCGCCGCCGGAATGGGTGGTGAAAACGGGCTTGCCGTGGCCCGGCAGCGAGATTTTCCAACGCTCCTGCCAGCCGCCGTGCGAGAGGATATAGACCTCGCCACTGCCGGGGAAGCTGTAGGGCTTCACCCAATAGCTGATGGTCGTGTTGCCGGAATTGAGGTAGGCGCTGTTGGAAGCTGTTACTTCTGAGCTTTCCCCATCAAAGTAGTAGCTGCTATTGCCATAGCCGAAACGGTCGGTCGTGGGGTAAGCATTTTTCACGGCAGCGTGGTTGCCGAAGCCGGAGTCGTCCTCGCCACTGCCGTCGAATTCATAGCTCGCCACCACGTTGTTCGGGGCAGCGGGCGGTGTGTTTTGCAGGGCGTACAATGCGGCAATCTGAACGGAAGAAAGCGCCGCATCCACGATTGCCACCTCGTCGAGGGCACCGTGGAACCAGCCGTTTTGGTCAATCGGGTTCCAGCCGATGCCGAAGGGATGTGTGGTGTTGTCGAGCGCACCAGTCACGTTCTTTTCGTTCACCTGCACGCCGTTGAAGTAGATACGGTCTTTTGCGCCATCGTGAACCATGGTCACATGCGTCCAGGTGTTCAGTGGCAACGGTGTACCGGAGTCCATGTCGCTGCAACAAGCCCCGCCAGAGTGGGTGGTGAAAACGGGCTTGCCGTGGTTCGGCAACGAGATTTTCCAACGCTCCTGCCAGCCGCCGTGCGATAGGATATAGACCTCGCCCTGGGCAGGGAACGACGATGGGTTAATCCAAAAACCGATGGTCACATTGCCGGAATTGAGCTGTGCGCCGTTCGGGGCGGTAGCCGAGCCTTGTACCCCGTCGAAGTACATGGCGCTGTTTGCCCAACCGAAGCGGTCTGTCGTAAGGCTTGCGCCGTTGACGGTTGCGTGGTTGGCAAAACTGGTGCCGTCCTTCGCACTGCCCGAGAAGCTGTAGAGCGCTACGGGCGTTTGTGCCTGTGAGCCAACTGCCATCAACAAGCAGCCGACCAAAAGCCAAAATGATGGTAAATGCTGTTTCATTGTATTATGATTTTGATTAAAAACTGGTTGCGGTTATGTTTCACAAAACGGCGCTACGTTTTGTAGATGAATACATTTGAAGATGATAGCAGACATCACCAAGAGAAGGGGTTATCCAACCCCGGCGTTCCGGAATGCCGGGGTTGGATAACCCCTTCTCTTGGTGTTGTCTGCTAATTTGCCTACACGAACATCAATTTCAAATGCGCTTTCTTCATTCTTTCAATTTGTCATTCTGTGGTCGCCTGAGCCTATTTTTATTTTAAAAAACGCTGTGCGAAAATGCCCTCCTTGCTTTGCCCAATCACCGTGTAAACCCCTGGTTGCCAATTGCTTACGTTTAGTATCTCCTCGTTGTCTTGCTCCCAAACCAACCGCCCCGTCAAGTCGAAAACCCGCAGCATTTCCAGCGGTGAAGACGATACGACCTGCACCCAATCGCTCGCCGGATTCGGGTAGAGGAGAAGGTTGTTTTCCTTCGGTAAAAATGCTTCACTGACCGCCGTCGCATCTTGCTCGAAGAGCGCAGACACTTCCTCCGGCACGAGGGCGTGGTCGAAGATTTTCACTTCGTCAATCGTGCCCTTGAAATTGAAACCCGTTTCGCCGGGCAACATTTGCCCCATCAAAAATGGGTTACTGGTTGTGCGGATAGCACCTGTCAGGTTGCGGTAGCTGTGCAGTTCACCGTTGAAGTACAGGGCCATGAAGCCACCGCCATAAGTGGCAGCGATGTGGTAGAAACTGTCCGTTTGCAGGGCAAAAAGCCCGTCCAAATCGCCGATGGAGGCAAGGGTGTTCATTGTCCATCGCAGCCGTTTGTCAGGGGTGATGGACAGCTTCCATCGGTTCTGCCAACTCCCATGCGAGAGCAGGAAAGTCTCCTTTTCTGGTAGGGCAGCGGGCTTGAACCAGCAGCTGACTGTGATGCCGTCCTGAAAATTGAGTAGCGGGCTATTGGCGACCGAGATGTGCTGGTTCCCACCATTGAAATAATAGGCGTTCAACGCATTGCCAAAGACATCGGCGATAGGGATAGCGCCAAGCGCCTGCCCATGTAGGTTGTTGCCGCTCACGTCGTTGGCATTGCCGCTGAAAGGGTAGTCGGCGATGATGTCCCCGGCGGTCGGGCTGAAGGTTTTTACCAAAATATTGGTCTTCGTCTGGGCGGATAAGCCCTGGTCATCGGTGGCTGTCACCATTATTTCATAGATGCCCTCCTGTGCGGGTGCCATCCATTGCACCAATGCGCCCGTGCCCGTGATGTTGCCGCCTGTTGCCGTCCATTGGTAGGTCAGCGGGTCAAGGTCGGGATCAGTGGCGAGGCAGGAGAACTGCACCGAGCCGCTGGGGGCAACGTAGGGCGCATCTTTCTGTAAGTCAATGATTTGTGGTGCTTCGTTGATTTCCAGCACCACCTCGATTTCAAGGCTGGCGGTGTCGGCGTTGCCCTGCGGGTCGCTCACGATGCACTGGATTTGCACCAAGCCCGGCACGGTGGGAGCAGTAAAATTGACCGCTGCGCCCGTACCGGACACCGTGCCACCCGTGCTGCTCCATTGATAATTGAATTGGTTGGAATCGGCGTCACCCACGGTGGCGAAAACCGTCGTCGTTTCACCCACTTCCAACGGAGCGTCGGAGGCGGCCAGCGCCTTGAAACGGGGCGACCAGGTGAACGGCTGGGCGGCTTGCTGGAAGGCTACCACCACGCCATTTACCAGCATTTTGTTTTTATCAAAACTGACGACGCCACCTGTCGGACAGACTGTGAGCAAAATGGCTTGGTCGGCAGGGATGGTCAGGTAAACATTGCCACTCACCCCTTGCTGGATGAACTGCCCCGACAGCGCCTCGTAGAGGTCGGCGGGGGCGCTCCCGACGTCGAACTGTACTGTCTTTTGCGTGGCGTAGGAGTTGTAAAAAAGGTAGGTTGGGTAAGCCTCCCCATTGTAGAAATCCGTTGCCAACACGTTGATTTTCAATATTTTGTCAATGCCTGTCTTCTCGACCAGCGCACCGAGGTAGCCGATGCTGGAGCTGCCGTAGAGGGCAAGGTTGGTGGCTGCCCAGCCGCCATTCACGGCATCACCCGTGGCGAAGGGCGAGAACCCCTGATAGACCTCCCGCAGTGCTTCGTAACCAACGGCGTGTTGCGGGTCGTTGGCATTCGACCAGCCCTCGCCATCCTGCAAATTGGCTGGCAGGTATTCACTGTAAAACAGACGGGTGGCATTTGCCATGTTCAGCACCCATTTGCCGATGGCACGGGCAAAGCGCTTGTCGTAACGCACCATTGGCACGAGGGCAGCCGCCTGTTGAACACCGTTCATTTGGAAGGCATAGTCGTTCCCGCCGTCGTTCGCCTCGCCCACCACCCCTGACACGTCCATGCCGCCCCAGTTGCCGACGATGGTTCCCCAGTTGCGCAGTTCACCCTTTTCGAACGACCAATTGACCATTTTCTCCACGTCATAATCAGTGCCCAGTTCAGCATTCATGCGGGCTGCGGTGAGCGTCCCGTAGGGCAATTGCAGTTCGTAAGAGGGGTTGTCCGTCCAGCCGTCGAGGAACTCCAGCGACCATTCTGCTGCCTTGAGATATTCGGCATTGGCCGTGGTTTTCCAGGCATTGTAAAGCACCCAAGCAAACGTCCCGGCAGCTTCCGGCTCTGGAACGCTGGTCGTGTTGGGTTCGCCTGTCTTGAATTTCCATGCTCGGTAGTTCATGTAGGCGGGCTGCCAAGGGGCATCGTCGCCGCCCATTTGCCCTACCGCCGTTGCGAAGCGGTCGGCAATGGCCGTGAACTGGTAGTCGGCGTCGCCGCTGATATTTGGGTACAGGTCGTACAGTTGGTAGAAATAAACATTGGGCATCATGTCGTACCACCAATCGTTGCCACTCGATGTGCTGGGGTTGTTGAGATAGAGGTTTTCTCCGTTGTTTTTATTGAAAAAATCTTGGGACATCAGCAGCCAGTTCTTGCCGAATTGGTTGCTCTTGTCAACGCCGACCAGCGAAGCCCCCACCAACGAAGGCATCACGTTGATGGCTTCGTTGCCGAAAGGAGAGTTCGTACCGACGTAGGTATGCAAGCGGAAGCTTTGGTTCTGCAGGTAGTTCACCCCGGCGGGGTTGATGCCCACGAGCGGCAGGTACTGCCCTGTCAAGGACTGGTCATACACGAATGCATCGAAGTTGAGGGCAGCCGTTTTCCAGTTCCGCATGTCGTAGGGTGCGGGCTGGTTGGGCATCATTTCCACCCGTGGAATGGCGATTTGGTTGGGCTGCGCCCACGCTATTTGAACGAGGAAAACAAGTACAAAAAAGATTGTATTTCGCTGCATGATGCCTGAAATTGGGTGGGGTTGTTTCAGGCAAATATCAGCAGAGGGTGGCTGGGATTATGGTATGATAAAGCGGATTGGTGGTATGATAAAGAAGTAGTGAGAGATGCTTTCTTGAGAAAAATTTGGGAAAAATAAAGCCATTCAATTATTCACCAAATACGCTGTGCTCCTCCCTCCAGCCGCATCCTTCACCAATGCCCCTTTTTGCAATAAATCCTGGATGTCCCGAAGGGCAGTGTCGTGTGAGCATTTTGCGATTTTCGCCCATTTCGAGGAGGTCAATTTGCCCTCAAAATCGCCAAGCAACCTGTTCAGTACAAGCACCTGGCGTGAGTTCATCACGGTGGTGGCGTGTTTTGCCCAAAAACGGGCTTTGGCCAGCACCCTTTCGAGGGTCGTTTCAGTGGAGAGTAGGGCATTGACGAGGCATGACAGGAACCAAACGAGCCAAGCAGTGATATCCGGTGTGCCCCGTTGCGACTTTTCGAGAATAGTATAATACTCGTTGCGCTGTTGCCTGATTTGAGCAGACATGCTGTAAAATCGTTGCGGGTTGCTTTCGGCTTTGGCAAGCTGTAGTTCCGTTATGGCACGGGTGATGCGACCGTTGCCATCGTCGAAAGGGTGCAAGGTAACGAACCAAAAATGTGCTATACCTGCTTTCAAAACGGGGTCGAGCGGTTGTTCGCCATTGAACCAGTGGAGAAACTGCCTCATTTCTGCCTCCAGTAGAGCGGCGGCAGGTGCTTCAAAATGTACCCGTTCCTTGCCCATTGCACCTGAAACAACCTGCATCGGCCCGGTTTCGTCCTTCCTCCATTCACCCACATGGATGCGGTACATGCCACTCCGACCAGTTGGAAAAAGGGCGGCGTGCCAGTCGAAAAGTCTTTCGGCAGTAAGGGGTGTGGAGAATTCACGGGTTGCGTCCAGTGTCATTTGAACCACGCCATCCACATGGCGGTCGGAGGGGGTCAGCCCGGCGATATCCATGCCGAGATGCCGTGCAATCGAGGAGCGCACCTGCTCGGGTTGGAGGAACTCGCCCTCAATTTCACTGGTCTTCAGCACGTCCTGAGTGAGGGTTTCCCAAAATGCCTCCTGCTTCAGGTCAAAGCCGATGGAAGCCATTTTACCCATAAGTTGCCCCTGCAAATGGCGAGCCTGGGAAAGCAAGGGAATTATCTCATCCTTGTCCCAAGCGAAATTTGTCCAGTCTTTTTGTTGGTGGATAAACGCCATCCATGTTGATTTGGACGCTAAATTAAGGATTTGCGGAGAATAAAATGGATATTCTACGCAGATTATGCGGAGAATACGCAATTTTTTCTCCGCATGACTCATCAATACCCCCCATTCTGCTCCAACGCCGGGTTCAAATCCAACTCCGTTTGGGGCAGCGGGAACACCTCGTGCTTTCCTGCCTCAAAGCCCGGCAGCACATCGGCGGCGATGCCCCAGCGAACGAGGTCGAAGAAGCGGTGCAATTCAAAGCCCAGCTCCACTTGGCGCTCGTGGCGGATGGCTTGTCGCATCTCCGTTTGGTCCATAGTGCTGATGGTTGGGAGGGCGGTTACAGGGTCGTCCGCTTGGGCACGGGCACGGGCACGTACCTGCTCCAGCGGGGGTTGGGCATCGGCAGTGCGACCGAGTTCGTTCAAAGCTTCGGCTTCCCAGAGCAATACCTCTGAATAGCGGATGGCAGTGTAGTTGATGTCGCCATCGCTGGCTTGGGTGATGGCGGAGGTATCCTGCAAAAATTTGCGGGGGCTGTACTTGGTGGAGGAAAACGAGTTCTTGTAAATCGCCCCGAAATACTCCTCGTCCTTGCTGGCTACGGTAAACTTGCGGCGTGGGTCGCCCGGCTCAAAGGCATTCACGTACTCCTCCGTCACCTCGGCAAAGCCGTAGCCTTGCAGCTTTTTCGATAGCCACCACTGGTTGAGGAAATTGCCGACGCCCAGTTCGAGGTTGGCGTGCTGGATTTCCCAGATGCTTTCGGCGTTGTTCTGGGTCTCCTTCCGGAAATTGTCCTGGTAGTCGGGCATAAGGTCATAGACGCCGAGCGCCTTCACCTTGTCAACATACTCCACCACTTTTCCCCAGTTCTTTTCATATAAAAACGCCTTGGCAGCAAGGGCGTAGGCTGCCCCTTTCGTCGCCCTGCCAGCCTGCGAGGGCGGGTAGCTCGTCGGCAACAACTGTGCTGCCTGCTCGCAGTCGCCCTCGATTTGGGCGAAAATTTGCGCCTTTGGGGTACGTGGCACTTTCAATTGGTCGGGCGGTGCCACGGTGGTGAACAATGGCACATCGCCAAAGACCTGCACCAAAAGGAAGTAGTAGTACGAGCGCAAAAACAGCGCTTCGCCCGTGATTTGGTTGCGGCGCTGCTCGTCCATTTCCACTTTCGGTAGGTTGTCGAGCACGAGGTTGCACTGCGTGATGCCATCGAATTGCAGCTTCCAAAAAGTATTGAATTCCTCCGTGCGGGGTGTGTAGGTGAAGGCGTCCATTTCCACCAGTCCGGGGCGGGAGCCATCGCCACCCGTGATGGCTGCATCGGCTGTGATTTCGGCGAAGCCCCAATAAAAATTGCTGTTGTTGTTGTTGAACAACAGGGAACTATAAGCGGCGTTCATCGCCTGTTCGGCATCCTCTGCCGACTGGAAAAACGACCCCGCATCAAGGGTGGAAATCGGTTCCTTGTCGAGGATGTCCTGACAAGAGGTGAGGGCTAAAATTGCGAAGAAAAAGAAGTGGTAGGGTGATTTCATTTTCCGGATTTTAATGGAAGCAGGTTGGAATTTTACCTTGGTAAAAATGCGAAAAGTGGGGGTGGTAAAAAGGTACTTTGGTGCGAGAAGGTGGTACTTTGGTGAAAACAGCAGCGCCACCAGCTAATTCAATCAATCGGATTCCCTCTCGGTTTCTCGCCATGTTTTCTTTCGTATTCCCGAATGTATTCTGTTTCGATGCGCCTTGCTTCCATCTTCCCCGGTATGTTGCGTAGCAGGATTCTCGCAAAAAACCGAAGCCATTTATAAATCCTATTCAAATGGTTCACTTGTTCCCTCATCCGGCTCAACGTGCCGTTTTTACCAATGGGTTTGCAACTGATGCCGTATTTGAAAACATCATCGTCCACCCTGTCAACTATTTCATAAAGATGGTGCAGTTCCTCGTTTTGATAGGAGTTCTTGTGTGCCATACATCATGTTTTCCAGCCTTCGGTATTGCTATGGGTTTCGTAATTGAAGATAGGAAAGTAATTAAACTCCTTGCCTGTTTTAAGCTGGTAAGCATCGTCGGCGAGACTGAGCAAGTGTTCAAAATCAATATCCACCGGCAATTCGGCAGGGTTGTTCAATATTTGTTCGTAGTACGTTTTTCCCTCCGCAACGACTGCACACCGGACGTACAGAAAATCGTCCACGGAAAGGTAGCCGTCATCTTGCTTGCTCAAATAACCGTCGGCATGCGCCCTCGTGTCTAATTGGTAGAGCTTCTCAGACAGCTTGTCCTGAAACAAATAAATGCTGGACATCGGCATTTTCGAGAGTGCCTTCACCGCAGGTGCGATGATGTCTTGGCGGTTTTTCTTTGACCAATCCAACAGCTCGATGATTTCCCAAAACTGTTCATCCGACAGCAAGCCCTCGCCATGTTTTTGCTCCTCCACCCTGATTTCAACCTGGGCTGATTTGCCAAACTTGTCCTTTAAATCCTGAAAGAATTGAGGACTTATGTCGTTGATATTGATTTTTAAGACGGTGGTCATGGATGGTTGATTTTAGGCAAAAATAGGCAAAAAACTGGGGGGGTGCCAGAAAATAGGTGTTGTCAGGTTATACAATTATGCGGTTTGCACTGCATCATTGGTGGTCTGGAAAAAGTAGTTTGGCATGGCAGTGATTTTTAATGGAAGCCAAATTTAGACATTCTATTTCAAAGCTGAAACCTTGGAATGCCTTCAAAACTTTGCAAGTACAAATATCCCAATTTTTCAATGAACTTGTTTAGGCGTTTTATGAACCTAAAACCCGACCTGCACCCCTGCAATCCACGTCCGTGGCGAAGGCACGGTGCCCCAGTCAATGCCCACACTGAGGTCGGAGGACAGGCCCAAGCCACGGGTGTCGTTGCTGTTCGCCTGGATTTCTGGGTCGAGACCGGGGTACTTCGTCCAGGTGTAGGCGTTTTGGGCGGTCACATAAAGGCGCAGGCTGGAAATGCCTTCCCAGCGCAACAAATCCTTGAAATTGTACCCAAGTGTGAGGTTGCGAATGCGCAGGTACGAGCCGTCCTCCAGGAAGCGGGTCGAGGCACGGCGGTTGCCGTTGCGGTCGTCCACGCTCACGATAGGGATTTTGGTGTCGGTGTTTTCGGGCGTCCAGCGGTTGAGCAGTTCCTGGTAGGCGTTGAAGCCCCGAAGCTGTGTTTCATAAGCAAAATTGCCGTAGAGGAAATACACGTCGTTGCCCTCCACGCCTTGCAGCAGTGTCGAAAAATCGAGGTTGCCCCAAGTTAAGCCCGCCGAAAGGCCGTAAGTAAAATCGGGGAATGGGTCGCCGACGTGCGCCCTGTCCTTGTCGTCAATTTTGTCGTCGTCGTTTAGGTCGGCGAACTTCACGTCGCCAGGGCGGGTGTACTGCGTCTGGAACGGGCTGGCGTCAATTTCCTCTTGCGATTGGAAAAGTCCCTCCATTTGGTACAGGTAAAACGAGCCGACCGAATAGCCCGCCTCGGTACGGGTCAGCGCTCCGTCCGACAAGCCGAAGCCGCCGAGAATGGGTTCGCTGTCGGCGATGGACACTACCTCGTTTCGGATGGTAGTGATGTTGCCGCCTAGGTTGTAGTTGAATTTCCCCGCTTTATTTCGGAACAAAACGGCCAGTTCCAAGCCCTCGTTCTGCACCGAAGCCGCATTGACGAAAGGCGGACGGGCCGAGCCACCCGCTTGCGGCACGGGCACCCGCACGAGGATGTCGTCGGTGCGCTTGCGGAACAGGTCGGCGGTGAAGGTGAGGCGGTCTTTCAGGAAACTGGCGTCCATGCCGAGGTTGGTCTGGGTGCTGGTTTCCCATTTCACGTTGCTGTTGCCCGTTTCGAGGATGCTGGCGCCCGTAGCGATTTGGTCGCCAAAAACATAGACGTAATCGCCTGTACTGACCAGCGAACTATAGGGGTAAATGCCGATTTCCTGGTTGCCCAATTGTCCCCAGCTTCCCCGCAGTTTCAAGCTGGAAATGAAGTTGATATTTTGGAAAAAACGCTCGTTCGACAGGTTCCAAGCTGCCGAAACAGAGGGGAAGGTCGCCCAGCGGTTGTTCTTTCCGAAGCGGCTGGAACCGTCACGGCGCACGGCGGCGCTCACCACATAACGGCTTTTGTAGGAATAGCTGAACTGCCCAAGCCACGACAACAGCGCCCATTCGGTAGCAATGCCCGAAGCGCCAAGGTTGTCTAGTTCGACGGGGTCGCTGGCGTCAATATAGCGGAACAGCGGGTCGTTGCGGCGGAAGTTGTTGGCCGATGCGCCGAGGTAGTCAGTGTGGTTCTGGATGGCTTCCATGCCCGCCAGCGCCGAGATGCGGTGCCCAGCGAAGGTGCGTTGGAAGTCGAGCGTATTGTTCCAAACCAGTGTTTGGTCGAAGACCCTGCCCTCGTTGAGCGAGGTGGGGTCGTAAATGGCTTGGCTCAGGCGTTTTTTGAAGAGTTTTTCCCGTTGGAACTGGAAGTCGCCGCCGATGGTGCTGCGCAATTTCAGCCCGTCCAGCAGGGTCAGTTCTGCAAACACATTGCCGAACATACGGTAGCGTTTAAGCGTCCAGTCGGTGTTTTCGACGAAAACCAGCGGGTTGGCATTGCCGTCGCCGAAGAGCGTCGGGTCGCCAAGCTCCGCACTGACGTTGACGTAGCTGCCATCGGGGTGTCGGATGGGAAACACTGGCGCTGCGATGAGCGCGTAGCGAATGCCACTGAGTTCGTTGCCCGCCCCGAAGCCGTCGCCGGAACCGTTGATGACCTTTCGGTCGGTGTGCGAAAACACAAGGTTATTGCCCACCCGGAAACGCTTGCTGCCGATTTCGCCGTTGAAGCGCAGTTGGTATTTATCGAAACCTTGCCCCTTGAAAATGCCGTCCTGCGTGAAATACTCCCCGGAAAGGTAGTAGCTGCTGCTTTCGCCACCGCCCGTTGCCGACAGGGAGTAACGCTGGATTTTCGCCGGGTCAAAGAGCAGGTCGAGCCAGTCGTTGTCGGGCAGGCTGTCGAGGATGGCGGGGTCGTAGGTCGGCAACTGGTTGGCTGGGTTGCGGTTCACGTTAGCGTTGGTGATGCCCTCGTTGCGGAGCAGCAGGTACTCTTCGGCGTTGAGTAGTTCGGGCAGGTTGACGGGGTTCTGGATGCCCGTGTATGCTTCGAAATTGAAGGTAGGCTTGCCCGATTTTCCTTTTTTAGAGGTTATCAAAACGACGCCGTTGGCGGCACGGGCACCGTAGATAGCAGCGGCGGCGGCGTCCTTCAGTACCTCGATGCTTTCAATGTCGCTCATGGCAAACATGTTAAGCCCCCCGGTCGTCGGTATGCCGTCAATGACATAGAGCGGGTTGTTGTTGCCCAAGGTGCCTGCTCCCCTGATGCGTACGGCGATGTCATCGCCTGGCGAGCCGGTAACTTGCGTGACGGAAACGCCCGCCGCTTGCCCTTGCAGCGCCTGGTCAATACCCACGACCACGAGTTTGCTGATGTCCTTCGACTTAATCGAACTGATGGACGAGGCAACTTCGCTGCGTATTTCCCGCTTGTAGCCGGTTACGACGACTTCCTGCATCAGCTTCGACTCCGACTGCAGCACGATGGCGAGGCTTGTCCTGCCCTGCACGGGTACTTCCTGCTTCTCGAAGCCAATGAAGCTGAATTCCAGCACTGTCTCCGAACTGGCAACTTCGAGTTGGAAGCTGCCGTCCACTTCGACGGTGGTGCCATTGCTCGTGCCTTTTTCGAGTACGGTAGCGCCAATCAACGGCAGGTTGTCTTCGCCGGAAATGACTGTTCCACTGACGGTAAAACCTTGAGCATCAATATTTTGCGAAGCGAAAAAGAACAACAGGAAGGTGAGTAAAGTCAGACGCATGGCAGGTGGTGATTTTATTCGGTTTTGCAAATGTCAGACATAGTTGTTCTCATTCATGGTATTATAAAGTGAAAGAGATGTACTTTCGTGAGCATGAATATCTTCCGTGAAATCACTCCCCTCAAGCAGCAAGACATCTTCGTGGTGCTTGACTCAGTCAGCAATGGCTTCGACTACCCGCTGCACAACCACCCAGAATACGAGTTGAACCTCATAGCGGGCATCTCAGGCACCCGCATCGTTGGCGACTCGACGGAGCGCTACACCGACTATGATTTGGCGTTGCTCGGCCCCTACCTCTACCATAAATGGGACGGCGACCAAGCCATGCAAGATAGTGGGCAGCATTATCGGGTCATCACCATCCAATTTGCGATGGACTTGTTCAGCGGGCAGATGTTCCAGAAGGAGCGTTTCTTCAAAATCCGCCAACTACTGAAAGACGCCAGCCGGGGCATCAAGTTCCATGGAAAGACCTTTGAGGAGGCGATGTGCCTGATGGTGAGCCTGACGAAAGATCAGGGATTTGCCAATATTATCCAGTTTTTTCAATTGCTCGACCTGCTGTCCAACTCCACGGAGGTGACCCCGCTGGCGAGCGAGGCGTTTTCGCCGAAGGCGCTCCGATCAGAGAGCAACCGCATTCAAGTGGCGTATGCTTATATCCTCAAGCACTACACTGACCCCACCCTTAAAATCGCCGACGTGGCCTCGCAAGTGAACATGAGCGAATCGGCGTTCAGCCATTTCTTCCATAAATACGCCTTTCGGAGCTTCACGCAATTTCTCGTTGACCTGAGGGTAGGCAATGCCTGCAAACTCCTGTTGGATACAGACGATACGGTCGCTCAGATTTGTGTGAAATCGGGTTTTAACAACCTCGCCAATTTCAACCGCCTGTTCAAGAAATACCGCTCCTGCACACCGGTGGACTACCGCAAGCGCTACCTTGAGAAAAATGATTTCGATTGGACTAAGCAGGTAACGCCTTGGCAGTTTTTGCCATCAAAAATGGATGGGCAAGGGGTGGTGGAACCAAAGGCTTATTCGACGAAGCTGTTGCATTGTTGAGAAGTGACAGTAAATTATCTGTGCTTAACCTTGCTCAAACCCCATCTTCTCCAACCCCTCCTTCACCTCCGGGCACGACATAAAAAGCCGCCAAAGCAGCCCCGTTCGCTGGTTTTCCATCATCACCACAATGGGGCCTTGGTCAATGGCAAGGTATCGGCGAGGGAAATAATCCACATGCTGGTTGAAGGCATCGTAGAAGCCGTATTTGCCGAATAACGCCCCGCCAAGGTCATCGTGGAAATGCCGCATGGCGGCCATGCTCTCCTTCGGCGTGTAGGGGAACGAGGACAGTGCCGCCGTTGGCGAAATGACGCCGAGGTCTTCCTCCGGGCAATGCGCTGCGTAGAAATTGGTGGAATAGCTGGCCGTGAGGCCCCAGCACTTGGGGCCATAGCCTGCGAAGCGCCGTGGGTTGGCCACGCAATGATCGTAATTGATGAGCGTATGGTTCACGCATTCTTGCCAGTAATTGGCATATCGGTCTTTTAGCTGGCGGGGGTCGAGACCGAGGAACGAGTAGTGCGACCAGAACAGCGGCCCGCCCGACACGCTGCGGCCTTGGTGGCGCAGCCCCAGCTGGCGGCCATAGGCTTTTGGCCCACCCTTGATTTTGCCGCCCTCGGCCCAGCCCTCATGGTAAACGGAAGCAGGTACGCCATGCGTGGGTGAGCAACCCGCCAGCACATAAGTAATCAAGCACTCGTTCCAACCCCGTATGCGAAAGTTCATCTTCCAGGCATGCTTCGGCGACCAATGCCATAATAGCACGTCCTCTTGCTTGGGGCCACGGTGCCAGTCCCATTCCACTTCCCGCCACAGCTTGTCGAGCTTGGCGGCGAGGGCTTTTTCCACTGCATTTCCATCCTTGAAATACTGGCGTACGCAGAGCATGCCCTGCACGAGGAAGCTCGTTTCGACGAGGTCGCCGCCATCGTCATCGGAACCGAACGGCACCACCTTGCCCGTGCGCCCATCCAGCCAATGTGGCCAGACGCCATGAAATCGGTCGGCTTTTTCCAAGAAATTGACCATTTCGCTCAAGTGCTCAAACCCCTGCTGCCGGGTGATAAAGCCCCGCTCGATGCCCACCAAAATGGCCATCAGCCCGAAGCCCGTGCCGCCCGTGGTGACCACGTGCCGGTCGTTGTCGGGATAGACGCCATCCAAATGGATGCGCTCGCAGGCCAGCTTGGAGTTGGGTTCTGCACCTTCGTAGAAGTATTGGAAGGTGCGCTGCTGTACGAGCTTAAACAGCTCGTCATCAGTGAGTTGTGAGGTTTTGGCTGGTTGCTGCGCAATGGTTGGTTGCTTTGTTGCGCAAGCACCAATAAACAACAAGGGGAGGAGGCAGGCAAGTTTGTACATAGCTACAAGTTGTATTTTTATTGGCGGTGCCAGAATTAATTGCCTTGTCCTTCAAGCAATTTGGAAACCCTGTCCAATGTCTGGTTCTCCTGCTTCGGCCTTATGGAATCGAAGGGTAATAATTCGGTATCGGTTGGGGTAATGTTTTGCAATGCAAAGATTTCAAACTGTTTTTCACCAATCACCTCGCCTTTGTAAATGAGTCTTAACACATAATTGTCTGCATCCCAAGAATAACCATCAGCGGGGGTGATGACAGATAAGTAGCCCACATTACTTGGCTGCAAAGTCAATTGAATGTTCTTGGTTGGAACGTCGTCGCCATTCATTTTTTTCAAATCGCCCTTAATCAGCGGGTCGCCATCATTCATTCCTTCAAATACGGCAGTGACCACGATGCCCTTCAATGTTTCCGAAAGTATGATGCGCTGCATGTCCTGTTCGCAATAGTTGAGGTTGCCGACTTTGTCGGCGGTGCATATCTTGATTTTGGCCTCAATAGGCCCTTGCCGCATGAACAACCACCAACCTCCAAATGCCAAAATTGGAAGGACTACCAGCCACCATTTATTGCTGCTTTTTTCTGGCGGCGGTGGGTTACCGCCTCCACCGTCAGATCCAGGTTCAGTTTCGATGAGGAGGACAAACTCCTGAACATTGTCTAGCAGTTTGTTCATGGCCACGGTCTCCTCTTGGTAGGTGACGATGCCCTTGAGTTTGTCAGATTTCAGTTTTTCGAGTTGCGCCGAAAGACTGGTGGCGGTTTTCAGCAAATCCTTTGGTAAAGGCGATTGGGCGTTTAGCTGCTTTTTGAGTTCAGCCAACACCGATTCCAGTTCCGACTGCTCCAGCCAAGCGGTTATCTTCGACTTGTTTTTCAGTTTCATTTGAATGTATTACGCCCTTTGTCGAGCCTGAATTCATTTTGATTCAATTGCAGTTGATTGACAATTTAGCAGTTACCCAATCCGCAATCCGCAATCCCAAATCCGCAATCGCATCATCTATCCATCTCAAACACCTTCTCCGCATAAGGCTTCCCGTCCACCTGTATTTGCAATTTGAACTTTTTTAGTTTCCACTGCACCCCATTGATGGGTTGAATCTTGCCCACGTAGCACGATTCGCCGAAACTGGTATCCCGTACCATGGTGATGGGTTGGGTGGGGAAGTTCTCGCCCGTGTCCCAAAGCACGTTGCCCGTGATGGTGGGATTCTTGTCCGCCAAATCGGAAAAACTGCCCGTCAGGTGCAGCACGCTGTTGGCTTCGAAAATGGAGATTTTTGGCAAGTCTTCCGGGCAGCAATGGGCGCTGTTCTTTAGCCGTTCCTGAGTGCAAATCCGTAGCCCAGCCTTGTCGTTGGTAACAGCCTCCACCGTTGTTGGGGACTCGGTTTCACCCCCTTCCGGCGTTGGCTTGTCCGATTTGCAATTCGTGAGTAATAAAACCACAAAGGCTATGGTTGGAATGAAAAGCTTTTTCATTTAAATTAAAACGGTTGTTACGAGGCACGGCTATGTGCTTTGTCATTCTGAAAGAAACCGTCCACGTCGTAAGGGCAATCATGGTTGGCAACCCTCACGGCGTGGACGGTTTCTTTCAGAATGACAAAGTGGCAAAATTTGTATCAGAAATTCCTCATTTCCTTTACTGCAACTCCAGCACCAACGTCGTATAGCGTCCTAACGTGATGCTCTCCAAACTGTTCAGCACCTCGTCCGTCATCACGTTCTTGGCTTTGGTGAAGCCCAACATCCGCTCGGCAAAGCGTTTCGTGGCGATGGTCTTGGAGCCGTCGTTGCAGTTCATGATGCACATCACCGTCTTGTCGGCGTTGTGGCGGAAATAGACATAGACGCCGTCCTCTGGCACGAAATGCGTCAACTTGCCCGTGTGCAATACGGGGTTTGCCTTCCGGTAGTTCGCCAATTTCTTGAAATAATTGATAGCATCGTTCTCCTTGTCCGTCCGACCAGCGGCAGAGAACTTGTTCACGGGGTCGTCTGGCCAGCCACCAGGGAAGTCTTGGCGTACCTTGCCGTCGGGGTTGGTATAGCCCGTGAGCAGGATTTCCGTTCCATAGTACAGCGAGGGGATGCCACGGGTGGTCATCATAAAACTATAGCCCGCCTTCAGCTTGTCCAAGTCCTCGTTCATGGAGGAGTAGAAGCGGCTAAGGTCGTGGTTGTCGAGGAAGAGCACGTTGCGGTTCGGGTCTTCATAGAGGAAGTCCTGCGAGAGGGTCATGTACAGGCGCACCGCCCCGGTCAGCCAATCGTTTTTTTGCGTGAGCGCATCCATGAGGGCGAACATCACGGGGAAGTCCTTTGCCGAAGGCAGATGATAGTTGAACCCTTTGCTCAGGCCGTTGTCGGCGGTGTAGTAGGCGAGGGTTGAAACGTTTTCCACCCAAACCTCCCCGAATAGCAGCACGTTGGGGAACTCCTCCTTCATGCGCTCGGCCCAGACGGCGGTGAATTTTTGGTCAGGATAATAATAGGTGTCAATGCGGTAGGCGTCCTGCCCGCTGTACGCAGTCCACCATAAAATGTTCTGAATCAGGTAGTTAGCAAGGCGAGGATGCTGCTGGTTGAGGTCGGGCATGTGGTTGTCGAACCAGCCATTGCTCACCCGCTCCTTGTCCCAGTCGGCCTGGTAGGGGTCGTGGTTGATGGTACCCCGATACACGGGCTTGGTCAGTTCTGGCCATTGGTGAACCCAGTCTTCATCGGGCAAATCCTTGATGAACCAATGCTGGTCGCCACTGTGGTTGAAGATGATGTCCATCACCACTTTTATGCCCTTTGCATGGCAATCGTCCACGAGTTTTTTGTAAAGTTCGTTGTTGCCAAAGCGCTTGTCAATATTGTAAAAATCGGTGACAGCATAGCCGTGGTAGCTCTCGTATGGCTGGTTGTTCTCCATGACGGGGTTTAGCCAAAGGGCCGTCACGCCGAGTTCTGTCAGGTAATCAAGATGATTGAGGACGCCTTGCAAATCGCCGCCGTGACGGAAGTACATCTTTTGGCGATTGGTGCCCACCTGTGTCATGTCCGGGTAGCTGTCGTTGCTGGGGTCGCCGTTTGCAAAGCGGTCGGGCATGATGAGGTAGATGAAGTCGGAGGAGTTTAGGGAATAGTTATTGGTGATTGGTGATTGGGGGCCGCCAACTTTAGTCTTAAGCTCATACGGGTAGGTCTTTTTGTCCTTGCCTTTCGTGAGCACAATATTGAACCTGCCAGGCTTGGCACCAGGGCCGATTTCCAGCTCCACAAACAGGTAGTTGGGGTTCTGTACTTTGTGGACTTGTTTGAGTGCAACGCCTTGATTGTTAATCAGGCTCACCTCGTAGTCCTTGATGTTTTGGTCGTAAATGAGCACTTCGAGGATGGGGTTCACCATGCCCGTGAACCAGAAAGGTGGTTCCACCCGCACCTTGTCCACCTTGCCGCCCGTGGCAGGAATGTGGCGGTGTTTGGATTTTTCCATCCCGATGGGCAGGCGCTGCTCAGGGTTGTTGTCGTAGATATTGGGCTGCTGCGCAATGGCTGAATTGGCAAGCAAGGAGAACAATGCAAAGCAAATCGCAATGATTAGGTTGTTGTATTTCATGTCCTGTTTTTTGTGAAATGCAATATTAGTACCTTTGGAAACTTTGGGGCTGAAATTGCATCCAAAAACTCGCTATCAATTTTCAATTCAAAATTGACTTCGTTATTCGTGGTTACTTGAATATCTCTATTGCTTTTTTCTCGCTCGCAGCTTTGGCACAGGCTCCTTGCGACAGTACATTGGTTTATAAGGTTGCGGCCAAGATCAATGGTGGAGTGGGGCAGTGACCTCAATCAGGTAAAAAAAGCGTTTTTGTGCAATCCAAAAGACTTGGATGAATGGATGTGCTCCTGAGTTGAGCCAAATAAAATACCTTTGCAACCTAAAATTTTTCTCCTGTAATGAAAAAACTTTTGATTCTGGCCGCTTTGTACTTAGTGGCGCTTCAGTTCTCCTGCTCAAACGATTTTGAGATTAACGCCCCGTGGAAGGATATTCCCATTACCTATGGGCTGATAGACGTCAACGACAATGCCCTTTACGTCCGTGTCGAGCGGGCATTTCTGACCGATGGCGAGGATGCCGCCGAAATTGCCAAGATCCCCGACTCAATTTATTACCAAGATGCCAAGGTCAGCCTCGAACGGGTCAGCAATGGCCAAGTATTCAACATGCAGCGGGTGGACGGCGATTTATGGGGCTTGCCACGGGATTCGGGCGATTTTGCCACCGCTCCCAATTGGCTGTACCGTCTTGACTCTGCTGAGATTAAGCTAAAGCCAGATGAGCAAATCCGAATCAGGATTGACAGGGGGAACGGGCTGCCAGAGGTCACCTCCAATATTGTTGTACTTGGCAAAATAGCACTTTCCAAGCCAGGGGGCGCAAGCTTCAGTTTTGAGAGCAGTGAATTTATTCAAACCGAAATTGCTTGGCAGGCACCCGATTCAGCCACGATTTTTGACGTGAACCTCTATTTTAATTACGTGGAATACCCCGGCAGCAATCCTGCTGAGCAAACTTTCCATACCGTGAAATGGCCTTGGGTGCAGGGCCTGCGTCGGGAAAGCAGTGCACCTAACTTCAGTCAGAAAAAACCGGGTTTGGAGTTTTATCGCCACCTAGCCAATAACATCCCAGTTGACCCTACTTTGAAAAGAGTATTTACTGGCATAGACATCGAAATCATCGGCGGCGATGACTACGTCAAGAACTATATCAATGCCAGCCTTGCCAATACTGGTATAACCGCCTCGCAGGACATCCCTACCTACTCCAATATGAGCGAAGGCAAAGGGGTATTCGGTTCCATTACCAAGTTTAGAAAATTGGGCATGATACTCACCGATAAAACCCGTGACTCCCTAAAAGCCGGGTACCTAACCAGGGAATTGAACTTTTAACATAAATCATCCTTAAAGACCAATAGCTTTATCAATTGCTATTGGTCTTTTTTTATCAATAACTGACCTATTGCAGGTCGAAGATTAGGTTATTTGAAAAAGGGTTCTAATCAACATTAACTTGCCGCTAAAAGTAGCGGCATATGAAGAACCCAAAGATTTTGGACTTGTACTCG
>JALHQW010000005.1 GCA_022841745.1 Saprospiraceae bacterium | reverse complement strand
CGCACTTATTGTGAAAACCTAATTGAGCGGGTAATTGGTATATGTGCCGGGCTTTGGAACCTAAAAATCACTTTGCGATGTGTTTGATAATCAACGAATTAGTCTCAAACAAGTCTATTTTTATAAGCCTTTATGGTTCGCCAACTGTACCTAACCAAGAGGAGATGCTGCTCCAGCGCCACCACCGCCGCCTCGTATTTCGCCTTTGGCGGTTCCTTGCTCAAAAACGTCATGGCCGGGGCAGTCTCCAACCTTTCGGGCAGTTTTTCAACGTCAGGCTGATAAGTCCAGTGCAGGTGTTCCTTGAGGTACTTTTCCAAAAAGCGCATGGTGAGCAGGGTATTGGGCAGTTCCCAAAGCATGGCCTCGGGGTTCCAGCGGCGGCCATGTATGTTTTTCACAGTGGCCAGGTGGTCGGGCGCCATTTCCTTGGGCAGCCGCAGGCCGATTATGTCGGTGCGTTTTGGGTGCGCCAGTATGGTTATCTTGTTGGTTATTTCCGCTGCTTGGGGTTTTTCATTGCTTGGCTGGGTTTCGGTTTTTGGAGGCGTGCTTTTAGCGGGTTCAGCTTCATTGCGCGTTTTTCCCTCAACGGCCACAGAAAACAGGGCGTTCAACGCCGCCCATGCTTCCTTGGTGCGGGGCAGGTGCCAGCAACGGTGGGTGCGGCTCCAGCGGGCATCTTCGATGCTGCGCACAAGTTTGATTAGTGCAGTTTCGTATGGCATGGTTATTTTTATCCGATGCTCGCCACGATGTAGGAGTGAGCTGGCAGCAACGCTCGGTTTTTCGGGCGCTGGGTTATTAATGGTTGATGCCTCGATTGGCTTTGGCGGTTCCTGATGGTTGCCCTTTACTACTAGGTATGCGATATTGTTGAGGCTGGCTCGGACTTTTTCAAGGAGGCCATCATAGGCAGGCATTGCGGCTGTGCGCAGCAATGGTTCGTAATATAGGCCTAATTGTTCAAGTGGCGCCTTGATGGCTTGGTCAGCATATGGGTAATAAACTTTCCAGACATCTTTGCCATCAGCCAAGCCCATTTCGAGCGTTACGGTGGGGAGTGTTCTCATGTCGTATGTTTTAGTGCAACAAATGAACAAAAAAATAGGAAAAATCCCTACTGACAATTGACATTTTATGACATAGTCTTGCCATTCCCCCCTCACAACGCCTTCATCTGGGTGATGCATACCCAAACCCAACCCCGTCCCCAATCCGCATTTCCCCATCTTCAAGGATAAACCCGCCCGTCACGAGGTCTTCTGCCAAGTCGAAGCTGCCGTCGAGGTCAATATATCGGGTGTTTGGGCAGGCAAAAGCGGCATGCAGGGCAGCGGTGATGCTGACGATGCTCTCGTCGTTGCAGCCCCAGAAGAGGTTGATGTCGGCTTGCTGCGCAATATTGGCGATTTCAAAAGCACCCAGCAGTCCACCGCACTTCATCATTTTAATATTGAAAATGCCAAAGGGTATAGGTTCGCAAGCCAAGGCAAGGGCCGCTTTGGCATCGTGCAGGCATTCGTCGGCGGCCAAGGTGCTTCGTTGTTCCGGCGTTAGGGTCAATAATTCATTTTCCTGCCCTACGGGTAACGGCTGCTCGATGAGTTCCACTTTGGCCGAAGCCGTATTGGCAATAATTATTTTTAATTGGTTTAAATCATAACCTTGATTGGCGTCCACCCTTATGGTCAATTTATGGCGATATGTTTCGTCCAATTTAAGGATGCGCTCAATATCTTCTTCAAGGTTTAATCCGGTTTTTACTTTAATTACTTTAAAGCCTAAATCATAATAGCCTTTTGCTTCCTCTATTGTCGCTTGAACGTTCTTAATCCCAATGGTCACAGAGGTCGGCAGTGATTTGATTTTTCTTCCATAAAAGTCCACAACGGGAATGCCCAAGTATTTCCCGAAAGCATCGTGGAGCGCAATATCAACCGCCGCCAAAGTGCCCGGCAAGTGCGGGAATTGCACCGCAACATCAAAAATAATTTGCCGAAAATGCCGCACATCCCGCCCGATAAGTGCTTGAAAATAAGCGCTTTGCAAATTGGTTAGCGTCTGCTGCGGTGTTTCACCCACCACATCCTCGGCTGGACTGGCCGAGCCGAGGCCGACGATGCCATTGGCCAATTCTATTTCCAAAAACACCAATTCAACATCAGAAAAGGTGCCGTAGGCAATGGTGTAGGGCTTGGTCAACGGCAGTTTTTTTAGGTAGGGGCGAATGGCGGTTATTTTCATGTTGATTTAAATTAAGGATTTAAATCAAGGACTTAATACCATTAAATAAATGCGCCCTAATTAATTTATAAGGCGAATTATTTCAGATAATAATTTCCCAACACCTTCCTGTATCGGCAATAGAACGGGGATGTTTAATTCCTCCTCATATTGACGCTGGAATGCAAAATATTCGGCTTCCGTACATCCCTCGGTATTCAATGCCAAGGCAATTACTTTAGAGCCTAATTTTTGGATTAAATCAATCTCGGAAGCCACGCTTGGAATCTCGCCCCAATGCGGCTCATCGTCGAAATATCGGCGCTTGGGCGCATGCACGAGCACCAGATGCTTTGCATTGCCGGAAATCAGGAACTCCAAACCGCATGGCCCGCTGGGATTGCGAAGCGACGACTGGCCTTCCAATAAAATGACCTCGGCTTCGGTCTCTTTCCAGCAGCGGACGATGGCGTGCTCCAGTTCGCCCGACACGAAATCGTTCAGCGTGGAATCGAAAACAAAGCCGTATTCGCCGCCTTGGAGCCAGCCCGTTTGCCCCGTGTAAACCATCTGGGCGTTGATGCCTTCTTCCTGACAGGCCTGTTTGATGAGCCGGGCTGTAGTGCGCTTTCCGAGGGCGCAGTCTGTGCCCATGACGGCGATAATGGGGGCTTTTACCTCATAAATCTCGCCCGTCCAGAAGTGCAAGTCCTTGCGTTGTTTGGGCCGCCGGATGTCCAGGAGTTCCACGTTGTTGCCAGCGGCGAGCGCCATCATTTCGGGCTTATCCGACAGGTATTCGTGAAGGCCGTTAACGATGGAAAGGCCTTTTTGCATGGCATACTTGATGGTTTCCAGCATTTCAGAAGGGAGGACACCGCCAGCTGTGGCTACGCCAATTATCAGGTACTTCACGTTTGTTGCTTCGGTCAGAGCAGCTGATAAATCTTCAAAAACGGGGATGTCACGGTGTTTGCCGTCCAGTAATTCGCCAGCGTCCTTGCCAGCTGTTGTTTCATCGTCTAGTATGCCGACGATGGTGAAGCGCTCCGTACCACGGATGAGGCCGTGGGCAGTTTTTGCGTTGTTGGTTTGTAAAAGGCCATTGGTGAGTACCAAGGCGTTGCCGAGATAGGCCATATTTGGATTTACGATTAAGGATTTACGATTTCGGAACTTGTCCCGACACATCGGGATTGGGCGACTGCTGGAATTTCAATTATTGCCAGGAGTTTCATTCCAAACAAATTGCTGGGACGAAATTCAAAATGAGCGAATTTTTCAAAACTCAAACAATGTCCCAGCCCGCCCTTTCGGCACCACACCGATATGCTTGTAAGCTTTTTCGGTTGCCTCACGTCCCCGTGGCGTCCGCTGCAAATAGCCTTCCATGATGAGGAAAGGCTCGTGTACCTCCTCGATGGTGCCAGACTCCTCGCCGACGGCAGTGGCGATGGTCGTCAAACCCACTGGGCCACCCTTGAACTTGTTGATGATGGCATCGAGGATTTTGTTGTCCATTTCGTTCAGGCCGCCTTCGTCCACGTTGAGGGCGTTCAGGCCGATTTTGGCGATTTCGAGGTCAATAGTGCCCGTGCCTTTTACCTGGGCGAAGTCCCGAATACGGCGCAAGAGCAGGTTGGCGATACGAGGAGTGCCCCGGCTGCGGCGGGCGATTTCATAACCACCTTCATCGGAGATGGGCACTTTCAGCAGGTTTGCGGAGCGGAAAATGATTTTTTTCAAGGTCTCGACATCGTAATAATCCAAATGGCAAGTGATGCCAAAACGGGAACGCATAGGGGCGGTCAGCAGGCCCATGCGGGTGGTGGCGCCCACGAGCGTGAAATTGTTCAGGCCGATTTGGATGCTACGTGCATTTGGCCCAGAGTCAATCATGATGTCAATGCGGAAGTCCTCCATGGCAGAGTAGAGGTACTCTTCCACGACCGTGTTCAGGCGGTGGATTTCATCAATGAAGAGCACGTCGCCATTCTCCAGGTTCGTCAGCAGCCCAGCAAGGTCGCCCGGTTTTTCGAGGACGGGGCCAGAGGTCATTTTGAGCGAAGCGCCCAATTCCGTCGAGATGATATGGGAAAGCGTGGTCTTGCCAAGACCGGGAGGGCCGTGCAGCAGCACATGGTCGAGTGCCTCGCCTCGCTGGTTGGCGGCGGTGATGAAAATGCGAAGGTTGTCCACGATTCGTGGCTGTCCACTGAAGTCGTCTAATTCCTTGGGCCTTAGCGCCTTTTCTATCTGTTGCTCCTCATTGCTCAAGGTCGAGCCAGAGGCGTCAAGATTCGGGTTTTGCATACTTCTCTAATTTGAAAGGCAAGGAGTATGAAGCCAAACATACCTCCATACCTCATACCTCCATACCTCGATACCTCCTAATCCCAAACTCCTTCCCCTTGCCAAATGACTGCGCCTTTGTTGACAAAGTTGAGGTGTTGGCGGTGACAGTCGTCGTTTTGGTCGCCTTTTGATTCGCAGATGAGGTTACCGTCGCAATCGTAAAGAAAAGTACTGCTGGGTTCGGCCTTGAAGGCGAAGGCCCATTTACCTCCCATCTGGTATTTGATGATGCGGACGGGGTTATGGCGGTCTATGGCTTTGTTCATCCAGTCCACGGCGAAGGGATTGGAGATTTTGCTACATTCCACAGGTTCCTTACTGGCTTTTGCGTCCATAATACAGGTGATTTCCACCAATTCAGTTTCGGCCATGCAAATGCTGGCCATGTCGTGAAGCACATGGTAATCGAAGCGTAACGTTTGGTCCTTTTTGAAACGGAAGCCTTCTGGTACGACCACGGGGTTAAGCAATTTGCCACCTTTTAGCTCAATGAGATAACCGCAGCCATCGAGGCCATCGAAATCACGAACTATACCTTCGTTCTGGCAAGTGCCAACGGGTATCATAGGCTTTTTTGTTTTGCAACCACCGAACACGGCCAAAATGGCCATAAAAACAAAGATTCGCATGTAATATTTCAAGAAAAATTGAATTGAAAGATGCCTCATTGCTTACCTTTGCGCCTCTTTTTAAGGAAGGTTTGAAGGATTTGAGCATTGAAGGATCGAATAACCTTGGCGTTGCCACAAATTCAATCCTTCAATCCTCCAATCCTTCAAACCTTAAAACTTCACAAGATGACCGGAACAAAAGTAAAGATTGTCAAAGGTAAATTAAAAGTACCGAATGACCCGATTATCCCCTTTATCGAGGGCGATGGCACGGGTGCCGATATTTGGGCAGCCTCCGTCCGGGTGCTCGACGCCGCCGTTGTAAAGGCTTACAAAGGCAAGAAAAAAATCGTTTGGAAAGAAGTTTTGGCCGGAGAAAAAGCTTTTAACCAGACTGGTAACTGGCTTCCAACCGAGACATTGGACGTAATCCGTGAGCACCTCATTGCCATCAAAGGCCCGCTTACGACCCCCGTTGGCGGCGGCATCCGCTCGCTGAACGTGGCACTCCGCCAAGAGCTTGACCTCTATGCATGCGTCCGTCCAGTGCAGTATTTCAAGGGTGTTCCCTCGCCTGTGAAGGAACCGCACCTTTGTGACATGGTGATTTTCAGGGAGAACACTGAGGATATTTATGCTGGCATTGAATACCAAGCTGGCACTGCCGATTGCGAGAAGATGATCAATTTCCTCCAGACGGAAATGGGCGTGAAGAAAATCCGTTTCCCAAAAACATCTTCCATTGGTATAAAGCCTGTTTCCATCGAAGGAACCGAACGCCTCGTGCGCAGCGCACTTGAATATGCTGTTGCTGAGAAAAAGCCTTCCTTGACCCTCGTTCATAAGGGCAATATCATGAAGTTTACCGAAGGAAAATTTAAGGAGTGGGGCTATGAATTGGCTGAGCGGGAGTTTGGCGACAAGGTGTTCACTTGGGCACAATATGACCGTATTAAGGAGGAAAAAGGGGAGTCTGCCGCCAATGCTGCGCAAAACGAGGCCGTTGCTGCTGGCAAAATGATCGTGAAGGATGTGATTGCCGATGCTTTCCTCCAACAAATCCTGCTCCGCCCGGCTGAGTACAGCGTCATTGCCACGCTGAACCTCAATGGCGACTATATCTCCGACGCACTTGCTGCGCAAGTAGGTGGCATCGGTATTGCGCCAGGCGCAAATATCAACTACATCACGGGTCACGCCATCTTCGAAGCCACGCACGGTACGGCACCTAAGTACGCTGGGCTCGACAAGGTGAACCCATCTTCTGTCATTTTATCTGGCGAAATGATGTTACGCTTCCTCGGCTGGACCAAGGCTGCCGACCTCATCCTCAAGAGCATGAAGCGGGCCATCAGCAAAAAGCGGGTGACCTACGATTTCCACCGCCTCATGAAAGGCGCTACCCTGCTGAAATGCTCAGAGTTTGGCGATGAGATGATTGCCAATATGTAAAGAGGTGTGGAGGTATGAGGTATGAGGTCATGCCATTTCTCCTGAAAATATAAGGGCAACCCGACAAGTGTGGGGTTGCCCTTTTAGTTTTAGCGTAGCAGTTTTTTAAAACAGATTCTAAATGGATTCAGTATGCCATGTCCGAAGGTTTGCAACATACCTCCATACCTCATACCTCATACCTCATACCTCTCATCGTACCAACGCCACATCCCCATACAACACCTCCACTCGGCCGTCAATGAACTCTATTTCGGCTTTCCAGACGAAGACGCCGGGGTTCATAGGTTGGCCATCAAATGTGCCGTTCCAGCCCATTGGTTCGTCGTTGGGGTTGAAGGCTAATTGTTCGAAGACTTTTTCGCCAAAGCGGTCGTAGAGTTGCATTCGCTTGATGGTGCGTACCGAGGATTTTCGGGCATAAATGGTGAAAAGGTCGTTGTTGCCATCGCCATTGGGGGAGAAGGCGGTTGGAGCATAAACATCCACTTCCTTGTTGACGACGATGGTCAGTTTGTCCTCCAAGGGGCAGCCATTTTCATCCCAAACAGTTAGGGCATAAAAGGCTGTCCCAACAGGTTGTACCCACGGCTCCAGTGCTGAAATGAGGCCAGTGTCGTTGGTTTTCCATTCAAAAGAGTCAACAGGTTCGAAGCTGATTTGGGGCACCAACTGGGTGCTGTCGCCAAGTTGCAGGGCGAGGTCGTCGCCAAGTTCCATGAAGTGCTGCTGCGGTGCCACGATGTTTATAATGGAATTTACTGTGCAGCCATTGGCATCGCTGATATTGATATTGTATTCACCCGGAGGCAGGTAGTCAATCGTTACAGGTGCGAACTGGGGTAAAGAGCCATCCAAGCTGACTTCCACGCTACCTGCACCGCCCGTCCATGATAGCACTTCAATAATGGCATCGTCCATGCCAAAGCATTTTGGGTCGGTGAAGTCCAGGGAAGGGACGAAGAGGTCAGGTTCGGTAAGCAGAATGCTTGCTGAGTCCACACAGCCGATGGCGTCGGTCATGGTGACGCTGAAATTGCCGGTTTTTAGGTCGGTGATGGTTTGCGATGTTTCCATGGTTGACCATTGGAAGGAGAATGGCCCGACGCCGAAAGTTGGATTGGCGGTGATGATGCCGTTGCTGTCCTGAAAGCAGTTCAGGCCAAATCCGTTACCCCCGCTCAAAATCTGTAAATTGAGGTCTGGCAAATCCATTGTAGTTTCAAACTCAGCAGTTGCGGAGCAACCAAAACCGTTGGTCACTGTTGCCGAATAAATGCCCGACTGGTAAACGGTGATGGATTGACTCGAAGCGCCATTGCTCCAAGAATAGATATTGGCATTAGTGGCCAAGTTAAGTAATACGCTATCGCCTTCGCAGAAATATTGCGCTCCATCAATTTGAACAATAGGAATGATTTCGGTTGCAGGCACGGTGATGCTTCGCTCAATGATGCACTCGCCGATGTCCACCTTTACGGTGAAGTTGGTCTCTATATTGGGGTTTGGAACATTGAGCTTTTGGGAGTTCCCTAGAACATTGCCTTGATCATCAACCCATTCATAACTTGCATTGAGGCTGTCAACGCTAAAGGTAAATGAGTTGTCGCAGTTGAACGCCAGTTCGATATCATCTTGGAAATACTGAACGGAGAATTGGCGGTCAAGGCTCGTGATGCAGCTATCCACCAAACGGAAACAGTAGTCGCCTGTGCCATAACCGGGCAAGGAAAGAAAATTGTCAGTGACATTGAAGGTCGCAAGAACTTGGTTTGGGTCATTGCAGCTGACCTGCTCAATGGTGTAAGGAGGTTTGCCGCTTAGCATTTCAAATTCGAGGGAAGTAGTACCAGCGCCATCGCAAAGAATGCCACTGGAAGTTGCCATGGCCAAAACATCGGCTTCAGGCACGATGACGGTCACCGTGTCCACGGGACATTGGGAATTCAATGTGTAGAGGTAAACCGTGTGCGCTCCTGCTTCCACGTTTACGAAGGTGAAAGGAGACCCCGTCTGTAGCGTCAAGGCTCCCTTGGAATCTTCGTCAAGGCTGTAATTGTCAATCAAGGTACCCGGCCAATCAATGTGGGCATTGTTTGCAAGTGCCCAGTCTTTCCATTCGGTGAGGGTTTGAGCGCCAGAGACGGTAATGGTACCGCTACCGGGGCAGTTTCCGAAGGGAAGTGCTTGAAAGTCATAGACAGGCTCTGGGAGGTGAAGGTGTTTTACCCCACAATGGTCTATTTCCGCAAGCTGGTATTCCCCTGGTAACAACATAGAGATGCTTAAGTGCAGGCAGTTGTTTGTGAGGCTTTCACTGCCTATCTCCATGGAAATATTATTTGGGCCACCAGTCAGGATAAAAGGGCCTGATTCCGGGTCAATAACCAATTGGTAAGTAGTCCTGCAAACTCCGTTTACAACTGAATTGGATATATAGGTAAACATGACAGGGTCAACTAGATCCCAAAATCCGATGTTTTCTGCGGCTTCAAAGGTGCCACAGTTGGGCATGAACAACGTGACTTTGTAATAACCAGAATCAGGAATTTGAAAAATGCCCGTGTTGTTGGTGCTTAGGATATTGTCGTTTTCGTCAAAGAGGGTGAACAGGCCGTTTTCCATGCTCAAAAAGCGGTCGGAAATTGCGCCGTTATCGCATATGAACCGATCAACTAATTTAGCTTCCAAGGAATTGCAATATTTTTCCAAGTGAAGCACGACTGAATCCTTGCAGAGCATCTCATCTTCACAACCATCTTCAATGTCAAAAATCCAGTTGCCCGGCTGGTTTCCAGTAAAGACCATAGCAACATCCGAGCTGTCAATGCTTTTGGTAATAACCGGCGAGCAGCTAAGGCAAGTGACATCGAAAGGCCAGCTATCAGCATCGAAGCCACCATTGCAACCGCCATCTGGGGTGAAGAGGGTGATAGCATTCCCATTACAATCAGCCAGTGGCTCTTGTTGGAACACAGGGTATTTCTTCTGTTTGTAAATCCCATCACTTGCATTACCGCAGGCATCAACTACTTGAAGTAGGTAATTACTTGCATTAATAGGAAGACCAGTGACCACGTTGCCAGTGGCAGGTGTCACCACACCACCAGGCGAAATATACCTGAAGTCATAGGGAGGCACACCCCCAATGACTTCCTCAAGCGTTGCGCTGCCTTCGGCAAAATCGGTGCAAACTGATTTGATGACGGGCTTGGGTCTGATGTCTTTGGTAAATATGGCACAACCATCCCGCACGGTCAATGTCATGTTGCATCCCCATTGGTTTGGAGGGAAGACCCCGGAAGTATTAGAAAACATCCCGGCAGTGGAGTTCAATTCATAGACTAATGGGCCTGTGCCTCCTGATACTGACAATACATGGATTTTGCTGTCCTGGCCAACCTCCCAAGTAAAGTCAGTGATGCTGCCTTCCCCGCTTTGGCAGGTCTCGACCGATACGTTGCCGCAGGCATCTGTCACCTTAACCCAGTAGTTTGTTTCACTGATAATATTGTCAAAAACCGGGTTGTTGGCAGGTGTATTATTGGTGAAAGGGCCGCCAAGACCCTGATTTGAAATGGCATAAGTGAACGGTGCCAAGCCTCCGCTGGTGGAGGCTTCCAATTGACAGCTACCGCAAAACAGCGAAATATCAGGGCTTTGATAATTGCCCCCTACGGTTACCGTTTCTGAGTCAGAAGCGCCAGTGCCGCCGTCCGTAACCACCACCGTGTATTGGCATGGCGGTAGATTGTTGAAACTGGAAAGCTGTTGGATAATAGGACTGGAAAGGCAAGCGCTGGTAAGTTCATAATTCAGTGTACCTGTGCCGCCGGCAGCGGTGACCTGGATGCTGCCATTGGAGGAGCAAGTGGAGGGCTGAACCTGTACAGAAATGCTGATTTGAGAAAAGGAACTGGCTACTGCTCCAATACATACAGCAATCAAAACTGTGAGTCTTAAATTCATGAGTGTGATGTGTCAAAAGTTCTCGAAATGAATGGGCGGTAATACTAGCTACCTATAGATGGTTTTGGGGGAGGGGATATGTGCCTAGCGGAGGGATAGGTGTGCTTCGTCGCTATAAGTCAGCAGTACATAAAAAAAAGCAAGGGAACTACACAGGGCTAATGTAGCCAATACCAAATTTGTTGCCATTAAACCCATTGGTGAAAAGAAATACTGTAACTATTGAAAGTAGTGGATGAAAATAAAGTGAGGAGTGAAATAGATTGCTCGGTTTCAGAGCTGCACGGCCTCCATTTCATCCAAGTAAAAAATACGGTTTGGGAAGGCCGTCTTCATGGCATTTAACAGTCGTATAGAAATTGCCATTGCCCCCTGGTTGTCCAAATGCTCAAATACGTTTCTCATTTTTTGCGAAGCCTTAAGGCCAAGGTGGTCGGCAAGGTAGTTTTTTAGGAGCAGTTCATATAGTTGGGCCACTTCTATGGGCTTGGTTTTAAGCAAATACTGGTCAAACTTTACCAGTAAATCCAAGGATTGCTGTTCGTGCAGCAGCTTCAACAGGTCGTCGTGGCGAGCCTCAATGCCGAGTATGGTTGCTATCGTCCCGATATTCTGCCGAAAATCGTAGCGCCGCACCAAGTCGGCCAGCAAACGTTTTACGAATGTTCCCCAATTGCCTTCGTGATGGGCCTTGCATTGATCATAATAGGAAAAGTCCCGTGTTTCGAGGAATTTTTGGCGGGCAATGGTGGCAATTACGTCTTTTTTGCCGTCCATTTGGGCAATGTGGAGTAAGATAGGCTCCAATTGTGTCTTTATGCTTTCATCCGAAATTAGGCGAAACCCCTTCTCAACCAGATCTTTGATTGGTCGGAAATCTCCGGTTGGCGAAATGGCATCCACCAATTGAAGCAATTTGACAGGTTCTGCAAGGCATTCAAGGGTGAAGGCCTCCATTGCCTCCCCCAATGCTGAGCGGCTAATCAGTTCGTATTTTAGGAGTAGCAAGGTTGCCTGGTAAGCAGTGTCTGTTTTTGGCTTTGCCAATTCGGCATCTAACGAGGCCAATACTTCCTGCAAGGATTCCAAATCTTTTGACAACGAAATCCAGGTACGCAGCAAATAGCCTGAAAAGCCATTGAGCCGATAGGCTGGTCGGTTGAATTCCGCCGCACAGAAATCACGGATTTCTGATTGGAGCGCTGGCGGAAGGGGTTGGGCCGTCAGTTGGCCAATTTTTGAGAAGGTCTGTTGGATATGTTTCTTCAATGCTTCTTCATCCCCGTCCAATTTTTTAAGGATAGGTGAAAACCGTCCTACGATGGCCGATAGCATGGCCCAACACTCGGCGTAATGCTCCAATGCAAGGGCATCGTCGGCTTGCCCATGAAGCTCTTCCAAAAGTTTTTGCAGTTGGATGACCCCAGAAGCACTGATGCGGTCATTGGCTTTTCGGTAAGATTGGATGGCAGCTTCGAGCAGTTGACTGAACTTTTCGTGATTGTCGAACAAGGGCACTTTAGCAGCGAATTTGGCCCGAAGCGCCAAAGAAAACTGCTTGTTGCCCCGAGCGAAACTCCTGACAAAAGCAGCCAGTTCGTCCTGCGTTACGCTATCAAGTATGGCATTGACGGTCAGTTTTTGATAGGTGAGCGGCTTTGTTTTGTTGTTCTGCCTCGGTTCTTTGGCTTCCTCGAAGCGTTTTCGCCGTAACCCAATCAAGCCAGCCGCCACATGGCCGCACATTTTTTCTCGAATAAATTGGTCGCATTCACAAGAAAAAGCTCGTACCCTTGAAGGCGAAATCTGTATTTCAACTTCATAGCCATCAACTTGGGCAATCCATAAATGCGGCTCATTTTCAAACAAGCGGGTCATTTTGCCATCATCCATGAGCTTTTCTCCAACCAACAGGTAGCGGTCGTCGAGTTCAAGTTCCAGATTTTTTAGCAGAAAATTCAAATGGAGCAGTTTGGATGAAGCAAAATAGCAAAGTTTGGTAGCCAAGCCTTCGCACTCAAACGAAAAAAACTACCTTTGGGTTTTCAAAAAACCACCTATTTTCGAAGGAGTTGATTCGATGAATTTTTGAATTAAGCCTTTGATTATCAACAAAATAAATTCATTTTTCAATCCTTAGCCAAACCTTTTTATTTTATGAAGACCCTGTATTTGGTGCGTCATGCGAAGTCGAGTTGGGATAGCCACCTGCTTAGCGATATCGAACGCCCGCTCAATGAAAGGGGGCTGGATGATGCCCCACGAATGGGAAAACTGTTGAAAAGCAAAGGTGTTCAACCAGACCTGATTGTTTCCAGTCCTGCCATTCGTGCGCTTTCCACTGCTGCCTATTTTAAGATTGCACTCGGCGTAGAGGGCGAGGATTTCTTGGTTCGTGATGAAATATATGAAGCTATTTCAGCTACCATTCAACAGGTCATCGAAACCCTGCCTGAGTCAGCCAAGACGGTCATGCTGTTTGGCCACAACCCAACCTTTACCAGCGTGGCCAACCTTTTTACGGACAATTATATTGACAATATCCCAACTTGCGGGGTGGTGTGCATTGAGTCCAGTGCTGCCGCTTGGCCTGATGTTTCAAGGCTGAATTCGAGGGTGACGGCGAAGTATTTTCCGAAAGAGACGCTTTAAATGCTGATAATCGAAATGATTTTAACGAAAAAACAATCCGATTGAACCCAATAAAATAACGGCAGCGGCATCCAAGTTGCCGCTGCCGTTATTTTATTGGGTTTTCGCCTAGTTAGCCAACCAAGACTTAAAATCAAGACTTTGCCTTCACATAGCTCTTGATACCGTCGGCACTCAGTTTCTTGACAAGCCGCTCAGCTTCGGCCATGTTGCCAAAACGGTCAACCATTACAACCGCATATTTACCACGGTCGAACAGTTCGACATTGGCATTTTCGTAGCCCATTTTTTTCAACTTTGCGACGGTCTTATCAGCCGACTCCTTGATTTTAAAGGACCCGGCAATCACCATGTATTTACCACCAGCGGAAGTGGCAGTTGCCGTTTCATCAGAACTGCTTTTTGATGGCTTGTTCGATTTGGCACCAGTGGCTTCCTCCACTGCTTCTTGGATTTCATCTTCGCCCTTGGTATCCGTAACGGAAGTTTCGGCCTTATCGGCAGGTACGGAAGTGGTGGCAGGCTTGGTGGCGGTGGATTGGTCAGAAACAGCATTTCCTTTGCTGCCTGTGGCTCCAGTGGAATCCACGTTTTCGTCTATTTCATAGTCATAGGTATCTTCCGACTCGACGCTATCGGCAGCGATTTCTGTCTTGTCGGGTTGTTTTCCATCCTTGAACACATTGGTCATTTTATAGACCAAGAAGAGGATGGCCATGATGCAAATGCCAACAATGGCAATGGTAACGTAGTCAAGTTTGGACATGGTATCAGAAGTTGTTTATTGATAATCAAGCGGTTGTGTGCAGTCAAGCTTTTCGCAATTGATTTGGAGAAGGAAGGCTGCTTGGGCGGTAAAAATAGTTTTAATTGTTGGAAACCGCAAAACTATGATGTGGCTTACCTTCGCTGCTTCATATTTTCACTTCAAAAATCACCGAGTACATGGACCTCAAGATAATTTCGGCTGGCGCCGGTTCCGGCAAAACCTACCGTTTGACGCAAGAACTGGTGGGACTTTTGGCATCCGGCAAGGTCCGTGCAAGCGGTGTGGTTGCCACCACCTTCACGAACAAGGCCGCTGCCGAGTTGCAAGAAAGGGTCAGGGTGCGCTTGTTGGAAGAGGGGCTGAGCCAAGCCGCTAATGACCTCGCCAATTCCCTTATCGGCACAGTGCATGGGCTTGGTGTGAAGCTGCTCAAACGGTTTGCCTACGAAGCCGGCGTTTCACCACAGGTGGACATCATCGCCGACGAAGACCAGCAGATGCTGTTCAACCAATCCCTTTCGATGGTGCTGACCAATGAGCGGGTGGAGTTGATGGAACAGCTCTCGGACAGGCTCGGCCTCACGAAATCAGAATTTGGCAAAACGGATTGGCGGAAGCTATTAAAAGACCTTGCGGAGGTGGTCAGGGCCAACGACTTTGGCGAACAGGTTCTGGAAGTGAGCAAACAAAGGTCATATGAGCAGTTCGTTCGGTTCCTTGACCCCTTGATGGAGCGGTCGGAAAAGGAATGGAACGACCTTTTCAACGACCAGTTGGACGCTGCTATTTCTAAGCTCGAAAACAATGGGGATGCAACCAAAGTAACAGCCGATGGGGTGAAGTCCTTGAAGGAAATCAAAGGGGAGCTTAGGTTGCGTGGCAACTTGAACTGGTACCATTGGGCGAAAGCCGCCAAGACGAAGGTTGGGGCGAAGAGCAAGGACGATATGCAGGAATTGATGGACTTCGCCAATTCGCATTTAGGCCATCCATCGCTTCGCAACGACCTTAAATCGTTCATTTTCAGCATATTCGAACTGGCGCAAGCCGCCATGGACGAGTTCGAGCGGTTCAAGAAAAGCCGTGGCCTCATTGATTACAATGACATGGAAAGCTACGTGAAACGCCTTCTCGACGACCCCACCGTGAAGGAAGTACTGGCCGAGGAACTTGACCTGTTGCTAGTGGATGAATTTCAGGACACGAACCCCTTGCAGTTGGAAATCTTTGTAAAACTCTCCCAGTTTGCGAAGCATTCCATTTGGGTTGGCGATCCAAAGCAGAGTATTTATGGGTTTAGGGGAGCCGACCCCGTGCTCATGCAGGCCATTATCCAAAGCCAAGGCGGGCTAAAGGCAGAGAACATTCTTGCCTATTCCTGGCGCTCCCGTGAAGACGTGGTCTATGCGACCAATGCCATTTTCACCAAGGCATTTGCCGACCTGCCACCCGAACAAGTCGCACTTGAACCCAAGCGGTTGAAAAAGACTACTGCCAAGGCTGCCAATAAATTGGATGAGCCGACTGAAATGGGCAAGGCGCTTGTTCACTGGCATTTCAACTATGATGGCGAGGGCCGAAAACCGGGCAAGGAATGGCTGATGGGTTGCATAGCTGAAACATTGAGCCGCCAATTGGAAACTGGGATGACCATTTTGCCGAAAGGCGAAACAGCATACCGCCTGGCAAAACCGGGCGACGTGGCCATTCTTTGCCGTTCCAACCACGAGTGCCGTGATATGGCAGCAGCACTGCACCGGGCTGGACTCAGGGCGGCCATTTCAAGGGCTGGCCTGATGGATACTGCCGAGGCCAAACTGATCCTGGCCTGCTTGAAGTTTATCCTCAATAAATACGATTCGCTGTCCATCGCTGAAATCCTTTTGTTGGCTGCCCGCTTGGAATTGGGGGAAATCGTGGAAGACCGATTGGCTTACCTTGAAGCTGCCGAAACGGACAAACCGGATCAAAAATGGGGCGAGCAGTTCCCCTTCATCCAACAACTCAACCAGTTACGGAGCCAGGTTGCGGAGCTATCCGGCTCAGAAATCCTGACTTTGCTATTGGAGGAACTTGACCTTCGCCGTATCATTCTTTCTTGGGGGAATGTGGAGCAACGCCTCTCCAATATTGATATGCTGGTCAAATACGCTTTGCAATACGAACAGGCATGCAACCGCCTCAACAGTGCTGCCTCTTTAGGTGGGTTCCTGCTTTGGGCCAATGACCTGGCGCAGAATGAGACTGACCTGCAAGGATCCGGCGAAACCCCCTTGGCTGTGAATGTGATAACCTACCACAAGAGCAAAGGATTGGAGTACCCCGTCGTGGTTTGCAGCAGCTTGGAGCAGCCGCTCAAGGAAGATGTTTGGGGCATCTCATTGGTACCAGAGACGGAGACCGTTGACTTGACCAATTTGTTGGGAAACAGGTGGGTCAGGCTTTGGGTCAATCCCTATGCTGACCAATTCAAGGGGACGGTGCTCGATAGCAGAATTGACGAATCCGATGAGAAAGTGGAAAAAAGGAGGTTGGCGTTGGCCGAAGAAATCCGACTGCTGTACGTTGGCCTGACACGAGCGAGGGACTACCTTGTTTTCCCAACCCGTGAAAAACCACCAATTTGGCTAAATAGGGTCTGCAACAATGGTCAGGAACAACAACCTGCCTTGGACGCCAACTCGGAAGAAAGCTATTGGGAATGGCAAAGCAAACCCTTGTTAATGCAAAAAATAGTCAGTTATTTTCCCAATGATTTCACCCATAACAGCATAGCGGAAACACCGGGGAAGCAGCTTTCTGCAAGGAAAGGGAGGGCGCATCACCCGTTGTTTGCAGCTGAGGCTGGGAACGATCAGGAAGAAATGCCCCAATCCTTGTCTATGTTGTCCCAATCGAACTGCTATGCCCCCTTCGAGTTGCCAGAACTGCCTGAGCGGAGACAAGTGGCAATGGCTTTTAAAGCGTTTGTTCAATCTCAAGTTCAACTGGAGGTAAATGATCGTATTTCCATTAACGCCGAAGCACTTCTTCGACGCCATGCGGTTGACGGCTTAGTGGAGGTAGGAGCTTTCCACGAAAAAGCAACCAAACTCATTGACTGGCTGGAGGCAGGGTGGGGAGCGACCCAAATGTTGAGCAATTATCCGGTACGGACACTAAAGGCTGGAAAGTTGTTTGAACAGCACATAGACCTTTTGCTAAAATCGGAAAAAGGGGAAATGCTGCTTTTCATTAGCCCATTCATTGGGGATAACAAGAACAGGCATCGCAAACTGCGGAGCATGGCTTCATCGCTATTGCTTGCAAAATCGGCCTATGAAACGGCGGTTGGTGCCAAAGGGACAAGGCTTGCATTATTGTATGCGCTGTACGGAGAAATGATAGAGGTAGGTTAAAACTAAAACAGGGCGATACTTTAGCGTACCGCCCATTTAGATAATCGTTGAGATTAACAATATGATGTGATGATTGATTAATTGCTGGGTGTTCCGATTTTGTCGGAAGCAAAAACTGTTTTGAATTCCGTGGTTTCTTTCTCATTTCCCATTGCTTTGTCACTTGCAAAAACAGCCTTTGGAGACGAATTGATGTTCATTTCAACGTTGCCACCATAGTTATAGGCAATTACATAACCATTGTGGTCGAAATCAATCACGCCGAGGTCGTTACCGGGGTTAGAGCCATAAGTGTTAGGCGTAGCGAATGGGTCAACTTCGTTGTTGAACAGGCTGATTTCATTGTTGGAATCCTCTGGAATGAAAGTGAAAAGCAGGGTTTCTTTGCCTGGTAGGTATTTGATGCGAGGCTCGTCCGTTACAAACCCGAAGGAAATATAGGAGGATTCAGGTGCTTCCATTGGGCTGTCAACCCTCGCATTTTCGATCCAAGTACCGCCGTAGTTTTCAAGGCCAGCATATACGAAGCCAGCAGGTGCAACGATGGTCACTTGGCCAGTACCTGTATTGGAACGCTTGGAAGGCTGGATGGATGGGCCGGGAATCACAAACACACCCCATGTGCTATTGTCATTCAATTGCTTAAGTACAAAATTCATGTCCGCAACGGTGTTCTCCGTTTGGGCGTTTAGCTGGAAGCTAAGGAAGATGATAAGGCTGGCGAAGATGTACTTAAGAGTGTTCATAATTTTACTTTTTTTGTGTGAGAACAGTTTATTTTCGTTCGATGCTACAAAAATGAGCCGAGAAGCCTTCGATTTTTTGAGCTGATTTTAAAAACTGTGACGCCAAAAACTGTTACAAATAAGCTGTTATAGTGATGTAGCTTGAAAAAAAATACTGTATTTGTTGCATTTATGACTTAAAAAATTGACTGTTTTTGTGATAGCGGCAATGCAAAAAATGCGCAATAAATTTTGAACACGGTACACACTATCTTTGCCGAAAACAAACCTTTCCAAGATAATGATACAACGAATTCAGACCATTTACTTCTTGTTGGCAGCTGCCGCAGGATTTGGTGCAATCGCTGCACCTTTTGTAACTGTTAGCTCAAGCAATGTTCAAGGCTCGGTGCTGTTCGCTGGCGATGCCAGCTTTACTTCCGGTGACAATACAGCCTTGTTGGTGCTGTTTGCGGTTGCGGGGGCAATGGCCATTGCCAGCATCTTCCTTTTCAGAAATCGCCCGTTGCAGTTAAAAATTGGATGGGCAGCTCTTATTGCAAATTTTGTAGGAGTGGCGTTTGCGGGATTCCTTTTTGGCCAGGAAATGAGCAGGGTAGGGGATGCTTCAATTGGCGTTGGCTTTGGCACAGCATTGCCATTTGCTTTTATTGTTTTTGCCATGCTTGCCATCAAAGGTGTAAAAAAAGATGAGGCCATCGTCAAATCAGCGGACAGGCTTCGATGAACGGTTGGATTTAAGGCAAACAAAAAAGGTCGTTACTGGCAATGCCGTAACGACCTTTTTATTTATACCTCAACTGAGCCTACTCAGCGGCTTTTTCAGCCCTCCGACGTGCTGCGTAGTTGAGTTTCAATTGCCCAATCCTCCTTAGCTTGACCTTTACGTCTTGCACAATACCCATCGTGATTTCACCATCCACCCTAAGGGATGTAGCAATCCGAGGGCGTAGATTTGGCTGAACGCCCTGCTTGTGGTTCTCGACAAACAGGGGAATGTCTTCCACTGTTTTGAAGGAATCGTCCAGTTGGATACGAGGAGCAGTACCGTAAATAGGCTGGTAGCGTTCCATCGGCCTACCAATGTAGATAAAGTGTACCAGCGACTTTTGCTCTAATTTTTCAAGCTCAGTGGCCTGAGGTACTTGTACTTTCACCTTGAGGTCTGTTTCCCGCATCTTGGTGATAACCATGAAGAAGAACAGCAAGATGAACACGATATCAGGGAGCGACGCAGTAGAAATGGCTGGCGTAGAGTCCCCACGTTTTTTCTTGAAATGACCCATAACTTTTTAAGTTTAAAAGGCTTTGAATTAGTGGTTACAGGTACTATTTGGCTTCGTCCCCATAAGTAGTTGCCTCGGCCTCGGACAGTACAAAGGGAATTTTCGCCTTTATCTTGTCCTTTTTCGCCTTTGGCAAATCTTCAGAGTAGTGTTCACCAAACTGTGCCATTGATTCTTCGTCCCAAAGTTCATTGTACGCAGCTTTCAACTCGTTGTAAACTTCAAGATAGACACCATACTTGGTGCCACGGTCATTTTTCAATGAAACGATAGCTGCACCAGGTACTTCGGCAAGGTCTGCCTTTTTGGCGGGGTTCATGATGAACTCTTTTGCACGCTCCCGAAGCTCTTCAATCTTTGCCGGCTCACCCCTCACCAGAAGCTGGTTGTTGGCGTTGACAAGAACGCTGAAGATGTTCCGGCTGTTGATCTTAATATTCTCCGGTGGCTCTTCCGACCACTCTGGCAAGCGCACTGTGATGCCACGCTCAACGTCAATAGTGGTGGTCACGAGGAAAAACACCAGCAGGAGGAACGCAATATCCGCCATCGAACTGGCATTGATTTCAGTCGCCGGTCTTTTTTTGTTTGCCATGGCAGTTATTGATTTTTAAAGTAGTTCCAAATCTCCATGACAATGGCAACTATGAAAGAGCCGATCAGCATGAAAACAGAAAGCTGGATGCCACCTCCAATTAATTTGCTTATACCTTCGCTTATATTGAAAGACTCAATTGTTTTTGCCAACGAGCCAGTACCTTTTGCATCCGCCATAAAGTAGAGAAGGAAAAAGGCAACAGCTACCAAGCCGAAACTAATAAGTGCTTTTGTAGAAGCTTTTGGATTAGATAATACTTGGAACACTGAGAATACGATTGCAACGATAATTGCAACAATCAACAATGCCACAGAGATGTAGATTCCTGCAAGGAATATTCCCCCCTCTGGGGCATACGACTGTCTTTCAACTGGCACATTAGAAAATTCAGAGACGCCTCCGATAATTGGAATCATTGCGATAACGACGCAAACTACGAATAGCGCAAAAGCCAACGTAGGGCCGTATTTTGCTAAAAATTTATAGGACATAGTTGCTACGTTTTATCTTTTGAAAATATTGTTAGCAAACAGCATATCAACTACAGTTACAGATGCTTCCTCCATTTTGTTGGTGATGCCATCAATTTTGGAAACAATGTAGTTGTAGAAAACCTGCATGATCATTGCCACAACAAGACCGAATACTGTGGTCAAAAGGGCCACTTTAATACCACCTGCTACGATGGTCGGAGAGATGTCACCTACCTGTTCGATACGATCGAAGGCTTCCACCATCCCGATTACCGTACCAAAGAAGCCAAGCATCGGGGCAAGGGCGATTACCAGTGAAATCCAGATAAGGCCTTTTTCCAGCAAGCCCATTTGGACACTACCATAGGAGACAATGGCTTTTTCAACGGCGTCTGGGCCATGAGGGGCATTGCGAAGGCCCTCGTAAAGTACGCTGGCAGTGGGCCCTTGAGTCGAGCGGCAAACTTCCATAGCGCCTTTCAAATCACCGTTTTTCAAGTTGTTGTCAATCTTGGTGAGCAATTTCTCTGTGTTAACAGATGCTAAATTGAGGGTGATTACCCTTTCAATGGCAAGACCCAATCCAAGAATCATACAGAAAAGGATAGGAAGCATGAACTCCCAACCACCTTGGATGAACTTTTCCTTGAACATTTGAATGCCGGATGCAGCCTCCACTGGTGCTGCAGGTGCTTCCTCTGTTGGAGGAGCCTCAGTTGTAGTGGCTGGTGCGGTGGTATCGGTCGGCGTTGGCTGTGTGCCGGTAGTGTCCTGTGCGGTAACCAAGTTGGTGGCAAAGGACATCATGCCAAAGACGAGCAAAAGAGCTAATAATTTGCGCATAGTCGTAAGATTTTACGTTTAAAATTAGTTAATCGTTAGCTGAAATGATTGTGGGAATACTCCCGGTTAATTGATTCCAAACGCTGTTGTCTTAAGTCCCTCCAGAATCTAAAATCAGCGGAGAGACAGGGATTCGAACCCTGGATACCCTTTTGGAGTATACACACTTTCCAGGCGTGCGCCTTCGACCACTCGGCCATCTCTCCGTGTGTTAATGTGACAACAGGTATTCCTGCTTTTTTCTAAGCCGCCGCAAAAATTGTGAAAAGATTTTACAATTCAAAAATTTTTAATTGCGGCTTTAATATCAAAATAAATTTGGGACTGGATAGAGCTACGCAAGTTTTAACTCATAGTATAAAAGATGGGGCAAGTTTAAGAAAGAGTTGTGTAAGCCAATGTTTTTTTTTCAAAAATATTTTTTACATTTCTGGTGGTTATGCTCGCAACTTGTTGAATATCAATGCATTTGACTTGGGAAACCTTTTCTGCAACCAGCTTGACAAAAGCAGATTCGTTTCTTTTTCCCCGGTGTGGCAGCGGGGCGAGGTAGGGTGAGTCCGTTTCCAAGACTAACCAATCTAAGGGCAATGCTTCCACAATTTTGTCAAGCCCAGCGTTTTTGAAGGTGACCACACCACCTATTCCCAAATAAAAGCCAAGTGACCATGCCATTTCGGCCTGAGAAATTGTGCCTGTAAAGCAGTGCAAAATGCCACGTAGGCGCTCGTCCTTTTCATCCTTCAGTACGTCGAGAATCAATTCGGTGGATTCACGGGAGTGAAGGACGATGGGCAGGCCCAAATCCTTTGCCCAGCCAATTTGCCGCTTGAAGGCATCCACCTGAATATCCAAGGTACTTTTATCCCAATAAAGGTCAATCCCTATCTCACCGATGGCGCAAAATGGCCGTTTGGTCAGCCAATCTTTTACAATGGCCAGTTCCTCTTCATAATTGGCTTGCACCGAACATGGGTGCAGCCCCATCATCGCATGGCACCTACCAGGATAGGCGGCCTCCAATTCCAGCATGTCATTGATGGAGCTACTGTCAATATTGGGCAGGTAAAACGAATCCACGCCTGCTGCTATCGCCCTTTCAATGACCTCGGCTCGGTCTTCGCTGAATTCCTTCAAATAAAGGTGTGCATGGGTGTCAGTCAGTGACAATTTCAGATTTTCGGTCATGCTTTTGCTTAAATTGTTGACAATGAATGGATTTTGGGTGCAGTTTTTTTGATATTATTGCACCTGATTCAAAAACCGATGATTGGGTGTTGCAGTTTTTCGCCACAAATCCGGCGCAAATTGAAAAAATAACGCCAAAGACAATATATTTGCGACGCATATCCCCCACCTGCACACGTTTTGACGTAAGTACGTTTGTCTTGCTCATCCAATTTCGGCCTTGAATTCTAAGGCTTTGCGTAATCAATCACCACTATAAATGGCTTTCAACCATGCCTATCAATTTATCGGGCTTTGGTCGAAATTCCATCGAAAAGACACCTAATTGAGTCACTGGTCTTGAGAAAACTCACCAACTACATTGCTGGTTGATTGAAGGCAATTGGAGAATCTGCACAACATTTTACCGGAGGCTTGCTATGAACCCTTAGCTGTTAGCTACTAGTTGTTAGCGATGAGCTGCAAGTTTATGTTGGCCTTCTTGCAACTGACAACTCGAAACTGGCAACTCGCTACTTCTAAATATGATACTTTGAGCAAACACGTAAAAATCGCATGAAGCCTAAAATTTCCATTTCAAAATCCTTGGCCACCTTGCCAGTTCTTGCTTTCCTGCTAGGCCAGATGTCCTTGTACGGCAGCAACTTATCCCATTCCCCGGCAAATTGGCTAACCCCTTGGGCAGTTAGCGCCGGAGCGGATGTGACCATTTGCACTGGCGGCAGCACCCAATTGCAGGCTACCGGTGCCAATAGCTATACCTGGTCACCTTCGACTGGCCTTAGCTGCACCAATTGCCCCAACCCAGTGGCAAGCCCAACGGTGACCACCACTTACGTGGTTACAGGTGATGATGGTACTTTCGATGACGTACAAGTAAAAGTAAATGCCCCTCCTACCATCCTTGATTTGGCCGTCAACCAGCCTACCGACTGCAACTTGCCAAACGGCTCCATCGTGATAACCACATTGGGTACTGACCCTTATGAGTTCAGCATTGACGGTGGCAATAGTTGGCAGAACAACGGGGTGTTCGCAGCGCTGCCTCCCGGCAATTACTCGGTGCGGGTCAGAAGGGGCAATGGTACTTGCGAAATAGATGGTGGCAACTTCGTGCTGACTGCTCCGCCCGCTCCCCAGATTTTGAACGTGCTGGACTTTGACCCCACCTTCTGCGATGTGCCGAACGGTTCCATCACTATCTCGGCGAACGGCGGCATAGCGCCTTTGCAGTACAGCATTGATGCTGGCCAGACATGGCAGGTACAGAACACCTTTCAGTTGTTGGGTTCCGGTAATTACCAATTAAGGGTGCGGAACGCAAATGGTACCTGTACCATAAGTGGCCCAATAGTCAGCCTTTCAGCCTCGCCCGACGAGCCAATTATTGCCGATGTTTTTTTTGCGAACCCCACCAATTGCGCTGAGTCAGATGGTTTGATAACAGTCATTGTCCCGAATAACGGTGGCCAGTTTGAATTCAGCATTGACGGAGGACAATCTTACCAACCCAGCAATTCATTTCTCAACCTCGGCGAAGGAGTCTACGAAGTAGTGGTGAGGAGGCAGGACGGCACCTGTTCGGTGAGCGGTGGCATTTTCCAGCTAAGAAGCCCCAACCGTCCTGTAATATTTGGAGTGTCCGCTGTGAACCCACAAGGCTGTGGAGTTCAATCCGGCAATATCACCATCCTGGCCTTTGGGCCGAGCACCTTACAGTTCAGCATTGACGGCGGCACTACTTGGCATGCATCCAATATTTTCCCCAATTTGCCGGCAGCCAACTACCAGATAGCGGTGCGCAATGCTGATGGCTCATGCCTTACCAACGGGAGCGCCATCGCCTTGGTTGATCCCGCCCCTCCTGTGATAAGTTCCGTTTTGCCCACAAACCCAACGGTATGTGGATTGAACGATGGAACCATCACCATTGCCGCAACAGGGTTCGGGCAATTGCAGTACAGCATAGATGGTGGTAATGCATGGCAAAACGCCTCTACCTTCAATGCCCTTGCTCCCGGCAGCTATACCGTTCGGGTGCGGTATGCAGGTGGTGGCTGCCCAGTTTTTTTTGGTGCAAACCCAGTGATATTGACTTCCCCCGGTGTAGTACCAACCATCACCGCCGTCAACATTACCCAGCCATCCATCTGTGGTGAGCAAAATGGCTCTATCGTCCTTTTGGCAAGCGGCAATGGTACGCTCTCCTATAGTATAAATGGTGGGGCGAGCTTCCAGCAGAACAATATTTTCAACAACCTCGGAACAGGCACCTACCCAATCGTGGTGACCATAACAGGGGGGAACTGCACGGCCACGGCTTCGGCTTCCTTGGTTTACCCCAACTGCACGGATACGCTTGAGGTAACCATTCCATCAAATGGCAATACCAATTACTGCCTAGACCCTTCCGTTTTCAACAACCTTGGCACGGTCACGAGTGCCGGCTTCTGTGGCCAGGGCAGCGTTTTAACGGTCGCAGCAACGAGCATCAACCAGAACTGTGTGACCCTTGCACCAACGCCAGGCTTCACAGGTGTTTCACCGGATTTGATATGCACCGTCCATTGCTTCAACAATAGCACGGCCCTCTGCGATACGACCTACCTGCGGGTGACTGTTACGGGCACTGTTCCATGCAATCCAGTTTTCGCTGTGGACTCGGTCTCATTGCCCTATATCTCAAATCCCACCAACTATTGTGTGCCCGTGCCGCTGGCCGAATTGATTGGGTACAACCTTTACTTGAACGGTAACCAACTCAGCAATCCGTTCAATTGTGATTTTGAGCCAACAACGGCCTACTCTTATACCCTGTTGCCGGGCGCAGGGTTTTCAGGGCCTTATTTTTTAAACTCGTGGATGGTGAATGGCAACAGCTATTCCGGCTTTTTCACCGATGCAAATGGCCTACTGGCACTCATGAGGGCTTTCGACCCGAACAGCGATTGGAACATCAATACCACATTGGGGCTTGTCTATGGAGGTAACAGCAACCTTAACTATGGCAATATGCAAATCATACACACCCCATCCAATGCCCAAACTATCCTGAACACCAATATAGCCATGTTGCCTACTGGCTTCACGGTCGGCCTTACCAGCCCTGGCCTTTCGCTGCTGGTGGTGGAGAACCCGGCTACCAACTGTTCAGACACCTTATATATCAATGCGACTTTCGACCCCACCTCGACGGATACGGTTTACTTGACTACCAATGCCAATACGCCCACACAAGCCACTTGCCTCGATGCGACAGAACTGCCCGGCGGCACCATTGTCAACGTGGGTTACTGTGATGGCCCAAACAATGGGGTTGCCCCGCTGAGTTCGCCGAGCTGCGTTTTCTACATTCCCAACCTTAATTTCGCTGGGCAGGACGAGTTTTGTATGGTGGCCTGCGATGGTGGGTTCCCTCAAGTATGCGATACCACTTATTTCATCGTAAATGTGCTGCCGCAACTCGATACCGTTTACTTGACCATACCTGCTGGGGTTACGGCCATAGATACCTGCTTGTCCAATTTTGTGATTGAACTGCCTGGGCCTATCACCACGGCCAATTTCTGTGCCTTGAACACCAACGAAATGCTAGGCTCGGTCAGTGGCAATTGTGTGGTTTTCAACACCAATGGCTTTTTCTTTGGCACCAGCACGGCCTGCGTGAACTTTTGCAGCGGTGGCATTTGCGATGAAACAATCGTGATAGTGACCATTGTGCCCCCGATTATTTGCGACGAGGTTTTCGACCAGGCATCACTAACTTTCAATACACCTACAGCAAGCAATACTTTTTGCATCCCAATACCGCCGGGCGAAATCGTGAACTACGAAGTAACGATTGATGGCCAAACCTATACCCAATCCTTTACCCCATGCGGCTTTGCGGATGTTGCAGTTTATAGCTACGCTGGTTTGCCCGCAGGGCCATATACCATCAACAGTTGGAATGCCAATGGTACAATCTTCAGCGGGGTGGTGGCCAATATTTCGACCTTGGTTGACCAAATGAATACGTGGGATATCAATGGGGATTGGGTGCTCAACACCGCCACCCAAACCATTCAAGGCGGGGTAGGTGGCAACTATGGGAATATCAGTATTACCCCTGTTGGCGGTGCTCCGCAATCTTTGGTGCTTAGCCTTGTTCAGTCCCCGCTTGGCTCGCAAGTGAACATTCAAGGATTTGGAAGCTACTTAGTGGAAGTGACAGCCAACAACGGCTGTGAGGATGCCATTAATTTGAACTTCGTTCAACACACGGTAACGACCGATGTCCTTGTATTCAATACAACGCCGAACACCAGTGTGGGCCAAATCTGTGCAAATACAAGTGAATTGCTTGGCAACCTGGCAAGTACCAATCTTTGTGGCCTTCCGGCCAATGGGGCATTCGTTCAAACTTCCACTACCTGCTTCATTTATGCCCCCAACCTCGGTTTTATTGGTGCCGATACGGCATGTGTAGTCGTGTGCGATGACAACCAGCCTCCCGTTTGTGATACGTTTTTGTTTGTCATCAATGTGCAGCCAATAATAGATACCCTTTTCATCACTGCCCCAGGTACTTCTCCATTCGATACCTGCTTGATGAGCGATGTCCTGAACCTTCCTGGCGTCATTGTTAGCAGTGCCGTTTGCGGAGCAAATGCCAACGAAGTGACACTCACTTTGTCGAGCAACTGCGTGACGATTGACCTCGCCAACGGCTTCACTGGTACCACGACCGCTTGCGTCGTCCATTGCGACGACTCCACACCTCCTGTTTGTGATACGACCATTTTGGTCATTACCTTGCCCGCTGGCCCACCCACCTGCCCCGAACTGTTCAACCCGGATTTTGAATTGGTGCCCTTGCAAAATGGGGTAGGGGAGGTTTGTCTGCCTATTGCACCCATTGATATAGCCAATTATGAAATCATGGTGGATGGGCAACCCTATACCGGCACAATCGTTCCCTGCGATATTGACCAAGTGTTCATCTATTCTTATGGCCAAGTGTTCGGCCAAGGAGCGAGCGGCCCCTATTCTGTCACCTGGACTTTAAATGGTCAAAATTTTTCAAGTGTGGCACAGAATGTGCAAGCTTTGGTCAACCAGATGAACGTCTGGGACAACGCTGGGAACTGGTTACTACAGCCAGCTACGTTCAGCATTACAAGTACCAATGAAGCCGGCGTGTACGGAAACCTCATTATCACACATATCGCCACGGGCATACTCAGCACATTGACGCCCGACCCGAACAGCATACCTGCTGGCATGGCAATCCAAATCAACGGAGCGGGGCAGCATACAATCCTTGTGGAAACCATTGCGGACGGTTGTCAGGACACCCTGAACATCAATGCCCTCAACGGCGTCCAGGAACTTGACATCCACACTTTTGAGGATACGCCGACGGGCGTCATTTGCATTGACACGACTGGGCTGCCAGGCAATTTCGTTCAAATGAACATTTGCCAGCAACCCGCCAACGGTACGCTCAATATCAGCGGCAACTGTTTCAGCTATTCCCCCGACCCCGGCTATGTGGGCACGGACAATGGCTGCCTGACCGTCTGTGACAACCTCGGCAACTGCGACACCACCTTGCTCAACATCACGGTTGACCCGCTTTGCAGCCTTTTCGATATTTTCCCTGATACAACTGTCCTGTTCCAGGTGCAAAGCTGTGCCGATATTGCAGGGCATTGCACAGCAATTCATCTTGATTCAATTGGAAACTATACGGTCACGGACAATGGGTTCCCTTATACTGCAGGCTTTGTGCCCTGCAATGGTCAGTTTGCCCAGATTGCGCTTGACACTGGGCTGCACGTCATGGTATTCATCAACAACGGGTCAGGCTGTCAGGATACCTTGCTGGCCAATGTTTCCTGTATTGACGACAATGGCTGTGGCATCACCGCCGCATCTTCACTTGACCTGACCGTGGACAATTGTGGGGATGAGGTACAATTCTGCGTAACCCTGTCACTGACCAATTTGGTGAACACCGTCGTGACCGACAACGGGGCGGCTTTTTCGGGCAATATTGGCCTCTGCGACATTAATTCCAGCTATATCGCATTGGAAATTGATACAGGTCTCCATGTGCTCATCCTAAAGGATACTGTCAAGGCTTGTGCCGACACCTTCGAGGTCAACGTCACCTGCGACCTCGTAGAGGATGTAGCGATTGACACCACCGTGGAGCAAGGCGATTCCATCCTGTTATGCTTGGAAGATTTTGGTTTTGATGTGTCAACGATTGACAGCGTTGCCATCGCCTGCCCTGGCAACGGCAATACCACTTACAGTATTGATGACCAGACTTGGTGCATCACTTTTTATGGTGAAATAATTGGCTTCGACACCCTCTGCTTCGAGGTGTACGCCGGAGGTGGGAACGGTACTTTTACTGTACAGGTAACGGTTACGGAGCCATGCTTGGAACTGATTCCAAACGGCCAACTCGCCGCAAATGCCAATTGTGCCTTGGATACCGGACTGCTTTGCCTTCCGTTCAATTTTGCGGATTTGCAAGGCAAAACCCTCGAATTGGATGGCCAGCCCTATCCTTTCGGCCAATTGCAAAGCTGTGGCTTGGACAGCTTGCTCCGTTTCAATTATGATGCTTTGCCCAGCCTTGGCCTTATCGGGCCATACACGGTGAATGCCTGGACGGTCAACGGTACCGTCTTCAGTGGTACCTTCAACACAGCAGCCGAATTGCTGGATTCAATGAACACCTGGGACCCTAATGGTGACTGGCAGTTGGCCTTTGACCCGGTTTCGGGTTCCACTTCTATCATCGGCGGTAATTTTGCAAATGTCTATGGCGACTTTTCCATCGTTCAGCAAGTCAGTGGCTCGGTGGTCAATATCGGCTTGGCTCAAATCACCATCCCAACAGGAGTGGCCATCAAGCTTAGCGTTGGTACCCAACACATTTTGACCATTGAAGATGCCAGTTCGCAGTGTACGGAAACAGCCCTGTTGGAACTCGTCTGCGTAACCTCCGACGTGGTGGATGAAACAATCCTGCTTGGAACCTCAGATACCTTCTGCTTAGACTTATCCGAGCTTATCGGCAATGTGGTCAGCGTGACCAACGCCTGCCCCGGCAATGGCCAAATCGTCGGCTTTACCATTGACAGCACCTGTGTAATTTATGAAGGCATCGCCTTGGGACAGGACACCGCTTGCATTGTAGTCTGTGATGATGCGGGCATTTGCGACACTACCTATTTCTATATAACGGTGGATGTCATTGTGGATTCGCTGCCCATTGCCGTGGACGACTACTTCACCACAGAACAAGACGATGTGCTAACCATTCCCGTGCTAACCAACGACACTGTTCAGTTCTTGCTTGACGTGACCATCATCACACCGCCCTTGAACGGTTCTGCACAACCATTTCCAGATGGAACCATCAACTATGTGCCGAATCCTGGCTATTGCGACGAGGCTGTCCCCGACAGCTTTACCTATTCCATTTGCAACCCAGTTGGCTGCGATACGGCCACGGTTTTTGTCACCGTGCTTTGCGAAGGCCTGAGCATTGTACAAGGTTTTTCGCCAAACGACGATGGTAGCAATGAAACCTTTAAGATAACGGGCTTGAACGACTATCCCGACCACCATTTGTATGTTTACAACCGCTGGGGCAATTTGGTGTACGAAGCCACTAATTATTTGAGTGATTGGGAAGGCACTTACGGGGACAAGCTGCTGCCGGACGGCACCTATTTCTATGTGCTCGACAAAGGCAATGGGGATAAGCCACTTTCGGGCTATGTGCTCATTTTGCGGTAGGTTTTATGAGGTTGAAATTGTCGTTGCAAGGGATATTTTTTGGGAAAAATTGAAAAAATTTCCCTTCAAAAAACACCCCTCCACCCACTTCTAAATATTAGCTGAACAAAAGAACAAGAGAGGCAACCGTCACCAGCGGTTGCCTCTCTTGTTTTATCTGGCTTAATCTTTGCCTTTGGTGTTGAGTTTCCCTCTTTTGTATTGCTTTAACCCTCCCTTTTTGCTGTTTTCCTAGGCAATGACCCTATTTCTACATCGGTCGAAGTTTCAATTCCTCCCCCTTTGAGATTGACCATTTTTGATGAATATGTATAAGATGAACACTACACTCAAGATATCGTTGCTTTTTGTGATGACCACTGTCATCGCCTCTGTCTGCTTTGCTGCTTTTCCAGTTTTCATGCCCATTAGTGTTAAGAAAGCAACATTTTTTGCCCCGGAAATCTGCAACAACGGCATTGATGACGATGCCGACGGCTTGATTGACTGTGCGGACAACGATTGCATCCCGGTAGTTACACACAGCATTATTGACTGTCAACCCACCAATGCCGACATCAACCTAACCGTTGCAAGTCCCAACACCCCCATTGGGTACCGATGGAGCGACATGGTTGCAGAGGCGATTTGGTCAGGCAACAACACCACCAACGACGCATCGGGCAATGCCCATAATTTAGGGTCTGGCTCGGTGGGCACTATCACCTACGACGCCGCTGACAAGGTGGAAGGCAGCCACGCCTTCAATTTTGACGGCGCAACCTACCTCCGTTACGGCATTGACGGGGGCTTTTTGGAAACCGCCTACTCCAATCGCAGTTACTCGATATGGGTAAAACCAGCCAACCTCACAGGCATCAAAATACTGTTTGAACAGGGCAGCTCTACGGCGGGCATTGCAGCCCGGCTGAACGGCAACCTGCTCTCGGCAGCTTACCGTGCGGCAGGTACGCAATATACTACCGGAACGCTGACCTTCCCCGCCGACGGCGCTTGGCACCATGTAGCCGTCGTTTTCAACAGCGGTACCATGACCTGCTACCTCGATGGGGTTGCGAGTACCACGGCCACCTCTGCCGCCACGAGCATTGCCGCTGACGCAAATAATGACGCCCTTGGCGCCCGAAACGGAACGGATGCCTTCGGTTCTGTTGCTGCCAATAATTATGCAGGCAAAATGGATGACGTGCGGCTTTTTTACAGTGCTTTGACTGCCCAGCAGGTTGCCGACATCGCCCGGAACGATGGCGACAGGCTCAACCTGACTGCAGGTACCTACACTGTTACGGTAACGAACAGTATCGGATGTTCTGCTACCAAAGCAATCAACTTGGCCCTCCCTTGTACTGTTACGGCTTCACCCGGCGGCGTAACAGGGGCTGCCATCTGGCTCAAAGCCGATGCGGGTGTCACAACCGGAACAACGCTGACATGGGCTGACCAGACTGGCAACAATAGAAATGGTGTGCAGTCAAGCGTCAACAACAAACCTGTACTGACGGCTAGTTCAGTTAATTTCAACCCAGCTTTGACTTTTGATGGAGCGAACGATTATTTGAGCCTGCAGAACCTGCCTGGCTTGCCGACCGGGGCGAGCCAGGTGGAAGAATTTGCGGTTGCCAATAACTTGAATACTTCGGGATACTGGCAACATATCCTCAATTATGGCAACAATAGCAACCTCCAGGCTTTTGGCTTGTCAAAAAATAATGCCAATGCAAATGCGGTTGGAAATGGCTACGGGCAGGATGCAATCAGTTCTGGTTTGGAGTTTACCAACGGAGCGCCCGCGCTTTTGGATGGCAAATACAATGGTACAGAATTGGTCATTTCTTCTTTTGGTGTCGAACGGGCAACGTTTACATCTGCCCAAAACAGGGGTACTTCCGTCGGTTACGTGGGGGTTGACCCCGGGCTTAATAGTTCAACGCACTGGAATGGCAACATCCCTGAAATCATCTTGTTCCCCACCAACCTTACCGCTGCCAACGTCCTAAGGGTCAATTCTTATTTAGCCATTAAATATGGCATCACCCTCGACCAGACGACTGCCCAAAACTATTTGGCATCCGATGGGACGACCATTTTCTGGAACGGAACGACCAACAGTGGAAACAAGAAAAACATCGCCGGTATCGCCCGGGACGATGCTTCCGGGCTAAATCAGAAACAATCCAAATCAAGCAATTTCGGGTTTCAAGTGGTCATCGGCAACGGCAACACCATTGCTGCGACCAATGCCGCCAATTCTAATAATTTCGCTACGGATAAATCCGCCCTTGTCTGGAGCGACAATGCAGGTTCGGTAGCTGCCTGGACAAGTACCGGCGCTCCGACAGGAAAGCAAATCATTGCCCGCACCTGGAAGGTGCAGGAAACAGGCACCGTGGGTTCAGTCAAGGTACAAGTGGCCGACAACAGCGGTACCAACGGCTTGCCCATAGAATCCGGTACCATCCTCATGCTGGTTGACGCCGATGGGAATTTTACTTCGGGCGCAACCACCATCCCCATGACCCTGAATGGCACCAACTGGGAAGCCAATGTGGACCTGACGAATGGGCAGTTTTTCACATTTGCGAACGGCTGTACCTTTTCGCTTGCCGGTTCGCAGACCAATGTCACCACCTGTTTCGGAGGTACGAACGGCTCCATCAATATCACGGCATCTGGTGGTACAGCACCTTACACCTACGATTGGGATGACATTGCAGGCACAAGCAATGTGGAAGACCGCACAGGGTTGGCGGCAGGCACTTATATTGTAGCAGTTTACGACAATGCAGGTTGTGCAGTAGCAGTCAGCTATACCATTACGCAGCCTTCACAATTGGCGACTTCCACGGCGGTAACAGGGGAATACCCGGCCGGCTTCGCCAACGGGGCAATCAACCTCACCGTGACGGGAGGGACAAGCCCCTTCACTTTTGATTGGGCTGACCTTTCAGGGTCAGGCGAACCGGAAGACCGGAGCGGACTGTCTGCGGGCACCTATTCGGTAACGGTGTCCGATGCAAACGGCTGTACCGTGAGCACTTCGGCTACCGTGGAAACACTGGTATTTGTCAACAAACAGCTTTATCTCTCCGACCCATCTCAGGCGCTCGACCGGGTGGACCCGGTGGCGATGGGAGACGCATCTACTGCTTCGGTTGCGATTGTAAGTTGTCCGGGCATAGCAACTTCGGTTAATTCTTCTGGCGGAGGAGATGGCGTTAGCAACCCAAGCTATTCTTTAGGCGCTCCTGATGGTGCTTATGCAACTTTGAATGCCAGTGGGAGTGAATACATCGTCCTCGACCTTGGGGCTGTCGTTCCGCAAGGAAACAACCTGACCATTGCCATGTGCAGGATTTTCGGGTCTGGTAATTCAAATGGGGGAGGGCTAAAAGTTACGGCATCCAGTGACCTGGATTTTAGCAATGACCCAACCAACAACGAAATCGGCTTGACAGACTGCCCAACATCAACGAATCGAACTTATACCGTTACCCAGAGCACAGGCGTCAGGTACGTGAAATTGGAAGCTTTCCACACTGCAGGGAATGTGGTGGAGTGGAATTTCAATGTGGATGGAATACAATATAGCTGCAGTGGCGTTGTCACCTCGACAACGTTCACCCAATCCCCAGCGCTTTGCAGCCCCCTTACCATCAAAGCGAATCAACCAATTAACGTAACCAATTATGTAACCATTTCCAGCGGCTCCATGCCCGCCAACCCCAATATCACAGCTTTGCTGAAATACGGTGCTACCGAAATAATTTCCCTGACCAACCCCAGCTACAACATCGGAACGGGCTTGCTGACCTGGACGGGCACCCTCCCCAGCGACGTGACCGTTCCAGCGGGGCAAGCCATTGCCTTGGAAATCGCAACGAAGCAATCGGGCGTTACCTTTACCATAGACTACGACAGCCAGACGAAGCCTTCGAAAATCGAACTTCCTGTTTCCACTTTTATAGACATCTCATCTTATTCGGTGTACAGTGCCGCTTACCCGGGTGGCAGTATCATCACGAATGCCGTGGGCGGCACCACCGTGTATCCCCGTGCCGTCGTGACCGACCCCTTCGGCTTTAGCGACATCACCGGGATGGACATCACCATCAACCCGCCGGGCACTACCGTAGCTGCTACTTCGGTCGCCACTGCCGGATGCACCCGGACGTACCAATACACCTGGACTACCCCTTCCTCAAGTGGCACGTTCGCCATTCCAGCCACAGCAAAAGAGGGTTTTGAAGATACCGTGACGGATGGGCATGCCCTTAACTTCGACCTTTGCTCACCAACGATAGGCACCCCTGTTTTTACGCTGGGGGCGAGTTCCACCCGTTGTCAGGGCGCTGGCAGCGTGACCTACACGGCAACTGCAACCAGCTCGACGGGCATCACCTACAGCCTCGATGCGGCGAGCCTGGCAGCTGGAAATACCATTAGTTCAATTACAGGTGCGGTAACTTATGCAGCAGGTTGGAGCGGAACGACCACCATCACGGCAACTGCGACAGGTTGCGGCGGTCCAAAAACTGCTGCCCACGTGGTCACGGTCACGCCGACAGTGGGCACGCCCGTTTTTACCCTGGGGGCAACTTCCACCCGATGCCAGGGCGCAACCACGACAACCTTTTCGGCAACAGCGACGAATGCTACGGGCATCACCTACAGCCTCGATGCCGCCAGTTTGGCGGCGGGCAACACCATCGTTGGTGCCACTGGGGCGGTAACATTCACGACAGGCTGGACGAACAGCTCCATCATCACGGCAAGTGCAGCCGGGTGCAATGGCCCGAGCACCGCTACGCACATGGTTTCCACCACTTTAGCGGTCGCAACGCCCGTATTTACACTGGGGGCAACTTCCACCCGCTGCCAAGGCGCAAGCACCGTGACCTACACGGCGACGGCTGCCAACACGACGGGCATCACCTACACGCTCGATGCCACCAGTTTGGCCGCAGGCAACACCATCAATGCGGCCACTGGCGCAGTTACCTACGCAGCCGGGTGGAGTGGAACCTCCATTGTTACAGCAAGTGCGGCTGGTTGCACGGGGCCAAAAACTGCCACGCATACGGTCACGGTCACACCAAATGGGGCGCTCACTTTTGCCTTGGGATCTGCTTCCAACCGTGCATCCGGCGCAGGAACTGTTAGCTACACTGCTACTGCCACCAATGGGGGAGCGGTGACTTACAGCTTGGATGCTGCCAGTTTAGCCGCAGGCAATACCATCAACAGCTCAACGGGAGCGGTGACATACACGGCAGGATGGTCAGGCATTGCCACCATCACCGCCAGCGTCAATGGTTGTGCGGGTACACAGACTGCCACGCATACCTCGCAATCCAGCGTATTCAAGCAACTTTACCTCTCCGACCCTTCTCAGGCGCTCGACAGGATGGACCCGGTGGCGACCGCCGATGCGACGATGGCATCTGTGAATGTTGGCAGTCAATCCTGCTCGGAACTGATTATCAACGGGGAATTCAATAGTGGAACAGCGGATTGGTCGCTCTTCAATCAATCTGGAAATACCTCCACATGGTCTGTTGACAATACGGGTCAACTTTCCGGCGCCAATTCTGCCAAGGTGGTGGTCACAGCTGCAACTGGAACAGATTGGCACGTAGAATTTGACCAGGAGCCTTTTACAATTTATGCAGGTCAGCAATATACCATCTATTTTGATGCAAAGGCTTTAGCGCCCAGAACCATAGGTATGGTGATTCAGGAAAGGCAATCCCCATGGACACCGTATTTCAATGTTACCGTGAACCTCACAACCACGCCGACTACCTTCGGGCCTTTTACATTTACGGCTTCGGTCACACAGCCGCTTGCAGGGATTCTTTTTAGATTGGGTACAACAACAGGCACCGTGTATATAGACAATGTAAAATTGCAGGCGAATTGCGCAGCAGCCAATTCTGCTACGTTCACCCAAGCCCCTGCACTCTGTACCCCGCTTCAAATGCCTGCCGGAGGGACGGTCACCGTGACAAATTATATTTCACCCATCGGATTGAGTGGAACAGTGACGAAGACCATTGCTGCTGGCAGCGACGATGCCGAGGAGGCAGGCCCCAATGCGACGGGCAGCCACCCGCCCGGTTATATTGACATGACCAGCACGGATATTGAACTTACTACGGATACAGATGCCGGGGGCGGGTATACAGGGGGAACGCAAAAAATCGGATTGCGCTTTACGGGATTGAACATCCCGCCCGGTGCTACCATCACCAACGCCTATTTGACTTTCGGGGCAATTGGGGCCGACTCGCCCAACACTAACACGGGCGCAACCAGCCTGACCATCAAAGCACAGGCAGCCGACAACCCTACTACCTTCACAACCACTACCAACAACATCTCCAGCCGCACGACCACCACGGCTTCCGTTGCATGGTCGCCCGGTTCGTGGACAAGTGGCACGGCTTACAATTCGCCCAATATTTCATCGGTGGTACAGGAACTCGTCAACCGCCCCGGGTGGGCGAATGGCAACAGCATGGCTTTTATCATCACTGGCACAGGCTCCCGCTCGGCGGATGCATTCGATGGAAACTCCGCCAATGCACCCAAGCTGACCGTTGAATACAGCCTTCCGGGAACTTCATTTCCAGCCAATCCCAATGTCACGGCAACGCTCAAGCACGGCACCACGACCTTTGCCACCCTGACCAATCCGACCTATAACAGTGGCACCGGGCTGCTCACCTGGACGGGCACACTCGGCACTGTCGTTACTGCTCCTGCAGGCGCTGCCATTTCCCTGACGGTCACCAATGGTGAAACAACGCCGTTCAGCATTCAATACGATTCCCAGACGAAGCCCTCGAAGGTCAACCTGCCCGTTTCCACTTATATTGATATCACTTCCTACTCGGTTTACAATGCCGCCTACCCGGGCGGCAGCATCATCTCGAATGCCATTGGCGGCACCACCGTGTATCCTCGTGCCGTCGTATCCGACCCCTTCGGCTTCAGCGACATTACGGGGATGAACATCACCATCACCCCGCCGGGCACTACGGTGGCTGCCACTTCGGTCGCCACTGCCGGATGCACCCGGTCGTATGAATATAGCTGGACTACCCCATTCTCCAGCGGCTCATTTTCCATTCCAGCCACCGCCAAAGAAGGTTTTGAAAATGCCGTGACGGATGTACAGGCACTTAGCTTCGACCTTTGCTCGCCAACGATAGCCACGCCCGTTTTTGCACTGGGAGCGACTTCCACCCGTTGCCAGGGTGCTGGCAGCGTAACCTACACGGCAACTTCAACCAGCTCGACCGGCATCACCTACAGCCTCGATGCGGCGAGCTTATCAGCCGGAAATACAATCAGTTCCGTAACGGGTGCGGTGACTTACGCAGCAGGTTGGAGCGGAACTACGACCGTCACGGCAACTGCGACAGGTTGCGGCGGTCCCAAAACTGCTACCCACACCGTCACGGTCACGCCGACGGTTGGCACGCCCGTTTTTGCTTTGGGGGCAACATCTACCAGATGCCAGGGCGCAACTACGTCAACCTTTTCAGCAACGGCAACGAACTCGACAGGCATGACTTACAGCCTCGATGCTGCCAGTTTGGCGGCGGGCAACACCATCGTTGCTGGAACAGGGGCGGTTACCTTCGTGGCGGGCTGGACGACAAACTCCACTATCACGGCGAGCGCAGCAGGGTGCAATGGTCCTAAAACCGCCACACATGTGGTTTCTACCACCTTGGCGGTAACTACCCCTGTATTTGCGCTGGGTGCTACTTCCACCCGCTGCCAAGGCAGTGGCACCGTGACCTACACGGCTTCGGCATCCAACACGACGGGTATCACATATAGCCTCGATGCCGCCAGTTTAGCCGCAGGCAACACCATCAATGCGACCACTGGTGCAGTCACCTACGCAGCCGGGTGGAGCGGAACCACCGTCATTACCACCAGTGCGACGGGTTGCACGGGACCTAAAACTGCCACGCACACGGTCACGGTCACGCCACAGGGAACCCTGACTTTTGCGCTCGGCGCTACTTCCACCCGTGCATTTGGCGCAGGTACGGTCACATACACCGCCACCGCCAACAACGGGGGAGTGGTGACCTACAGCTTGGATGCCAACAGTTTGGCGGCGGGCAATACCATCAACGCCTCGACCGGCTTGGTGACTTACACGGCATTCTGGGTCGGTACTTCCACCATCACCGCCAGCGTCAATGGTTGTGCGGGCACGCAGACTGCCACGCACGCAGCCTCGACCAACAACGTCTATAAACAGCTCTATCTGTCTGACCCAACTCAGGCGCTCGACCGGGTGGACCCGGTGGCGACGGCGGATGCGACGACAGCGCAGACGGGCATCCTCAGCTCCACACCGCCAGCTGTAGTGTTAGATGCTACAACTACCAATTTCTCCGCTAACCCCGGCTCGACCACCTTCTCGGTCTCCCATACCACTGGCACGGGAGCCAATAGGCTGATGCTCGTCGGCATTTCACAGAAAAACAAGTTGGTAAGTTCAGTGACCTACGGCGGAACACCACTCACGCTGGTGGGCGAGGAGATTGACAATGGCAATGCCAGGATGCACCTTTACAGCCTTATAAACCCGCCATCTGGTACCGCCAATGTGGTGGTGAACCTGAGCGCTAACCCCGACAAAGGCATCATCGTTGGTGTGACGACTTTTTCAGGAGTTGACCAGGCTACACCGCTTGGCAATTTTGCAGGAACCCAAAGTGGCGGAGGCAATCCTTCTGTAAATGTGTCTTCAGCAGTTGGTGAACTAGTTTACGATGTGGTATCAATCAGAAATGCCAGCCTTATAATCGGAGCAGGACAAACGCAGCGCTGGAAAATTGACTCAGGCGGTGAAATGTACGGCGGCGGCGGCACGGAAACAGGAGCGGCATCAACAACCATGAGTTGGTCAAGTTCGGATGATGAAACTGACTGGGCAATCGGGGCGGTCTCCATCAAGCCTGCCTCGGCCATTACGAACACGACATTTACCCAAAGCCCTGCATTGTGCAGTCCCCTCACCATCAAAGCAGGTCAGCCAATTGCTATCACCAATTATGTAAGCATTACCAGTGGCACGATGCCTGCCAACCCCAATATCACGGCATTGCTGAAATACGGCACTACGAATATCATTAGCCTGGGCAGCCCAACCTACAACAGCGGTTCGGGCTTATTGACATGGACGGGCACCCTTGGCAGCGACGTGACCGTTCCGGCGGGGCAGGCGATTGCTTTGCAAATCACAACCGCACAGGCAGGCGTCACCTTCAAGATTGATTACGATAGCCAAACAAAGCCCTCGAAAATCAACCTGCCGGTTTCCACCTTCATTGACATTACCTCTTATGCAGTGTATAACGCTGCTTACCCAGCTGGGAGCATTATTAATACTGCAGTCACTGGGGCAACGGTCTATCCCCGTGCGGTGGTAAGTGACCCATTTGGTTTTAGTGATATTACGGGAATGAATATCACCATCACACCGCCGGGCACCACCGTGTCAGCTACTTCGGTAGCCACTGCAGGTTGTACCCGCTTGTACCAATACACCTGGAACACGGCTGCTTTGGGCGGCACATACTCCTTGCCCGCTACTGCTAAAGAAGGGTTTGAAAATACCGTAGCCGACTTGCAGGCGCTCAATTTCGACATTTGCTCGCCGACCATCGGAACGCCTGTATTTGCATTGGGAGCGACCTCGACCCGCTGCCAAGGGGCAGGTTTGGTGACTTATACCGCCACTTCGACGAGTTCGACGGGCATGAGCTATAGCCTCGATGCGGCGAGCATTGCCGCAGGCAATACCATCAATACAGCCACGGGTGCGGTCACGTATTTGGTAGGATGGACAGGCACATCGGTCATTACAGCCACAGCTACGGGCTGCGGCGGACCGAAAACTTCGACACATACCGTGACGATGACGCCTTTCGTGGGAACGCCTGTTTTTGCTTTGGGCGCAACCTCCATCCGCTGCCAGGGAGCTGGCACGGTGACCTACACGGCTTCCGCAACCTATTCCACAGGGATTATTTACAGCTTAAATGCTGCCGCCCTTGCCGGGGGCAATACTATCAATGCTGCTACTGGAGCAGTAACTTATTCCGCCGGATGGACCGGCTCGACCATCATCACCGCCAGCGCTGCCGGATGCAACGGGCCGGCTGTTGCCACGCATACCGTTACCATCACGCTTTCGGTTAGTACGCCCGTTTTTGCTTTGGGCGCCAGTTCGGGCCGATGCGGTGGGGGCTATTTTGTTTACACAGCCACTGCTGCCAATTCGACGGGCATCACCTACAGCCTCGATGCGGCAAGTTTGGTTAGCGGCAATTCGATAGATGCTTCCACTGGGGCGGTCACTTTTGTGCCTACATGGTTGAGCAATTCGGTCGTGACTGCCACTGCTACCGGCTGTAACGGACCTGCCATTGCAACGCATACCGTTTCCATTTCCAGCGCATGTCCTCCAATAGCGAATGACGATGCGGCAAATGGTGCAGGTGGGGCGCCCCTCCCCATCAACGTGGCAGCCAACGACACGGACATCAACAATAACATCAACCCAAGTTCGGTTGCCATCGTCACCCAACCGCAGAACGGCTCCGCCGTGATTTCAGGTGGGCAGGTGGTCTATCTGCCCAACGGCACTTTCCTTGGCGTTGACCAATTTACCTACCGGATTTGCGACGCCACTGCGCCTACCCCGCTCTGCGATACGGCTACGGTTGTGGTGACCATTGACCCCATCACCGTGGATGCATGTTCGGATGCGGTAAAGGGTCAGGTCTATTATTTGCCCTATCCGGAGCAGGATGCCCGATTGGCGTTAATAGCTTCAACTGGTGCAGCTTGGTTGCCAATTCCGAGCAATAATATTCGCACCATCATTAGTATCAAAATACCATACCCTGGTATGACCCTTGTCTATGACCATTGGGAGGACGGTTTTGAAGCCGACCCAAACAATCCAATACAAAGTACGACGCAAGTTTGGGGTGATGGTAATCCTTACAATGGAATTGCACCGGGTTATCTGAACGATGATTTACCGGCAGGGGCAGCTATTGTGCTCGATAATACCATGCCTGCGAACCCACGGGTGGCAGCTAATATTTTTTATGATGGGAAAGATAAAATTGTGTCTTCCGGGGCTATAACCGTAACCCAAGTTCTGGGAGAGCCATCTATTATTTTTGTCCAGTGCATGAAAACCAATGTAACTTCTACAGCGAATTATGGCGAATCCTTCACGATTCCCGTTGGAGAGAATTTCAATAGTCAGGATTTCAGATATACGGCCCTGTTTATCAGGGCATCAGAAGACAACACGACTATAAACATTGATAAGGATAACAATGGTACGTTTGAAACAACGACAACCTTGAATGAAGGGCAATCCTATTTTGTAAATGGAGGGGTGCTTTCAGGCGCCGTTGTTACCAGTTCGGCACCCATTGGCGTTGACCTGCATTTTGGTGGTGTAGATGGTTATTCTTCCCGTGAAGCACCCATTTTCCCTGCCACCTGGTATTCAGATGTTTATTATACCCCGGTACCTTCGACCCTATCGCCCGATTCGGCTGTTGTGATGTTGTACAACAGCTTAAACAGGGCGATAGATATCAATTGGTACTTCGGCACATCGAGCAGCGGGACGATAACCTTGCCAGCTAAAACCGTCAAGCGCTTTCCTTTGGCAATTTCATCCACCCAAACTTATAAGTTTATTAACCCGACTGGGGAGTCGTTCACGGCAATTCAAATTGTCGATTCTTATACCCCGGGCGGTGGAGGTAATTCGGGTTCCACTTATGATTGGGCATTTAACCTGATTTCCGAAGACCGCTTGACTAGTTTTGCAGCAATTGCCTGGGCCCCTGGTTCTATTAATGGGACCGCCAATGGCAATCCGATTTGGGTTACACCAGCTGCAAATACAACGATTTATGTCAAGTACGATGGCGATGTGATAAACGGTGGTAGCGTAAGTCCATGTGGGTTACATTATGATGTGTCTTATGCTTTAAACGAACTCAATTACAAAAAGCTATTGGACAGTGATAATGACCAAAGTGGTTTGGCAGTCTATACTTGCGACGGGACCAAGATTGCTGCTGCCTACGGCGAGGACCCTTCTTTGTCAACCCCGGCAAGCCCCTACTGGGATGTGGGGTCAACAATTCAGCCTTTCTGTGGGGAGAAATTAATCCTTGCCAATAATGACTTTGCATACACACTAACAAACCAGCCCGTCACTATTTCAGTATTGAAAAATGACAGAGGATTTTTGGCGGTGATTGACCCGGCTACCCTGACCACTACCGGCTACCTGCCACCCAAAAACGGCACGGTCTCGGTGAACAGCAATGGAACGATGCTGTATATCCCCAACAACGGTTTCGTTGGCTCGGATACCTTAGAGTACGGCATTTGCTCAACGCCCGGTTCACCTCCAAATGTGGTTTGCGATAGGGCATTAGTCATCATAAGAATCAATGCCTGTCCCGCTCCCGCCCAACGGAACATCATCTCCGGGCAGGTATTTTTGGACAAAAACAAGGACGGGGTGAAAAACGACGGCGGTACGGGCTTCTCGCCTGCCAAAGTCTATTTGTACGTGGACGGAAACTGCAACTCCGCTATAAATACCAATGAACTGGTGGATTCCGTCATAGTTGACAATTCGGGTTCCTACCAATTTCTGGTTTATCCTGAAAAAATCGTTTCGGACAATTTTGATGGCGCTGGCGGCACTAATACCTGTGCTACGGGCACGGATGGCACAGCTGCTTGGGCCACCAATTGGGTGGATGCCGGCGATGCTTCGGTTGGCTACTGTGTCTCCCCGGCGCAGTCGGCCGCCAATACGGATGTGGAAATCGTGGCGGATGGCGCCTTCGGCAATGCGCTCAGGCTGGACGACCTCAACAAGTCGGCAACCAGGACAGTCAACCTGAGCGGTGCTACTTATGCTTTCCTGAGTTTTTCTTACAGAAAAGCATCGAATACATTGGCTTCCGGGGAAAATATCCGGGTGCAAGCCTCACCCAATGGAAGCACTTGGACGACCATTTTCACCATCCCCGGGAATGGCACCACGGATGCCGGTTATGTACCTATATACAACCAGAACATCATAAACTATGCATCTTCAAGTACCCGAATCAGGTTTTTGACGGATGGAAACGTGGACGAAGGCGACCATGTATTCATTGATGATATCTCTATCCGATACTTGAGATACCCACAGTGCTATATCACAAGGATAGCTCCTGCTAGCATCCCCGCAGATATGAACCTGACCACCCCGGCGCAGTATGCACAGACTGCGTCCAATGCGGGCACCTGTCTGGCGCCTTTGGATTTTGGTGTTGCCAAAAACAACACCACCATCAGCGGTACGCTGTACAACGACTCCAATGGGCTGTCCGATGGGCTGGTGAACGGAACAGCTTTCGGCTCACCATCGGGCGCCACGGTTTATGCCTACCTGATAGATGCGGCGGGCGAAGTGCGTTTCAAAACAACTGTCAACAGTGCTACCGGTGCTTATACTTTCCCCCAGGCGGATGTCAACAGCAGTTTTACCTTGATGATTTCCACGACGAATGTGGCGCTTTTTACACCTGCGCCTACTTCGGCTAATCTTCCGACAGGGTGGGCGAGCACAGGTGAGGCTTTTGGCACCAACAATGGAGCGGGCACTGGCATTGAAGTTGGTGTGCCCAACTCGGCTATCACCGTTACCACAAATACCTTGGCCGTTACTGGGGCAAACATCGGTATCCAGCAAGTAAACGCAGGGCCTGACCGGCTCGCCTGCATTTCAGGTTCGGTGACGATGGCAGCCACTACTACGCCAGGTACCTGGAGCGCCCAAGTGGGCAACCCCGGAACCGCGGTGATTACGACCCCCACCTCACCGACTACTACCATTACCGGCTTTAGTGCGCCAGGCACTTATTCTTTCTTGTGGACCAACAATGGAGTCAGCGATATTGCTACTGTCACAGTTTATGCAGACCCCGCATTTACCGTTCAAGCGGCTGGCTTTACGGAATGCGTTGGTGGAACTCAGGCAGTAAGCGTGATTGCAACCGGCGGCATACCGCCCCTGACCTACCAGTGGCAGAGCAGCGCCGACAACGTGACTTTTGCCAATATTTCCGGGGCCACCTCGACGACCTACACCCCCCCCAGCACGACGGCTGGTACTACCTATTTCAGGGCAATTGTAACGCCTGGCCCTGGTGGGTGTAGCCCTTTGACTTCAGCTACAGCTCCGGTGGTGATTGTAGCCGACCCTGCCATTACTGTACAGCCAAGCAATATAACTGAATGTGTCGCTGCAGGCCTTCAATTGGGTGTTACTGCCACTGGGGGTGTCCCACCCTTGACCTATCAATGGCAAAGCAGCACCAACAATTCGGTGTTCAATAATATTGCTGGCGCAACCGCCTCCACTTATATCCCACCGGACGGAACACCTGGTACGAATTATTACAGGGTAATAGTTGGTTCAGCTGGAAATGGCTGTGGGAGCACAACCTCTGCCAGTGCAACCGTAACCGTAACAGCTTTTACTGGCGCCAACGCTGGACCAGACGTGAGCATTTGTACGGGTCATACTACAACCTTGACAGCTTCGGGCGGTTCAAGTTACGTATGGAACAACGGACTTGGTACTGGGGCATCAAAAACGGTAACCCCTCTTACCACGACGGCCTACACCGTAACAGTCACCGATGCAAGTGGCTGTAATAGCACTGACGAGGTGGTGGTCACTGTTACTGTTTGTCAAGAAATCTGCGACAACGGCCTCGACGACGATACTGACGGCCTTATTGATTGCCTCGACAATGACTGCGTGCCTACGATAGACGTAGGCACAAATGTCAATATTTGTATTGGGAGCAGCTATGTGCTTAACGCAACAGCAACCGGAGGCACTGCTCCTTATACTTTCAATTGGGACAATGGGCTTGGCGCCGGCCAAACCCATACCGTGTACCCTTTGGTCACAACAACCTATCAGGTTACCGTAACTTCTGCCACAGGGTGTATTGCCACAAATTCAGTGACGATAACTGTCGTCAACTGCCCGGAAAATTGCACGGACGGCATTGACAATGATGGCGATGGCCTTGTAGATTGTGCTGATCCAGAGTGTCTATTTGTAGGCGCACCTCAACTTGCCAACGATGTCTTCGAAACCTGCCCCGGAGAGGTGTTTGTAGAGCAACCCATTTACAACGACGTCAATATTCAATACCCGGTTTACAGTATAACCACACCGGCAACAAAAGGGTCTGTCACTATCAATTCGATGGGCGTGTTCACTTACTCGCCTTATAATTCGGCATGTGGGGTGGACAGCTTCAGGTACCAGGTATGCAATGCGGTAACAGGCTGTTGTGACCAAGCAACGGTCCTGCTTCAAGCTGGGGACAATCTGCCGCCCACGCTCATGAATCTACCAGCCGATGTGACCATCGGTTGCGGTGACCCTATTCCCGTTGCCCCGACCGTAATAGGTTTGGATGTTTGTCCTGGCATTTACATGAGTTTTGACGAAAACAATAACCAAGGTTCTCCCGCTGCTTGCCAGAATTATCACGTCATACGAACCTGGACAGCTTATGACTTATGTGGCAACTCGACTGTTGGCACCCAGACCATTACTGTTGCAGATGAGGTAGAGCCAGAGCTATTCCGGGTTTATACATTGAGCAATGGGAAAAAACTATTGGCGGGCATTGCGGAGAAAGTAAGGACTACCTGGACAAGGGTGAAATTCCCAATTGCGTTTGATGCTCCACCATTGGTGTTTGCCCAAGTTATAACAGCCAATGGTTCAGAGCCAATCACCATCCGTGTGAAAGACGTGGACGAGGAAGGATTCTTTGCCAAGGTACAAGAACAGGAACAGGCAGACGGGATTCACGTCATTGAGCAAATTGCCTGGATGGCAATGGAGGTTGGTAAAACTTCAGATGCTGCTAAGTTGCAGTCTGGTTTGGCTACGGGTATATCCAGTGCCCCAACCACTATCAATTATACAAACCCATATACTGCTGCCCCCGTTTTGCTGGCATTTGCCACTACCCATAACGAGGCCGACCCGTTCACCATCCGGTTCCAGACTCAGACAATCAACAATTTCAGGCTGTTTTTGGACGAGGAGCAATCACTGGACGCAGAGAAGAACCATGGTGCAGAGAGTGTGGCTTGGTTGGCATTGAACGCAGGCAGCCTGAACGACATCGAAGGGGATTTCATCGGCCATGCAGGAAGCGTAACTATTGGAAATACATGGACGACTGTTCCATTGCCGAAAAGGTTCTCAAAACCTGTTGTACTATTTGGTGGGCAGCCCATTGGGAACGACCCTGCTTCCATTCGGGTGCGAAATGTGACCGCCAATAGTTTCGAAGTCAGGATTGAGGAGTGGCCATACTTGAACAATTTGTTCACGGCAAGGCCAATTTCCTACATGGTTGTGGAAGGTAGCTTGCCTGCTGAAATTGACAACCCTTGTACGCAGGTGGAAACCAGTTTTTTGCCCGGCATTAATCTATTTGCTGTGGACGATTGCGATAACCAGGTAACTGTTAATTTTACTGAGTCCTCGACACTAACACCCGCTGGCACGGTCCGCACGAATAATTGGGTAGCAGCGGATGACTGCGGCAATGCCTATACCCTTATCAGGACCGATACCTGCAATATGGCAGCAGTTAGAGTGAATGTCCTGCTTGGTGGTGGTCTTGTTAGTGTCGCAAATAGTACGCTGATGCGGGACAAGCTACGTGAGAAGCAGTATTTGCCTTCCGCTAGCCCTTACTGGCAGCCGGATCCTGATAATAACCCAGGTGGTGCCAATTTGGAAACAATACCTGCTTCCTACTTTGATATAACCGGTCCAACTGCCATGGTGGACTGGGTGCTCGTTGAATTGAGAGACCCAGTTGAACCAACGATTGTATTGGGTACCAAATCAGCTTTGCTGTTAAGAAATGGCACTGTAATCGGCACCAATGGGTCTGATATTCTAATGTTTGATACTACCGAGGCGGGAGATTACTATGTTTCGTTGAAGCATAGAAACCACCTTGGGATTATGACGGCAAACCCCAAGTTATTGGACATTCTGAACCCCCCATTAGTGGATTTTACTTCACCTAACGAGCCGCTATACGAAAGCGAACATGCCCAAAGGTTAGTCGAAGGGACCAGAAGGCTGTGGCCTGGCGACCTGAACGGTGATGGCAAGGTCATTTACCAAGGCCCGAACAACGATGCTTTCAAGTTGTTCTTCGATATTATGACACACCCCGACAACTACTCCAACCTTTCCAATTTCATCAGGAGTGGGTACGAGGAATCAGATCTCAACCTTGACGGCAATGCCATTTACCAAGGGCCTACAAACGATAGGGCCATGTTATTGCAACATACTATTTTGGCCATTCCTACCAATACACTGAAATTGAGCAATTATATTGCTTATTCATTGATACCGTAGAAGACAGGTACTATATAATCGAGCATGTAAATTCTTAGAAGGGCGTGAGAGTTAAAAGAAAAAATGATTTTTTTTTCTACTCCCACGTTTTGGATAAAAAAGCGAAAGCCAGCCCCTGTAAATGGGGCTGGCTTTTCTTTTAGCTACCTTTCTGTCTCGAAGTAATTGCTTGAAAACCGTTTCCTACAGTTTACCAACAACCAGCTTCTTGGCGATTGGCCGCTTGCTCGGCACATTCAACCAAACAGTATAGTGGCCTTCGTGCATGTCACGGATGTCCATCTGATAGTATTTGCTCCAGACTTCGTCCAGCTCGATGTGCTTGACCTGCAATCCGAGGTTGTTGAAGATGGTGATGCTCACTCCCTCAGCACCAATCACCGTTTCAAGGTTGGCTTTTACAAACCCATTGGCTGGGTTCGGGAACAGGACAAAATCCACGAGGTCGGGGAAATTGACTTTCTGGATGTCGGAGTAAGTAATGCTACCATCAATATTCACCAATTGCAGGCGGTAATAATTGTCCCCACTTAATGGTTCGAAATCGTAAGTTTCGTAGTATTCGCTGCGTTCTCCGCCAAGAGATACCAAGTTGGCAATCCGCTCAAACTGAACGCCATCCGAAGAACGCTCAAGGTTGTAGTCAGCAACAATATTGCCCCTATTGTGCAACCAGAAAAGGGTAGTGTGCTCCTCGTGCTTGTTCGCAACGAAGTGCAGGTTTTCCTGTTGGTCGCCCTGCAAGGCACTGCTGACGTTAACCGATTGTGATTTCTCGCAAACTGGGGTCCAGCTTGAATTGTAATACTTGGCCAGTACCTGGTAACTGCCCGCCGGAACAGTTATTTGTTGCGAAGCACCGCAATTGTTGAAGCAAGAGAAAATCGTGGTCGTCCAGCTTGAGTTGAATACTTGCAGTGAGCTGATAGGAGCACCGTCCAGGCCTGTTACATTTATTTTGCCCGGGCTGGTTGATATGTTGATGTTGGCACAGTTGGGTGTGCCGCCGCCTCCGCCGCTACTGCAGTTTGTCGTGTTCATGCTTACCAGATAGGTGGTCGTGGATGCTTTTACCTGTACCTTCAGGGGGTTTAGCACGGGTGCCCCAGCAGGAAGGGTATAGGTGAACGTCTCCATTTGACCGTTGCTGATGCCTTGGCCAATGGTTTCAAACTTAATGGAGTAAAATGGATTATTGGTTGGGTTTTCAACCAAATAATTCACTGACCATCCATTATAAGTGCCACCATTTTGACGATCCGTTGCGGTGTAACCACTGGGCAATTGGAAGGCTGCGTAGGAAAGGGCATGACTACAGTTGTGAGTTATTTTGAACTCATAAGTTTTGCTGCCATTGGCATTCGTGGTGATGCCTTTCAAAACCACGGTAACGCATCCATTCGTTTGAACATTGCAGTTTGCTGGAGGCAGAACGGTGCCGGCACAGGTGCATCCATCAGCTTGGATTACATCCGAGACGGTATTGGCGTTGCCGTCGTTGCAGGTAGTGCCTGCCGGTTTCGGGAAGTTCGCATCAAAAGGAGCGCAGTCCTGGTTGTTGCAAACGCCGTCGCCATCGCTGTCGCCGCCCTGGGTAGAACATGGGCTGACAGTGGTTCCTGCACAGGTGCAGCCATTGGCCTGGATCACGTCGTTTGTCGTGTTCGGGTTTCCGTCGTTGCATGCAGTGCCTGCCGGTTTCGGGAAGTTCGCATCAAAAGGAGCGCAGTCTTGGTTGTTGCAAACGCCATCGCCGTCGCTGTCCCCACCTTGGGTAGAACATGGGCTGACAGTGGTTCCTGCACAGGTGCAGCCATTGGCCTGAATCACGTCGTTTGTCGTGTTCGGGTTGCCGTCGTTGCAGGGTGTCCCGGCAGGTTTCGGGAAAGCAGGGTCAGACGGAGCGCAGTCCTGGTTGTTGCAAACGCCGTCGCCATCGGTGTCCCCACCCTGGGTGGCGCAGGGGTTGGTGGTGGTGGTCACCGTTACCGTCTGGTTCCGCTCGCAGATGAGGCTGTAGTTGCTTGCAACATAGCCAGCATAGACATAGTAAGTGCCAGCCCCAACGTTTACGGTCACAGTGGAGCCATTGCAATTAGCGAAGCAACTAAATACCGTGCCCCAGCTGGTATTGAAAATCTTCACTGAAGCGAATGGTGCTGCTCCAAGGTTCCCTACTGTAATGGTACCATTTCCAGCAGAAATTGTGATGTTGGCGCAATTTGGTGTGCCAGTGTTGCAATCAGTAGTGAGGCTGATAATATTGGACTCAATGTAGTTGGCACAACCTACCCGACGGGTACAACGCAGGTAACAGGTGTTGGCAGATACGACTCCAGGATTGAGGGTCAGGCCTGTTTGGCCAGGGATGAGTACCCAATGAGGGTCCAGACCAGCGATAACCTGTGCGGCTGTGGTGGTGGGTGGTGAGCAGCTCGTCGTGCTCTTCAACCAAATAATATCAATAGTTCCGCTGCCTCCGGACGGACTGAGGCAATTGATGATGTTCGGCGCCGCCGTGTTGCAAGCTATGGAAGCAGTGGAAGCACAGCTATTGCCAAAACCGATGGTGCCACCATTGGTGATGTTGTCGCAAACCGAAACTGGCGTTCCGGCGCATCCACAGCCGTTGGCCGTCACCACGTCGTTGGTGGTGTTCGGGTTGCCGTCGTTGCAGGGCGAGCCAGGTGTTGCAGGGAACGCCGGGTTGTTGGGCTGGCAGTCGTTGTTGTTGCAGACGCCATCCCCGTCGGAGTCGCCACCTAGGTTGGCGCATGGGTTGGTGGTACAGTTGGACACGGTGTAGGAAGTGGTGCTACCACAGGCCTGCACCCAGTAAGTGCCATTAGAAGGAACGGTGTAGGTGATGTTGCTACCACAAGGGGTGCCGCCCCAAGGATTGCAGTCGAAGAGGATATTCCAAGTGCTGTTAAAAATCTTGGCACTGCTGGTAGCATTCAAGCCAGTGATAGTAATCACACACCCATTGACGGTCACGTTGCAGGTGGATGTGGGTGTACCAGCGCAGCCACAGCCATTGGCGGTTACCACATCGTTGTTGGTGTTCGGGTTGCCGTCGTTGCAAGGTGTGCCAGGCGTAGCCGGGAAAGCCGGGTTGTTGGGCTGGCAGTCCACGTTGTTGCAAACGCCGTCGCCGTCTGAGTCGCCACCTTGGTTCACGCAAGGGCTACAGTCCGAAACCGTGAAGGTGGCCGTTTTCACGATTTGACAGTTAGGAATTGCCGGATTTGTAATAGTAGCAGTCACGGTTTTAAGGCCCGTTGCATTGAATGTAACAGACAACGACCGTGGGTCAATCGTAAACGCAGAGGCAACCGTATTGGCAGGTTGTATGACGTAAGAATAGGTGTAGTTTGGATTATTGGGTGGGGAGTAGGGGTCGTTCGCATCCGCAAAAAGGAAGAAAGTGTTTGTCAAACAGCCGTTTGGTACAGTGAACGTAGCCGAAAGGTTACAAGCAGGTGTTCCTGCGCACGAGCAACCATCGGATTGTATCACATCGTTGGTGGTGTTCGGATTGTTGTCGTTGCAAGTTGTGCCAGCAGGCTTGGGAAAATTCGGGTCGAAAGGTGCGCAATCTTGGTTGTTGCAAACACCATCACCGTCCGAGTCGCCACCTTGGTTGATACAGGTGCAGTCCTGTACAGTAATGGTAACCGTCGTCGTTTTCTGGCAATCAATGCAATCAGGTCCAGGAGGCGTTACTTGACCGCAAGTGACACCTGAAGCCCAAGTAGCAGCTTGCAAAACAAGGCTTCCGAACTGGTCGCCTGATACGATGGGCGCCGAGCAGGATGTGTGGATTTTCACATTTTGCAGGACAGCGCCACTTTGGCTGGCCTTGACAATAAAATAAGTGTTGGTAGGCAGGGAACTGCTTGGGGAGGTGGCAGTAAAGCTGCTGCCCAAGCTGACGGTGCCTGCAAAATAGGAAATGCCTGTGCCATCTGCCTTCTCATTGGCAAGGATATAGACGGAAGTAGCACCGTTTGGCCCATTGCCAACATTGGCGCAGGAATATTTGTCTGGCCCTTGCGAAGTGCTGGTTTCTGAACAGCTTTCGCCGTTGTACTGTATGGTAAGGGACTTTGGCTTGCCACTGTTGCTGTCGCAGCAATCCGGGCCGCCGCTCCCACTTCCGCCTCCACTTCCGCTGTTCACGTCGCAGGTGACACCTGTTGACCAAGTGGCGCTTTCAAGCAGGAGGGCACCAAAGCTTTCGCCCGGCACGATTGGCGCAGAGCAGGAAGTATGGATTTTGATGTTTTGCAATACAGCGCCGCTTTGGCTTGCCTTTACGATGAAGAAGGTATTGGTTGGCAACGTGCTGCTGGGCGATGTGGCATTGAAGGTGCTGTTCAAATTGACGGTGCCAGCAAAATAAGTGATGCCAGAACCATCGGCCTTTTCGTTGGCGATGATATAAACGGACGAAGCACCGTTTGGCCCGCTGCCAACGTCAGCACAAGAGTATTTGTCTGTGCCCTGTGTGGTGTTCGTCGTAGAGCAACTCTGGCCTGTGTACCTGATTGCCAGGGTCTTGGGCTTGCCGCTGTTGCTGTCGCAACAGTCCGAGCCAACTGGTGGGGGCGGCGGGGGAGGGCAGAGGGTCGAGCCGACGCCACCTGCACAGTTGTTGGTGGTGCTCAGGGTAACGGTAGCAGTTCCCGTCGAAGAATAGGTCACCGTGTGAGGCCCGATGCCTGTAGCCGTGGAAGGGGTGGCATTGGCGCCAAAGTTCCAGCTATAAACGAAGCAGGGGAATCCAAGGTCCGTCGCTTTGTAAATAATCTGGGTGTTTTTGCAAACCGGCCCAGCATTGGTGCTGGAATTGTTGTTGATGGTAAAGACCGGTGTAGGGCAGGTCGGCGGTGGCGGTGGCGGTGCTGGTGCATTGCACACCGTATTGTCCTCAAGCGTGATTTTATTGAGCTTGAAGCTACCTAACTGGTCGCCCGCCACGAGCGGGGTTGAACAGGAGGTGTGGATTTTGACAGTCTGTAGCAAGGTGCCACCCTGGCTGCTTAAAACCCTGAAATAGGTGTTGGATGGGAAGGTTGTACTTCCTCCTGATGCTGCAATTGCAGTAAATTCAGCGTTCAGGTTGACGGTGCCAGCGAAATAAGTGCCGCCAGTACCATCATCATTCTTGCTGGCGGTGATGTAAACGGTGGCAGCATTGCCAGGGCCGGAACCTGAGCAAGACCATTTATCTGCCGCTTGGCAGGTGACTGATTCTGCGCAAGATTTGCCGTTGTAGAGCAAAACCAATGATTTTGGTTTGCTGCCGTTACAACAGGTCTGGCACTGGGCGCTGACCTCTGCATTCGCATAAAAAAGCGCAAATAAACCTACTAAAGCCGCACGGAAAATACCTTTTGGTATCCCAATCTGACTTAATAGGATTCTGTTAAATGTAACAAGTGAGTTGTTCATAATTAGAAATTTTGGTTAATAAACGTATGGTATTTTTAACGCATTTACATTTACTTGCTACCTTAAATAAGGGGCATAGCAAGTCATTTCAATGCAATGCATTAATTGGATTTAGCATACAATTAATTTGAAATAAGAATGGGCTTAAAGGCGGCTCTGCTATATACTTATATCAACAGAGGATAAATCAGCTGGCAATAGTTAAGACAGGTGGCAAGAACTAATTTTTCTGAGTGCTATGTAGATTAAGGGCAAAATTAGTTTTTCAAACGAGATTCCAAAATTAAAAAATCATTTATTTTCATTTGGCATGTATTGGTTAACAATTGGGACTTGCCTGTGCATAGGAGCATGGGCAAAAAAAAAGAGAGCCTGAGGTTTTTACGACCCAGGCTCTCTTGACATCAGGCTTGAAAATTAACTTACCTGAAATAGGCTTTTTTAAATCTTGCCGACTACCATTTTCTTGGCGATAGGCCGCTTGCCCGGCACATTCAACCAAACAGTGTAGTGGCCTTCGTGCATGTCACGGATGTCCACTTGGTAGTATTTGCTCCAGACTTCGTCCAGCTCGATGCGCTTGACCTGAAGGCCCAAGTTGTTGAAGATGGTGATACTTGCATTTTCTTGCCCAATCAACTTCTCCAAATTGAGTTTCGCAAAATCACTCGCTGGGTTCGGGAAGATGGTGAAGTCAATCACCTCCGCAAAATGGACTTTTTGTACATCCGAGTAATAAGTGATGCCATTGATGTCCAACAGCTTCACCCGGTAGTAATTGTCGCCGGTGAGGGGCTCAAGGTCAAAGTCCTCGTAAAGCTCTTTCACGTCGCTACCCTTCGAATCTGAGCCTCCAATGACCTCAAAGTCAACACCGTTGGCCGAACGCTCCAAGATGTACCGCTCCACATGGTAGCCACCATTGTGCATCCATACCAGGTTGGTGAACGATTCCTGCTTTTTGGCCATGAAGTCGAACTGCTCGTTCAAGTCCCCAATGAGCGCATTGGCTACACTGACAGTTTGGTTCACCTCGCATACGAACTGGTAGTTGGCAGTGTAGAACTTCACTTTCACGTAATAAGTGCCCGCAGGAACATTATAAGTGGCAGTAGGGGAAGGACAGTTGCCAAAGCAGTTGACCAAGGTCTGCCAAGCTGAATTGAACACCTGGATAGAAGTGACGGGGACGCCACCAAGGCCAGAGACCACAATTTTGCCCGGTTGGGTAGCTATGCCAATATTCGCACAGTTGGGCGTTCCGCTGTTGCCGCCGCAGTTTGGTGCGATGGTCAGTGAAATGATATTGGACTCAATGTACACTGGGCATCCAGCCCGGCGTGTGCAGCGCAGGTAGCAGGTGTTCTGCGTCACGTTGCCTGGGTTGTAGGTCAGGCCGGTCGCACCTGGGATGATCACCCAATGTGGGTCCAGTCCAGCTGTAATCTGGGTGATGTTTGTCGTAGGATAATTGCAAGACGTTGTGCTCTTGAGCCAAACCGTCTCCATCATGCCAGAACCACCCGATGGGGAAGTGCAGTTGCTGATAGCAGGTGCCGGGCCATTAGTCGGGCAATGTTGAAAAGCGTTAGCACAGTTAGCCCCAAAACCGATAGTGCCACCATTGGTGATATTGTCGCAAGCCGAAACGGGTGTTCCAGCGCAGCTACAACCACCCGGCTGCACTACATCGTTGATGGTGTTCGGGTTGCCGTCGTTGCAGGAAGTGCCAGGTGTCGCCGGGAAAGCCGGGTTGTTTGGCTGGCAGTCCTGGTTGTTGCAGACGCCGTCGCCATCTGAGTCACCGCCTTGGTTGGCGCAGGGGTTCGGTGGCGTACCTGCACAACCGCATCCATTGGCTGTAACCACATCGTTGATGGTGTTCGGGTTGCCGTCGTTGCAAGGAGTGCCAGGTGTGGCCGGGAACGCCGGGTTGTTGGGCTGGCAATCTTGGTTGTTGCAAACGCCGTCGCCGTCGGAGTCACCGCCTTGGTTGGCGCAAGGGTTAGGCGTGCAGCCAGAAACGGTGTAAGCAGTAGTGCTGCCGCAGGCCTGTACCCAGTAAGTACCATTGGCTGGAACAGTAAAGCTTATATTACTTCCGCATGCATTGCCAGTCCAAGGATTGCAGTCAAAGATGATTTGCCAGTTGCTGTTGAAGATCTTGGCACTGCTGGAGGCGTTAAGGCCAGTGATTTTAATCACGCAACCATTTACGGTCACGTTACAGGTGGACACAGGTGTGCCGGCACAACCGCAGCCATTGGCGGTTACCACATCGTTTTGGGTATTCGGATTGCCATCGTTGCAAGGTGTGCCAGGCGTGGCCGGGAACGCCGGGTTGTTGGGTTGGCAATCCTGGTTGTTGCAAACGCCATCTCCATCAGTATCGCCGCCTTGGTTGGCGCATGGGTTCGGAGGCGTGCCTACGCATCCACATCCATTGGCCGTAACCACATCATTGGTGGTGTTCGGGTTGCCGTCGTTGCAAGGTGAGCCTGGTGTTGCCGGGAACGCCGGGTTGTTGGGTTGGCAGTCCTGGTTGTTGCATACGCCATCGCCATCAGTGTCACCGCCTTGGTTGGCGCAGGGGTCAACTGGGCCACAAGTAGCTGGTTTATCAAATCTTCTGCCATAGCCAGGGCCGTCTCCACTCTGAAAACATCCTGACTTGACCCAGACCCTAATAATCGGCGAACCGTCAGGCGAGCAAAATGATTGAGAATTGGCTGAAAGGTTATCAAACTTCACTTCTGCCCCGTTCTGTGTCCTAACGACTACATTGGAAAGGGCTTTACAGGAAGTAACATTTACACAACCATTACCTGTTGGGAAAGTAACCGACATCAAGGCGTCACATCCATCGCAAACTCCACCAGTAACCGTACAAACGACGGGAGTGTTACCTGCACAATTGCAGCCATCAGCCTGTATTACATCGTTCACCGTGTTCGGGTTGCCGTCGTTGCATGCCGTACCTGGCGCAACAGGGTTGGCGCATGGGCTGCAATTTTCAACTGTAATTGTCACGGTTGTGGTTTCACGGCACTCGATGCAGAAGCAGTCACCAGTGCCAGAGCTACCTGAGCCGGAGCCTGTGGAACCTGAACCAGAACCACCAGAACCAGTGGAGCCTGAGCCGCCTGAACCAGTGGAACCTGAGCCGCCTGAACCAGTGGAACCTGAGCCGCCTGAACCAGTGGAACCACTACCATTCACGCCACCGCATGGGCTGTCGTTGCTTGAACCAGTGCTGCCAGAGCTACCTGAACCAGAGCCGCCTGAACCAGAGCCGCCTGAACCAGTAGAGCCGCCTGAACCAGTGGAGCCAGAGCCACCTGAACCGCCTGAGCCAGAACCAGAACTACCAGAGCCGCTGCTACCATTGTTGCCAGAGCAAATAACACCCTGACCGCCGGAGTTAGAGCCTGAACCCGAACCAGAGCTACCAGAACCTGACCCATTGGAGCCAGAGCCACCAGAGCCAGATCCATTAGTGCCAGTTCCGCCAGAGCCGGAGCCGTTGGAACCAGAGCCAGAGCTACCGGAGCCAGAGCCGTTATCGTTGGTACAGCCGTTGTCAATGCTCAATTTGACGGTCTTAGCACCTGTTGTGCTAAACACGACCGTGTGTGGGCCTAAGCCGACAGCAACGGGTGGGTTGGCAGTTGGGCCGAAATCCCATACATAGGTCAAGCAAGGATAGCCCAAATCAGGGGCCGAGAACACCAATGGCGCACCAGCACATTTCTGGCCACCTGGTACATTGATGATGGGTGTAGGGCAAACTTCGTCTGGCACTGGAGGTGCACAGGTAGAACCATCTTCAAATTCGATAGCCTCCCAAATCAAGCTACCAAATTGGTCGCCCATAACGATTGGAGTAGAACAGGAGGTATGGATTTTTAACCGCTGAAGTAGGGCACCTCCTTGGCTTGCGTAAATGTTGAAATAGGTGTTGGAAGGGAGTTTATCCTCACCTGCGGTTCCTGCATCAATGGTGAATGTTCCATTCAATGCGACAGTACCTGCAAAGAAGGCATCGCCTGAACCATTCTCCTCTTCGCCTGCTTTAATGTAAACAGTAGCGTTCCCGTTAAGGCCTCCGCCAGAACTTTGACAATACCACTTATCGCTACCCTGGTTGTTGTTGGAAGCACTGCATCCTTGGCCAGTGTACTTAAAAGTGGATTTCACTGGCTTGCTGTCTTCACAACAATCCTCGGTCATCATAAGCTCGATGTTCAAGTCCAAATCGGCTGCATTTCGAGTGATTTTCGATAACTCGTAAAGGCATCCCGCCTCTTGGTTATTCCCATCCGGCCATACATTTAGTGCCGATAATGGAAATCCCATACCAAGGGCAAGTACGAGGACTATCAATCCCCGAATGGTAGGTTTAAAATTGCAATTCATGTCAATAAGAATTTGGTTAATAAAAATAAGTCCCCCATTGGAAGGTGTTGCACCTTGCCTTTGAAAGTTCAATGATTCCTTATGTTGGAGACCAGTTAAAATCTAAATACTTAATGTTTTTTTAAGTGAGACCTTTAAAAGAAATTGATGTTTTATAATACTTCTTTATACTCAATGCTGAATTAATACTCGTTTTACGGTCATGGATTTCTCCTGCCTTGATTCAATAAAATATACGCCACTTGTTAATCCAGCTGTCGAAAATCGCTGCTTAGTTGAGGAAATTTTCGTTCCGAGTTCAATCACTTCGCCAAGCAAATTGCATAGCGTAATGGTAGCTGGTTCAGTTGCTTCATTAAATAACTCAACAATTATAAAATCACGAGCTGGGTTCGGGTAAACATGGAATGAACCTTTGTTGTCGTTCAATTCAGCAACATCGGTTATGTTGTTGTTCCCATTAAATGTTGGGTATTGAGGGATCAAATTGCCAGTGCCATTTGGCACACGGGCGTAAGAGGTGTTTTCTTCCTGTTGAAAATAGCTGACCACATCTATGACCGTCCCATCCTCATGACTCAGCATGAGTTCTTCGCCTTGAGCCGATAATTTGAAATTGGCATGTATGCCCTGCTGGTCCTCGTCTTTATCCGCCCAGACGATAAGGTAGCCATTGGGTGCAATGACAGATCCAAAGGGGAAAGTCCATTTAAGTCGGAATCCTGTGGTATCGGTCAGGTAAAAATTCTTGAGGTCTATAGCCTGATTGGTGTTGTTGAAAAGCTCAATCCAATCGTCATATTCCCCATCAGGGTCGGCTATTCCGCTTTCATCGCTATTGCTGGCCATGATTTCATTGATGACCACACCCTGCCAGCCAATGGGCGAAAATGCTTTGGAGCAGTCGTGGCCAGTGCTTGCGAGGTTTTCCGCCACCTGGTCGAAACGCTGGTCGAGTATCCATTTAAGGGAAGGTATTTGGGCACCACCGCCGCCACCTGTTCCATTCCCAAGGTCATACTCAAAATAATCCTTGGTAAACACATAATTGGGGTCTTCATAAATATGCGGCCGTATCAAGTCCCGCTGGCCATCAATCATAGGGAAAAGCCGGTCTTTGTTGAAGTTCTTTGCCATCATCAAGCAGCAGATGTCAAGGTATCGCTTGCGAAAAGCCGACACTTGCAACAGCCTGTGAACCAAGATTTTAGAAGTATCGTCGAGCAGGAGCGGGAAGTTCAGGTCATATTCCACTCCTGGGCTGCCAATGCTCCCATAATTGGGCGGGTTTTGCAGGATTTCGTAATACTGCAAAGCACAAACTGCATCCCATTCGTCCTCGCAACAATAGCTGTCCTGTTGGGCCACTTTCTGGAAAATCGGGTCGGTAGCAGGGTAGGGGCAAGAACCATTCAGGATGGTTTCGCATTGGCCCGGGTTGAAGGACAAATCGAATTTTTGGCACCGCCTGTTCTGGCAGACTTGATTGCCTTCGTTTCGGTAGGCGGTGAGACAGATTGTCCTTTCGCCTTGGGCTTCGAAGGTTGCGGTTGGATTGAAAAGATTGGAAGTCTGCCCAAATCCAAAATCCCACTCCACATAATCGGCGGCGGGCAAGGTATGGTTCGTCAGCATGAAGGTACTATCGAACTGCAGGTGGGAGAAATTAGCCTGAATATAGCAACTGCTGTCGAAGGGTGGGAAAGGATTGCCGCCAGTCGGGAAATCTCCGCCCATACTTAGGTTATAATCCCAGGGAATCCAATGGAACTGCTTGCCGGATGGCTCATCGTAGAGGTAAAAATTGCGCTCGTTGTCAATATAGCTGTCCCAATTATTGGTCATGATATCAGCAGCAAGTACGTGCAGGTACAAATCCACGTCGAAAACTTTTTGGATGGCAGCCGGGAATTCGTCGTCAGAACTGTTGTTGACCACGTCCATGAAATTGAGAAAACTGCCCCAATCATAAGTATCTTCATTGGTTTTCAACTGAAAATCTTTCTGATAGATTTCAATGGAATCACCTACCCAGTCAAGCTCTGTCCACCCAATATTTTTGATTAAAGTGCCGTCATTGTCGAAGTTGGCATCAGTGAAAGTCTTGTCAATCTGTTCGATGATTCCGTAAAGCCCCCAGTATTCGTCATTGAGGTAGAGCCTACAAAAAGAGACCCTTGGTGCGCGTACCCCTGCCGTGCGCAGGACGTTATAGCCAACAAAATCCCTCATCATGCCTGGGTCGCAGGCACCATTGTGGAGGCTGAATTTCTTGATGCCTTCAAAGTTTTGACCAGTCACGAACTCGTTTAGGTCCACTTTGAACGGTTTTTTGAGCTTTGAGGATGCCCAGTGCGACGACAATCCTTTTTGCCGGAAGCCCACTGAGTCGAGCTGGACGCCGTCCAGCAGCAAGGTAGCATGGAGGTAAGGTATGTCCACCCCGCTGTCATCATGGTACTCCTCCCAGTTGTGCGAAAGGCTATCCCAGAAGTTTTCTTCCGTAAAATAAAAACGCAGCTCGTGCACGACGGAGTTGTCGAACAAACTAGTGCCGTTCTGGCCGATGAGGCGGCAAGAAACGGTCAAGAAAATACCCAAAAAAATGGTTTTTGCAGTGTGCATCACGTAATGCAAGTTTGGTTAAACAGTAAGCAGGGGTAGCTGCAACGTGATGAGACCAGTAATATTTAATGGTAAGACCAGCTAGTGGAATGCTTATTAAATGCGCCTGTCAAGCATTCAAAAAAAGATGAAGTGAGATGAAATTTAAACAAAGGTAATTATTCCGGTAAAAAACAAAAATTTAACAGACATTTTTATTGAAGAAGCCGATACTATTTTACAGTATCGGCTTCCAAAATTTGAATTATGCCTTGTTATGCAATTGCTCACATAGGGAATAGTATTACCCCGAAGAGAATTTGCTCAAGGCATTCTACAATTTTCCCACCATCAACTTTTTGGCGATTGGCCGCTTGCCCGGCACATTCAACCAAACAGTGTAGTGGCCTTCTTGCAGGTCCCGGATGTCCATTTGATAGTGCTTACTCCAAATTTCGTCCAGCTCGATTTGCTTAACCTGTAACCCGAGGTTGTTGAAAATGGTAATGGTGATATCCTTATTGCCCACCATCGTTTCGAGGTTTAGCTTTGCAAAACTGCTTGCAGGGTTTGGGAAAATGGTGTAATCCACCACGTCCAAGAAATTGACTTTTTGTACTGCTGAATAAGAGAAACTGCCGTCTGAGTTTACAATCCTTAACCTATAGAAGTTGTCACCAGTAGCAGGTTCAAGGTCAAAGTCTTCGTAAACTTCCTTGCTTTGGCCGCCCTTAGAAACCTGTTCACTTATGTCCCTGAATTCAATGCCATCGGTTGAACGTTCCACGACGTATTTTTCGACCAAGTAGCCATTGTTGTGGTTCCAGAAGAGGGTAGTCAGTTCGTCAGCTTTGGCTGCACCGAAATCCAGTCCTTCGGCCTGGCTACCAGCCAATGCGCTCGCTACGTTCACGGTCTGGTTTTTCTCGCAAATCACCTCGTAAGCTGCATTATGGTACTTCACCTTTACAAAATAGGTGCCGGCAGGTAAGGGGAATGAGGCGGTTGGGCTGGCACAAGTGCCAAGGCAGTTCACCACTTCCTGCAAATTGGCATTGGAGATTTGCACGGACGTAACCGGCGACCCGGCGATTCCGCTGACGTTGACAACACCAATTCCTGTGGTGATGATGATATTGTTGCAGTCAGGCGTATTGCCGCCGCCACAGTTTGGGGCCAATTCCAAAGAGATAATATTTGATTCAATATAAGTCGAACAGCCAGCCCTGCGGGTGCAGCGCAGGTAGCAAGTCTTCTGGGTCACGTTGCCGGGGTTAAGCGTAAGACCGGTTACGCCAGGGATTATTGACCAATGAGGGTCTAAGCCAGCCATGATTTGGGCTGCTGTTGTGGTAGGGAAGGTGCAAGAAGAGGTACTTTTCAACCAAATGATTTCAAGGTTACCAGTGCCTCCTGTGGGTGAAATGCAGTTCCCGATGATGGGTGCAGGGCCGTTAGCTGGGCAATATTGAACGGCGGAGCTGCAGTCTGTACCGAAGCCAATCGTGCCGCCGAGGGTTACATTGTCACAAATAACAACTGGAACACAACTAGCTGGTTTATCAAACCTTCTGCCATAGCCGGAACCGTCTCCACTCTCAAAACATCCTGACTTAACCCAGACCCTAATAATCGGCGAACCGTCTGGTGAGCAAAATGATTGAGAAAACGCAGAAAGGTTGTCAAACTTCACTTCTGCCCCGTTCTGTGTCCTAACGACTACATTGGAAAGGGCTTTACACGAAGTGACATTTACACAACCATTACCTGTTGGGAAAGTAACCGACATCAGGGCATCACATCCAGCGCAAACTCCACCTGTAACCGTACAATCGACGACAGTGTTACCTGCACAACTACATCCATCAAACTGTACTACATCGTTCACCGTGTTCGGGTTACCATCGTTGCAGGGCGAACCTGGTGCGGCTGGAAAAGCTGGGTTATCCGGCTTGCAGTCCTGGTCGTTGCAAACGCCGTCTGCATCGTTGTCTAAACAAGACGTGCAAGGGATTTGCAGTGGTTTTTTGGTGATGTTGAAATCAGAATGTAGGGTAATATTCTTTGCGACAATTCCACCGTTGAAAACTGCTGGATTATGGTATTCCACGGAGCCAGTTGGGGCCAGAATGGTGCCGTTGAAAATATTGGATGCCTTGTTGAGGTAAATTGTGGAAGCATTTGGGAAATTGAACACAACCATGTTCGGGCTGACATTTTGCAACACTATTTTCGACCCCGAGAACTCGAAATTGCCAAGAACATTGATGACGAATGCGTCATTTTGGCCAGGTTGTCCAACCAGCGTTAACTGGTCTTCCTTGTAGTTGAGCGATGCAATCCTCACTACGGTCACGTTGCCGGTGCGGTTAATTGTCTTGCTGTCGTTGTCATTCAATGCGCCGAAAACCACGTTCGGTGGCAATGCTGCAAAGCTGGCGGACGCCGAGACTGCACTGGCATTCGCCTGGTTCAAACGGGTATTTTGTGCCGCATTGTTCTGAACGATGCCACCGCTTGGCAGGAAGTTCTGGGAGGCGAAGGAGAACTGGTTAACACTGCCGTGTACGTACACTGTGCCATTAAATTGACCGTCATCACCCAGTTTTTGATTGGTTGAACTCGTCACACCAGCCGAATAGCCAATGTCGCCAATGAGGTTCGTGCCGCTATTGATGGAGACGCTACCGCCTTGCAAGCCAAGTAGTACATAATTAGCTGCTTCGCCGAGGCAACTATTGTTTGGAGGAGGAGGCAGGTTGGGTGCAACATAGACGCCACTTGTACCAGAGGTCAAGCTGAATTTTTTGGCGGTGGTGTACCACCCGCCCACGAAAATACCGTTGCTCATGGACGATGACTCCCCATTGGTAGGGTTACCAGTTGTGAGCCAATAGCCAGTAAAATAGCCACCACCGCTAAAATTAGCGGCGTTGGTTACAAGGTTGCCAGTACCATTATTGAAGCGAGGCCCTTGCGGGTAGGGTGCAGCTGGAGCTGAGCCGCCGCCACTGCTGTTGATGTCACCTGCAACGTTGATAAAATTGGAAGGCTTCAACCCGCCGAGTGGCACAACTGCGCCACCGCTCTGGAACTTGGTCTGTCCCTGATAGCCGTTGTTGGGATTGCCATCTGAGTCCCAGCGTAGAATAAAGACATCGCCAGCATCGCCAGTGATATTTATCTTGCTGGATACCTGAAGGCCAGATGTAATGTTGATGACAAAAGTTTCAGCAACCCCATTTTGCTTGTTCAGCCCATTCAACGAAGTGGAAGAAACGCTTGAAAAGCCAGCGGATGTGGGCCGGGCGTTGATTTGAGAAAAAGCGGTACTCAAATCTGCCTCAAGGTTTGAAATCCGGGAGATTTGGTTGGTGACACCAAATGCTTGGGCGGGATTTACCTGCCCTGGGTCGTTTTGGTCAACGATGGAAGCCCAGGCGCTCAAGTTGTTGTCGTTGGTGTAAATGGTACCGGAAAAAGGAACCCCCCCGGAGGTTCTTTCTTTCGCTTGAAGGCCATCAACTGCGACATCCCCAGCAAAGCCCTTGGTTGCTCCCTGCCAATTGGCATCGGTGCTACCGTCTGCAAAAAAGAACAGGTAATTGGTCAAGTTACCCATGTTCACACCACCGATAGTGGTTTGTGAATAGCTTGACACGCACAGAAGAGTGAAGAGGCTCATTAAGAGTAAGCCAATAATCCTTGTTTTTTCGAAAGATGCTTTGGCTTTGGACTTAATGGTGTTGATTCTTGTAAAAGAATGCTTGATCATAGTTTTAGTAAATTTTTGGTTGTATAAAAAAAGTAAGTAATTGTAAGTAACTAGTTAGCTCAATGACAAGATTGTAAGGGTAAATAGCATATACTAATTAGTGTTGCATAGATGCCATTGGCTTTTGGCGCTTAGTCATTGGCTTTTGTCAATTTCAAAATACATTTAAACTGAATTGACATAAAAATGGCCATTCCATCATGTCAGGATGAAATAAAAAGGGTTTATATTTTGAAAAACAAGCCTTAATAGCTGCAATAGCTGATTGGCTAGCTTTTTCTGAGATAATATTTTTAAGTAAGGAGACCTTTAAAATGGTTGAATGACCAATATGTCGGCCAGACAAATGATTGTTTAATAGAATTGCGACCTGTTATTAGGGAATATTTTCTATGAGAAGGAAGCACTTCGTACTTGATGAAGCGGCAATTTTTGAAATTGCCTTTTCTTTAATAAAGAGATGGGTTTATTATTCTCTTAATCAAAGTTATTGTCAAGTAATGCTGTAATGGAGGGAATTGATGGGGCAAAGATAAGTGACTATCATGGTCATTTCCAAGATAGCAAGTGAAAATAAATGGAATGGTTTTTGTAATTTAATCCCAATAGAAATCATCTTCAACTTTTTTTTTGACTTCCTGCCTTATTTTTTAAAAATAATCTTTTAAGTAGCTAATTCACAAAGCAGCATTTAAAGAGAATTGTAAAATATTGAAAATCAGTAGTTTGAATTTAATTGATTATTTAATTAAATTCAAAGAATTTAAAATAAACTATCTCATAGTTTTATATTCCGTCATGCTTTGAGGATTTGAAATCGCTTTTTTTCCTGCCATTTTTTGCAAATAGTTTTTTCTGCCCTTACCTTTGCCCTTCTTTGCACTCATTGGGTCTCACATTAGAACTACTAAAGTCTATTTTATCCGAACATGGCTGGTGCTCTTAACCAGCGGTTACCTTTATAGTTCTTTCCCTCCACAATTGATAGCATGAACACAAGGCCAAAGCCTTGCCGAGATACCAATTCTCCCCCCTCGAAATATTGACATTCTTAACGACAAACACAATGCGCAACCAAACTTACTTGACCTTACTTTGTCTGGTCTTTTGGGCCAGTTCATTTGCTCAGACGCAGTACATCGGCCCCAACAATGGGGACTGGTTCACCGCTGCCAACTGGAACGCTGGCCTGCCAGCCGTTGGCAACAATGCCCTTATCGGCGGCGGTGTCACGGTGATGGTGGGAAGCCCGCTTACCATCAACTTTGAAGTCACGGCCTTCGGCGACATCACTGCATCGGCGGCTGTGACGGTGGTTGGGGGTGGCATTCTTGCCAACTCTGGCACCTTCGCCATTGCTACAACGGGAAACCTCACCAACAACGCCACGGTGCAGAACTTCGGTACGATGACCTTTGCCGGAAATGCTGGCTTCACCAACGGCACCGGGGCCAATTTCACCAACGGTGGCAGCCTAAGCCTACAGGCAACGATGGTCAACCAAGGCACCCTCACCAACAACGGCACGATTGACGCCACCAATGGAATGCTCCAATCGGGTGGTAGCTTCAACAACAACCAGGTACTGACTGCCAAGTCGCTGACCATTGGCACGGGCGGCTCGTTTACCAATAACTTCGGAGCTGTGCTCAATATCACTGGGGCGAATGGCCTGCTGAAAGTGGATGGCAGCCTCACCAACAACGGAATCGTAAATGCTGCCGGCACAATGACCGTCAATGGAACCTTCAACAACAACGTGACCCTGAACATAGCGACGGCGACCATGCTGACCATCAGCACTGGCGCCCAATTGAACAACGGCGGCACATTGGACAATAGCGGCTCGATGCAAATCAACGGCACGCTCACCACAGCCAGACGCTCGTCAACAAGGGAGAGGTAAACAACTTCGCCACCTTCAACAACAACAATCTCGTTGACAACCGCACAGGTGCTTCGTTCGTCAACCGGCCAGCAGGTACATTGGGCATGGGCTTTGGCTCGAAAATCCTCAATGGAGGCTCGTTTACCAACCAGAACGCAATCAACAGTTTTGGAACGATTGAAAACAACGGCAGCTTCACCAACAGTGGTACGCTGTTGAGCTTTGGCGGCTCGCTGATTGACAACAACGCCACGTTTGCAAACAACAACACGCTCAGCACCAACGATGTGGTGAGGAACGATGGGACATTCTCAAATATCGGTACGGTCAATGTTAATGCCGGGTCCGTTTGGTCGAACTATAGCAATTTCACCAATGCCACAGGAGGCACGGTGAACGTGGTACAGGATTTCAACAACAAGCCGACAGGGGTGCTGACCAACAATGGCAGTTTCTTCAACAATATTCGAACCAGCAACGAGGGCAGCTTCACCAACAACGCCTACCTCTGCAATATGGGCGATTTCACCAACGCCGCTGGTGCGACCTTGACCAACAACGAGCTTTTCAACCTGCAAGCGGGCAACCTGCTCAACGCTGGAACTTTGGTCAATACCGACAAAACACGGGTGGACGAATGCTCCTCCGTGAAAAATACGGGCAGTATCAACAACACGGGCGGCAATTTTGAGATGCATGGCATTTTGATTCAGAGGGGCAGCTTAACTGGCAACGCCGTTAACAACCAGGGCGGCTATATCCATACGGCCTCCACCTCGGCTGCTCCTTCTTTATGCCAAAATGGGACTTACGGCGCTGACATCAACGGCGACATCAAAGTTTATGCAAGCTCGCTGGTGGCTTTCGCCAATTTTGACAGCTGCGCAAACATCGTTTACTTCGCAAATGGCGTGGCCCGTCCAGTCTTCCACTGCTCGGACATCCCGACCATCCAAAACGTAAACCTTGAGGTGCGCACCCGCCTCGGCGATGTCCTTACCTGCGTTGCACAAGTCACCCCAGTGGACCAGTTGGCGCCCGTGTTCAACAATTGCCCAAAAAGCCAAATCATCTTTACGCCGAACACTACGACCATTGGCACCTGGACTGCCCCAACAGCCACCGACAATTGCTCAACGGTAACACTGACCACAACGCATGCCCCAGGTAGCAGCTTTCCGGTCGGAGTAACGACTGTGACTTACACCGCCAAGGACGTTTACAATAACCAGAACCAGTGCCAGTTCCAAGTAGATGTGCGGCAGACGCCCCCGGGCAGCAACTGCGAGGGCGATGCAGCCGGACCAACCTTCACGGGCTGCCCCAGCAATATCAGCACCCCTCAATTGGCCGCATTGACGGTGGTCACCTGGACGCCACCAACCCCTGCTGACAACTGCAAGCCCATCAACCTGACCAGTACACATGTGCCAGGGCAAGTCTTCCCAGTTGGCACCACTACCGTGACCTACACCGCCAAAGATGGCAACAACAACAGCAGAACCTGCTCATTTACGGTGACGATAACCACCGTTAACGCTTGCGCAAACGACACCCAAAAGCCCATCATTTTTGGTTGCCCCGCCAATATCCTCTTGCCAACGAATACCAGCATAAATGGTGCGGTGGCCATCTGGAACGCTCCCAACGCTGGCGACAATTGCGGCGTGGCCAGCCTCACAGCTTCACATGCACCAGGCACCGTTTTTCCGGTTGGCATCACGACCGTAACCTACACGGCCACCGACGCCGCCAATAATTCAGCCACTTGCAGCTTTACCATAACCGTTGGCACAGACCCATGCCCTGGCGATAATACTGGCCCGGTCATCAGCGGTTGCCCCAATAACATCAACTTGGTAGTACCGGGCGCTTCGGCCAACGCCACCTGGTCCGCACCAACTGCTACCGACGCTTGCGCACCCGTGTCCGTGAACAATAACTACGCTCCGGGCAGTACTTTCCCCCTCGGCACAACGACGGTTTCCTATCAGTTTTCAGATAAAAAAGGCAACAAGAGCACTTGCAATTTCAATGTGACGGTTCAAAACAGTTGCGCAATTGAAACGGTGCCGCCCGTCATCACCGGCTGCCCATCCAATATCACCGTCGCAGCGACTGGTGCTAATGGCGCAACCGCCACTTGGACCCCACCGACCGCTACCGACAACTGCGGCCTGTCCTCGTTTGGCGCTTCTTTTCAGCCGGGTTCGAATTTCCCGGTTGGCACCACAACCGTGGTTTATACGGCAATAGATTTGAGGGGAAATGCGAGTAATTGCAGCTTCAACATCAACGTGATAGCCCGCCCTGGTTGCGCCAGCAATTCATCGCCAAGCAATGGCACAACTGGCGTAAACCCTGCCTCGGTGACCCTGACTTGGGGTGCTGCGGCTACTGCCACTTCCTATGATGTTTACCTGGGCACGGTTAACCCACCCACTACAACAGTGGCTACGAACGTGGCAGGTACCGCTACCACCGTCACCAATTTGGCCACAGGCACCATTTTCTATTGGTATGTCGTTCCGAAAAATATGGGGGGAAGTGCCACTGGCTGCAGCAGCAGCGTAACGAGTTTCACCACGCTGGTGCCTTGTGTGAACGTGACAAATGCGGGTGCCATCTCGGCCAGCCAAACGATTTGCAGCGGGGGTGACCCTGTGGCTTTCTCCAATATAACGCTGCCGACCGGCGGCACTGGCACATTAAGCTATATTTGGCAGCAGACCACGCTTGACCCGGCTGCCAATCCTAATGCATGGTCAACAATTGCAAGCGCTGTTGCCCCGACTTACGACCCACCAGTGCTGACGCAAAGCACCTGGTACCGCCGGGGGGCCAGCCGTAGCAATTGCTCCGTTTTTCTCTACACGGAAGCGGTGAAAGTGACGGTAATAACGACGCCTACTCCGCAGTTCAACTTGACGCAACCTTCGTGCAATGCTTTGTCTGGTGGCATTGCCATCACGAACCTGCCCACTGGCTTTTATAGCAAGCTCGACAATGGCCCGCAGACCCTCAACCAGTCAACCTATTCCAACATAGCACCTGGCCCACACACCATCACCATCGGCTCGAACGGCTGCGACAAGTCGTCCACGTTCACCATCAATGCCCTGCCAAGTTCGCCGGTTGCTACCTGTAAAAACATTTCCCGGCAAGTCACGCCTGCCAACAACAATACCATCAACGTATTGGCGAGTGAAATCAACAATGGCAGCACTGGCGGTTGCGCCCCGCTTTCTTTCAAGATAAACAACCAAAGCAGCCTTAGCTTCAATTGCAGCAACCTCGGGCCTAATGCGCTGACACTTCTTGTTACGGACGCCGCAGGCCGCTCGTCAAGCTGCTCGGCAACCATCACCGTACAAGACCTTACGCCACCGACGCTGGCTTGCAAAAATTACGATACGGTGCTTGATGCCAACGGACAGGTGGGCGTTTTGCCAGCCAACGTTTATCAGAGTGGTTCGGACAACTGTGGTTCGGTCAATCTTGTATCGGTGCTGCCCAATAATTTTAGTTGCAACAACTTGGGGGCAAACACCGTGACGCTGACTGCCAACGATGGTAAGGGCAATACAAATACTTGTACTGCCACTGTGAACATCAGCCTGAACCCGAATTCGTTGCTCAGCTATACCATCCTCGCACAGGAAGAAATCCACATGCACAAGAACACCGTTGCCGGCAATCTTGGCATTTGGAAGGAAGACAAGGAAGCAAAAATCCACGATGAAACTACTGTTAATGGCTTTGTTCGTTCACCCAAGATTGACTTGTCGGGTGGCAGCACCATTGCTGGCGTGCAAACTTTGGCGCAAGCGATTGAGCCAGCACTAGCTTCCTTCAAGTACAATACCATGCCCGACCCACCTTCCGACGTGAAAGTGCCGGACAATTACAACGGGGTGTTTTTACTGAATGGAACGAATTTCAAGAATATTGAAATAGGTAAAAACTCGACCGCCAAGTTCACGGCGACAGGCATTATCTACGTCAAGGAGTTTATTTCCAAGGACTCCGACAACGGCAAAAAATCGAGCATCCAGTTTACCGGTAATACGGAACTGGTGGTGAAAAAGAAAGTCGAATTGGGCAAACGAACGGAACTGAACTGGAACAGTTCGCACCGGGTGAAAATTTACGCTGAAGAGGACAATATGACCATCAAAGAAAGCAGTAAGATAAATGCCAGCGTGGACGTCCGTTTCAAGGACCTCCACGTGGACGATGCCACCGAGCAAAGCCACACCCTGCTCATCGGGCAGTTCATTGCCAAAAAAGTGGATGCAAAGAAATGGGTGGACTGGTCATGGTCGCCTTACGAATGCAGTGGCATACCGTCCATTAACCCCATCATTATCAATAATGACAATTCCGACTTTGCCGTCTCCTTGGACAAGGAGCAGGTTCAACTGACCTGGATTACAAATACCGACCACAAGAGTGACCGCTATATCGTGGAGCGTTCCACCAACGGAACTGATTTTGAGCCACTTTTGGAAATCATGCCTGAAACGGACGAAGAACAGGTAAGCCTGTATTCTAATAAAGACCCGCTTCCGAACCTTGGTGCCAATTTCTACCGGGTGAGGACAGCCTTTGCCGATGGTACAGAGGCCATTAGCGAGGTAAGGGCAGTAGCGCTTCAACTTGACCGGAGTGCAGTTACCTTGTTCCCGAACCCAGCCTACCGCAATGTCTCTGTGTATTTTGAAAAAATGGTGGGCAAGGCCGCAACGGTTACTATTCACAACAGCTTTGGTTACCAAGTGCTGGAAAGCCAACACGACTCGCTACCCGATGAGCCCTGGCGATTGGAACTGGGCAACTTACCCGAAGGCATGTACTGGCTATGGCTAAAAGTGGATGGCTTGCGGGAGCGTTCCGTTCGGTTTGTGGTGGTCAATGGAGAGTGATTAAAATCATGCTTGACGAAAGCGAAAGCCCTGCTTGTGTTGCAAACACAGGCGGGGCTTTCACTTTTTCAGGTTGAGGTTGCTGCATACCGTGATTGTCCAAATTCCCTAACACTGCCCCAATGAACCTTGGCATGGTTGTTGGGTTTGTTAAGTTCTTCCCTTGTTTTCGTTGGCTCTTATTCGTTATTTTAAAATCAGCCAACCAGTAGTTTTTCCTCTCATTTTACAAACTGGTTTTACTCAAAATTTGAAACAGCGATTGTTGAATGACATACTACCTGTTATCATTTTTTGGTTGCGTACTGTTACGTATCAGAAGTATGTATTCTGAGAGGCTGGGCAAACGAACGATAAACAAACAAACACATGAAAGCACTTTTATCCACACTGGTTTTATTGTTGGCAATGTGCAATTTGACTTCTGCACAGACCTTAAACCCTTCTCCGTCCAATCCTTGGACCTTCGAGGCTGAAGGTCAATTTGCACAAAAGAGCCTGACAAGGCTTATTGTGCCCAACGAGTACCGTACTGTACGGCTCGATTTATCGGCCATGGAAAGCCTGTTGAAAGAAGCGCCGCTTTGGCAAACAGACGAGGCAGAAACCAAAAAAATCGAACTTTCCTTGCCAATGCCGGATGGCAGTTTCCAACGGTTCCAAATCGTGAAAGCCCCTGTTATGCACCCCGACTTGGCAAAAAAATATCCGGAAATCCAATCCTATGCTGGTTACGGCATCGAAGACCCGGCAGCCTATCTGCGCTTCGACCTCACGCCACAGGGCTGCCACGCTATGATGCTCAATGCGGCCACTGGCCATGTGTTCATTGACCCCTATTCACGGGAGGACAATGAGCACTATGTTGTTTATTTCAAAAAAGACTTTTATGTGGACAAGCCCTGGAAGTGCGACGGGAGCCACGATGAGGGCAAAAATGAGCCACTGGACTATGCCGACTACGAAAAGGCTGGCGACTGTAAGTTGCGCACCTATTCATTGGCTTTGGCATGCACGGGCGAATATGCTGCCTTCCACGGTGGTTCGGTTTCTCAAGCCTTGGCTGCTATGAACACCACCATGACCAGGGTAAATGGCGTGTACGAAAGAGACCTTTCCGTAACCATGCAATTGGTTGCAAATAACAACCTGCTAGTTTACACCAATGCCAGCACGGACCCATATTCCAATACCGATGCGGTGGCGATGCTTTCACAAAACAGGACCACTTGCGACAATGTCATCGGTTCAGCGAATTACGACATTGGCCACGTGTTTTCGACAGGCGGCGGCGGCTTGGCTTATGTAAAATGCATTTGCAACGCTACCTATAAAGCCGGTGGCGTCACGGGCACTACCAGTCCGGTAGGAGACCCTTTTGACGTTGATTATGTATGCCACGAAATGGGCCACCAATTCGGTGCAAACCATACCCAGAACAACCCGTGCAGCGTCTTTTCCAACACGGCGATGGAGCCAGGGAGCGGTTCCACCATCATGGGGTACGCAGGCATTTGCGCCCCGAACGTGCAAGCGCACAGTGATGCCTATTTCCACGCCATCAGCATACAAGAGATTATGGCGCACGTCTCAGGGACTGGGTCGGGCAATGCATGTGCAACACTTACGACCATTAATAGCTCCCCGACTTTTACCGCAATTGCGGACTATGCGATTCCAAAGTCCACTCCTTTCTTCCTCACCGGAAACGGAGCCGACCCCAATTCAGCCGATGTTTTGACTTATTGCTGGGAGCAAATGGACTACGCCGCAGCAACCCAGCCGCCGGTCTCCACCAGCACCGTTGGCCCGACTTTCAGGTCAATGTCTCCGACGACTTCACCTGTCCGCTATTTCCCAAATTTACCAGCCGTTATAAATAATACCACCCCCACTTGGGAGGTACTGCCCAGCGTGGCAAGGACGCTCAATTTCCGCCTAACTGTCAGGGATAACCATATAGGCGGTGGCTGTACCAAAGAAGATGACATTATAGTGACAGTGGCCAGTTCCGGACCTTTTGTGGTGACGGTGCCCAACACGGCGGTAAGCTGGCCGGCACTTTCTTCGCAGACCGTCACTTGGGACGTGGCCAACACGACTGCCACCCCCGTTAGTGCCGCCAATGTGGATATTTTACTGTCAATTGATGGCGGCCTCACATATCCCATCACCCTGCTCAGTGCGACACCTAACGATGGTACACAGGCGGTCACCATTCCCAACAACCAAACCACCCAAGCAAGAATCATGGTGCGTGGAAGTGGAAAAATCTTCTACGACATCTCCAATACTAATTTCACCATAGTTCCACCTCCTCCCGATTTTACGGTGGATGCCACACCCAGTCTGCAGACCATTTGCAAGGGCACCGGCTCGACTATCACTGTGAACATTGGCTCCATTTCAAATTTCACTGGGAGCGTTGCGCTCTCCATCACGGGATTGCCTTCTGGCGTCACCGCCAGCTTTTCCCCGAGTACAGTGACTGCACCAGGGAGTGCTTCCTTGATATTGAATACAACAACCAGCACCACAGTTGGCAGTTACAGCCTTACCATCTCCGGTGTCGGCACTCCGGGTACCAGGACGAAAGTGACGGCTATTTCCGTGATTACGACATCGGCCCAAGTTGTACTATCTGCTCCAGCCACTGGGGCCACGAATGTTTCTGTAACCCCAACATTGAGCTGGACTGCCGTTTCGGGAGCTACCTCCTACGAAGTACAGGTTGCCACTACCAGCACTTTCACCAGCCCATTAGCCGTCAACGTGACAGGCGTCACGACCACCAGCTACGTTGTTGCGCCAGCTTTGCCCGACAACGTAACGTACTATTGGCGAGTGAGGGCTGTCAATAATTGTGGTATAGGCATTTACGCTGCCACCTTCAATTTCAAGACACTTATTGTCAACGACTTTACAGTGGATGCGACGCCAAGCCCCCAAGCAATTTGTAAAGGTGGCAGCACAACTATTACTGTCAATGTTGGTAAAATTGTCAACTTCAGTGGCAACGTCACCCTCTCTGTCACGGGACTACCATCTGGCGTAACGGCCAGTTTTTCAACAACCACAGTGGCTGTGCCTGGAAGCGCCATACTGACGCTGAACGCTACAACCGCTACAACTGCTGGCAATTATAACCTCAGCATATCAGGTGTAGGCTCCACTGGCACCAGGACCAAAGTGGCGGTGCTGTCCGTTGTTACGACACCTGTTCAGGCCGTGCTATCAGCACCCGCCACAGGCATCACAGGTGCTTCTTTGACACCTGTTTTGAGCTGGACGGCAGTCACAGGGGCAACTTCCTACGAAGTTCAAATTGCCAACAATACCGCCTTCACAACCCCAATTGTGAATGCCACGAGCATCACAACCTTGAACTATACAAGCACCCCGCTCCCTGCCAGCACCTTGCTTTATTGGCGGGTACGTGCAGTGAATAGTTGTGGTGTAGGTGCTTACTCCGCAAGCCGCACCTTCACTACGCTGGCTTTCAATCCCAAGTTCGAGTACGGCACACTCACCAACGTTTCCGAACAATGGCAAACGGTGACCTTGAACAATTCCTATACCAGCATGGTAGTGGTGGCGAGTGTAGTAGTATCCAGCAATGCAAGCCTTTCCATTGTCACACGGGTACAGAATGCCACCGGCAACAGCTTCCAGGTGAAACTTCAAGTTGCGGGCAATGCGACCGGGGCTACTGGTACCGCTACTGTTTATTACATGGTGGCAGAGGAGGGTACCTATACCTTGGCAGCAAATGGAATCAAATTTGAGGCTAAGAAACACCTTTCCAACAAGACCTCAAGGTACAGTTCCTCTACTTCCACTTGGGTGTATGAACCTAAAACGCATAGCAACACTTACACTACTCCAGTTATCGTAGGCCAAGTGATGACGTACAACGACCCCAATTGGTCGGTTTTCTGGAGTTCCAAAAACGCAGGAATGGCCAACCCGGCTACTGCATCTGCCACTTCCATCGGCAAGCACATCGGCGAGGACAACGTGAACCTCACCCGTGCCGATGAGACATTGGGCTATATGGTCTTCGAAAGCGGTACTGGCTCCATCAACGGCAAAAGATATGCTGCGGCCATTGGTGCCGATGCCGTTATGGGTATCACTGACAATGCGGCTGGCTATTCCTATGCTTTGACTGGGTTTGGCGCAGTTGAGGGAGTAGCCGTCAGCTCGGCTGGGCACGATGCAACGGAAGGCTCTTGGGCTGTACTGGCTACCAGTGCGCCATTGACCACAACATCCCTCAAAACCTGGGCCTTGGAAGACAATATCTTGGACACGGAAAGGACCCATACCACTGACCAGGTTTGCTATATTGTCATTGGTACTGCCCCTGCATTGACGTCAGATGAGACGGATGGCCGGGAGGCAATTGCAAATGAGGAGCAAGCAACTGAAACGACCCAGCCACAACAAATACTGGCATACCCAAATCCATTTACCAACGACCTGACCATCGAGTTTGAACAAACCACTACCGATGCTCCTGTAGTGCTGATACATGATGCCATGGGAAGAGTCTTGTCCAAAAAGATGTTGCCACAAGGTCAGCCTGGTCATAGAGTTGAAAAAATCAACCTTGATGAAGTGAATGGGTACGGTTACTATTTTCTTCAATTGTTGGATGGGGAAACACAGCACATTTTGAAAATAATGCGAAGACAATAGTCGTATGAAACAGGTTTCAACTTGATTGTTAAATCCAAAACATCTACCATGATGCTCTTAAGTAAAAATACCTGAATTGAATAAGCTTGTCGTATTGGCAAGATTATTGTCGGCAAAACTGCTCCGACAAATAGAATGACTGTTCAAGTGAACTTGTCATTGATAAATCCCTCCTCAAGGTTTCTCCCTCAATAAAAAAAAATCCACGTACCGTCGTAACCATGACCTGTTTACACTGGGTTTGGATGATTATACGATTTGTGTTAACGTGGAACAATTTCATCTGAGTTTCAGATGATGGCCTTTTTTGATAATAGACACACTCAATACTCTTCGCTGTTAGTAAACGGCAAACACTAAACACAACGAGACCTTTTTTGGTCAAACACTAAACGATGAGCAAATTTTCTTACACCCTAATTCTTACCTTGTCCTTACTTCTCCAAAGTTTCAATATTGAAGAGAGTAGTTTGCTAAAACGGCCTTCTGAACAAACAGATAAAGGGATGGCTACCCAATGTTTCTTTAAATTAAAAGGAAATATTAGGGATCTTCTTATGGCCAACCTCGACCTCCCCGAAGTTTGTGAATCACCTTCGTCTCCACCTTCTTTTGTGTTTGCCGCCGAAATCTGCAACAACGGCATTGACGACGATGGCGACGGCCTGTTGGACGCCAACGACCCCGACTGTGGAGCGAACATCATGCAGGTCATGCCAGTTGGTTCCTTCATCATCAACATGGGTGTTCAGCCCCAAACTGCCAACAATGCCCTCAAGCCTTATGGCCTCGTTTGGCACTTGCTGCACGAGCACAACATACCCATAGTATGGTCCATCAATTCAACCAAACCCAAGGACGGCATTGACTTCAACTACAATGGTGTTGACTACAAAGGGGGGCCATTTATCATTTCATCGGAATACCGTACCCCGGAGGTAGATGCGCTTATTGCCTCCTGGCAGGCGCAGGGCGTGGTGGGTGTCACCACCACTTCGGAAGTCACCGTGCCAGTGAACCGGGTGCTCAACTACTCCATGAACTGGACGCTGAACTCGAACAACGGCCAAATCGCACAAGCCTATCTCGACCGTGCTGGGATACCCGAAACGGCGTACAACTGGACCCTGCCCCAAGACCTCGACTGCTGTACCGACGTGTTCCTGATGCCGCACTCTGAGCCAGAGTGGGCTACCCACAACCGGCTGCTGAGCTGGAACGCCAGCCCTGCACAGGGCGGCTGCGCCGGCTCGCTATGGGCAGGCTGCAAGGCGGGAAGCTCGGTGGAGAACATCGTCAATCCTGCCAACACGGCTCAACGGCTCAACTTCCTCATGCTCAACCCGGTAGCCCCGGCAACCACCCCTGCCGTTGAGGCGGGCGACCACGATGACGGAACGCTGCCGTACAGCTATGATTTCCCAACGCACCCCATCATGCAGTTCCTCGGAACATTGGACGGTGCACAGGAGAACGGCGCAGAACAGATTTATTTGCCGACCAATGGCTGGAGGCCCACCACCTTCGTTGGGGTTTGGGACGCCGACCACCCGGAAGTGCCTTCCCTTTCGCCCGGCAAGGCTGCCAAACTGGCTTTCGGCCCAGCATTTGGAGATGCTTCAAGGGGCTATATCATGTACCAAACCGGGCATCGGCAAGACCGGGACGACAACCCTGAGAACATCGCCTCCCAGCGGGCATTTTTCAACTTCAGCTTTTTGGCCGTAGGCCAAAAAGCCATCCACGCAACTGCCACTATCCCGGACATCATGGAATCCGGTACAACCTATCCGCTGACGGCAAGCGCCAGCGGCGGCAGCGGGCTTTACCATTTCCATTGGGAAACTGACTGTGGTGGCTCATTTTCCAACCCGTTCTCCGCCAACACGACCTATACCCCACCCAATGTCCTTTCTCCTCAGGAATGCTATATCAAGGTCATGGTCACCGACGATTGCGGCACACGGGTTGGGTTCCAGAACGTTTTTATTACCATGCGGCCAAGGCCCCTGCCACCAGTTGCGGTAGATGACTACGAAGAAACACTGCCCGGCATGCCTGTTACCGTGAACGCACTGGCCAACGACAGCGACCCCAACATGGACCCATTGGTTTTGACGTTGCTTGGCTCGACCAACACTGGAAATGGCGTTTTCGTCAACAACGGAAACGGGCAGGTTACCTACACACCGGACTTCGACTTTACAGGCATTGACCAAATCAATTACCAGATTTGTGACAACACCCCACCTGCCAAGGGTGGCCCGTTGTGCGATACCGCCACCATCTTCATCACCGTGGACTGGTCGGATGCCAACGGCTGTTACCCCAACCAATATCACGGTATCGCTGCACAAGGCAACGCAACGACAGTGCTTGCGCAAAACTCGATAGGTAACCCATTAGAGGCGCTAGGTGCCCCTGTATTGGTTAGTGGCAGCAACTCCTATTATGCCAAACTCGACAACGATGCCGACTACCTCGTGCTCAACCTCGGCTACGACGTGCCGGTGGGCGACACGATTTGGCTGCACATCGGCTCCGACGATGGGGCTTCCGCCACACTGCGGGTACAAGGGACGCTTACCAGCACCAATTACATAGTAGGAACGGGTTTTTATGACTTAAAAAGCTACACGACCATTAAAGACCTGAACGACGCTGCCCCGCAGGAAGATGTCGTCGCTTATGTGCCCGTTACCGGGGCTGTGCGAAGGCTGCGTTTCACGAGGGCTACGGGTGCGAACAAGCCGTGCGTCAATGGCGTTCGTTACGTGGACAGTGGCTGCCTGAGCGCGGTGCCGGTGGCCAACGACGATGCCGTGACCATTTGCGAAGATCATTCGACATATATCGACGTGTTGTTCAATGACAACGACCCACAGGATTTGCCATTAACACTAACCATTCTTACACAACCGCAACACGGCGAAATTAGCCTACAGGACAATAAGACCTTCAAATACCAGCCTGACCACGATTACAGCGGTACGGACAATTTTAATTACCAAATCTGTAACCCCAAAGGCCTGTGCGATCAGGCCGTAGTCTCCATTAATATTACCGATGACGGCTGCCTTGTCGGGCAGACTACCCAATTTGGCGGAAGCAGCCACTCCGTAGCGGACAATTTTCCGACCAATGCCTATACCAACAACAACGGCTCCCAAAACTGGTCAACCATCTGGACAGAGGAAGGGGACGATGGATTGGCGGGATCAGGCAATATAAAAGCCACGGGCGGGCTGGTGGAATGTGCAGTTGACGGCAGCTTTGCCATTTACCGGGGTGCCAATCTTTCCAACACCAACTCAGCAATATTGTCATTCACCGTAAATGGCCATAGCCTGAATGGTGACGACGTGTATGCAGTGGAGTTTTCCAATAATGGCGGAACCAGCTACTCCATATTGAAGCTTTTTAATGTCAGTAGCCCAGCAAGCTCTACGGAAAGTTTCGATTTAAAAGCCAGCTTTGGCACACTCGGTTCGAATGCTCGTGTCAGGTTCCGCCGCTATTCCGGCTCAGGGGGCGAAAAATTCAAGTTCGACAACGTGCAGATCCAGTACGAGTTGGCAGGGTGTTTTGGTCCATGCGTGCCCATTCCTACCTACCCGCCCGATGCGATCAGCGACTATGGTTTGACCTACGTAAACACACCTATTACCATTGCCGTTCAGTCCAATGACACGGATCCCAGCAATTTGGGACTGACGACCTTTTTGGGTGTGTCCAACCCGCCGGACAATGGTTCTATAGCGCTCGTCGACAAGCAAATCAAATACACCCCGAACACGGGCTTCATCGGCCAGGATGTCTTCAATTATAAAATTTGCAACCCCTATGGCTGTGACAGCGCCCTCGTTACGGTTGACGTGCTCTGTGTGGACCCCGATGATGGTCGGGCGATACAGGGGTCGGTTTTTTACGACCTTAACCTGAACGGCGCTTTGAACAATGGGGAAAATGGAGTAGGTAATATCAGGGTGCGGCTCTTCAAGGACTTGAACGCCAATGGGGCAGTGGACCCAGGCGAATCCAAACTCGACTCGGCACTGACGGACAGCCAGGGGAATTATGCTTTCCACATGGTCAATGGTGGAGTTTCTAACTCTTCCACTGGCACTAACTACGCCATCGCTGCCACTGGCGCTGTGGATGCCGGCTTTCCCATCACCAACGCTACCGGAGCACCGGATAATGGATTTGTCAAATTGAACTCAGGCAAGTATGTAATTTTGGAATTTGCCAACACGATTCCCACCGGCACCAGGGCGGCCATTTACCTGGCATCTGACAGAGATGGAGGGAAAGCGACTATTTCCAGTTCACCTGACGGGATCACTTTTAGCAACCATGAGGTCTGGACAGCTGTATATAGCCATGACCCAGGCAATCCGCCGCCTGCAACTGCTATTGAGTCTTTTTCGCACAAAGTGACCGCCGCCGCCGGTGCCAAATTTATCAAAATTGAACACACCGGGAGCAATATCTATGTGGATGCCGCATCCTGGAAGCCAACCACCAGCACTGGCGGCATTTCAACTATTTCCTTTAACCGCACCATCGCCGTTAGCTCCGACGATGCCGAGGAAGAAGGCCCTGATGGCTCATACTTAGGCCCTGGGGGTATGAACATCAATAGTACCGACTTGGAAATGAGCCAGGATCTCGAATCCCCTTCTTCCGGCAACCAAAAAATTGGGTTGCGCTTTAAAACGATCAATGTTCCCCCAGGAGCGACCATCGAGGAAGCAACTTTAATCTTTAGTGCAGTCCAGGCGGATTCCCCTAATTCCAACAACGGCACGACCGCACTGACCATTAAGGGGCAGGCAACCGACAATGCGCCAACCTTTACAACGTCCGTCAACAACATCTCTAACCGGGCGCTGACAACAGCTTCCACCTTGTGGAACCCATCTGCCTGGTTGCCCAATAAAACCTATTCCTCCCCCGACATAAAATCCGTTGTCCAGGAAATTGTCAACCGCCCGGGCTGGGCGGACGGCAACAGCATGGTGTTCGTCATTTCCGGTTCCGGTTCCCGCAGTGCTGACTCTTATAATGGTTCGCCGTCAGGCGCACCAGTGCTGAACATCACCTATACCACTGGAAGCGGTGCTGATAACGGGCATTTTGTCCTTCAGCTTTCGCCGGCCTCTTTTCCACCGAACAGCACGCTCACCACCGACAACATCGAAACGGCAGTAGTGCTTAACAATGGCGACGTGGACTGTGCCAACAATTTCGGTTTAATCAACCACCTGCCACCGATAGCCCTCCCTGATACGGCTTATGTGGATGCGGGCACTTCCGTCATCATCCACAACACCGCCAACGACCACGACCCAGAGGGCACGCCGCTGACCATGACCTTCTTGACGAACCCGCCATCCGGCACGGCGGTCAACCTTGGCAACGGTACGCTGAAATTCACGCCGAACAACGGCTTCACTGGATGGCAAACCTTTTTGTACAAAGTATGCGACCAAGGAACCCCTTCGCTTTGTGACACGAGCACGGTATCGGTATTTGTTGCGCCGTTTGTCAACAACCGCCCAGTGGCACAAGACGATTACGACACCACCATGGTCAACCTCCACGTGGAAACGGACGTGCTGGACAACGATTTCGACCAGGAGAACGACAACCTGACCACAACGCTCACGCCAGGCATCCAACAACCTGCCAATGGCACGGTGTCGGTGGTGAACGGTAAAATCGTCGAGTACGACCCAAACCCGGGGTTCACCGGCAACGACCAGTACCAGTACATCGTTTGCGACAACCGCTCGCCATCGCTATGCGATACGGCAAGGGTGTTTATTCATGTGAAAAACCAGCCACCAGATGCCCGCTGGGACTACGCCGAGACCCAGATGAACGTGGCCAAGACCATACCCGTGCTGGTCAACGACATCGAGCCGGACGGTCATTCCATCATCCTGATGAGCGCTGGCACCAACGCCACCCCGACCAACGGACTGACGGCAAAAGGCGGCACCGTGAGCGTCAGCACGAATGGCACCGCAGGTAACTATGCCGACGATTTTATCAACTACACGCCGCCTGTAGGCTTTGTCGGCTTGGATACCTTCCTGTACCGGGTGCGGGATTCAGGAACGCCAAACATGTACGATATCACCTACGTGGAAATCCGGGTATCGGGGCTGATTGATTTGGAATTGACAAAAACCGTCAACCCGGCGTCTGCTCAGATAGGTCAAAACGTGACTTTCACTTTGTCCTTATTGAATAAAGGCCCAGCCCCGGCCACCACCGTGCTGATCGCAGATAGACTCACCCCTAGCTATCAATACATCAGCGACAATGGAGCAGGTGCATTCGACCCTGTTTCGGGCATTTGGTACGTGCCTACCATCGCAGTGAACCAAACGAGGACCTTGACTATCACGGCCAAAATCCTGAACAATGCACAACTGAAAAATATCACGGAAGTCTATGCTGCCGACCAGGTGGACGTAGACTCCAGGCCCAACAACGACGACGGCGACCAGAGCGAAGACGATGAGGACGCCGCCACGCCTACCTTGGTTGAAATCTGTACCAATAGTGCAGATGACGACGGCGACGGGCTGGTGGATTGCGCAGACCCACAGTGCAGCTTGAGCCTTTTGGCAAATGCAGGACCTGATGTTTCAATCTGTGCAGGAGGAAGTGCCACATTGACAGCAAGTGCCAGTGGTGGTGCTGCACCCATAACGTTTACATGGAGCAACGGCCTTGGCAATGGTGCCTCAAAGTCAGTGACCCCTGTCGGTACAACTACCTATACCGTCACAGCCACCAGCAGCAACGGCTGTACCGCAACTGACCAGGTGGTCGTAACGGTAGTATCCGACCCGGCTATCACCGCACAGCCAACGAGCGCAACCTTTTGCAGCAATAGTACACACACGCTGACTGTAACGGCAACAGGGGGAACGCCTGTACTAGCCTACCAATGGGAGGTCAGCCCGAACGGCACTGGCGCTTGGTCCGCTATCAGCGGGGCCACATCGAGCAGCTACGCCACGCCAGTGCTGTCTTCAACGAGCTACTACCGGGTAGTGGTAAGCGCTACTGGCAACGGTTGTGGCAGTGTGACTTCCTCCGTAGCGACCTTGACGGTCGGTACGGCGACTGCCAATGCTGGCAGCGATGTGACCATTTGCAGCGGCACAACAACTACCCTGACCGCAACGGGTGGCACCACTTATTCCTGGTCGAACGGCCTCGGCAGTGGAGCTTCCAAAACAGTTACACCCGCCAGCACGACGATATATACTGTGACCGTGACGAATGCGAGCGGCTGCACCGCCACCGACCAAGTGGTGGTAAACGTGAATGCAAGCCCAAGCGCAAGCGCAGGCTCCAACGTGACCGTTTGCAGCGGCACGAGCGTCAACCTTGCCGCTGCTGCAAGCGGTGGCGTTTCACCCTATACCTACAATTGGAACAATGGCCTTGGCGCTGGCGCAAATAAAACAGTATCCCCTACAGTGACGACCATCTATTCCGTGACGGTGACAGGTGCCAATAGCTGTACTTCGGTGGCCCAAGTGACCGTGAACATCAATGCCATTCCAACGGCCAATGCCGGGCCAGATGCCACCATTTGCCAAGGGCAATCCACGAGCCTGACAGCGACCGGCATCGGTGCGCCTGCCCCGTTCTCCTTTGCGTGGAGCAATGGGTATAGCGGTGGTTCCCAAACGGTAACACCTGGCTCGACAACGACCTATACCGTCACCGTCACGAGCAGCAATGGCTGCGTTGGCACTGACCAAAAGGTGGTAACGGTGCAGGTTTGCACGGAAAACTGCAACAACAACCTGGACGATGATGGCGACGGACTCGCAGACTGTGCAGACTCGGATTGCGGTCCTTCGGCGAATGCAGGCACCGACCTGAGCATTTGCCTCGGCAACTCTGCCTTTTTGAACGTGGGCGTCACGGGCGGGAGCTCACCCTACACCTATGCGTGGAGCAACGGCCTCGGCACGGGTGCCAGCAAGACGGTATTGCCCTTGGTCACCACCACCTACTCGGTGACCGTCACTTCGGCCTCGGGCTGTACCAGCACCGACCAGGTGGTGGTGACGGTCACGACCTGCAGCGAGAACTGCACCAACGGCATTGACGACGATGGTGACGGCCTTGTTGACTGCCTTGACCCGAATTGTGCGGGCATCACCGCGCCCGTGCTGCTCCCCGACAATTACACTACCTGCCCCGGCATGACCTATTCCAACCGGGTGACCTACAACGACAACAATTTGAACAACCCCCTTTTCACAATAGCTACAAACCCGACGCATGGGACAGTGACCATAGATTGGACGGGTAAGTTCGTTTACGTGCCCAACGGCTTCGACTGCGTGACCGATCAGTTCGCCTACCAGGTATGCAACCAAAGCACTGGGTGCTGCGCAACGGCCAACGTGACCATCGTGCTCGGCGACAACACGGCCCCGCAACTCCTCAACGTGCCAGCGGACCTGACCATCAGCTGCGACGATGCGATACCGGTAGCACCTGCCGTTACGGGCTTCGACCAGTGTCCCGGCATCTACATGGACTTCGCCGAAACGACGACCCAGAACTATGTAGGGGCATGCGGCTCCTACACCATCACCCGCACTTGGACGGCCACCGATTTTTGTGGCAATACCGCTACGGACAATCAACTGGTCACGGTGGTTGACCTGACGAAGCCAGAGCTGTTCAAGGTGCATACCATGTCGGATGGCTCTAAGATGGTGGCAGGCGTTGCCCAGCGTGTGACGCATGGTTGGAAATACGTGCGTTTCCCCATCACGTTCAAGGCGATGCCCGTGGTGCTGGCCAACCCCACTTCCAACAACGATGCCGCCCCCGTGGTGGTGCAGTTGCGCAACCTCTCCCTGCAGGGCTTTGAAGTCCGCCTCCGGGAAGAGGAGGCCGCAGATGGTGCCCATGGCAACGAGAACGTATCTTGGGTGGCCGTGGAGCCTGGCCTTTCGGCCACTGGCCTGAAATGGGAAGCGGGTACTTTGGCCAATGTTGACCATTTGGGCGATACCATTGTCTTCAGGCAGGCCTATGGTGCTGCTCCGATCTTCCTCCCATCTATTATCACGAACGCACAGACCGACCCCGCCACCATCCGGTTGACGCAGTTGGATAACCAGAAGGCGCTGTTCTTTGAGCAAGAGGAGACTTCGGCAGATGCCGAGGTCATCAGGCTCAACGAAACGGTAGGCTACCTGGCCATGGAATCCGGTCAATTGATGGTGGACGAGGATGGTACTGTCGTGGGCGAGGCTGGCAAGCTGAGCGTGACGCCAGCGTGGGCGACTGTCAACCTTAGCAAAACCTATACAAAACCGGTCGTCATCATCGGCGGCGTGACCAATTCCGAGGGCCAACCGGTCACCTTGCGGGTACGGAACGTGACCAGCAGGAAATTCGAGGTGAGGCTGCAGGAATGGGGCTACCTGGACGGGGCGCACGCCCCAGAGAACATCAGTTGGATGGTGGTGGAGGGCAGCGTGCCGGGCGAGCGGGACTACTACTGCGAAGGCAGGGCCAACGGCCTGATACCCAACGTGAACATCATGGCGCTCGACAACTGCGACGACCTGGTGGAGTTTGCCCACGACCAAAGTTCTTCCATGAACGTGGCCGGCATGATGAGCAACCATTCCTGGACGGCGATGGACGATTGCGGGAACACCAGCCTGGTGGTCAGGATGGACACCTGCCTCGTTGCGGCGCTAAGGCTGAAGGCAAACCTCAGCGGTGCCTACCTGAACAATGCTGGCACGAACATGATGCGGGACGACCTGCGGAAAGGGGAGTACATCCCCATCGTGGAACCGTTTTCCAACATGCCGAGCTACCCTCACGTGGCCAACGTGCACCCAAAGGTGACGATCTGCCACCACCCCGGCCAGGCCGACCAGGTGGAGATGCAAGTGGAGGCCACGGAGCTACAGGCCTACCTGGCCGATGGGGACGAAGTCGGGAGTTGCGGCTTGCCACCGGCCACCCTGCCACCTGCCGCAGCGGCGGCCACTTTCCGCACAAAGGCTGATGGCAACTGGGGCGACCCCACTACTTGGGTGGGAGGCAATGTACCTTCGAATTTGGCAAACCTGAGCAATATGACCATCAGCATTGAGCACAAGGTAACTTTGCCAAACGACGATATTTCGTTGAAAAACAACGCTATAGTGTATATCACCAATGGCGGGCTGAGCTTGCCCAATGGGTTCTTGAGGCTCCAGAATGCACAAATCCACGCCAGGAACTCGACGATTGATGTCAAGAAGGAATTTTCCCCATGGACGGGAACATGCCGAATCGACATCAGGGACAGCAAAATAAAAGTGGGAGGTGACTTCACCAATGAGAGCGGTACGAGGAGGCTGGAAAATGTCTGCTTGGAAGTGGGGGGTGATTTCACTTGCGGCTTTTCTGTAAGCAGGGATACCTTGGTGAATTTGACGGCAACGGTAACGAGAATGTTCCGGATCTACAGCAGTGCAAGAATGCACCTCGACAATGCCAAGTTCCGGGTCATCAATGGTAATTTCTTGGTGGAATCTGGTTGTGCCCTCAGCGGTAAGGGACTGACGATGCTGCTCGAAAACGGTACTATTGTAAACAGTGGGACATGGACTGCGAACATTGATCAATACTGTGTGGCTGGTGTGTTCACCCCAAATTTTTTAGGAACGTTCCCAGCCGTTGAGGATTGTGCCAACTTGACGGACTACTTCCTGTCCTGCGACCCTGACAATATCTTGGCTGGTACGGGCGGTACGGGCGGTACGGGCAACACTGGCAACAATGGCAACACTGGCAACAATGGCAACACTGGCAATAATGGGAACAATGGGAACGGCCCAGTCGCAGGTAGCGAGGGCGTATGTGATCCTACCATGCTGGAAGAAGAAGGCGTACACGCTGTGGTGGACTGGATGCTGCTGGAACTAAGGGACAAGGACAACGCCGCCCTCATCAAAGGCTATGCGACCGTGCTGCTGAAGCGTGACGGAAGCATTGTCTCGGAGAAAGGAGAGCCAGTCATTTCCTTCAAGAACTTGCCGCAGGGCGACTATTTTGTTTCCATCCGCCACCGCAACCACCTTGGGCAAATGACGCTCAACCCGGTATTCCTCTCCATCCTCAACCCGCCATTGGTTGACTTTACCGACCCGGGCTTGGCCTTGGCAGGTGGAGGGGCATCTGGCCGGGTATTGGGCGGGAAGCGCTTCCTATGGGGCGGCGACCTCAACGGCGATGGCAAGGTAATTTTCCAAGGCCCCAACAACGACGTGTTCAGGCTGTTCTCCCGGATTCTGGGCGAAGCGGATAATTTGGACAACTTGGCCAACTTCATCGTACCGGGCTATGAGCATGCCGACTTCAACTTGGATGGCAAGGTGATTTTCCAAGGCCCCTACAATGATCGCTCCCCGCTGCTTTATAATTCGATACTTGTGCACCCCGGCAATAATACCTTGTTGGCGAACTATATTGTGCTGGATTTTATCCCTTAAGTGTTGTTGTTTGCTGATTTTGAATTCAAATAGTGTTTTGCCCTAAAAGAGATTAGGTAGGAAATATTTGCAATTGCGGACTTTTGATGCTCGTTCGCTAGAGGCAAATGTTTCCTGCCTTTTTTGTAACAACTTAGGAGGGTGTGGGAGGAGAGAGAAAAAATTTCATTTTTTCTCTCTCCTCCCACGCTTTGGGGTGTTTTTTTGGTAAAAATTGAAAATTTTTACCAAAAAAACACCACCTTCTAAATAATTACCCTTTTTTTATTTTAAATAAATTAACCCAAACTATAACAGATACACCCTTCTATACTGCGCACCAATAGGTTTTGTGCAAATGCTATTTGCTGTTATACTGTGCGCCAATAGGATTTCCCGAAAATCGGGACAGGTCGTGCAAACCAGATTTCCGAAATCTTAAAGATTTCGGAAATCTTCGCCTAGCAAATGCACATAACCTAATGGCGTCAAGTATAGCCATTGGCCTAAAGTTAATGACCAATAGCCAAAGGCAATATTGAAAATGCACAAAACCTATTAGCGTTGAGTATAATTGGTCATAAAAAATAAGATAAGGTACGCTGCAACTTGCGTAATAGCATGGATTAATAGATTTTCGGTAAAACATGTAAGTGCCAAATATTAATAGGATTTTTTTTGCATATTTATGTCGTAAATTGCTTTGGTAAAATCACCATGCACGGTAGTGTCAATTCAATAGTGGCACGGTTTTTCCAGCAAATTCTTACAACTCCCTTCCTTTCCTTTAATTATCCTGCGATATAGTTTAAATCAATTTAATTTTAGTCTGTGGTTCACCCTGACACATACACAAAGCCAACGGATAAAGGCATTTCCCTCTTTGCGAAGAAAACCTTCCGCAAAGGTGAAATCATATGGGTGGCCGACAATCGGACTGACAGAATCCTGCCTGCTTACGAATACAATTCCTTGCCTTCGACACAAAAAGAAAAAATAAGTTGGCTCGGTTACCTCGACAGCCGAGGCAGGTTCGTAATGCCCGGCGACAACGGCTTGTACGTCAACCACTCCTGCTCACCCAACTGCACCTATCTTTTAGAGTTCGACAATATCAGCGTCGCCAAACGGGACATTGCCGCTGGCGAAGAAATCACTGAGGACTACCGCTGTTACCACGGTCACGTCGAGTCTTTCGAATGCAAGTGCGGTGCCCCTAAATGTTCTGGCTTTTTAGCTGATAATGCTCCCTATCAGCCCAGCCTGCGCCTCAGCATCCAGCAGGTGGGCAGCCTCATCCTTCAGTATCGCCAGCCGCTACTGAGCATTGAATTTGAACATAAAAAGGATTTCATTCAAGCACTAAACAAACAAACACATGGAAGCAATCACCAACAACAAAATATTTTTGCTCAACTGGGTCGTTACCTCTCGATGGAATTGGTTGTTCCTCCTCTTGCTCATTGAGGTCGTCTGCATCTACGGCGATTATTACATCAAAAAAGCCTCGATGGAGCAGCAATGGGAGGGCTGGAAACTGCTGGCAATCGGCAGTGTGCTGTATGGTGTAAGCGCCATCGGCTTTTTCCTTTTGATGCGCATGTTCAAGGTATTTACTGTGGGCATGTTGCACTCCTTCGCTGTCATTTTCCTCAGCATCTTCCTCAGCTTGGTCGTGTTCAAGGAAAAAATCAACGCCCGTGAAATACTGGGCTTGATTCTCGGCATCGCATCGGTCTGCCTTCTCGTCCGTTTTCAGGAATAAGCGCCCATGCGACCATCCTTAAAATACCATCTTGCCTTTTGGCTGCTTTGCCTTGCAAGCAGCTTCAGCCTGTTTGCACAAAACGCAAAGCACCGCTACGGCGACTGGACGGAGCCGCTATTCGAAGACAACGTGGCGGACTTCGACGCCTCGCCCGGCAGCTTCGAGCTGAGTACAAGCTATGGCGCCTACCCTCGCCTCCCTGGCGGGTCACCCGACATAGGCTGGGAAGTGGAAGCGGTTTTCAATGAAAAAATCGGTATCGAAACGGGCTTCTATTCTAACTGGAGCAGCCTTGGAGGCGAGTCATCGCAAACCGTAGCGACCCGCATGGCATTCGCCTTCCAGTACACCCTGTCCGCCTCCAATGAAAAAGCCTGGGCGACGGGCATGGACCTGCTCTCGCCCGGCTGGTCTCGGTACGGGCAGCGGAAAAGCTTAGGTTGGGGCATCAAACCCAACTTGATTTATGGCCGTAAGTGGCGGGGCGGCTTCGACAGCCAATGGCGGCTGACACCATTGCTGGAGTTTTCAGCCGATGGCTTGCGGGTGAGCGGCACGGCGCAGGGTGCTTTATTTTGGCAAAACGACTGGCTGCTTGCGGGCACGGAGTTCGGCGGCGGCATGGACAGCAGCAGCCCCTTCCTTTTTGTTGCTCCGCAAATAGGCGTTTCGCTTAGCGACTTCTCTGTTTGGGCGGGCTGGTGGCAGCCCAGTTTTTTTGCCAACCAATTGGCGTTGGGTTACTTGAGCCTAAGTTTATGCTATAATTGGGAGCGGAGGTTCTGAGTCCCTTTACCTATATGGATAGCTAGCTTTAATTGGTATAGGTAGTTGTCACAAGCCGTTGATTATCAGCCCTCCATTACATAATAATCCTAATTAATTTTTTGGGGGCTTGGCTTCCAACCTTTTTAAGTTATAAAGGAAATAGGTGGGGGTTTTGTTCTTGGCTCGATTTTTGAACCACCTTTGCTGTTAATTTCCCCTCATTTTCTCCCTTCTCCTTCTCAAGCATTTAAAAGAACTGGCTCTTGCTGATAATTGGCTGCCACGAAAATAATGGCGCTATACCATGCAATTACCTTATCTGCCCCTATATCGGCGGGTTCGTCAGTTATCCTAAAATCCCAGAAAATACTTGATTTTATATTAAACAAACACAAACTATGAATCACAAACACCAAGATATTCCTTCTCCTTACAGGCAGGTTGCAAAACCACCTGACAACGACGAGCTGGTTCAAGTTGATTTAGCGGCAGCGTCACAAAAGCAGGCAAAGGAACAAGCGTGTCCCTTTGCCTAAAAACGTTTGCCCTTTACCTGTAAATGAAACAAGAATAAGCACCAATTGTGAAAAAGAGAACAGCATGTTTTTTGAATACGATTGGTAAATAGGACTATTTCATTCCCATGTTTTACAGAACAAACACGTGCCAAGACCAGCACAATAATAAAGTACGTTATGAACAAAAACACAACACTAAAAAACAGGTTTTTTCAAATTGAAAAACCGAAACCCAAGAATTGGCGGGAGGAGAGAAATCCCTCAAACTACCTACCTTTCATGGCTGGTCTGCTAAAAACTATCGCCCTGGTGCTATCCATCTGGCTAATGCCGGGCATTGCATCTGCCCAGTTCTCCATCCTCACCAACGAGACACGAGTCAACACGACCACGGCAGGCGACCAATGGGATTACTGGTGGTCCATCCGCACGATTGCAGTGCAACCGGACGGCGGCTATATCATCGTTTGGATAGACGTTAGCGGCCTGGATGGCAATGCGCAAGGCATTTTCGGCCAACGCTTTAATGCCAGCGGCGCAAAGGTAGGCCCTGAATTTTTGGTAAATACCATCACTTCAGGCGACCAGTTCTCCCCCACGATTGCGGTAGCTCCCGACGGGAGCTTTATAGTCGGCTGGGAAGGCCCCGGGACTGGAGTCGATGTGTTCGGCCAGCGGTTTTCCAAAGCAGGTGTAAAGATTGGCACTGAATTTCTCCTGAGCACCACTGTTGGTGGCAACCAACGCTATCCTGAAATACAGTTCTTTCCCGATGGCACTTATGTGGCTGCATTCGTGGATGGCTCAAGGACCGTACTCCAAAAGTTTGGTACCGATGACCGTAGCATTGGCGTGGAAACCGGCATTGTTTCGGGAACGGGTGATGCCGTGGTCATGGACGCATTGAACGTAATGCCCGATGGCAGGGTACTGCAGGCTTGGACCAGTGGTAATGACGTTTATGCCCAGTTGTTCGATGCAAACCTCCAGCCTATTGGCTTACAAACACGCCTCAACTCCTATACTACCGGGACGCAGCAGTATGTCGTTGTCCGTGTGGACGGCACCGGCAATATCTGGGCTGTTTGGGAAAGTGATGGGCAGGACGGTTCAGGAAATGGTGCCTACGCAAGGCGTTTTGACAGCAACCTGAACCCCCTCGGCAATGAATTTGCAGTTTCTTCCACCTCGGCTGGTGACCAGTACGGCCTTTCTTTGGCGGTAGCCCCCAACGGGCGCACCATCATAACCTGGGGCGACAACAACAACCGGGACGGCGGCGGCACAGCGGGCGGGAACCCCGGCACCTCCGTTTGGATAAAAGAATACGACACCAATGGCAATCCCGTTGGCGTTGAAACAAGGGTGAACCAAAGTACGGCCGGCTACCAGGATTGGCCCGTTATTGATATGAATGCCTCCGGCCGGTTTGTCGTGGACTGGGAGGGGAACGGAACCCAAACCGGTCAAGTGGATGACTATGGTGTTTTTGCTCGGGCCTACCAGCTCTCCCAGACCGGCACCACTGCCATGTCCGTGCCGCCTGCGGCAAAAGTAGCCAGCGACCTGGTGACGGTGACAATGACCTTGACCGCCCCTTCGAATATTGCCAATGTAAAACCCAATCCCCCAACGGTCTCTGGTACCAATGGGGTTTTTGCCACTATGGTAAGCGGGCCGAGTCCGGCAAGCGCAACGGTCGGCACTACTCCCGTTTCTTTTACCTGGACCTATCAGGTCACTGCGCTGGACGACCCTGGAACATTGACCTTTGGCGGAAATGCTACTGCTGCCAATGGCGCCATTTTCCCTTTTGCCACCAGCAATTCGATTTCAGTTAGCCCCTCGCTTTACCTCAGCGACCTGACCGCCCCCAACCTGATAAATGATTCAAACAACCCTGATGCAGCGCCCAACGTCTTCACAATTGGCGCAAAAATGACCAATGCGGGCTTAAGCCCACTCAGCGATGTAACTCTTTACCTCGGCGACGGGACTACGCCGGGCGTCTTCCCGGTAACGACCATGACTTTGGGACAGACCAACAATACTTATCAAGGCTCATTTGCCCTCGAACCACTACCAGGTGGCTCCGACTGCATACGCCCCATGATTGCCCTGAAACCGGCCAAGGCAGTTATTGCCGGCGGCATTGACTTTGATGGCGATGGTGCCGTCAATAGCCAGGACGATGGTGTACTTGGCAATGGGAAAATCGTGGTAAATGGCCGCATTGACGTCAACCTCGACGGTAGCCCAACCACTACCGACGACCTCCCACGCCCACCAGGTGCATTTTATGATTACCGGGAACCTGCCATCATTGATGGATACGTAGATGCGAACCGCGACGGCGTCATCAGTGCGCTGGACAACGGCACTTTTGGCGGCGAGACCTGCAATGTTTACTGGCAGGTAAAATACCAGAACAAAGATGCCAATGGTAACCCAACCTTTGGTGACTGCAACGACCTCGTGGATGATTTGCGCTATAAATGGGTGATTTGGGGAACTGGCAAGGACGCCAGCGGCACGGTCCGCATTGACAGGGTGGATGAATTTTCCAAAGTGCGCTGCGAGATTAGCGCTTCGGCAAATAGGCTTTCTCCCAGCCCTGTTGGTTATATTACCGGAGGCCCGCCCCGCGTCAGCGGGGGTTTGGTGGATATCAACATGGATGGAACCATTACCACCGCCGACGACGGAACCTATTTTGGGAAACCGGTCATTGATGGAAAGGTGGACATGAACAACAGCGGTACGATTACCACCTCCGACGACGGCGTGCTGAACAGTTTTCCGGTGATTGATGGCTTCATTGATTTTGATAAAAATGGCTCCATCAGCGCAGCCGATGATGGCATTATGCTCCAAACTGGTCAGACCTTCAGCATGACTGTTCACAATGCGACTTTTGGCAACGTAGGCGTTGGTTTTGATGAAAACAGGGACAACCTCTGGGACTATGATTTCTGGTACCAGCCCATCGGGAAAACGGATTGGCCTTCTGCTTCCTTCCGCCTGATTGATATTCAAAGTGATATCACTGGCTCCGGTGGCTCCAATCCTTTAGGCGGCATAACCACCCATTACGACAACGAGCCTTACCTTAGTCGCTTGATTGGCGATTTAAGCGGCGTCTTTGAAGGCACTTATACCTATACTTTTTTGGCAATGGCGCCCGGCGATGGCATCCTCACACCTTATCAGGAAGCAGCCTCCGGTTCCAACAACGAAAAATACAACGGGGACTACGGCATCGGGGTGCATGTCACCACCGGCCTGCCCGGCCTCACCCTCAATAAAACGGGAAGCCCTGGCACCGTGACCACCTGTGGTACCTTCACCTGGAACATGAGCTACCAGAACGTCGGCACTGCACCGATAGGTGAGCCAATTTCCGGCAACGGAGTCGTCATAGAAGATGCGCTGCCAGCCAATACGACCTTCGTGTCGGGAAGTGCCAACTGTGTCGCTAATCTTTGCACAGTCTATTATTCCACCGACAATGGCACAACATGGACTACTACTGCACCGCCTGCGGCCAATGTGAACCGCCTTCGTTGGTATATCAACCAGCCTGTGCCAGCGAACGGCACAGGGACGGTGAGCTTTCAAACGACCATCAAGAACTGCCCGGCCAACGGGACAGTAATTACCAATAATGCGGAAATCAAATTGGGCGCCCATCAGACCATTACCACAGCAGCAGCCTCGGTAACGGTGACGAACGCAGGCCCGGTGATTACCACCTGCGCAGCCACCCGCACTGTCAACGGTTGCGGCACCGGCGACATCAACGGGCCCGTTTACTCTACCACCTCGGCCGCTTCTACCGAAGCCATTTTCGAGAACGGCACGAATCAGGGCGTTGCCTCCGACGACTGCGGCATCACTGCCGTGACTTATAGCGACGTCATTACGGCAACTTGCCCGCTGGTCGTTACCCGTACCTGGGTACTCACGGATGCCTGCGGCAATACGAGCAATTGCGTGCAGACTATCAACGTAGCCACCACACCGCCAACCATCTCGGCACAGCCAGCCAGTGCCACTATTTGTAGCAGTGGCACCCATACCATGAGCGTTACTGCCTCCGGCACTTCGCTGACGTACCAATGGCAAAGCAGCACGAACAACTCGACATTTACCAATATCAGCGGCGCAACGGGTACCAGCTATACCACGCCCGCCCTTTCGGCAATGACCTACTACCGGGTGCTGGTTGCCTCATCCGGTTGTGCTTGCGGCAACCCTTCAGCCGTTGCCACGGTAACGATAGCAAGCCCGGTCATTTCGGCGCAGCCAGCGGGATTCACCGAATGTGTGGGCGGAATGCAGGCATTGAGTGTGACGGCCACAGGCGGTGCAATGACCCTCACCTACCAGTGGCAGAGCAGCACCAACAATTCAACGTTCAACAATATTTCCGGGGCTACGTCGGCGACCTATACGCCACCTTCCACGACGGCAGGTACCACATACTACCGAGTGTTGGTGAGTGGTAACGGCTGTAGCACTTTAACTTCCAATAGCGCAACGGTCATCATAGTAGCTGACCCCGCTATCACCACACAGCCAGCCAGTGCTACCTTGTGCAGCAATAGCGCACATACACTGAGCGTAACGGCCACGGGTGGTGCCCCATCGCTCACTTACCAATGGGAGACAAGCCCGAACGGCACAGGCTCTTGGTCTGCCATCAGCGGGGCCACATCGAGCAGCTACACCACGCCAGTGCTGTCTTCAACGAGCTACTATCGGGTAGTGGTGAGTGCTGTTGGCAACGGTTGTGGCAGTGTGACTTCCTCCGTTGCCACTTTGACGAGGAGTACAGCGACTGCCAATGCTGGTAGCGACCTGACCATTTGCAGTGGCATTTCGACGACCTTGACCGCTACGGGCGGCACCTCATATACTTGGTCGAACGGCCTTGGCAACGTCGCCACTGTTACCGCAAGTCCTGCTACCACCACCACATATACTGTTACCGTGACCAATGCCAGTGGCTGCACCGCCACCGACCAAGTGGTAGTCAACGTAAATGCAAGCCCAAATGCCAGCGCAGGCTCCAACGTGACCATTTGCAACGGCACCACTATCAACTTGACGGGAACGGCATCGGGCGGTGTTTCGCCCTATACCTATCTTTGGAGCAATAGCCTTGGTGCTGGCGCAACAAAGACCGTTACACCAACTGCAAACACTATTTATTCGGTAACGGTGACAGGTGCAAACGCTTGCAGCTCTGTGGCACAGGTCAGCGTGAGTGTGAACAGTTTGCCAAATGTCAATGCAGGCCCTGATGAAACCGTTTGCCAAGGCCAAACGACCACCCTGTCGGCGACTGCCAGCGGAGCGCCTGCCCCATACACCTATGCGTGGAGCAATGGGTACAGTGGCGGTTCCCAAACGGTAACACCTGGCTTAACAACGAACTATACCGTTACCGTCACGAGCAGCAACGGCTGCGTGGGCACCGACCAAAAACTGGTGACCGTGCAGGCCTGCGCCGAAATCTGCAGCAACCTGATCGACGACGACGGCGACGGGCTAGCAGACTGTGCGGACACGGACTGTGGCCCTTCGGCGAATGCGGGCACCGACCTGACCATCTGCCCCGGTGGCTCGGCCTTCTTGAGCGTGGGCGTGACGGGCGGCAGCTCGCCATACGTTTATGCATGGAGCAACGGGCTTGGAATTGGCTCCAACAAAACGGTTTCTCCGGCAGCCACTACCACTTACACCGTTACCGTGACCTCGGCCTCGGGCTGTACCAGCACCGACCAGGTGATGGTCACCGTCTCGCCCTGCAGCGAAAACTGCACGAACGGGGTGGACGACGACGGCGACGGCCTTGTGGACTGTGCGGACCCGGACTGCTCTGGCGTGACAGCCCCTGTCTTGGCACCGGACAGCTACACGACCTGCCCGGGCATGACCTATTCCAACCGGGTCACCTACAACGACAGCAACCTGAACAACCCGCTATTCACCATCGCCACCAACCCGGCCCACGGGACGGTGACGATTGACTGGACGGGCAAGTTCGTTTACGTGCCAACTGGCTTCGACTGCGTCACCGACCAGTTCACCTACCAGGTGTGCAACCAAAGCACTGGGTGCTGCGCCACGGCCAACGTGACCATCGTGCTCGGCGACAACACGGCCCCGCAACTGCTCAACGTGCCTGCGGACCTGACCATCAACTGCGACGATGCGGTTCCATCTGCACCTACCATTACTGGCTTCGACCAGTGCCCCGGCATATACATGGACTTTGCCGAAACGACCACCCAGAACTACGAGGGGGCATGCGGCTCTTACACCATCACCCGCACGTGGACGGTCACCGATTTTTGTGGCAACGCCACCACGGACAACCAATCGATCACGGTAGTTGACCTGACCAAGCCAGAGCTGTTCAAGGTTCATACCATGTCGGATGGCTCCAAGATGGTGGCAGGCGTTGCCCAGCGTGTGACGCACGGCTGGAAATACGTGCCCTTCCCCATCACCTTCAAGGCGATGCCGGTGGTGCTGGCCAACCCCACCTCCAACAACGATGCCGCCCCCGTGGCGGTGCAGTTGCGCAACGTCTCCCTGCAGGGCTTCGAGGTCCGCCTCCGGGAAGAGGAGGCCGCAGATGGTGCCCATGGCAATGAGAATATCTCATGGGTGGCCGTGGAGCCAGGCCAGTCGGCCACGGGCCTGAAATGGGAGGCCGGGACACTGGCGAACGTTGACCACTTGGGCGATACCATTGCCTTCAAGCAGGCCTATGGCGCTGCCCCGGTCTTCCTCCCTACCGTTATCACGAATGCGCAGGCCGACCCGGCGACCATACGGGTAACCCAATTGGGCAGCCAATCAGCACAGCTTTTCATACAAGAAGAAACCTCTGCCGATGCCGAGGCCGTCAGGCTCAACGAAACGGTGGGCTACCTGGCCATGGAACACGGCCAAATGATGGTGGACGAGGATGGCACCATCGTGGGCGAGGCGGGCAAGCTGGGCGTGACGCCAGCTTGGGCGACCGTGAACTTCGGCAGCACCTATACAAAACCGGTCGTCATCATCGGCGGCGTGACCAATTCCGAGGGCCAACCGCTCACCTTGCGGGTACGGAACGTGACCAGCAGGAAATTCGAGGTGAGGCTGCAGGAATGGGCCTACCTTGACGGGGCGCATTCCCCCGAGAACATCAGTTGGGCGGTGGTGGAGGGCAGCGTGCCGGGCGAGCAGGACTACTACTGCGAAGGCAGGGCCAACGGCCTGATACCCAACGTGAACATCATGGCGCTCGACAACTGCGACGACCTGGTGGAGTTTGCCCATGACCAGAGTTCTTCCATGAACGTGGCCGGCATGATGAGCAACCATTCCTGGACGGCGATGGACGATTGCGGGAACACCAGCCTGCTTGTCAGGATGGACACCTGTCTCGTGGCGGCGCTAAGGCTGAAGGCAAACCTCAGTGGCGCCTACCTGAACAATGCTGGCACGAACATGATGCGTGACGACCTGCGGAAAGGGGAGTACATCCCCGTCGTGGAGCCGTTTTCCACCATGCCGGGCTACCCGCACGTGAGCAACGTGCACCCAAAGGTGACGATCTGCCACCACCCCGGCCAGGCCGACCAGGTGGAGATGCAAGTGGAGGCCACGGAACTGCAGGCCTACCTGGCCGATGGGGACGAGGTCGGGAGCTGCGGCCTGCCGCCAGCCACCCTGCCGCCAGCTGCTGCTGCTGCCTTTTACCGCACAAAAGCCGATGGCAACTGGAGCGACCCCGCCACTTGGGTGGGCGGCAATATCCCTGCGCCTTTTGCCAACCTGAACAACATGACCATCAGCATCGAGCACAAGGTCATTGTGCCAAATGACGACATTTCGTTGAAAAGCAACGCCAAGCTGTACATCACCAATGGCGGGCTGAGCGTGCCAAATGGGTTCATCAGGCTTCTGAACTCACATTTGTATGTCAAGAATTCCACGATAGACGTGAAGAAAGAGCTTTATGCCTGGACAGGAACGTGCCAGATTGACATCAAGGACAGCCAAGTAAAGGTGGGCAGCGACTTTCCCAATGATAGCGGAAGCAGGAGGTTGGAAAACGTCTGCTTGGAAGTGGGGGGCGATTTCACCTGCGGGTATTCAATAAGCAGGGATACCTTGGTGAACGTGACCGCAACGGTAACGGGAAAGGTCCGGGTTTTCAACAACGCAAAAATGCACCTCGACCATGCCAAGTTGCGGGTCATCAACGGGAATTTCCTGGTGGAAGTTGGCTGTGCCCTCAGTGGTGACCACCTGACGATGCTGCTCGAAAACGGCAGTGTGGTAAGTACAGGGATTTGGACAGCCAATGTCAGCCAATATTGTGTTGCTGGCTTGTTAAGTGGTGTGCCAGTCCTTAGTTTGCCTGCTGTTGAGGTCTGTTCCAATCTGACGGACTACTTCCTGTCCTGCGACCCAGACAATATTTTGGATGATGACGATGATGACGATGATAACAATGGCAACAATGGCAATAATGGGAACAATGGGAACGGCTCAGTCGCAGGTAGCGAGGGCGTATGTGATCCTACCATGCTGGAAGAAGAAGGCGTACACGCTGTGGTGGACTGGATGCTGCTGGAACTAAGGGACAAGGACAACGCCGCCCTCATCAAAGGCTATGCGACCGTGCTGCTGAAGCGTGACGGAAGCATTGTCTCGGAGAAAGGAGAGCCAGTCATTTCCTTCAAGAACTTGCCGCAGGGCGACTATTTTGTTTCCATCCGCCACCGCAACCACCTTGGGCAAATGACGCTCAACCCGGTATTCCTCTCCATCCTCAACCCGCCATTGGTTGACTTTACCGACCCGGGCTTGGCCTTGGCAGGTGGAGGGGCATCTGGCCGGGTATTGGGCGGGAAGCGCTTCCTATGGGGCGGCGACCTCAACGGCGATGGCAAGGTAATTTTCCAAGGCCCCAACAACGACGTGTTCAGGCTGTTCTCCCGGATTCTGGGCGAAGCGGATAATTTGGACAACTTGGCCAACTTCATCGTACCGGGCTATGAGCATGCCGACTTCAACTTGGATGGCAAGGTGATTTTCCAAGGCCCCAACAATGATCGCTCCCCGCTGCTTTATAATTCGATACTTGTGCACCCCGGCAATAATACCTTGTTGGCGAACTATATTGTGCTGGATTTTATACCATAAAGTAACTACTCAAGAGGGTGTGTATTTGGGTGAAAATCTTCAATTTTTGCCCAAATACAGACTTCAAACTCTTCACCTCGGTTTCGCAATAAAGAAGGGTTTTAGTATGACAAAGGGGACGGAATCCTCCAAAAATTTTAAAGAAAGGCCTTTTCAATAAAGGGTGTTTTGGGGATGTCAGACACCATTCATAGTGGCATCCTCCAGGTTTTTTGTTCGGTCTCACACATAATAAACTGAAAAACGGTAAGGTGGAATAAACCTGAAGCTGCTCCTGCAAGAGGTGCTAGGCTCTTGCTGTGCCCAAGTCAAGCGGTGAATTCAAGTCACCGCCTGACTTGGGCACAGCAAACCAAATGGCGCTTTTTGAACAAACACAAACTGAGATTTAGCCACAACAAGTAGTAGCTAACCAGGTAAGATATATCCCTCCCATCTGAAACAATTCTTTCAAATACAAACACTTACAAAATGTGTGCAGATGAGACCAAAACAAACACTATGCAAAACAAAAACACGATGCTTACGAATTTCGATGTTGATGCTACTTTGGGCCAACGTCTTGGCAGCGGAGACTCCGAAGCTCCAGCAGAAAAGCCAAGCGAACCATTTTGCAGTTCAAGCCATGAGCCTGCTAAATCAAAGGTTCTACAACCATTTGAGCGAGAAATCTCGCTCATACTTATTTACCAAGCCTGATTCAAGCAAGGAGCTTGGTATGGCGTGGGCACCTGAAAACTGCAACAACGGCATAGACGATGACGGCGATGGCTTCATAGACAGCGCCGACCCTGATTGTGGCTGTTCGCAAACTATCATGTTAGCTGCAAGGGACAATGGCAATATCCTGCGCATCAACCTCTCCACGGGCGGGACGACGAGTGTTGCTACTTCATCGCCTTATGTGTCTGGCAACCTGAACGCAGTAGCTGCAAATGCCGACGATAACCTTGTCTATTACTGTTCGGGCAAGAAAGTATATTTTTGGGAGCCTTCCACTAACCAGCATGGCCTCGTGGTTGACCTGACGGGTAAGATCGGGATTCCAGAGTCGTTAAGCAGCGGTGGCGGTGAGTACTTCAATGGCCATATCTACCTTGGCACCGAAAACGGCAATCCGGGAACCAGCCCTAAAATCTGGAGACAGCAGTTGTCGGCCAATGGCAAGTCCTTTGTGGGCAACCCCGTGAACCTCAATGCTTCCATTCCTCCCAACACTTCTTGGGGCGACATGATTGCCACTGCTGAAGGGGGGCAGGTAGTGCTCTATGGCATGACTGCCAATGCTTACAGCCATTTCTGGAAGTTCAACACGGTGACGAATGCCTTTACGACGATTCGGAACGATTTACCAACCGAAATGCAAATCGGTGTTGATATTGACGGAAACACTTGGGCAGGCAGCCTTTCGAGCGGCATGATTCAGAAAATCAACCGCAGCACGGGCTATTTCTATGGAAGCACCCTCAGCTTTGGCGGCAAAATCTGGGACCTCACTGGCCCCATCAATTGCCCGCAATCCGTTGAAATCTGTGGCAATGGCATTGACGACGACGGCGATGGCTATGTTGACAACCAAGACCAAGACTGCCTATGCCCAACGCTGACGGCCAACGATGCCACTACCCGAACCATCTGCGAGGGGGCCACTGTCAGCTTCAACGTTTCGGACGATGCGCCCAATCCGCCTTATTCTTATATCGAATACTACCGTTTCGAAACACCACAATCTAATCCATACTTGTCAACAGACCCGAAAGTATGGCTAGGAGAATATACCAACAATGATGGGGCAGGTACGCTCAGTACCAGCAATTTCCCTAATAATGGGCTTACGGACAAGACCTACTACGTCTATGGTTGTGTCAAGCCGGAGCCCCAATATCCCGCTACCTGCGCCCCGTTGGTTGCTTATACGGTTATTGTCCAGCCTGCCGCAACCCTCAATGCCGGGGCGGACGTAGCCATTTGTGCTGGCTCCAGTGCAGGGTTGAATGCACTCGGTTCCAATGGCCCCGCTCCACTCACCTACGCATGGAGCAATGGCCTTGGAACGGGAGCTTCAAAGACCGTAAGCCCTACCACAACCACGACTTATGCGGTAACGGTAACGGCAAGCAACGGCTGCACGACCGCTGACGACGTTACTGTAATGGTAAACCCAACGCCTACAGCCAATGCTGGGGCCAATGTTAGTATTTGCCAGGGAACAAGCACAGCTTTGGCGGCAGTTGCAACAGCGGGAATCCTTCCGTACAGCTTCAATTGGTCGCATGGACTTGGTACCAGCCCCACAGTGACAGTATCTCCCAATGCCACTACCAACTACACCGTGACAGTAACAGGTGCCAATGGTTGTGCTAGCACCGACCAAGTAATGGTTACCACCACCAACTGCTTTGAAAACTGCGTGAACGGCATAGACGACGACGGCGATGGCCTCGTTGATTGTGCAGATCATGCTTGTGGTTTGACTTTGGAAGGAGAGGCTTATTTCTGTATTTGTTCAGGCGACCAAGTGCTTCTTTCGGTCAGTGCTACGGGCGGCAGCGGTGTTTATTCCTATAACTGGAGCCATGGACTTGGGGCGGGCTCGTCGAAATTAGTATCCCCACTCACCACCACGAACTATGTAGTGACGGTGACACCTACCGCTGGCTGTACGTCAACGAGGACCTACCAAGTTGTGATTGTACCATGCACGGAGGACTGCACCAACGGCATTGACGATGACCAAGATGGCCTAGTAGATTGCGACGACCCTGAATGTTCATTGGCAGGGGCACCCGTTTTGGCAGACGACAATTACACTACCTGTCCATCTGTGGCCTTAACGGAGCGGGTTACCTACAATGACGCAAACCTGCAAAACCCTGAATTCAGCATTATTGTGCTTCCAACGGAAGGCACAGTGACGATGGACGGCACGGGTAGGTTCACCTATAGCCCTACGGGCCAATATTGTGGCGATGATGTGTTCACTTACCAAGTCTGCAACTCGGTGACTGGCTGTTGCGACCAGGCACAAGTGACCATCCACCTCGGTGATGTAGTACCTCCTGTCATGCAGAACCTTCCTGCTGATATCACCATAGGTTGCGATGACCAAGTGCCGGTGCCAACCCAAGTGTTTGCCTTTGACGCTTGCCCGGGCATTTACATGGATTTTGAAGAGGATCAAGGCCAGGTTAACACCAATGCGTGCGGGACCTATGTGGTCACTCGCACCTGGACGGCCACAGATCTTTGTGGGAACGAGACCGTAGGCGTTCAAAAGATTACGGTGCAAGACCTTGCCGCACCAGAAATTCAAAGGCTCTTCACTTTGTCCAATGGCAAAAAGCTCCTTGGTGGCACGGCACAGTTTACGACCGATAATTGGAAGTACGTAAAGTTCCCAACCACGTTCGAAACCAAGCCAATTGTTATCGCGCAAGTAGTGAGCGAAAACGAGGCACAAACGGTCGTCACCCAAATCAAGAACGTTACCACACAGGGTTTTGAAATAAAACTAAAGGAGGAAGAAACTTCCAATGGCCTTCATGCAGCTGAAAAAATTGCTTGGGTAGCCATTGAGACCGGTGAAACAGCGAATGCCGAGTTTGGCTTGGAGGCTGGATTGACCACTGTCAGCAGTACTGTCAATTCACAGGGCTTCAACCTTGGGTTTTCAGCAACCCCAGCGGTTTTGGCTACCATTCAAACGACGAACGATGGCGACCCGGCCAACCCAAGGTTTCAGAACATTTCCAGTGCAGGCATGGAGGTTTTCTTGGACGAAGAATCTTCCAAGGATGCCGAAACCCTTCATGCAAATGAGGAGGTTGCCTATTTGGCTGTGACACCAGAAATCAGTATTACTGACCAAAATGGGGATTTTGTGGCAGAATCAGGCGTGCTCAACCTCACCAATGCATGGATCAATGTTCCGTTCCGTAACAGCTTCAACAAGCCAATCGTCATTTTCGGTGGTGCGACTATCAATGATGGAGATCCCACCACTATCCGGGTGAAGAACGTGACAGCAACAGGGTTTCAGGTACGCCTTCGAGAGTGGCAGTACCAAAACGGAACACATGGCGTCGAACAAGCGGGTTATTTGGTCGTGGAAGGAAGCATCTCCCCAGATTTTGACTTCTATTGCGCTGGCGGATCTGATAACTACCAGCTAGGTGTAAACGTATTCGCCAACGACAACTGCGACGACCAAGCCAGCCTAGGATTTACGGAAACCGAGAACGTGCTTTCAATGGGCATTGAGACCATCCGCAATTGGGTGTCCATTGATGACTGTGGCAGGACAATATTGATGAGCCGTGCAGACACCTGTATCATGGCATCAGTGCGCTTAAAAGCCATCTTGAATGGCGCTTACCTACAGCATGAGAACGGCCTCATGCGGGACAACCTCCGCACCAAGGGCTTGTTGCCATTGACCGAGCCATTTAGCCAGCTTTCAGGATATGCGCACAAAGGGAAGGGTGGGGGAGAGACCGTAAACCCTGCCCTGTTCGCAATTGCTGGCAGCAACGCCATCGTGGATTGGGTGTTCGTGGAGCTAAGAAGCACAACAGCGCCAGCAACCGTACTCGCCACCAAATCTGCGCTGCTGCAGAGGGATGGAGACGTTGTGACGGTAGATGGCAATGACGTTTTGATGTTCCCGACGCTGAAAGAAGGGCTGTATTTTGTAGCGCTCCGCCACCGCAACCACATTGGAATGATGACAGATGCACCGGCCCTGCTGAGTTCGGTTTCTCCGCCGCTGCTCAACCTGACCGACCCTAGTTTCGGCTTAAAAGGTTGGAACGAAGCGGGCAAGGTAATTAGTGGAAACATCCGCACCCTTTGGGCTGGGGACTACAACGGCGACCGAAAGGTCATTTACCAAGGCCCATACAACGATGCGTTCACCTTGTTTTCAAGGGTTTTGTCTGACCCTGACAACGCCGATGTATTAGCCAACTTTATCGCCCAGGGCTATGACCGCACAGACCTTAACCTTGATGGTAGAAGCATCTACCAAGGCCCGGGCAACGAAAGGGCAACCCTTTTGACGAATACCGTTTTGGCTCATACTGGAAACAATAAGCTGCTCGCAAACTTTATCGTGAGGGAATATTTGCCTTGATGTGGATTAACAGATTTTACTGTGTGTTTTGCTTTTGTGTGATTGTCTTAAAGTTCCATTTTTTCGGGCGTGGCGGGCATTGTGCCCGTCACGCTTTTTTTGTGTTTCAATGATTTTTGAAGAGCTACCTATGTAATTCAAGCGTTGAAAAAAATACAACAAATCACAACATTTGCAGCTAAAAAACCACCGTTCGTTCAAGGTGCAACTTTTGCAAAACCAAACCCCTCAATTTTCTTTGGAATGGTTTTTGGCCGTAGCTTGGAAATCTTCCCCCCCCGTTTGATTTAAATCCTATAATCGGCATTGCCGACGACCCTGTTACTATTTCTGACGGGCACTATCCAACCACTTTTTCCGCCACCAAATACCTTTTTTCTCACCCTATCCAGAAGTCTGCATCCCCCCCCTTCTGCTTGAATTGGCTTCAGGTTTTACTTCATCTATTTTCCATCACCATGAATCGCTTGGTTGTTGGGTGAAATCCTTATGGGGTCACCTCAATGCGAATAAATATGTTTGGTACCATGAAAAATGATAGGACCCAAAATTGGCGCAACAAGTCTTTGCGCTTAATTAGCATGGTAATTTTCCTTTGTTTGGCTCAATTGGCCTTGGCCAATTTTGCAACAAAGGCTTGGCAATTACTTTCCTCAAATACTGACTTTTACTGCCCAGCCGACCTGCTCCACCGACCCGGCCTTTGCGATGTTGTTTTGAGCTTTGATGTGTTTGATGTTACTTGCAAGGGTGCCGCCAATGGAAGGATCGATATGAACATCGTGGCAGGAACGCCGCCTTACGCCATTGACTGGGACAACAACGGTATTGGAGACAACGATGACCCTACGTCCCTTTTTCAATTAGCACCTGGCACTTATTCCGTAACAGTTGTGGACGATGATGGCTGCACGGGGTATGGTTCTTTTGATATTTATGAGCCGATTGCCATCACCCTCGATGCAGCAATTCAGCCCTTGTCAAGCCTAAATTCAAGCGATGGCAGCATTGATCTAACCGTGACAGGCGGCACCTTGCCCTACAGTTTTGATTGGGACGACGATGGGGTAGGTGACTTAGATGACAATGAAGACCGGAACGGCTTGGCGGGTGGCACTTATACTGTTATAGTTACCGATAATAATGGTTGTACCGCCACCGCCGCCTATATAATTTCGCACGGCGCCTGTAATATGGTATTAGATGCAGCCTTAGCCAATTCAAGTTGTTTTGGTTCAAACGATGGCAAAATCAACTTGGCCATTCAGGGTGGCAACCCACCTTTTACCTGCGACTGGAATAATGATGGCACGGGCGACAACGATGACCAGGAAGACCTCCATAACCTTATTCCTGGGGATTATACCGTCACCGTCACCGATAACCTTGGATGTACTGCATCCAAAACTTTTCAAATCACCGAACCTTTCGAAATTTTTATAAGTGCCAATATTGGCAATGCAACTTCTGCTGGTGGCAATGATGGCTGGATAGACCTTTCGGTAACAGGTAGCACCCCACCTTATACCTATGACTGGAACAATGACGGCACTGGCGACAACGACGACCTTCAGGACCTCGCAGGGTTGACTGCTGGAACTTATACGGTAAAAGTTACAGACAGCCGTAACTGCACCAAAACGGCATCGTTCACAGTAACGCAGCCTATGATTTTTGATTTAGCGCTCCGCAAAACCTTGGCCAATGGCCAATCACCCGTCGTTGCCCCGGGCGGTTTCGTCACTTTTACCATCACCGTTTTCAACCAAGGCGGCATCAATGCTGCCAATGTATTGGTGATTGACTACTTGCCTACGCATATGACCTTCATGTCCAGCGGCAATCCTGGCTGGTCAAATTTTGGTGCTGGCCCCACTTGGTTTATCCAAAATTTACCTGCTGGCGACACTGTTTCCAAGAACATTAAATTAAAGGTCAGCAACACTGCACCGCTCATTAACATAAATAACTTTGCAGAAATCACCGCTGCCGACGACAATGACCCAAATACAGCTAACCCGCCAGCGGATTTTGACTCAACCCCCAATGCGTTCAGATTCGATGACCCTGGAGGGCAACCAAACACGCCGGCTGATAATGTTATCACCGGAAATGGAACGGGTATGATTGGCTCCAACGACCCACTGACCGATGAAGATGACCATGATGGGGCTAGTTTTGAAGTAAACGTGCCCAGTGTTTCCCTTGGAAACCTTGTTTTCAAAGACTTGAACAATGATGGCCTTTTCAATAACCAAGACCATGGCTTGCCAGGCGTGGAGGTCAAATTGTACGATGCAGGCCCTGACCTTGCCGCCGCCACTATGGACGATGTTTTCAAGGAAACAAAAACTACCGACGGACTGGGCGAGTACCTGTTCAAAAACTTGCAAAATGGTTATTACTACGTGAAATTGACGGGGGTAGGAATTCCGACAGGGTTGGTTTCCAGCACGGGCGATGGCTCTTTCGACATGGATGGGGCTGGCCCGTATGAGCCTGCTTCCGATGCCGACCTCAACCTCGACAACCAAGATGATGGCACACAAGCCGGTGTTGGGATTGTCTCAGATGTCATACAATTGACGCTGGGTGGGGAACCTACCGGCAATGGAAATGTGAACTTTACGCTCGATTTCGGCTTATACGAACCGCAAAGCCTCGCCAGCATCGGCGATTTCGTATGGTATGACCTTGATTTTGACGGACAACAAGGCCCTCAAGAAGGCGGCGTTCAAGGCGTTCAGGTTCGGTTGTACGACCTTGGCACCGATGGAACCATAGGCGGTGGTGACGATTCCCATCTCAATACAGCGTTCACCAATAGCCTTGGTTTTTATAGATTTACCAATGTCTTGCCCAGTGATTATTACCTTGTGTTTGATGCAACGACTTTTCCTACCGATTACTCCCCAACACAATCCAACACTGGCAATGACGATAACGACAGCGATGCCAATAGTCAAGGGCAAACTGGCTTAATATCGCTTAACGCTGGCGAGTTTGACGCATCCGTTGACCTTGGGTTAAAACCCTTATTTTCCAGCATTGGTGATTTTGTATGGTTGGATACCCTTCTGAATGGCATCCAGGATGCAGGCGAGTCAGGCGTTATGGACGTTTCCGTTTCCTTGTTCAGTGCCGGAAACAATGGGCAGATTGGAGGCGGGGATGATGTTTTTATAGGCGATGAGCAGACCGACCCCAGTGGGTTTTACCTTTTCGATGGATTGATACCGGGCAAATATTACTTGTTGCTTGATTTAAGTACCGTGCCCAGCGGCTTTTTGCCAACCGCACAGGATATGGGTAACGACCTAACGGACAGCGATGCAGATGCTAGTGGCAAAACCGGCATCATCACATTGGCCGCAGGGCAAACTAATACCTCAACTGACTTCGGCATTTATGCTCCAGAGTACGACCTTTCCCTGGATAAATCGCTTGCCGCAGGTCAACCTACTACCGTGGATATCAATGACCTAGTCATTTACGACATAGCGGTAACCAACCAAGGTAATTCCCCTGTTTACAACGTAGAGGTGGTTGACCACATCCCAAATGGGCTGCGATTTGCGCAAGCGAACAACAGCGGTTGGAATTTACAGGCCGCCAATTTGGCAAAATATGTTTTAACTGGCCCCATTAACCCCGGTGATACAGCTACCATTCAAATTGTTTTGGCGGTTCAATACGGTGCTTCTGGACAATCCATGCAAAACACCGCTGAAATCATTGGAGCCAAGGATTCAAATGGCATTGATATCACCGACCTCGACTCTACCCCCGATAATGGCAACTCCAATGAGGACGACTTCAGTGGCACGACCATCGAACTCATCCCGCATGACCCGACCGGGTGGATTTATTGCGATAAAACGGGGCGGATCATCTCGGGCGGTACGATTAGCGTCGTTGGCCCGAACGGCGTACCAAACACCCAAGTCAATATCATACACAATGGCTCCAGTGGCTATTATGAGTTCTATACAGACGGTACGCCGGGCGTTTATACCATCAGCTATACGCACCCAGACGGCTATCCATTGAGTGGTGATTGTGCTGCGCAACCAGGCCCCATTGACATTACGGGCATGCCCGACCCATACGTTTTGGGCGTGGACACTTCCAGTGCAGGACAGCTTTCCGACTTCACTTGCGCCAGCAATCCCTATTATCTTTCCTTCGATATAGAGCCGGGCGACCCCGTGGTTTATCAAAACAACCTGCCCTTGGCCTGCACGATCATCGGTGGGATTGTAAAGATGGATGCTAATTTCAACGACATGATTGATGGTGCTGACACGCCATTGAATGGCATTACGGTTTACCTTTTCGATTGTATGGACTTGATGATGCCCATATCCAGTACCACCACCAATTCAAGTGGTCAGTATGTCTTCAGCGCCTTGTCTCCTGGCAATTACGTAGTGAGGATAGTCCCGTTCCCAGGGTTCCGATTTGTGTCAACTGGCGTAATAGACCCATTGGGCTATTCTGCTTGCATAACCTTGAATTGGGGGGATAGCAATACCTCGCTGAATTTTGGATTGTACGCTTGCCCCACCATTGATGCTGGTCCCGACCTCAGCCATTGCTACAGTGCTTCTTCGAGCCAACTGAGCGCCAACCTGTCGCATGGGGTCGGCAATTTCCTGTGGACGCCCTCAGATGGCCTATCCAATCCGAATATTGAAAACCCCATAGCTTCCCCCGATTCCACCACGACGTACACCGTAAATTTTGATGACGGCTTTGGCTGCACAGCTACCGATGAAATCGAAATACAGGTAGGCACCTCCGTGCCGTACATAACCAATGCCCCATACAGCAACCTCAGCGTCCAGTGTCCGCCAATCCCTTCCGAAACCCCAGTCTTTGCTGACCTCTGCGACCCTTCCTTGACAGTGGTCGCTGATACAACCATTACACCTTTGGCTTGTGGCTATACCCTTGAAATTACTTGGATAGCGTCCAATGATGCGGGCAACACTGCCTCTTTTGTGCAAACATTGACCGTGGAAGATACCCAGGCCCCAACCATGGCGGCCAGCCACCCCTTCTTTGGTGCCATTATAAATGGCGATACGCTGAGGGCCGATTGCTCCCTGTTGCCCAGCTTGGACTCCTTGAGCTTCGCCACTTTCGACAATTGCACCGTGCCCCCGGTCATCACTTTCACCGAGGTCAAGGTCAACGGCAATTGTCCCATTGACGGCTACCTGGAACTTCGGGACTGTGGCTGGACTTCGACCGATGCCTGCGGCAATGTTGACAGCCTGTTCTTTGTGGTCATCGTCACCGATAATTTCGACCCCGTGCTCTCACCTGCCCCAGCCGATTTGACCGTCAGTTGCGGAGCAATACCTGCCCCTGCCACGCTCACCGCTACCGACAACTGCGATACGAGCCTGCCGGTCTTTTTTGATGAACTGGAAATCTTTGACGGGAACGGCTGCGTCAACCAAATCGTACGGACGTGGGTAGTCGAGGACGATTGTGGCAATGATGATATGGCTACGCAAACCATCAACGTCAACGACAATACACCGCCTATTTTTATCGGCGTACCCAACGATACGAGCCTTACTTGTGGCGCACCCATTCCACCAGCCCCCGTTGTCAATGCATCGGATGCTTGCGATTCGAGCGTGCCCGTCACCATGACGCAATCGGTCAACGGCAATCCGGCTATCGGTTGTTTTAGTCTTACCCGCACTTGGACCGCAACCGACGATTGCGGCAACACGGCCACTGCCACCCAGACCATCACCTTTTTAGATGACACGCCACCAAACCTTGTAGGCGTACCAGCTGACCAAAACTACGAATGCCCTGCCCCAGTGCCACCAGCACCCACAGTAACCGCTACCGATTTTTGTGATTCAAATGTGCCAGTCAGCTTTAACGAGACCATAGGTGGAAATGCCGGAACTGGCTGCTACACCATCACCCGCACTTGGTCGGCCACCGATGACTGCGGCAATAGCGTTTCTGCTACGCAAAATATCGCCGTCTCCGACAACACGGCTCCCACCTTGATGGACCTACCTGCTGACCTTACGCTCGATTGCAGTGACGCCGTGCCTGCTGCCGCTGCCGTCACTGCTTCCGATTTTTGCGATTCCACAGTGCCGGTTAACTTTGTTGAATCTACAACTGGGGTGCCAGGGGCAGCCTGCCGGGTCATCACTCGCAGGTGGTCAGTTACGGACGATTGTGGCAACACAACTACCGCCACCCAGACCATCACTATTCAGGACAACGAATCACCCGTGCTTTCGCAAACCCCTGCCGATGCGTCTTATAGCTGTGTTTCACAGGTGCCATCCGCACCTGCCATCACTGCAACGGACAATTGCGACAATGTTGTGCCAGTGCTCTATTTCCAGGCACCATTGGGCAACCCCGCTGGTTGCAATTTCCAACTCAGGCGCATCTGGGCAGCTGGTGACGATTGTGGTAATTCCGTCGTTTGGACACAAACTATCAGCATCAACGACGATGAGCCGCCTGTTTTCACCTCGGCCATTCCTGCAAATACAGTTATTAACTGCGACATGCTCTTGCCAGTGGCCCCGACCATTTCGGCCTCCGACAATTGCGATACTGATGTGGCAGTGACTTTGGTGGAAACTTATTTTGGCGACCCAGCTTCTGGTTGCTATATACTCACCCGCACGTGGACGGCGACCGACAATTGTGGCAACAGCACCTCCGCTTCACAGGACATCATGGTACGGGACCTCACACCACCCAATTTCGTGGGGCTGCCAGACAATGCCACGGTTAGCTGCGACAATATTCCCGGCAGCAACGTCACCGCTACCGATAATTGCGATGCTACGCCAACCGTCACTGTCTCCGACCAGATACTCTCAAGTGCATTGGGCTGTGTAACGCAAGTAGTGCGCCATTGGGTGGCCACCGACGACTGTGGGAATACCCGCATCGCATCCCGCACCTTCACCGTGCAGAATACCGACGTCCCGACCATCACCATCGTCGAGCCATTGTTGCTTGGCGTACAGGATGGCGATGTACTATACATGGAATGTGATGACCTGCCGAGCCTTACTTCGACCAGTGCCGTGGCCAGTGCTGATTGTTGCGGAGCAGCCAATGTCACCTTCCATGAGACTGTCAACGCTGGCAACTGCGCCAGCGATGGCTACTATGCCGTGATGCAATGTGGCTGGATAGCCTCCGATTGTTGCGGCAATAGCAGCAGCCTGTTTTTCACTGTTTATGTGATTGACAACACGCCGCCAACCCTGACTGGTGTGCCAGCCGATTTGGTGCTGCCCGTAGGCAGCGTACTCCCTCCACCAGCGAGCGTGACCGCCTACGACAATTGCGACAATTCCCTTTCCATCAACTATTCCAGCAATACGACTGGCCCTGCCGACAACCAAACTACCGTCCGCACATGGTCAGTCACCGACGATTGTGGGAACACGACCTCCGAACAGCAAACTATACTGATAACCAATGATAACCTGGCGCCCATTATCTCCAACGTGCCTTCTGATATAACCATCGAAGGCCCAATTGGCGGCAATACGGGTGGCGTGAACGATGTAAATGTAAACGACAACCTGGATAATGACCCAACCCTCACCTACAGCGAGACGAGGACGGGCGGCAATTGCTGCTATGTCCTTACTCGCCGTTGGACAGCAACGGACAATTTTGGGAACACCTCCATTGCGGAGCAACACATCACCGTGGTGGACACACAGGCACCCGTCATCAGTGGGCCTGTGTCGGATGTGACTGGTTCTTGCAGCCTTGGAAATGTGCCGATGCCCCAGCTCTCCGTCACGGACAACTGCTCCAACAACCTTGCCCTGCAATTCAGGGCCGATACCATATCTACGAATTGTGGCTACGAAATAACAAGAACTTGGACGGCCACCGACGAATGCGGCAACACGGCCAGCGTTGAGCAATTGATTTCGAAGGAAGATGCCGAAGGCCCAGTATTTACAGGGGATAATGAAATAGGTTTGTCGTTTTTTGCTGCGCAAAATGCCGTACCGATAGGCGGCCCAAGCCTGCACATCGGCCAGATTTTCAAGCCCTACGATACTTGGAGCATTGGCAACCAAACCATGCCGAGCCTCGCAAATATTGCCACTGACAACTGTACGGCTGCTAATGAGGTGCGGTTTAAGGTGACGAACATTCTCAGCCTTAACAATGGCTGCAACGAGCTTTGGACAGTTGGTTTTGTTGTGTTGGATGCCTGCGGCAACTTGGCAAATGAAGCCTTCACGGTCACTGCCAATTTCATGGATAACAAAGCCCCAGTCTTTGGCAACCTGCCCAGCAACCTGACGGCCCATTGCGGCAGCATACCTGCTCCTGCCACTGTGAATGCCAGTGATGAAACGAGCAGCGTACAGCTTAGCTATCTCGAAACTTTGGATATTGGCAATGGCTCAAACTGCCCACCTGCCATCGTGCGCACCTGGACGGCCACCGATGCCTGCGGCAACGAAGCCATTGCGCAGCAGACTATAAAGGTGGTGGACAACCAATCGCCCGTACTGGCCAATATACCCGCCAGCAGTTTTGCTACCTGCGGCAATGTGCCACCCGTGCCGACCAATATCACGGCCACTGACGCCTGTGCAGGTTCGGTGCCTGTGATTTTCAGTGAAGTAACAAATGGCGGGCCAGACGATTGCAGCTATTCCATCATCCGCACCTGGCGGGCAACGGACGACTGCGGCAACTCGGCCATCAAGCAACAGCATATCTGGGTAGCTGACAACACGCCGCCAGCCATTGCAGCCAACCTGCCGCTGGAACTGAGCATATCATGCGATGTGCCCGTGCCACCTGCACCTGCCTTGGCCGTCAGCGACAATTGCGACGATTCGCCTACGGTGGAACTGGTGGAGACCATCCTGCCGGGCGATAATAATTGCCATTATTCACTGCTCCGCAAATGGACGGTGACCGACCATTGTGGCAACCGCTCCTTTGCGCAGCAAACCGTTCGGGTCATAGACACGACCTTGCCCAGCTTGGCCAACCTGCCCACCAACTTGACTGTTACCTGCGGCAATGTTCCGGCTGCTGCCCTTGTCTCGGCCAACGACAACTGCGACTCGGATGTGGAATTGACTTTCAAGGAAACCTTCGTGGCGGGATGCCCTGCACAAATCCTGCGCACCTGGATAGCCATTGACGACTGCGGAAACGAAAACCAAGCCACGCAGACCATCACCGTTGTTGACGACCAAGGCCCAATTCTCTACCCAGTGCCTAACGACGAGGTGGTAAGCTGTGGCGACCGTGTGCCAAGCCCCATCAACATGACGGCCTACGATTTATGCAATAACAACAACAGTTTGGTAATGTCCGAAACAACGACCCCAACGCCTTGCGGTGAGGACATTCTGCGCACGTGGACAGCCACCGATGGCTGCGGCAATAAAAGCAGTCTTAGCCAGTTGATTTCAGTGGTGGACGATAAAGCGCCCGCTGTGAGCGAGCCACAAGACCTGAGGGTAAGTTGTGGGCAACTGCCTTTCGCCTCGACCCCAGCCTTCTCGGATGAATGCGACAGCGACCTTAACATTACCTACGAGGAAGTGCGGATGCTGACCGCTTGTGGGGAAGAGGTGCTCCGCACTTGGACGGCCACCGATGATTGCGGCAACAGCAAAACCGTTGACCAATTGATTCTTGTTACTGATGACGAAGCACCTACGCTGGCCTTTGGCAACCCCGCTTTGGCTGGCCTGACGGACGGTGATACGCTGGAGCTGACTTGTGCCAATGAACTCATTTTTGATAAATCGGACGTGACAGCCTCGGACAATTGCAGCACTGCCCCGGTCGAATTTGCCTTGAGCAGCTTCAACTATGGCAATTGCCAAATGAACGGCTATTTGGCGACCGCCAAGTTCACATGGACGGCCACCGATGCCTGCGGAAATACAGCCCTCCTCAGCCTGAACGTGAAAATGGTGGACGAAGATGCCCCCGTTTTATCGTCGCTGCCCAGCAGCTTGACAGCCGATTGCGGCGAAGCCGCACCTGACTTCACAGCGCCAGAAGTGTTGTCCGATTGCAGCGAGGTTAGTTTGGCTTTTGCTTCGCAAAACCTGCCTACTGCCTATGGCCACGACCTCGTTGGCACTTGGACGGCAACGGATGCCTGCGGCAATGCGGCCACTGTGACACAGACCATTCAAGTCTATAATATCGGTGCTGCGCAATTGGTGGGTGTCCCCGCCGACCAGACCGTTGACCTTGCGGCGGGCGAGACCGTGCCCGTTGCTGCCCCCGTTTCAGCGGTTGACAATTGCAGCGGCGAGGCATTGCCCATCAGTTTCGAAGAAAGGAGCATCGCCATTGATGGTTGCCACTCGGTCTTGGAGCGGGTATGGTCGGTCGTTGGATTGAACGGGGTGACGGTCAGCGCAACACAGGTCATTACGGTAACTGACCAAGTACAGTTTACAGCCGCCATGACCGCCGATTCGTGCAATGCGGGCGACGGCGAGGTGGTGCTCTCACCTGCCACGCATGCCTATTCGTGGGTCAACGCCTTGGGGACTTCTATCGGTACTGGGGCGGAGCAAAGCGGCCTCGCAGCTGGGGTTTACAGCGTCACCGCCACGAATGCCAGCGGTTGCTCAGCAGAAGCTGAGGTAGTGGTGGAGGCGGCCTGCAATTGCCAAGCGGCCACCATCAAGAAAGTGGCGGCCAACACCGTTGGTTGTGGGGAGGAAGATGGCAAGGCCGTGATACTCCTGCACCAAACTAATAGCGATTATGCCTTCACTTGGAGTCCCGACCTTGGCGTTCCCAGCATTTCGGGCCATGCTCGGACAAAATTGCCCGCAGGGCATTACGAAGTAAAGATTGCGTACCGGGAAGCAGCCGACTGCATCACCACGGTTTCCTTGGACTTGAAGGATAATTGCAATGACTGCCCGCCGATATTCGGCGAATTGGAGACCATGCTCGAAGCCCCGCCGGGGCCAAGGGATGTGTGCTTGCCAGTGCCTTTTGCTCAATCGGCGTCCTATCAAATTAAAGTGGATGGCAGCCCATACACAGGTTCACTTGCAGCCTGCGACCCGCAGGCCGTGAAGGCATATTACTACGGCGGCATTGCGCCAGCAACCAGCTATAGTGTGGTGTGGAACCAGAACGGCCAGCCATTTTATACTTGGGTGACAACGATGGGTGAACTCGCCGCTGCCATGAACCAAGAGAACCCACAAGGGCGCTGGTTTTTGGACAGCAGCACCAAGCAATTGGTCTCGTTGAACCCGAACGGCAACTATGGCCTACTGACCATCCGCAACAACCAGACGGGCAATAGCTTCCAACTCCTGCCCATTTCCACGACTTCCAATGCGGGGACCCTGCTCCATTTGCAGAGCGGGAAACACACTGTCACCTATACCAACCCTGTCACGGGTTGCTCGGACGAACTGGAACTCTTGCTGCCAGAAAGCGATGCAACGGATAAGACAAAGGCCGACCCAACGGAGTCAGGCACGGCAATTCGGGTGAACGGGCTGATGACCCCGAACGGCGATGGCCAGAACGATTACCTGGTGGTACATGGCCTTGAAAATGGGTTGGACTTTGAGTTGAGGGTATTCAATGCCCTTGGCCAATTGGTGTTCAGAACGAAGCATTACAACAATAATTGGGGCGGCTCATGGGGCCAGAACAATATCCCTGGTGGTACTTATTTCTACTTGTTGGAAGATGGGAAAGGCGGGCGTTACTCAGGACATATCCAAATTTTAAGATAAAAGAACGCCAAGTAAGCAAGTACCAACTATGGAGTTTGAGGGGTGGGAGCCGGAGGCTTTCCACCTTTTTTTTTAGGAAATTGGGAAATTGATGGGATGTAGGCCCCTAAAATCATACATCCGATAAATCATACATCAAGCAAATCATACATCCGTTTGCAAGGATTTATGATTTATGATTTATTTGATTTATGATGTATGATGTATGATTTGCTTCCCAAGGTCAACAATCTTGACTACCTCCCCGGGCACTTCTTGCAGCGCTTGCCTTCTTTGTGTTTTTTGCAACACTTCTTTTTGTCCTTCTTGGATTGAAGAACAGGCAACCAAAACGGCAGGTGTCGGTTCGGGTTGGTAGGCGTCCCGCCTTCTTCTTCGATATGATGCTGCTGCTTGCTCATGCGGTGATTTGTAAATTTAAAGCAAAAATAAGAAGAGGTTTCTATAAAAAGATGATTTTGGGCACTTTATTTAGAAAAAATCTTGATAAGGAAAGTCGAAGTAGCTTCCTTACCTTTGCAGTCAAATAAAATCAAATTCAAATGGTACAGGAAGCAACCCAACTCGGCGCTGCCGAACTCATCGCCCTCGAAGACAAATATGGCGCTCACAACTACCACCCACTGCCTGTGGTGCTGAGTAGGGGAGAGGGCGTGTACGTCTGGGACGTGGATGGCAAACGTTACTACGATTTCCTATCAGCATACTCAGCCGTGAACCAAGGGCATTGCCATCCACGCATCATCGAGGCGTTGAAAAACCAAGCTGAGAAGTTGACGCTAACCTCTCGTGCCTTCCACAACGACCAGTTAGGCGTCTATGAAAAGTTCGTGACCGAGTATTTTGGCTACGACAAAGTACTTCCCATGAACACGGGCGTTGAAGCGGTGGAGACGGCCATGAAACTCTGCAAGAAATGGGGTTACAAGGTAAAGGGCATCACCGACCACGAAGTGAAAATCATCTTCGTGTCTGGCAACTTCCACGGCCGCACACAGGCTATCATCTCTGCCAGCGTTGACCCCGGTGCCACGACGCATTACGGGCCTTATCTGCCGGGCATCGAAATCATACCTTATAACGACTTGAATGCCTTGGCCCATGCACTGGAAGACCCCGATGTGGCGGGCTTCCTCGTGGAGCCGATTCAGGGCGAGGCAGGTGTGTTTGTTCCAGATGATAATTATTTGGCGGAGGCCCGTCGCCTTTGCAAGCATCATAATGTCCTTTTCATTGCTGATGAGGTGCAGACGGGCATTGCCCGGACGGGCAGGCTCTTGGCTACCTGCGGCAATTGCCGTTGCGCCAAAAGCTGCGAGAACAAGTACGAGGCAAGGCCCGACATCCTCATCCTGGGCAAGGCGCTCAGTGGCGGGGTGTTCCCCGTGAGTGCTGTTTTAGCTGACGATGAAATCATGATGACCATCAAGCCGGGCGAACATGGCAGCACATTTGGTGGCAATCCTTTGGCCTGTGCAGTTGCAATAGAGGCCCTGAAAGTAGTGGAGGAGGAAGGCTTGGCAGAGAACGCCATGTACCTCGGCATCATCTTTCGGGAAAGAATGGAGCGGATCATCCAAAAAACTACACTTTTGACACTGGTAAGGGGCAAAGGCCTGTTAAACGCCATCGTCATTAACGACCACGAGGACAGCAAAACGGCTTGGAACATCTGCTTAAAATTGGCAGAAAACGGCCTATTGGCGAAGCCGACCCATGGCAATATCATCCGCTTTGCGCCGCCACTCGTTATGACGGAGGAGCAATTGCATGAATGCTGCGATATTATCGAAAGGGTGATTTTGGGAATGGGGTAGGGGAAATATACGTGAAGAGGATAGTCTAATTTCTGCTAATAAAAATCTGAACCAACATGGCATCAACAACTGAATTCAATGTTTATGTCCAAGCATTGGGTGGCAAATTTTTAGGACCTAATGCCTACGAAAAGGATCAAATAAAAGTGGTATTGAACACGGCAAAAGAAAACTACAAGTTTTCCTATTACAAGCAAGGAATGGATGATGGGGAAATTTTGCCAAATTTCGTTGATGGAATATCGAGCTTTATGCCCATCATTACACCACAACCATTGAATGCCCAACTGCCGATAACAGTGCATTATTTGACGCCGGGGAATGATACGGTCGTTGCATCGCACCTTATAGACCTACCTGACGAAATTCAAACCGCCCATCTGATAGTTGATGTCCCATCCCCAAATGGACATCTTCGATTTGTCCAAGAGGTGCTGCTCGGCAAGGATATTTCAACCAATAAAATAAAGGATCCGATTGTTTATAAAACCACCGTGGTGGTGCCCGGCTTGCTAGTGTGGCAACCTGTGCTGTTTCAAAATTACATCTCTATCGTAGTTACCATGATGTGCGGTTGCAAGGTGTCCAATTTGGTGAATACCACTTTTTGGGAACCGTCAGATTTTGAAGTGTATGCCTATACTGAACATTATGATCAGGGAAGGTCAATATTAAGGCTTGAATTTAATGCTCATTCTCCAGATTCCCGGTTTGAAGGCAAAATCCAAATGAGCGGTATCAAGTCCATCTTCTTCGCCGCCCGCCAAATCAGCACTGGCAATTATGGTTTTTTCAGATACTCATTGTAATGATGGTTGTCAAGTATAAACGCCAAAGGCAGGACAATGCCCTGTGAAGCAAAAAAACAATGACTATCCAATTCGCCTCCGACCTCCACCTCGAATTCACGAAAAACAAGCAGCTTTTGGATGCCTATCCCTTGCAGCCCAATGGCAAGTTGCTCTTGTTGGCAGGTGACATCGTGCCATTTGCCAAGATGGACAAGTACAAGGACTTTTTCAATTACGTCTCCGACCATTTTGTCAAAACCTATTGGGTGCCTGGCAACCACGAATACTATGGGTACGACCTAACCAAGAAAATGGGAAGTTTCAAAGAGGATATCAAGCCAAATGTCCATTTAGTCAACGATTATGCGGTGCAGCATGGCGATACCCGCTTTGTTTTTTCTACTTTATGGTCAAAAATCAGCCCGGCCAATGAATGGCAGTTGGAACAGAACGTGAGCGATTTCAGGCTCATCAGTTTTGGCCGATACCGGTTCACAGCCAATATTTTTACTAGACTCCACGAGGATAGCATTGCTTTCGTTTTTGGGGAATTGGCGAAGCATAACGAGGGTAAAACGGTTGTAGTTACGCACCATGTGCCCACGCTGATGCACTATCCAGCGCAGTACCTCGGCAGTAGCATCAATGAGGCTTTTGCAACTGAGCTGCACGACCGCATCTTCGACCAAGGGCCTGATGCTTGGATTTACGGGCACCACCATGCCCATGTGCCAGCGTTCAATATCGGCAAAACGAGGATGCTGACCAATCAATTGGGTTATGTGGATTATGGGGAACATGGTTTTTTCGATACAGGTATGACAATTAATTGGTGAATGCGGCAGAAACCAATAAAAAAACTGCTATATTTGTCCATCTTCCACCAAATCAGTATGAAAATGAAAAAAAATCTATTCTTCCTACTCATTGCCTCAGTGGCTGTGTTTGCCGCTTGCACCAAAGAAAATGCCGACGACCAAGTAAGGCCAACCACATCTGGCTATCCAACTACCAGCTATGATGACCCATCGGGAGATGGCTCTGGCTGTAACGGTGGCGGTCATCAAGGTGAAAATACGGCCAATGCAATGGTTGTGGACTTTACAATTGACAACGTGAACGGCAAGGTTGACGAGCAGGTTAACCTGGTACTCAACAACAAAACGGTGAATGCAGTTTCGTATGTGTGGGATTTTGGGAACGGGGACGCATCCACGGAAGTAAACCCTAAATATTCCTATAAAATACATGGAAACTATACGGTAACGCTAACGGCAACCGACCAGCGTGGCAATACGAGCAAGGTCACCAAACCCATTGTCGTGCTTTGCATTTTTGGCGGGGGCGACCACGAGTCGTAACTAAAAATTACCTTCGAAAAAAGGGGTTCCAACCAGCGTTGGAACCCCTTTTTGTTTTTGGATGAAACAAAACTGGAGTGCACTTTTTTTATAAAATTCCCATCTTCGCCGCCAAAGTCAGTTTACAAAGTTGAAACTCAGTCACCTCTTCATTTATCCCATCTTTTTTTGCCTGCTGCAACTAGTCAGTGCGCAATCGAACGTTGATGCAAACGCCTTTCGGGCCATGTCAACCACCGAGCGGCTGAACTATGTTTACGACCCAAACAGGAGCTGGAAGGACACGTCCGAGTTTATGGCTTGGTATCGCCCCATGCTGGCCGTTGCTGAATCGGAGGGGGACGAAAAAGCGATGTTTGCATTGCTTTATGAGCATTTCCAGCAGCGCCATGCTTTCAAATCATTAAAAGGCAATGTGGGGGAACTGGAGTCTGCGCTTTTGGAAGCAGCAAAAGAGTACGATGTAAAAGAGGGGGAAATCGTTGCGGAGCACTATGTTCAGTTTGGTAAAAACCACCATCAACTTTTGCCCAACGAACAATTGTATGCCTATATCCTGCTCGAATATGAACGGATGGAGGACATTGGTTTTGACAATTTCAAACAATACGATATTGCCAGGTTGCTCTACCATTCCGGACGGTTCATGTTCCAACTGGAAGACTATGAAAAAGCCCTGAAAATACTATTGACCGCCGAAAAATTCACGCAGCCAACGGAGAAAGGGCTGCAAGTTTGGATATTCGTCAAAAACCATATCCAGAGCATTTACCAGCGGCAAAAGCAATATGATTTAAGCATCCCTTACGCCAAGAAAATCATTGAGGTAACGACCAAATGCAATAACCAAAAGCGCAGCGACACCTTGTTCTGTAAGACATGGCTGGGCATCGCCTCTGTTGACATTGCCTCTATGCTCATCGGGCAGGGCAAGTACGAAGAAGGGGAACGCTACGCCAACGAGGGCTATGCCCTGCTCAAATCGCCATTGGGCGCAGAAGCATACTGGCTCAGGGCGGAGTACGATATGTTGCAGGTTTTGATTGAGACCAAATTGGAGTTGAAAAAACTGGACGAGGCAGGGGCCTTGCTCAAGCGGGCCGCCGAAATAGCCTCGATATTGGACCAAAAGGAGAAACCGGAGTATTTCAAGCACGTCAAGTTTTACCAGAACTACGCCCGCTATTATGAGCTGCGGGGTGATTATGCAGAAGCTGTGCGCTACGGCAATTTCGCAAAACCCTTGCAGGACAGCCTCGAACGTAGAAACGATGCCCGCACCCTCGAAAAAATTCAGCAGCGGATGGCTGCCGAGAAATACACCGAGCAACTAAAACTGGTGGAAAGCGAGAAGCAATTGCAGACCATGCTCCGCAATGCGGCCATTGTCATCATGCTCTTGATGGGCGGTTTGGCCTTTGGCAACTATAAACGATTGCAACATAAGCGCAAGCAAGCAGCCGCTGAATTGGAAGCTGCCAGGAGCGAACTTGCCACCTTCACCCAGTCCCTTCGGGAAAAATCGGAACTGGCCGAAAACCTCCGCCTCGAACTCGAAAAGCTCTCCCGTTCTGGCGAGCGCAGTGAATACCTGGAAAAGCTCACCCAAAGCACCATCCTCACCGACGAGGATTGGACGCAGTTTCGCAGCATCTTTGAAAAGGTACACCCGAATTTCATCGAAACACAAAAGACACAGTACCCCGACCTCACCCAAGCCGAGCTACGCTACCTCGTGCTCGAAAAGCTACAACTCACCACCCACGAGATGGCCAATATGCTCGGCGTCTCCGACGGCACCATTCGCCAGACTAAGATGCGCATGAAGCGGAAAATTGGGTGAGGGTGATTCTAGTTTGAATTGTTTGAGGAGTTTGATTAGTTCGAGGCGTTTGGGGCACAATTCAAACTCCTCAAACACATTAAACGCTTCAAACCCTTACCTGTAACGTTTTTGTAACGCGCCTGTGACGCCGTTGTAACGCCGTTTTTTTGGCGTTTGCCTGCCGCTGCCCGCTTCTTTGCAGCATCAAATTTTTTAGCACGATGGTCAATCAAATTCACGGCACGGCAATGAAACATCCATTTCAAAATAGGACTAAAGCTCCCAACTCGGCGGTGCGCTATTGGTTGGTTTGGGCATTGCTGCTGGCTGCAATTGCTTATGGGTTCCATCGGTATTTTGAGTACCGAAACCAAGAGCTAGACAAGCGGATAGAAAAGCTGAACAGTTGAGCTTGTCCAAGCAGCAAGATTCTTTTCGCCATTTTTTCACCAATTAAAATACTATCAACCATGTTCAATTTCAAGTTAAATCACTTCATGTCTTTCCTCGTGGGCGGCGTACTGACAATGGCCGTCATCGGTGCCAGCTCAGAACCACAACCCGTGGAGCGCCCAGTTTCCAGTGAAGCATTCATCGGTGAAGTTTTCGCATTTGCGGGCAGTTTTTGCCCACGAGGCTTTGTTTCCTGCGACGGGAAGCTGCTCGATATTGCCAACAACCAGGTATTGTTTGCCGTCATCGGCAATAGCTACGGCGGGGACGGCAAGACCAATTTCGCTGTGCCGAACCTGAAGGGCCGCACACCCGTCGGCATGACGAGCAGGCTGGGCGAGCGCCTCGGTGATGAATTCCATGCTGCCGACGATGCAAAAGGCGCTGGCGTTGGCATGAACTACTGCATTTGCACTGCAGGCATTTTCCCACAACAGTAAACCACCTTCAACTCCATCTGAATCCTATTCATCATCAAACCTATGTTTACTATGAAAAACCTGTTTTGCCTTAGCTTATTCTTGGCACTTTTCACCAGCTGCACCTACTACCGTGGCCCTCAGCCCTCTGGTGCGCCCGATATGGATGCTTTCCCACGGGAAATGCAGGGCACTTACCTCGCCGACCAAAGCAAGCTCGTCATCACCAGCAACAAGATTGAGTACTGGGCCGACAAGACGAAGGCTTCCATGTACTCCTATATCAGCGACAGCCTTCACGTCCGCAGCATGGCACCGTGGATTATCGGCACAAATAGGGGAAGGTTTGCTTCGGGTGGCGATAACTATTCGGTGTTTGCCATCAAATTGGATGAGAACAACCCGAACTTGCTGTACGGCATCCAAACGGACGATGACGATATAAAGAAGGAGTTCCCGAACGTCCGCCATTCTATTGAGCAACATTCGGTTACCACCTCGGACGGCGTGCCCGAGCCACCGAAAGACGTGATCATCTTCGACCCTACACCAGAGGAGTTCCGCCAAATCATCGAGTCGGCTTTCGCCAAAAAGCGGGTAGATCCTGACTACAAAGGCTTTGAGCGGCAATAAAGCCCTGAAAGGGCGTAATATGTCAGCATTGGGCGACGCCCGATGGGACATGGCGTGCGACGCCCGATGAAGCATGGCGGGCGACGCCCGATGGGACATGGCGGGCAACGCCCGATGGGACATGGCGGGCAACGCCCGATGAATCATCACCAATAATTTTCACCAACAAATTTTTTTCAACAACCAATCAACAATGAAATCGAACAAGTTAATCCAATTCGCAGGCATCCTTTCATTTCTTTCATTTTTTGCTTTGCAGCAAGCAACCGCACAAGGCTGCAACACATTGCCCGCTCCATTGATTAAAGATTGCTGGGCAGCATCCTTCAGGAACGGCAACACCCACTTTGTCAATGCTGATTTGAGCGGTGCCAACTTGCGTGGACTGACCGTTGGCTATGAAGGAAATTTCCAGCAGGCCAACTTGAGCAAAGCTGTTTTCAGGGGTACGGATTTTCCCCATTGCGATTTCACAGGTGCCAACCTCAGCAACGCAGACTTCCGTGGTATGGATATGAAATTCGCCAACTTGGTTGGGGCCAATCTAACGGGCACACTGTTCGATGGCGCTGATTTGATGAACGCAAAAGTCAGCCGCAAGACGACAAAGGGAATCGCTGATTTCGATGCTTTCGCAGAAAAGTACTTTGTCCGAATCGAAGACTAATTCATTGCCATTTATTTCAAAATCCATTTCAACATGAAAATCTTAAAATCCTTCTTCCTCGCCAGCCTCCTGTTGGCCACCCTCAGCCTGCAAGCGCAGGATGAAACCTCCGATTGGCAACCACCACAACCCACCAAATGGCTCAATATGAGCAGCGCTGGGTTGTCCATGGGCTTTGCCGAAGGCTGGGCTACCGATGGTGATGCAAATAGCATGGTCGGCGTGTCGCCGGACGGCAAGGTGCGCATTTCGGCAACCATTTCACAATTCCACACGGTATCGGAAACCGTCGCCAACATCCAGCGGGAGTTCAGCTCCTGGTGCGATGGGCTGACCTTGACCGACCCGCAGAGCAACCGGGAAGTCAACGGCCTGACCCTGCTTTACACCGGAGGAACCGCCAAACTGCAAGGTGAAGAAACGCCGATTGACGTGGCCATTGACATCCTCGAAACGCCCGTGAGCGGCGACAATGGCATTGTCGTCATCGCCACCTACGGCTTCCACGAGGGCATGATGGAGCATTTCGGCGATATTTTGATGGCGCTCGAAAGCTTCAAAAGGTCAAATTAAACCCCCATTTTTTTCACTGCTAAATTCTTTAAAACAATGAAATCGAAACATATCATCACCGGGCTTGGCATATTGTTTTGCCTTGTGTTTTTTCACCTGCCGGATGCGGTGGGGCAGGATTGTGGGCTTGTACATTCAATTTATGTTGTTCGTTGCTGGGAGGATAAAGTCAAACAAGGTACAAAAAATTTGACCAGAGCGAAATTGTCCGGGGGGCTTTTGATGCGGGCGGATTTGACCGGGGCGGATTTGAAAGGGGCGGATTTGACCGGGGCGCGTTTGGATGGGGCGAATTTGTCCGGGGCGAAGTTGTTCGGGGCGAATTTGGATGGGGCGAATTTGACCGGGGCGAATTTGACCGGGGCGAATTTGACCGGGGCGTATTTGCTCAGGGCGGGTTTGAACAATGCGGATTTGACCGGTGCGAGTTTGACCGGGGCAATCGTCAGTCGCTCCAAGACCAAAGGCATTGACTTCGTAGACTGGAAAAAACGGGGAGCGATTGTATTTGACTAAATTTCCAACCTTAATTTAAAAATACACCATCAAGATGAAAAAACTAACCGCAGCCCTCGTGCTGCCAACCATTCTCATGCTTTCGCTGAACCTTTCAGCACAAACTTATTGGCTCGCCCGCAAGGACGGCAACACCCTCCGCTACGATGTAAAAGTGCCCGCCGACCTGGCTGCCATCATCAAAACTGCCAGCAAAGACGGGTGGGCAACGGTCTATTCTACCGAGCAGCGCACCATCAACGGCAAGGCTTGGACTTTCCACGCCAACACCCTTGGCTGGGATGTCAAAGTGGACGGCGGCATCACTTGGGAAGGCAAAACTGGCGGCGTCGGTAACCAATGGGCCGACCTCAACAGCAGCAGCCCAGACTGGCAGAACTGCTGGTCGAAAGTCATAGAGCCCAGCTCCAAAGTTTACAACGGCAACTGGAAAACCGCCAAGGTGGACATGCTCGAAAACCCGGGCACAGCGGCTCCCGGCGTGGTCATTGACCTGACCAATCCTGAGCAGGCAGGCGCCGTCAATGTGCCGCTGACCAAGGAGCAGGCCATCAAGGCTTTTGTGGACAAAATGAACCTGCTCCGCACCGACCCCGCCAATGGCAACGCCATCATTGATGCCCTGCTGAAACGCCGTGGCGCAGCGTGGCTCACCAGCAAGGAATACACCCAGGACGATATCCGGGGCAAGACCCGCCAGCAGCACCACAACGATTTCAAGGCTTGGCTGAAAACGCAGCCCAAGCTCGCTGCGCTCACTTGGGACGATGACCTCGCCAAAATAGCCGCCGCTGGCAAAACTTCCAACAAATACACCAAGCTCGAATTCCGCATGGAAGCCTGGGGCGACCCCGTCGAGGAGGCCCTCGGAGCTTGGGCAGTGGATGGTGAAACCGGCATCCAGCGCCTGCGTGACCCAAGGCTCAAGTTCATTGGCATCGCCTCCAAGCCGGGCGGTTCCAAAGAGGAGTTCATCATCGTGGCCAGCGAGGTGAGGGGCAGTGTTTACACGGCAAAAGATACCGATTTCGGCAACCGCCCCTTCCAGCTCGACGTGACGGGTTTGCCAGTCAGTGAAAAATCCAGCTTGGCCTACGAGCGTTGCCCGCAAATCATCGGGCATCCCAATGCCGACGGTACCTTGGACATCGCCTGGCTATCTGCCGATGGCAGCAAAATCTTCGTCCACCGGGCGGGTAAGGATTTGCAGGCTGGTAAAGCCAACACTCTCCAACAGCGCCGCACCTTCAACTCGCTCGGCCTGTTCGCTGGCTATACCCGCATCGGCGACGACGACTTCGTGCTGAGCGCCGAGCGCCACACCATGCCCGACCAACCACAGGCTTTGAAATTGTTCAAAAACAGCAACAGCAGCACGGTTTGGAGCGGAAAGAACGACGGCAAATCGGGTGTGCTTTCGCCGCTTTATGCGGGCTCGAGCAAATTGGCAGCGGGCGAGGGCAAGCTCTTCGTGGCGGTCAACGGTGGCTACTCGCACCCTTACGTGGCGATGTTGGATGCCAGCAAATTGAACCAAACCGATGCCGTTTCTATCGGCCCCGGTACGCACAATTTTGACAACCGCTTGATTTGGGACGGGAAAAAATTCGTGGTGATGGAGAACCGTGACCACAGCTATGGCACCGTGCTGATGCGGTTCAGCCCTTCGGAAAAATACCCGTTTGAAAAGCGGGACGAGCGGGTGCGCACCATCCACAGCGCCATGCACTACGCCAACGACACGCACACGGAACTCGGTGCCGTGCAGCCCGGCCTGAACGGCGGCTACCTTGCCATCATCGCCACGGAGCAGGATTGGGACGACAAATTCGGCGGCAAGCCACGCAGCGAAACGGACCCTATCGTAAACACCGACGGCATGACCAATCCATTTGACATTGCGCTGGTGCACGTCAAGGCCAATTTCGACGATGAGGCCAATATCACCCGCTTCGACCCCAAGCGGGCCGAGGACGGCATGGTGGCCCTCAACGATGGCGGTGCGGTGGACTTCGGCGATGAAAATCCAGAATCGGTGCTGGCGCAATATGGCAACAATATGACTTGGGGCGGCGAGGGCTTCGAGCCTTGGTACGTGAACTGTACGCCCGTCATCAACAGCCAGGGCGAGCGCAAAACGGTTTCCCGCCACTCCACCGACGACGGCTTCAACTACAACCTCTATACCGGCAAGGACAACGCCTACCAAATGGCCGCTGCCCGTCGCCACATCACGACGGCAGGTGTGGTCTGGGGAACGAACTACAGCAAGGGCTTCGTGGGCCGCATCCCGAAAGGCGAGAAATTCACCACGGCGCAGCGTCCCCGTTTGGTGAAAATCAGCGAGAACAATTACATCGCCCTTTGGGAAGAACACAGCGCCGAAGTGAGCGGCTGCATCGCCCTCGACAACCCTCGCTATGCCACGAACTACGTGACCACCAAAGCGGCAAAAGTGACCCTCAGCGGCAGCGGCGACCAAGTGAAAATCAGCGTCGGCGCTCCGAAAGTGGTTGCCCCTGTGCGCATGCACTGGCAAGACGATGCCTTCAACTACCAAGGCAAGGCCGCCTGGCTCACGGGCGATGCTGCTAGCCGGAAAATCATCCTGCACACGGTGGATGGCAACCTGAACTATACCAGCTACGAGTTGGGACTTTCAGCTCCTGCTGCGGGCGGTGGCCCTGCGGCTGAGGAGAAATGATGAACGTCAAAGCAAGGGGTTTGGGGCGGCGCAGCCACCCCAAAATCTCCCTTCCCCCGACGAGCCGCCGAAGGTGGCTAGGAGGGGCTCAGCATCCTTTAGTGTTCACATGAAACCTCAAGTTTCGGGTAAATGCGCTTTAAGCCAAAATTTTAACCACGCTGCCATGCAGCATTAAATTTCAATAAAAATGAAGAACATATTTCCAGCATTTTCAATCATCGCAATCTTGTTCCTTTTTGCCAGCAATACGGCCACTGCCCAGTACATCAACGGCCACTGGGAAGGCGTGCAGGTCTCACAGAAAAAGCCCTTCCCGAAGGACATGACCTTCAATTGGGAAACCCGCAAGTACAACTACAACCTGCCTCAGGGCTTCTCGACCTTTGTGATGGAACTTCACTTGGAAGGCACGAATGACGAAGTAAAAGGCACTTGGCATACCATTGAAAAATATGGCAAATTAAAGCCGGGCTTATATGAGGTAGAAGGCAGTTTCAATCCCGCCACAGGGCTGTTGGTTTGGCAACCAACGAAGGTACTGCAAGGCGCTCCCTTCGCCAACACCATCAACCGCACCATGACGCTGCTGGGGGATGGCGCTTATGAATATTTTGAAGGGCGTTGGACTTCGCAAGATGGCTTCAATGGCATCATGTTCTTCCGCCGGGTGCCACCTGCAAACAATGACAAATTGCTCACCGTTGCCTCTTTCGCCGGCACCCATGCCGATGGCGGTGAGGTCAATTTTAGTGTGCAAATGGAACAGTTCCTTGGCGGCGATGAACAACCCGTAGGCACTTATACCTACACGGCTTCCGATCGTAGCAGAAGCGAACAGCAATTCAAGTATGTCATGCGGGAAGACAACGTCTATACCTTCACAACGGAGGGCGTCGGCGGCAATACCGACACTTGGAAAGTGACCGTGAACGGCCCCTACGAAATCGTGCTGGAGTTCCAGTCGGTGGATTCTGCTGGGCCGATAACCATGACAAGGATGTGATTTTTTAGAAGCGGAAAATTGCCTTTTTCACTGATTCATAGTTGTTTGAATAATTGGCTGGAATGCTATCAAGGGGGCAAGCCCCCTTGGAGTAGCGTCATTTCCAAGGGGGCTTGCCCCCTTGCGCAACTCAAACATCAACCAGTTATTCAAATAACTATAAACTTAACCACGCTGCCATGCAGCATTTAATCTGAAACAAGATGAAGAACATATTTCCTGCATTTTCAATCATGGCAATCCTGTTCCTGTTTGCCAGCAACACCGCCACTGCCCAGTACATCAACGGGGATTGGGAAGGCGTGCAAGTCGTGCAGAAAAAGCCCTTCCCGAAGGACATGACCTTCAACTGGGACACCCGCAAGTACAATTATAACCTGCCTCAGGGCTTCTCCACTTATGTAATGGAAATGCACTTGGAAGGCACGAACGACAATCTCAAAGGTACTTGGCGGACGGTCGAGAAATACGGGAAAGTGGTGCCCAGCCGCTATGAAATAAAGGGTAGTTTTGATGAAGCTTCAAACATCATGGTTTGGCAACCAACGAAGGTATTGAAAGGCGCTCCATTCGCCAATACCATCAACCGCACCATGAAACTGATGAACGATGGCACTTACGAGTATTTTGAAGGCCGCTGGACTTCGCAAGATGGCAACAATGGCATCATGTTCTTCCGCCGACTGCCACCTGCCGACAATAGTAAGTTGCTGACCGCTGCTTCCTTTGCTGGCGCACATCCAGATGGCAACTCCGTTTATTTCGAGGTCGAAATGGAGCAGACTTTAGGAGGCGAAGAGCAACCGAAAGGCACCTATACCTACGTGACGCCCGATAATTCCAAGACCAATCAATACTTCAAGTTCGTGAAGCGGGAAGACAATGTCTATACCTTTTCAACGGAAGGCATTCATGGCAATATCGATACCTGGAAAGTGACCGTGAACAGCCCTGACGAAATCGTGCTGGAGTTCCAATCGGTGGACTCTGCTGGGCCGATGACACTGGTAAGGACCTTTTAACTATTTTCCCAATTTCTTAATTTCTTAATTTTCAATTTCCAATTTCTAAAACCTTTTTCATCAATGAAAAAATCAATTGCATTCGTTTTTACACAAGTTTTTATCCTTGTTTTTGCTGCGCAAATCATGGCACAAGACGTGACTGGTAGCTGGCAGGGTATGCTCAATTTCGGAACAGGCGCTATCAATCCCGATAAAATCCAGTACAACTGGGATACGGATAAATGGACGCCCGCTTATTCCCGCTATGTTCTCGAAATTGAGGTCAATGCCCTCAACAACAACGCCGATGATGGTTTTTACAATATCATGAGCGGCGGCAGCCGTGGTAAAATGAGCATTGCCATCACTTGGGACGAGAAACGGAAGGTGTTGAAATACAGCACAAAAAAGAACCTCGGCTATGGCTACTGCATGAACGACGCCACGTTGAACTACCGGGTGGAAGACGAGTACGAATACCTCGAAGGCACCTGGAAAGGTTGTGGCATGGGCAAGATTGCGCTGCGCCGCAAAGTGGGGGCGCCAGCACCCGTGCATGTGCCTGCCGAAACAACAGAACATGCCCAGTTAAATGGCATTGGGTTCGATTTTCCTAAAAATTGGAAATGGGAAAAAGAACCGGAGATGGTAACGGTGACTTCCCCAGATGAAAACATCGTGCTGATGGTTATACAGACCAGCACTTCTGACATCAACGAGGCGGCCACCATTGCCCGCAAAGGCTTTGATGCAGCCCTGAAGGACATTGTTTTGCCAGAAGCTTTTTCGGAGTCGCAGCGCAATGGGCTTACCATCCAAACCATTGATGGCACGGCTGTCGTAAAGGACAATGATGCCTATGTGTTCATCAGCTCCTTGTTGATTCAAAGCGAGAACAACCAAAACTTCACGATTTACCTCGGCATTGGGGAGAAGAGTTCCATCTTGAAAAATGGTTCGACGATTCAGGCTGCACTGGATTCGTTTAAACCAGCCAATTAATTAAAATATAGGGTTTTAAATAGATGGATTGGTTTATTCGGCAGTTTGCTTTGTGGCCCTATGTGTCTTTGTGTCTCCGTGTTTATTCTTTAACACGAAGGAACAAAGACTCATAGTATTACCAAGAAGTCATGATTGAAATGGTCTATCCGTTTAATTCTCCATATCCCTAATTTCATCATTTATCAAAAGAACACATTTTAATGAAAAACTCAATCCTAACTTCACGTATAGCTGCCGGTTCAGCTATCCTGTTTATCGCAGCATTCATCCTAACCGCATTTAGCTGGAACGCCCGGCCAAGTGCTGGCGATGCCAAGGACGAGGTTATTCGCCTCATCAATGAATACCGCAGTACTGGCAAATACAACACGAACATCGCCAATTGGTCGCCTGGCAATTGCCTTATCGCAGCGCCCAATACGACGAAGGGCAACGTCCAACTGGAAGTCAACCCTGACTTGATGAATGCCGCACAGGCCACTGCCGAGAAGTTCGCCTCCGGCGAGTACAACTACGACAAGGCCCATCACCAAAAGGACCCAAAAGGCATCAACGGCCCAATGGTTCGTGCCATCAAGGACGGGTTCTGGCCCCGCTGGAATGTGCTTCATTCCGCCGCTACAACGCCACCTTTTACGGGCATCATGGAGAACCTGTTCAAAGGGCCGGAGAACCTCTCGCCCGCCTCGGTCGTGGAGGGTTGGAAGAAAAGCCCCGGCCACAATTATACGCTCCTGCGGGCATCTGCCTATAGCATGGGCGTGGGCATGGCAGAAGGCAATGGCCATAGCTACTGGGTCTTCCTCATCGAAAGCGAGTGGAGCATGGACGAGACACCGGAGAACCTCGGCAAATATTTCGGCATGGGCAGCGGCTACGATTTTAGGGCAGGCGTTCAGCCCGACCCAAATGGAAAGTCTGCTGAGATCTACGATTGGGTGGAAGGCATTGCGGATAAAATCAAGAATGAGCGGTAGGGTGATGGGTGATTCGTGACTGGTGACTGGTGATTAGCGGCCCTACCAATCACTAATCACCAATCACTAATCACATAGGGCTAGTACATTGACATACAGTGGCTTACCTCACCAGTTTTTCATTGTAACGCTTTTGTAACGCCATAAATAATGGTGTTTTCAAATTTAGCCTGCTCCTTTGTGACATCGTAAATAAACAACTGGAAAGGCTTCGGTGAAGGCCAAGCCTTTTCAGCGTCACATCATTTTTTAACAACAAAATTATCATTCAATGAAACAGCTTTTTTTCATTTTCAGCTTCCTTGCCTTTGGCGCTATGGCTGCCTTAGCGCAACACACCAATGGCCCAGTCATGACTTTTGAGAAAACCACGCATGACTTTGGCATGATGGACAAGAATGCTGATGGGCTACACAAGTTCAAATTCACCAACCAGGGCAACGAGCCACTTATTATCAAATCGGGCAAAGCTTCTTGTGCCTGTGTTAAAGTCACATACCCTCAAGAACCCATCATGCCGGGCGAGACCGCCTATATTGACGCAACCTACGACACCAATCGGGTTGGCCCATTCAATAAGTGGATAACATTAACTACCAATGAGACTCCGGACACGCATACCCTTATCGTCAAAGGCGAAGTGAAAGCACCACCTACGCAGGAATCGGGGCCTAACAGCAATGGCGGGTTGAATGGCGGAAACTGATTTTAAGTTTGATTCAGCTTTAATTGCACTGATAACACTATCAGACCTTTCAATGCGGGCAAAGGTTACGGCTATTCGTGGGTGTTGCAAGCATGGAATCATGAGATTGAAAGAGTAGCAGGAAACAAATGCTGTTGCTAGCTAATTTTTGCTTTGTGCTGCCTGTTTTTTGTCCAAAACATCAATAATCGAATAAGCCGGGGCGGACTTGAAAACATTGAATAGAACCGCTTCGGACTTTTTTACCAAATGAAAAAAGGATGGTGGGTGGGGCATTGCCCCACTATGCTATTCCTTGCTAGCAGCTATTCTTTTGGAAGACTAAATAACCCAAGTTGCTGATGGCTCCAATTAAATCTCTTTTTCGGTGGTGCAGCCGCCAAAAAAGAGATTACAAGGGTGGGGGTGCGATCGTTTGTTAAGAAAAGCGATTTTTTTCAGAATGGAGCAAAAAAAAAACAGCCCTGGGAATTACCCCAAGGCTGTTTATTCAAAATATCTATTGTACCTGGCAATGCCAGAGTGCTTTCAAATCTTGAATTAATAGCGTCCGCCGCCGCCGCCGCCACGGTTGTATCCGCCGCCGCCACCGCCACGGTTAAACCCGCCGCCGCCGCCACGGTTTCCACCGCCGCCGCCGCTACCGCCACGATCTTCCCTTGGTTCAGCTTTTTTAACAACGATGGTGCGACCGTCAAGTTCGCTTTCGTTGAGTTCGGAGATGGCTTTGCGAGCCTCTTCGTCGTTGGCCATTTCCACAAAGCCGAAGCCCTTGGATTTGCCGGTGAACTTATCAGTGATAACGCTGGCAGAAGTAACTTCGCCAAATTCTTCGAAGGCCGAACGTAGGTCTTCGGACTGAGTGTCGAAACTCAGTTTTGCTGCAAAGATGTTCATTGAACAAAAAAATTAAGATGAAATAAACTTGAGGAAATCTAATTTAAGCAGTGGTAGGTCGTTGGAAAATGAAGCCGGGCAAATGGAGCAAGCATCGGGACTGAAGGCAGGAAAACTGTCGAAAGAAAACTTTGCTTGCAGGATTGTGCTGGTAAAACGTATTTCCAATTAATTCTCTCTGTTTGAACAGAAAATCTCTCAATTGTGGTACAAAGGTAAGGTAATAGTTTTATAATGTCAATTTTTTACACATCTTTATTTTTGTAATGAATTTTCTGCGGTGAGAAAGTGGCTGAGATAGCGGTTTTGAACGATGTCATGCCGTCACTTTCATCTCTTTTGCCTCACTACCCTGCATCCGCTCAAAACGCATGTTCTGTGTGCGGCAGGAAGGGATGAATGCGCCAAGGATATAAGTTCGGAATAGATACCAAAGAAAGCTGCGCTCGTTAAGGCGTGGGTCTATTTTGCTTGCGATGGATTCGTGCTTTTCCTTCAATTGGCTCCAATGAATGCCCGGGGAAATATGGTGGGCAGTATGGTATCCGTTGTTCAATAGAATGAAATTGAGCACCGCCCCGGTGATGTTGCGGGAATGGTTGAACTCCGATTCCTCATCGGCATGGATGTGCTGCACGTAGTTGAAAATGAGCACGCTAAAAGTAGAGACCTGCTGTGGGATGATGACATACCAGATGGCCTTTCTCCAGTCAAGCAGCAGGGCGACCATAACGAAGGCCAGCAAGGTGATGACTTGTAGGAAATGGAACCAAAACTTGCGGCGGTTCTGGCTCCAAAGCGTTTTCATGTACTGAAAAACTGGGCCTTGCTGTTTCATGCCACTAAGCGAAGGGTAAGTGACTAAGGTGAGCAAGTTGTTCTTTTCAGAGCGCTGGTAGGTGCGGGTATAGTCCGGTTCCTTGTTGACGTGGACGTGGTGGTTGGAGTTATGCGTGGGTATCCATGCAAAGATGGGGAAGCCATAAAAAGCCGTGAGCCAGTTGTCAGTGGCGACATTTAGCCATTTATGCTTCCACATGGCCAAATGCTGGTGGTTGTGTACCATGACGGACACAACCACGGCCATCAGGAGCTGTAGCCCGTAGAGCAAAATGAAGACTGGAGTGTTAAGTCCGCCGCCATTGTTCCAAAGAAAAAACAAGAGGAAAGTGGTGAGTAGCATGAAAGCGAAAGAGCGGGCATCGGCGCTATATCGAAGCATAATGGTGTTTTAAAGACCGCTTTTGCATTCCAACGAAGGTTGAACATCCCAGCGGAGGCTGCAAATAGAATGCTTTTTTTTTGTTTGCCCCCTATTATTTGCCGAAAATCAAAGGCAAAATCAAGCAAAAAGGGCAGTTGCCTGCCTTTGGACTTCAACTTAAAGCTTGATTTTCTGGACGTTGATGGCGATTGGCCCTTTTGGCCCCCTGCCTTTTTCAAAAGTAACCTTGTCGTTGACCTGAACCATTTCTTCCAGTTCGCTGGCATGTACGAAGATACGCTCATCATTGTCCCGGTCAGTGATAAAGCCGTAACCTTTGGCGTCATCGAAATAGGTGACACGGCCCTTGCGCTGTGGGTCGAACTGTGGGCGGTTTGGTACGCCAAGCACGATGTCCTCCTTGTTTATCTTGATTCGCTTGCTGGGGTCGGGCTTTTCGGGCGTGAGGTTCCCGTTTTCGTCCACGTACATGATCATTTCTTCGAAGGACTTCGCATTGCTGGGGTCAGATCTACGCTGCTCCTTGCGCTCGGCTTTGTCTTGGCGTTTCTTCTGCTTCTTTTTTTCGTTCTCTTTTTTCCCGTAGGTTTCTTTTGATTTTGCCATAAATTGTATTGAATCAGGTGGAAAATCAAAGCTTGTGGAACGGATAATGGCTACGCAATGAAGTGGTTTTCCAATTTTTGCGCAAAGGTAGGTTTATTATTTGACCTGTGTTCCAGTAATTGGCAAATAGCTGGCGGATTAGGGTGGAAATACAATTGTAAATCCGATAGGCAGTGCGTGTGTTTTGCAGGGCTTCGCCCCGTAATGGCAGGTGGTGCAACTCCTTGCCGATGGTGGCAAACAGGGAGACCGTCAATAAAAAGACGGCCAATATTCCATGGAAGGTGGCAGTTGTCATTTTTCAAAATGCAGGGCCGCCCGGAAGCGGCCCCGCAATATAAACACCTAAAACCCTATTCAATTGTGACAAGAAAAGTCACGTCAACATCAGTATCTCCAGTGCTGCAAGGTTCTGGATTAGTTTTTTCTGGTAAATGCTTCAAAGTAATCTGAAGCACTCCGGTGCCAGTATCGCCCGTGGAAACGGCACTTTCGAGGCCAAGCGGCTTCCCATTTCCGTCTAAGTCGCCGATAACAGGAGCAGAAATGGCACCAGAAGCAACAAAGCAAACAAGGTGGTCATTGCTTTCTTCCTGCACTTCCTCTGTGAAATCGTGGATGTGGCCGGCTTCACTTTCATCCAAGAATTCCACGCCGATAGTATAGGCCGTGTTCGCTTTCAAGGTAATGTCGTCTGCCACTGGCGGGTCGCCACCATCGCCATCGAGGTCTTTAACAGTGAACTCTGTGGAGCCCCCACCAACCTCCGTGAAGGTCAATTTTACGGTTGTGATAAGTTCTCCCTCGTTGTCATCGCCATTGTCCTTGTCGCAAGCGGTGAAGAGAAGGGCATTTAGTGCCAGGATTGCAAATAGGAACTTGAAATTTTTCATTGTTAAGTTGTTTGATTGTTGAATTGCTTGATTGTTATATTGGTGTGGAAGAACAGCAATTCAACAAGCAAGCAATTTCAACGATTAAAATGAATACTTAAGCCGAACCGACACGTTCCTGCCCGCCTCATGTGTAAAATAGCGAAGGCGGTTCAGGTAGTCCCGGTAGGCGGAGTTGAGTAGGTTGTTGATGGTTATCGTAAGATGAATTGGTGGTTGCCGACTGCCAACTGCCGACTGCCGACTGCCAACTCTAAAACTCGTTCCAGCCTCGAAGTTGACCAGTGTATAGGCATTTGGCGCTGGCGCAAAATCAACGTTTTCGGGCGTCCTTGTTTGTTCAAACACCCGCTCAATGCCCATTTTTAGGTAGGGCGCATTGCCCGTTTCATCCTTGCTTTTTTCCGCCTTTGGCGAAAAGGTCAAACCCAGGTTGAACCGGTCGGCGGGCATTAGCACCAGCCAATCATCGGCTTTTTTGTTCCATGCCCTCAGGAGGGAGGCACTTGAAGAGACTTCCCATTTTTTGGCAAAATTCCAAGCCGAATTCCAATCGAAGCCCGTGAGTCGGGCGTCTGTTTGGTCGTAGGCGAAGCTTGGGAAGGCACCTCGAATGGTCAGCACTGGTTTGTCCTGTGGCTTCAGGTAAATGAAGTCTTGGATGAGATTGCGATAAAGGGAAAAACTGGCGCTCCAATTGCGAGCATTGTCAAAATCCAAGGTCAGTGTGATATTGTTGGCCCGCTCAGACTTCAAGTCAGTTCGGCCCTTCTCGTAACTGGCCGAGCCATGGTGTACCCCATCGCTGAACAACTCGTTGACATTCGGTGCCCGCCAGGCCGAGCCCCAATGAAGCTTCAGGTCAAATTGCTCCGCAACGATATAGACCATGCCAAGCGTACCTGACAAGTTGTCGAAATTCAATTGCTTGTCAATGACCTCATTACCCCGATTCTGGACATCCATCCTGCGCACATCGTACCTCACACCCGCCTCGAACTCCAAGGGGAACGGGTATTTGCGCCAGCGTTCCACCCAAAACACGCCTGCCGTTTGGCCCTCGTAATCAGGTATGAGACCACCTCGGTCGGTGGTGTTGCGCTGTGCCATGCCCTGGGCGCCAAGGCTGCCGGTGAAATGTCGCCAGCTTTTGTGCTCCCAAGCCAAGTCGAGCGTGTGTGTGGTGATTTCAAATAGCATCTCTGGGTTCTCCAGTTCGCTGGGCAATGTGCCGTACCGTTTGTGCGCATCGAACTCGCCCCGGCGATTGAACTGACGGGCATACTGCAAGGTCATTGCACCAGCTGTTCCCGTTTTTAGCGCCGTTTTTGCCTTGAAAAGATAGTGCGCCACCCGTTGCATTGGCCTGCCAAGTTTGTAACTGAACGAACCGTCGTCCGTTGGCCGCCCCTGCTCGATGGCTTGCTGGAGGTCGGTCAAGTTGCCGATATGCGAGCCACGATAAATACCGATGTCCGTGAAGAACTGGCTGAAGAATACTTCAGTGTTCCATCGCTCCTGCTCCAGTCCAATCGCTGCTGAGTAGTTGATTTCCTTGGTGCCCGTGTTTTGCAAAAAATAATCAGGTGTGCGTTGGTCGCCGCCCCGCTTGAGTGTGCCTTGGAGCCGGCCTGATAATGGCAATTTGCCCTTCATTTTGCCCTCCACCATGGCTGATGTCACGCCGACCCGCCCATTACCGAAGGCAGTCAGGTTCGCCTCGCCACCCATCCCGGGTTCGCCTCGCATTGCCCGTGGTTCTACTACCACTACGCCGCCCAGCGCATCGGCACCATAACGGACGCTATTTGCGCCATACACGACGGTCACTTTGTCGGCGATATAGGGGTCAATCTCTGGGGCGTGCTCACTGCCCCATTGCTGCCCTTCCTGCCGAACGCCGTTGTTGAGCATGAGCACCCGGCTGCTGTGCAAGCCACGTATAATTGGTTTTGAAATGCTACCACCCGTGTTCAAGGTGGTGACACCGGGCAGCGTTTTCAGCAAGTCGCCAAGCGTTTGTCCTTTGACAGCGGAAAGCTTCTCTCCTGTAAGGCTTTGCTGAGCTTGCATGCTGCGCAATTCAATGGGCTTGGCATGTACCGTTATCTCGCTCAAGTTGAGCGATTCGTGCTGTAAGTGAAAGCAAAGGTTCGTTTCCCCCACCACTTTTATTTCCGAAGAAAGATGGCTGCATCCGATATGGTGACAAGTAACTGTGTAGTCACCTTCGCATAGTTCAGTGAACACGAAACGGCCTTTATCATCAGTTACGGCACCTTGGCCGGTTTGCACGATGAAGACTTCAGCAAATGGCACTGGTTCCTCCGTGCCTTCTTCCGTTACTGTCCCGAAAAGGGTAGCGTGGCAATTATGCTGGGTAAAGCCCCAATATGGCAATAACCCAAGAATGGACAGGATTATGCAGTTTAACCTTGGCATGGTAAACTGGATTTTGATTATTGCTTGGATGCGTTTGAGGCAACCGCTGTTAGCGCATGAAGCCCTAACAGCGGTTGCCTCAAACGCATCCAAGCAACATAAAATGTTGAAAATCAGGCAATAATAAAATGTTGAAAATCAGACGGCCAAGGTTGGTGGCCCACGGAGTAGAAAGTTCCAGTTTACCCTTTGTGATAAAGGCGAATGATAGGAGAAACAGCACTTGTAGGCAAGGGCCGTTGGTTTAAAGATTGATATGGCCAGAAAATCCAGCGTTGCTGGTGCAAAATGGAAATCGCAGACGAAACAACTCTCGGCGTGGTATTCCTCGCCGTGCAGGTGGGTTTCGTAGCCAGTTGCTTCGCAATGGGCGAGTGCTTCGTGGTGGTGTTCCAATAAATGGTGCAATTCCTTTAAGGCCACGGCCTGAAAGAAAACAAGCGCCAACAAGTAGGCGATTGACCTTTGATATGTTGAATTTGGCTTCAATCCGTTCTCAAAGTACAAATCTAAATTAAAATTCTATTGAAAGAAATTCCATTGCAGCCGGAAATAAAGCCCTGGTTCCAATTCACGCCTGCCTTCCAAGTAAACTGCATTCAAAGGGTTGTCGAACCAATGGTTAAGTGTGTAGCCGAACCCTAAATTCAATAGAAAACCCCTTTTAAATCGGTTTAGTTTAAAATATTCTGAACTCCAGCCAAAACTGAAACGAGTGGTTTCAAAATCACCAAAATTGTGCGAAGTCCTAAAGAAAAGCCCATTCGCTCTCACTTTTTGCTTCGATTCCTTGAATTTTCGTTTCAAGAAATAATTCAGTTCACCACCAATTCCCAAGCCCCATTCAACCCGGGCTTCGTCTGTTACGTCATTGACGAGTACAACTGCGCCAGGTTGAACTGATAGGTTGGCATAAAGTTCATTTGCTGCACGTAGCCTAAAATTTACACCAAATATACCATCGCCGAAGAGGGAAATTCCAAATGCAGTTTTGCCACCATAATCAGAGGGGTTAGACCCAATGCCCTGCACCACGACGTTCTTGATTTCCTTGATGGATACCACGATTTCACGGCCATCAGATTGGCGCATACGCACACTTCCGTCAGATTGCCGCTCCAATATCCTGCCCCTCAATACCATGTCGTTTTTGAGGTAGATGATGTCCTCGTATTGTTCTTGAGCTGTAGCAATGAAAGAACACGACAAGAGCAAAATGAAGGATATTGTTTTCAAAAGCATCATTTTTTAAAACTACCCGGCAATGCCGCCTCAATAATCGCCTTAACTTCTTCCAGCGTCATGGTTGCGGCTTTTTCGGAAGTCACCTTCTCACCCTCCACCTTCGGAAACGACACGTTGTTCTTTTTGAAACGGATAAAAGGCCCCCAACGTCCATTCTCAATGGCAATATCTTCTTTCTCCCATTGCTGCACGTAGCGGTTAGCTTCCTTGTTGATTTTCGCCTCGATGAGCTTGTGGCAATCGTCCACCGTGATGGTTTCTAATTTGTACTTGGCAGGCACGTTCACATAGAGGTCGCCCCATTTCAGGAACGGTCCGAATCGGCCCTTGCCCTTGGTGATGCCAATGCCTTTGTAAGTGCCAATGGGTGCATCAGCCTGTTGTTTTTCGCCAATAAGCGCAATGGCACGCTCCATAGTGACGACCAGCGGGTCTTCCCCTTTTGGCAAAGACACGAATGCATCCCCATGCTTGATGTACGGTCCAAAGCGGCCCAAACCGATGCTCACCTCCTTGCCTTGATGTTCGCCCAGGGTTTTGGGGAGTGTGAACAGCTTCAGCGCCTCCTCCAGGGTCACATTGTCAATGTTCATGCCTGGGCTGAGGTTGGCGAATTTGGCCTTTTCTTCGTCGCCAAGTTCTTCCTTCGAGCCGATTTGCACGGCGGGCTTGCCAAAGCGGGTCATGCGCACGAGCACGGTGCGGCCTGAAACGGGGTCTTTGCCCAGGATGCGCTCCCCAGTGGCACGAGCGCTGGTTTCCAACGCATTCACTACCGTGGCATGAAAGGGGTGGTAAAAATCACCCACCGTTTTCACCCAGTTTTTGTTGCCTTCGGCAATGACGTCGAAATCTTTTTCGATATCAGCGGTGAAGCTGTAATCCATGATTTCCTTAAAATGCTCGGCGAGATAGTCCGTCACTACCATGCCCATGTCGGTGGGGAAGAGGCGGTTCTTGACGGCTCCCGTTACCTCACTGCCTTCGCTTTGGGCGATTTGCCCATTTTTCAAGGTCAAAATCGCAAACTTGCGCACTTCGCCATCCCGGTTTTCCTTGACCACGTAACCTCGGTTTTCTTCCATGATTTTGGTAATGGTGGGGGCGTAGGTGGAGGGGCGGCCAATGCCCAATTCTTCCAATTTGCTTACCAAGGCCGCCTCGGAGTAACGGGATGGAGGGCGTGTCCAACGCTCGGTGGCGTTCATTTCTTTCAAGTCCAGTGGTTGGCCAACCTTCAATGGCGGCAGGATGCCCTTGTTGTCCTCGTCGTCGTCATCGTCGTTAGATTCGAGGTAAACTTTCAGGAATCCGTCAAATTTGAGTACCTCGCCCTCCGCCTGCAATGGTGAGCCTGGGTGGGTTGAAATACTAATTTTCACTATCGTCCGCTCCAATTCAGCCTCGGCCATTTGGCTGGCGATGGTACGCTTCCAGATGAGTTCGTACAGGCGCTGCTGGTCACGGTCGCCGGGTATAGTGAGGTTATTGATATAGGTGGGGCGTATGGCCTCGTGCGCCTCCTGAGCGCCTGCCTTGTTGGTTTTGTAACGGCGGGTCTGCACATAGTTCTTGCCGTACAGGTTCTCAATTTCCTGGGCAATGGTGGCAATGGCCATTTCGCTCAGGTTGGTCGAGTCGGTACGCATATAGGTGATGAAGCCCGCTTCGTAGAGCCGCTGGGCAACGAGCATAGTCCGACTAACGGAGAAGCCGAGCTTGCGGCTGGCCTCCTGCTGCAAGGTGGAAGTGGTGAACGGTGCAGCTGGCTTGCGCTTCGCTGGTTTCACCTCAATGTCATTGATATTGAAAGCTGCGCCTATGCATTTTTGCAAAAAAGCATTTGCAGTGCCTTGGTTCTCATAGCGTTCTGGCGCTTCGGCCTTTAGGATGGACACCTTGCCGTCAGCGCTTTTCACATTGAATTCAGCCGCAATTTTGAAAAATGGGGTGATTTCAAACGCCTGAATTTCCCGCTCCCGCTCTACCACAAGCCGCACAGCCACGGATTGCACCCGACCTGCGGATAGCTTGCCCTTCACTTTTTTCCAAAGCAGTTCCGACAACTCGTAGCCCACGAGGCGGTCCACCACCCGGCGGGCCTGCTGGGCGTCAACGAGGTGGAGGTCGAGCAGGCGGGGCTGTGTGATGGCTTTTTGGATGGCTGGCTTGGTGATTTCATGGAAAACGATGCGCTTGGTGGTGTGCTCGTCGAGGCCAAGCACTTGACAGAGGTGCCAGGAGATGGCTTCGCCCTCCCGGTCCTCGTCCGTTGCGAGCCAGACCTCGTCCACTTTTTTCACCGCGTCCCTCAGTTCCTTCACTACCTTGGCCTTGTCGGGCGTGACGATGTAATTTGGCTTGAAATTATTTTCGATGTCAACGGAAATATCCTCTTTTGGAAGGTCACGAACGTGGCCATAGCTCGATTTTACAGTGAAATCGCTTCCGAGGAATTTTTCAATAGTCTTTGCCTTTGCCGGAGACTCTACGATGAGAAGATTCTTTGGCATAAATTGCTTGTTAAGTTGGATTTGAGAAGGTGGAGTTGGAGCGTACTATCCGTTCATCTACCAATGTTTGTGGGCATGTGAAAAGGGCAGGACGCCACCTAAGACGGCGCAAAAGTATAAAAATTGAAAAACCAAGCCCTTGAACTTGGTTTTTGCACATTAATATATTGCATGGGTTCTGGTTTTTGGGGATGTATTTTGTTCAATTCTTATCTTGTTTTGGCTTTTCCACCTTCTTTTTTTCCTGGTGGAGGATGGTGCTGCCTTCCATCCGTTTTTTCTTTTCTTCCTCTTCTTTTTCCACAAATTTGGCCACCAAAGCCTTCACTTCAAGGGGCTTCTTGGTCAGGCTGCGGTGATAGACGATGATGAAAAACCGGACCATGTCATCGGGATGGTGAATGCCCATGTCTTTCATGTATTTGGATAAACGGGAACCTTCGTAGAGGCTCCAATTATGGGTCATCCAACGACCGAGGCTGAAAAAAAACTTGGAGGCAGCCTCGTCTTCCGTGACATTGGCGAACTTGGCCTTTGATTGTGGGTCAATTTTTTTGTTCAGCTCCAGAATTACCTCGTTCACATCCTTGGGGATATAGCTGCCATAGAGCACTTCTTGCCGCAAGCGCCATGCGTATTTCTCTGTTTCCGAACGCTGATTGGTGGAATCATTTTGTGCTTGCAGTATATTTGCGAAGCATAAAGCGAGAAAAAATATGGAAGCTAATTTGTTCATTTTCAGTTTGTTAAAGGAGAAACACCATTCGCTTTCTCCAGTGTGATTTCTGGGTTGCAGGCGTTGACCTCTATTTTTTAAGACACAACTAACGAGCAGAATCCAAAGGTTCTTGCATATTGCGCAGAGAAAATCTTGCCGCAAAATTAGGCTACCATCTTTATCCAACACATTATGAGCAAAAAAAGCAAGGGCAAAGTCCTTTTCCTCGACAAAGCACATCCATTTTTGGAGACCCAATTGACAATGAATGGTTTCGAGTGCCATACTGACACGGCGAGCCATAAAACTGAAATTGTGGCAAGAGTAGGGGAGTACCAAGGCATCGTCATGCGCAGCCGTTTCAGCATTGACAAAGGCTTTTTGGAGCATTGCACCAACCTCGTCTTTTTGGCGAGGGAGGGTGTTGGCTTGGAGCATATTGATGTGGCGTGGGCGGAGGCGATGGGCGTCAAAGTCCTGATTTCACCCGAAGGTAGCAAAGATACGGTCGCCGAGCACGCCATTGGCATGTTACTTTGCCTGATGAACAACCTCAGCCGTGCCGACCGCCAGGTGCGCAACGGGCAATGGGTACGGGAAGCCAACCGGGCCGTAGAGTTGAAGGGCAAAACAGTCGGTATTTTGGGATACGGAAATATGGGCTGTTCCTTTGCCAAGCGCTTGCAGGGGTTTGGGGTAAAAACCTTGGCTTACGATAAATTCAAGCAGGGGTACGGCGATGAATTTGCAGCCGAGGCCAGCTTGGAACAACTTTTTGAAGAAGCCGATGTGCTGAGTGCCCACATACCCTATTCCGTTGATAACCATTGTTTTATCAACGATGCTTTTCTCCGGAATTTCAAAAAAAACATCTACCTCATCAACACGGCAAGGGGCTTGGTATTGAATACTGCTGACTTGGTGGAAAACCTGAAATCCGGCAAGGTGCTGGGCGCTGCTTTGGACGTGTTGGAGTACGAAGAGACCTCTTTTGACAAGTTCAAATTGGAGCATCTGCCACCTGCTTTTGACTACCTCTGCCAAGCGGATAACGTGCTGCTTTCACCGCACATCGCTGGCTGGTCATTTGAGAGCAAGGAGAAACATGCAAGGGTACTGGCGGAAAAGGTTTTGGAGGTATGGAGGCTCAGAGGTATGGAGGTATGAGGGATGTCGCCCCACATACCTCCATACCTCATACCTCCATACCTCTAAACCTTTTTGCTTTGCAAATATTTTTTCAAGGCGGCAGCAAATACTGGTATCAACGACACGCCGACGATAGCCAGCACGATGAAAGAAATGTTCTTCTTCACAAACTCGAAACTGCCGAGGAAATAACCCGCCAAGGTGAGTAGGATGACCCATGAAATACCTCCGATGAAGGTGTAAAGCGTGTATTTCTTGGTGTCCATCAAAGCAAGCCCTGCTACAAAGGGGACGAAGGTGCGGAAAATGGGAAAGAAACGGCTAAGGATGACCGCTTGGTGGCCGTGCTTCTCAAAGAACTCGTGGCCTTCTCTTAGGTATTTTGGATTGAGCCATTTGCGCTGTTTCCCATCGTTTAGCTTGGCACTGAAATACCTGCCAATATGAAAATTGACCAAATTACCCGCTATGGCTGCTACGATCATAATCACCATGGACAGCCAGAGGTTCAAGCCGCCACCCGTTGTACCGGCAATCACGCCTACAGTAAAAAGGAAGCCGTCACCAGGCAAAAAAGGCGTAACGACAAAGCCCGTTTCAGCAAAAATGACCAAGAAAAGCACGGCGTAAATCAACATGCCGTATTGAGCGACAATGTCGTTGAGATACTTGTCAGTGTGAAGGATGAAATCTATGACTAAGTCCATCTAGGAAACTGTTTTATGAAAAGAGGGGCAAATGTAGAGAAATGGATTCATGGCTTCATGGCTCCATTGTTACATTGCTTCATTGTTGGCAATGTGTGGGCAGCACTCCATATAATTAGACCATGCGGCCATGAAGCCATAAAGCCATGCGGCCATAAAGCCATGCGGCCATGAAACCATGCAGCCATGAAAAACAAAAGGGCATGGCAAACGCCATACCCTTTTGATTCCCTCCGAAAATATCGGAATTACTGAGCCTGTTGAGCACCAGTGGTGTCAGCTGCAGGAGCGGCAGGAGCTGCTTCTTGAGCTGGAGCTTCAGTAGCCGGAGCTTCAGTAGCCGGAGCTTCCTGAGTTTCGGTAGCAGCAGCGTTGTCACGGCAAGCTGTGAAAAGAACAGAAACAGTGAGCAGTGCAACTGCTACGAGGCTGAATACTTTTTTCATGTTAAGAAGAATTGAAAAATTGAAAATGAAAAATATTTAAACAAGCCTGTCTTTTTCAAGGCAGGATATTTTGATTCAGAATTATAATTTGGGTGAATTTGTGGTCAGGTAAAGGCTGAATGAAACGAACAAAGAATGCTTAATGCAAATCGGTCAGCAAACGTACGGAATTCAATTTTTAACTTGACAAAAATTTCAAAGAAACTGACCCTGTAACCGTTTTGATAAATGGATTGTTCGGTCAAGTAGAAAAAAATTTTTGCAAAAATATTGGATTTGCTGAACATTCCATGCGTTTTCCAAAAAAAATTCTGTGCTGGCTGTTGATTTTTTTTGAGTTACCTATTTTTTAACGGAAATAAACTGCTCAAAATCAGCAAGTTCCATGCTGCTTAGGCAGTTTTTTCGACTCAAGCCTCCTTTCCTTGCCGAGTAAACACCGTATTTTATGTCATTCATGCCGCCCGTGCTATGCGCATCGGGGTTGATGGAAATGAGCAGGTTTTTTTTCAAGGCATAGGGAATCCAAGACCAATCGAGGTCGAGCCTGTATGGGTTGGCGTTCAGTTCGATGGCCACGCCATTTGCCGCACAAGCGTCAATTATCTTCTGATGGTCAATCGGGTAGCCTTGCCTGGAGAGCAGCAAGCGGCCTGTGGGGTGGCCAAGTATGGTGGTAAACTTGTTTTCAATGGCCTTCAACAATCGTTGTGTGGCCTTTTCTTCTTCCATTCGAAGGTTGGAGTGCACGGAGGCGATGACAAACTCGAAGCCTGCCAGGATTTCTTCGGGATAGTCGAGCGAGCCATCGTTTAGGATATCACTTTCGATTCCCTTGAAGATGCGGAATGGGGCCATTTCTTGGTTCAGCAAATCAATTTCCGCCCATTGCTGCACCACTCGGTCTTCTTTCAGGCCATTGGCATAGAATGCCGATTTGGAGTGGTCGGTGATGCCAAGGTAAGCGTAACCAAGGCTACGGGCATGTTCCGCCATCTGTCGCAAGCTGTGCAGCCCATCCGACCAAGTGCTGTGGGCATGTACAACGCCCCGTATATCTGACTCCACCACCAAACTGCCGAAATCTGTTTCCATGCCCCATGCCAGTTCTCGGAGTTCAGGGGCGATAAAGGGTAGTTTGGCCTTCTCGAACACCGCCGCTTCGGAAGACATGCCCTTGAAATCAATGCCCGGAAATTTGTCCAAGAAAGCCTTCATGAACGCTTCGGCAGCTGTGTAGCGGAACAACTTGCTGCCAAATTCACTCAACTGGCAGTGATAGATGGTCACGGGTATTTCATTCTTGGTCGTGGCAAAATAGGTGTTTTCTTGTTGGTTGGTTATTGTAAGTAGTTCATTGTCAAATATTTGTGAAATAGCTTGGTCACTTGCCACCAACACCTCCAGTCGCTCGACGATGTTGCTCCGGCGACGCACTGCTCCAGTTAGGCTGATGCTTGCTTCTGGCAGTAACCCGCTCAATTGTTTCAATAGTTGTTCTGATGCAGCTTCTATTTCAGCAAAAAGGAACTTGCCCTGCGATTTCTGGAAATAATCCAATTTTTGACGGAAGTCTTCCTGTGTTTTTTCGCCAAAACCTTTCAATTCTACCAACCTGTTTTCGTTGCAGGCATAGCGTAGTTCTCCAATGGTCTCCACACCCAGTTCTTTCCAGATGACCCTGATTTTTTTTGGGCCAAAGCCAGGTATGTGCAGCATTTCCTGAACGCCCGGAGGGGTCTTCTCTTCAAACTTCCTTAATGCTTGCATGGTTCCAGATGCCAACATTTCTTGGATGGCTGCCACTGTAGAGCTGCCAATGCCTTTTATCTTGCCCATCTCTTCAACTGGCATCTCTGCCAGTGGCTCTGGAAGTTTACGAATGGTTAGGTAGTTGTTTTGATAGGTTTTGATCTTGAAGGGGTTATCCTCGTGCAGTTCCATAATTTCAGCAAGGTATTGGAATTGCTTGGCGATTTCTTTGTTGGTCATTTTCGATGATATGTTAGTGTTTTTTTAATGCAAAACTTAGCTTTTTTTCTAATCCAACAGTTGAACAAAGCTGTTTGTCATCCCGTTTTAACCGCTGTTCACCCATTTCTAAATAGCTGATTTTAGCACAAGGTATGACTTTGCTAAATTCCCCCAAAAAGTTTGTTTGAGTAGGAATTTAAGCTACCTTTGTGAAGCATTTCTTAGTCAAACATCCGTTTTAAAAATCCTTAGCGTTACTCTTTCTCCCCACTGTTGAAGGATTTCAGGTCTATATACTTTGAAGTTTACGACCAGTAATTGGTAAACATTTATAATCCACTATGAACCGAAAAGTGTCTGGCTTTGCATTGCTGCTTATTTCGCTATTAGGTGCAGGCCTATCAGCCCAAACAACATGGACAGGTATTAACTCCACAAATTGGAATATTGCCTCCAATTGGACAAATGGCTTGCCTGGCCCCTTCAACGAACCCACCATCCCTGCCGCTCCAAGCGGCCCAAATTTCCCGATAGTTACCGTTTTTACCTATTTCAATTTTAACGTCCAAAATTATGGCACCCTGACCCTTGACGGCAACGGCGGTATTTCGGAGTTCGGAACTTTCATCAACCATGGCAGTGGCACCTTGGTTTTGGCCAATAGCGCAACAAACTTCCTTGTCGAAGCCAGCGGTACCTTGGAAAATCACGGTAATGTCCTCAACAATGGTACATTCAGCAACGAGGGCAACTTCACCAATGCGCAAACTGGCATTTTTCGGAACAACCACGTCTTTTCGCATTCATCGGGCGGATTTACCAACCAAGGTGTTTACAACAATTTTGGACAGTTCTACTCAGAAGCCAGCTTCCAAAACGTTGGCACTTTTAACAACAACAACCTATTCAACAACAATGCGGTCGCCTCCAATGCTGGCATTATCCATTCAATGACCAATGCCATCCTTCGTAATGACGATACATTTACTAACCTTGCCGGGGCTAGTATCAACATTTCCGGCGTATTGCTCAATAATCGGAATTTTACCAACCAAGGCCAGTTCACCGCCAACCTTGGCAGTGAAATCACCAATAGCCATTTAATTAGGAACGCAACCGCTGCAAGTTGGAACAACCAGGGTATGGTTCACAACGTATTGTGCGCCATTTTTGAAAACAAGGGCAACCACCTGAACACGGGCGGTTTTGAAAACGAGGGTTTTGTTTATGCGGATAGCCCAATTACGCCCAACTCGCCAACCAATTTGGGAAGTGGGGTAGTGATAACCCCCTCCAACACTGGCAACCTTTGCCACAATGCAACGGTCGGTCTTGCCGCCAACAACACGGCCACAGTTGAAGGACTTGACCTCGCCAACAACCAACTTGATTTTTGCACAGCTTGGACGATACTCGTTAATGGGCAACCAAGCTTTTCATTTGTCGGTTGTGCCAGCGTTGGGCCTAACAACGTCAGCGTCAGTTTTATTGACCCCAATGGCCGTACAACCATCTGCCCTGCCGTGGTAACCGTCGTGGACGACCTTGCCCCAATCATCTCCTGCCAACCAACCCAAACCCTTCCATTAATGGCTGGCCAATGCACAGCGCCTTCAAACTTAAGCCCGCCCACTGTCCTCGTTGAAAACTGTGCAGTTGCAAGCATCACGAACAATGCCTTGGCATTGCTTCCAATTGGTCAAACACAGGTCATCTGGACGGTGACGGACGCTAACGGAAACGCTGGCTACTGCACCCAAACGGTCGTCGTGGTTGACCAATTGCTGCCCAGCATCAACTGTCCACCTTCGAAAACGCTGAATACCGAACCCAATCAATGCGGCTTGTCCAACATGTCAACCGCCATAGCAGGCGACCCGGCTTTTGCCTTCGATAACTGCGGAACGCCGACCGTCTCCAACAATGCGCCTCCCCTTTTGCCGCTTGGCGTAAGTACCATCATTTGGACGGCTACTGATGCCTTTGGCAATACGGCTACATGCCCCCAACAAATAACCGTGGTGGACAACCAGCCCCCCGTAATTGTCAATTGCCCGGCGGATATCACCGTGCAGGCTCAAACGGCAGGCTGTCAGGCAGTTGCCACTTGGGGCGCAGCGGTTGCAACCGACAATTGCGGTATGCCAACACAGGTCTTTTCCATTTCTTCCGGGAGTTTGTTCAACAAGGGGACGACATCGGTCACGGTCTTGGTCTCTGATACGAGCTTGAACGTAGCCACCTGCCAGTTCAACGTGACCGTAGCAGATACACAACCGCCAACATGGAGCAATTGTCCCGACAATAGCACCATCACCTTGCTGGATTGCGGCGATGTTGCCATTGGAACTTGGACCCAACCAACCGCCAACGACCCTTGCCTTGAAGGTGTAATTTCTAATTACCAGCCAGGAGATGTGTTGCCCCATGGGCAAAACTTTATTGAATACACGGCCACTGACCAAAACGGAAATAGCACGACCTGCAACTTCATCATCACGGTAGAATCACTGTTCGCCTTGGATTGTCCTGCGGATATCCTGGTGAACGCAACACCTGGTTCCAATTCATCCCCTGTCAATTGGAACGTGCCTCCTGGTACGACCAATTGTACCGTTTGCGCAAGCGTTGACATCCCCGGTTTTATGTTCATGGCAGAGAAAGCGGGGCATCGTTACTACACTTACCTCGGTGGCCCAGTCACTTGGCAGGAGGCAACATCCATTGCTTCACAACATGGGGGCTATTTGGCGGCCATTGGCGAAGCCGACGAAAATGAATTGCTTCGCAAAGAATTCAGTCCCTTGTTCCAAACTGCTTGGATAGGGGCGAGCGACGCCTTGGTAGAAGGCCAATTTCTTTGGCCAAATGGCGAGGCAGTAACTTATTCAAACTGGCAAAATGGGACAGTGCCCGCCAATGACCCACTTGATTTCGTGTTGCTCCGCAATGGTGGCTTATGGGTGGATGCCGCAGCCGATGCGCCCCATGTGTTCATCATGGAAGTGCCCTGCTACCAGCTCGATGTCAGTTCAAGCAATGCAAATGCCTTGAGCACCCTGGTCTTCCCCTTGGGCAGCACCACCATTAGTTATGAGGTCACCGACAATTGTGGCAATACCTGTTTTTGTGATTTTTCGGTGCAAGTGTTTCAGAGTCAACAGGTTGCGACCTGTGTGGCAAGTGGAAATTCTGATTTTGGCTGGATTGAAAACGTGCAAACCGAAGGTTTCAACAATCCATCAGGCGACGACGGTGGACGGGGCGATTTCTCAAATTCCGTCTTTGGACTTCCCGACCCAGGATGTATCTTAAAACTGACGCCAGGCGGCCCAGCCAGCGATAAGTACATGTATTGGCGAATCTGGGCCGACTTGAACCAGGATGGCGATTATTTTGACGACAACGAAATACTTGCCTCGCTGGAAGGGGTAGGGGAGCAGGATTTTTGCTACGACGTGCTTGCCAACCTGCCAACTGGGCCGGTGGGCCTACGTATTGCCATGTCCCGTTGGGATTATGCGGCGGCATGTGGTGACTTCATTGCTGGTGAGGCAGAGGACTATACCGTTAACTTCCTGGATTCGGCCCAATACCACCAAGCCAATTGTGACTGGACTTTTGGAATGCTCCAAGCAGAACTGGATGCACTGAGCGTCAACCTGACTTGGCTTGGCAACAGCAACTGTGAGGTGACCAAGTTCATTGTGGAACGGGCTTCCGATGGACTGCACTATGAGGCCATAGGCGAGGTTCAGCCCGTTGCCAGTGGGCAATCACCAACGATGTACGATTTTGAAGATAAGACGCCGAATTACGGCCTTAATTTTTACCGCATCAAAGTCGTCATGGCAGATAGCACCGTGGTAGTTTCCAACCAAGTAGAATTGGATTTCACCATTAACAAACAAGCCATATTCTTGTATCCGAACCCCGCTACGACCGAAGCCATTTTGCATGTTTTTCCGTTGAACGGCATACCTGCCCGTGTTTTCATCGCCAATGCCACCGGTCAAATGGTCTTTGACCAATACTTCCAACCTTTGGAAAACGAACCTATTTTACTGAACCTGCGTGGTTTTGCGCAAGGCATCTACACCGTGTACGTAAAAGCGGAAGGTGAACTGGAGCAAGTGCGTCGGTTGGTGGTGGTGCAGCCTTGATTGTTGTGCGCTGCGGCTATCCCAACCCCAAATTGGCTTTGTCATTGATTGTTTAGGAGTTGGTTTTTAAATAGTTTTATGAATAACCCCAACTTTTGAAACCATACAAATTTAGTGTTTGGAAAATCGATGTAAATAGCACTTTCCAAGTTGCTCGGTGTAAGCCGCTTTTGTCATGGCCGCAGGCCACCTCTGCGTCACGTTATGCGGCACAACATGACGCAGAGGTGGCCTGCGGCCATGACAAAAGCGGCTTACACATGCAACAAAGCTGAACTGTTGCAAAGCCGAATTTTTACAAAACTAAAAGTGTATGGTTTTAAACCCCAAACACAAAAGCCCCTTTCCTGATTTTATAGTATCTCATTTGTCCAAGGTTCCTTGATTTTGAAAATGGTACATTGTGCGTCAATTTGTTTCCTGCGTCATCAAAACTGTATGATGTTACATCATTAAAATGCAGTTTTGCACCTCATAGTCTAAGACAAGCTGCTCCTAAGCACTATTTTGAAAAGCAAACTAGAACACACGATGTCAAAGTTGATTTTGCCTTTGGTTGTCGGGGTCATTTCCCTCGGCATTGCCCATTCCCAAACCACTGCCTACCCACAAGTCCCCCACCCAGAATGGTTCAAGACCGTGCCCCGTATTGACGCCAATACCCCTGATTGGGCGGTGATGATGTACGGCGACGACCCTAACTTCTACGAGGTAGTGGAAGCCTACGAAGTCTATTACCGCACTCGTGAATACAAAAAGACGGAGGACGGCCAGAACTTCAAGTACTGGATAAAGCAGGTGCAACGCTTCGTGAACGATGAGGGATTTATTCTTTTGCCAAGCCCAGCAGAAGAGGAGAAGCTGCTCGCCGAATTGCGCAAGCGCCAAGCCAAAAAGGCCGAGAAAATGGCTGGCAACTGGACGGATATCGGCCCATTTGAGACTTTTATATCCGGCACAACCACGCCCTATTCCAACCAGGTCAACGTCTATTCCCTCGACCAGTCGAACAGCCATCCCGATATACTATATTGTGGAACTGAGAGTGGGGCCATGTACAAATCAACCAACCGAGGCGTCACTTGGACGCAGCTCACTTTTGATGAACCTTTTTCAGGAGGTTATGGTGCCTTGGAAATACACCCGACCAACCCCAATATCGTCATGATAGGCGTCAACAGCCGCATCTACCGAACCACGGACGGCGGGGCTGTTTGGACGGAAGTGAAGAACCTCGGCGGTACTGGCTATGAAATCAAGTACCGACCCTCCAACCCTGACAGCGTTTTTTGCGCAGCATCCAATGGTCTTTACGTCTCCATCAATGGCGGTGCTACTTGGGGTTCGGCCATTTACACGCAAGCCTGCCACGACCTCGATTGGCATCCTACCGACCCCAACGTGGTCTATCTACTCAAGAGCAACACGACCTTGCAACGTTCCGAACTCTTCCGCTCTGACAACGGTGGCGGCACTTGGACGCTGAAGGACAACGGCTATTACCTGCCCGCTGTACCCGCCAATGCCAGCATCGGCGGCGGCAAGATAGCGGTGTCCGCCGCCGACCCCGACAGGGTATATGTATGCCTCATCGGCGATGCCAAGGCGAATGACAATGGCTGGATTGGGGTGTTGCGGAGCAACAATAAAGGCGAAAACTGGACGGTGCCCGCTGGGCAATACGGTGGCCCATACCAACCCGCCAACACCATGCCCTGGAACGTGGCCGCCTATTCCGATGGCTACCACCAGGGCTTTTACAATTTCGATTTCGAGGTCTCACAGCTCAATGCCAACCTAATGTGGATTGGCACCATCCGACTCACGGAAAGCAGCAACGGCGGCACTTCCTTCACGGCCATTGGCGGCTCAGATTCGCAGCGGTTGAGCAATGTTCACGCCGATATTCAAGACATAGAAGTAAATGGAAACGAGGTCTGGGTAGCCAACGATGGGGGCATTGAGTACTCCACTGACAACCTCCAGTCGTTCACTTCTCGGAAGTACGGCATCTCTGGTTCCAACTACTGGGGTTTTGGCGCAGGCTGGAACGAGGATATACTCGTGGGCGGGCGCTACCACACCGGAAACAGCGGCTATTACCAGACCTACGGCGTCGGCAACAGCGTGAAATTGGGTGGCGTGGAGGAGTCCACGGGTTACGTCCATCCCACCGACCGCAAGGCTTATTTCAACCAATACTGGTCTGGGGGCACGGTAGTTCGGAGCATTCCTACTGCCATGACTACCGGGTATTCCGATTATGGCATTTTGCCAAAAATTCCGAACGAAGCCTATACGGAAAGCAATTCGAGTGGCATCTATTTCGACCCCCGGTACAGCGACTGGATGTACATGGGCGAGGGCAGCAGCATTTGGCGGTCGAAGGACAAGGGGATAACTTTCCAATCATTAAGGGATTTTGGGGCAAGTGGCAGGACATTGGAAATCGAAATCTCACGAAGCAACCCCAATTATGTCTATGTGGTCTTCAAGCCCAATGGCACGAATGCCCGCCAAATCTGGCGCACCACCGATGGCGGCGTCAACTGGTCGCAACTGCCAAACGTTCCAGCCAGCAACCGCAACAAGCTGGAAATAACCCTCAACCCCAGCGATGAGAACGACCTGTGGGTATGTTCCAACGACGCCGCAAATGGCCAAAAAGTTTATCGCCTCATCAGTGGTGGCACAGTCTGGCAGGACATGGACCAGACAGCCTCCCTCAATGGGCAGCACCCTTATGACATCTTCTTCCAAGGAGGCACCAACAACGTTGTTTACTTGGCCACGGGCACTACGGTGATGCAGTACAACAATGCCACTTCCGACTGGATTGACTACGGTGACGGGCTGCCGCTGGTACCATCGCCACTCCAGATGAAACCATTCTACCGGGACAACAAATTGAGGCTTGCCACAGGTGGCGTCGGCATCTGGGAGTCGCCGCTTGCGGTAAGCTCCCTGCCCATTGCGCAGCCCATCACCACCACTGACTCGGTATTTTGCAATCGTGACACAGTGAAGTTCGATAGCTATTCCATTGCCAGCGGCACAGCCAGCTACGCTTGGTCTTTTTCGCCTGCTCCGCAATGGGTGAGCAGCTTGACCGCCCGCAATCTGAAGGTCGTTTTTGGGAACTGTACTACGGACTGCAGCTACGACGTGGTGCTTACCGTCACAGACGGTGCCAACCAAAGCACGAAGACCATCAACAACATGGTGATCGTGAACAACCAATGCCAACCTGATACTCTGCCCGGCCAGGTACTCCGAACCGCTGCCAATGAAGATTATTTTATTTCGCAAGAAGCCAACCTGACCAACCTGACGCATTTCACCGTGACTGGCTGGTGGAAGCCAAACGGGGCACAGCAGGCTTACGCCGCTTTGTTCAGCAGTGGTGATTGGTGCGCCCATTGCGACTACACGGAAGGGTTGATTTTTGATTATTATGCTTCAAAACTTTGGTATAAATGGCCCGGCAATGCCTCCGCTTGGGGCAGCAACAGTGGAATAGACATTCCTTTGAACGAATGGAGCTATGTGGCATTGGTCATCACACCGTCCTCAGCTACCATGTATTTGAACGATAAAAAATACGTGGACACCCGAACGCTCACGCCCGGGGAGATTCAGAGCATCTACATCGGCTATGGGCATTATAGCAAATCGTTCAAAGGCGATATTGATGAAGTGACCATGTGGAAGCGTGCGCTCTCCGATGACGAAGTCCGTCGCTTGCGGCATATCACCAAAGAGGATGTGATACCAACAGACCCCGACCTGATTGGCTACTGGCAATTCAACAATTTCGTGAATGGCACCAAAATCATGGATCATGCTGGCAAATACCACGGCAGCCTCAATGCCGGAGCTGGACTTGCAACCAGTACGGCACCCGTCGGCGGTGGCAATGCGCAATTGCTGAACCTCAGTGCTGGGCAGACGGTGTATGACTTTGCACAGATAGGCACCAAGTTGTGGATGTCTGATTGTGAGCAGCCAAGTGGCACCATCGTGGCTACTCGTTTGAACATTCCGCCCGGTGTGCAACCAAACACCAATGATTTCCCTGACAATTATTGGATTTTGAACCATTATGCAACTTCGACAGGGTTCCCACCTTTGGATTCCATCGAAGTGAGCACCAACGATGCGGGTTTTGTGGCAGGATTGGGAGGCAGTGCTAGCAAGGCAGTCGCCCATTTGCGGAGCGAAAACGGCGAAGGACCTACCTGGAGCACCAAGTCAAAAGGCATTCGGTTTAATGGCACAAATACCATTCGTTTCAACAGAAAGAGTAATATCCAAGGAGGCACTCAAATCACATTGAGCAATGGGCCGAACTATATCACGGAGGTGGATCCAGGGCGGGTTTGCGAAGCGGATACCCTGCCAGGCAAGGCGCTCGTGCTGCCCGGAGGAAGCGGAAACTATGCCGTGGTGCCTGCCCTCAACCTCAACTCGAACACCATTACCATTTCGGCTTGGATAAAACCAAATGGGCTGCAAAACGACAATGCCGGGGTGATTTTTTGCAGGGGCGGCACTACTACCTCAGGCATCCACATGAAGACCAACAACGAGGTTCGTTACCACTGGGACGGCGGACAATGGGGCTGGAGCAGCGGCGCCATTGCGCCAGCAAATGAATGGAGCCATGTGGCCCTCGTGGTCGAACCGACAAAGGCTACCATATACTTAAACGGGGTTCCTTTTGTCAATACCTCCTCCCATGCCGTTGAGGCATTCGACAATACCATTCGGATCGGCAACGACCCAAACAGCAGCAGCCGCACCTACAAAGGCGATATTGACGAAGTATGTATCTGGAAACGGGCTTTGACGCAAAGCGAAATCAGGGAACTGATGCACCTGACCAAGGAGGACGTCGTCAACTTGGCTGGGCAAGAGATGAAGGTCTATCTCCAATTTAACGAAGACAGTGGCAAGGCTTATGATAAAACTGGTAACCGCAACCATGCTACCTTGAACAGTACGAGCGTTACCCGTGCCACCTCCTCTGCCCCAGTCGGCGGCGGGGTGAGCAACCGCACGACGGTAAATAGTGGCGGGGTTTACAGTTTTGGTTCAACTGGCTTGAAAATGGGCTTCAACCCAACATCAGGCAATACCTACCCCAATGGCGAGGTGCTCGTCAGCCGGTTAAACGTAACGCCCGACCAGAACCCGAACAGCGGGGAAAACATTTTGACCGATAAAACCTATTTCATCGTAAACAACTATGGTTCAAACCCCAACTTCACGATGCTTGACTCTATCGTTTTTGAAAACCTCACAGGCATTTATCTGCCCGATGAAGCGACGCCAACCCAGTTTAGCATTTATAAACGTGCTTCCATCGCCTTCGGCAACACTTGGGGCAGCAGCTTGGACAATGCTGATTTGGTGAAAATGGTCAGTACAGGGAATGGAAAAGTCAGTTTTTCAACCGGAAATGGCATCACCTCGTTCAGTCAATTCGTGATTGGCGACGGGCGGGAGGTAAAGGTAAGCCCGAAGGTCTTCTTGCAAGGGCCATATAGTAGTGGACAGATGACGGACGCTCTCAGGGAAGGCTCGCTGTTGCCTTTGGGTGAACCATACACTGGCTTGAGTTTTACCCATAAAAATGGAGGTGGAGCAGAAACGACCCCGGGCGGCACCCTCGCCCTAACGGGTTCGAATGCCATTACCGATTGGCTCATGGTCGAACTGCGGGACAAAAACACCCCTTCCAATGTGCTGTACACCCGCTCTGCGCTGCTCCAACGGGACGGCGATGTGGTGGACATGGACGGCACTTCTTCGCTCAGTTTCCGCCATACCGCACCTGACGAGTATTACTTAGCTATAAGGCACCGGAACCACCTCGGCATAATGACTGGCGTATCAAGGGCATTGTCGCAGACACCAACCACGTTCAACTTTACAAATGGAACCCTGCCAGTTTACGGTACGAATGCTCAAAAGGACCTTGGCGGTAGTGTTTTTGGGCTATGGGGAGGCGACGTGAACCACGACGGCGTCATTTCCTACAATGGTGGAAGCACTCCGGGCCGGAGCGACCTATTCAACCAAATACTGGGCAACGCTTCCAACCTGTTTGGTTCTCCAACTTTCACGTTCCAAGGCTATTCGACTTACGATATTGACATGGACAAGGTGGTGAGCTACAACGGCGGGGCAAGCCCAGGGCGTAGTTGGCTGTTCAACCTCATCGTTTCGCACCCCGGCAACGTTTTTGGTTCGCCCACCTTCACTTTCACACAACAACTCCCATAAGCCGCACGACATGAAAAATATTTTGAAATATACCTTAGCCATTGGATTGTTCACTGCTGCGCAATCCCCTGCTTTTGCGCAGCTTTTCAAATACACGCTGTCGCAAACGGGCGCTACAGTTTGCGTACAAACCGTGCCGCAGTTTACGGACGCCACGTCATGCTACCACGGCGGCAATGCGGTGCTCATCACGCCCACCACCGTATCCATTGAAGCAGGTGACATCACCAACGGGCTTGGCTCCTGGTCTATCGCAACCAACGCAACGTTCATGGGCATCAATTTCTTCCAGTTTGGTTCCGAAACGCAGAGTAACAACCAGAACTTTGTAAACGGTACGGCAGTCACCCTTTTCTGTGTTAATATTGACCAAGGGGAATGCCTTAGCGGCAATGTCCGATTGATGCTTCAGACCGACCACAATACACCCGCTGGCACCGATCCTGATTTGGCATTGTACAATGCGGGAGTGCAGCATACTGTGACGGCCAGCAATGCCAATAACTGCAACCCTGAAAGCGGAACAGTCTTCAATGGACTGACTGGGAACACTTCCTACTCCTGCTCGGCATTGCCAGTTGAATTGATTCGATTCGATGCTGTTGCAATTGACAAAGCGATTGAACTCGAATGGCAATCCGCCAATGAAGTCGGATTTTCAGGCTATGAACTCCAACGCTCCACCAATGCCCGTGACTATACGAAACTAATATGGACACCCGGCCAAGGAGGAGCTGAGTACAAGCATTTGGATACGGATGTTCGCCCCGGCGTCACCTACTACTATCGCCTCAAGTTGCTCGACCAAGATGGCAGCTTTGAGTTCTCAACTATAGAATCGGCCTTAGTGCAAGGTGCAGTGGAAAACCAGGAATTGGAATTATCCCCAAACCCGGCCAAAGGTTATTTCATTGCAAAGTTCAACTGTTTTGAGTCAGGCAAAGTGGTATTGGAAGTTTTTGGAGAGCTTGGGCAATTAGCTTACAAACAAGGCTATGATTCAAGGGAGGGCGAAAACAAGTTGATGGTGAGTACCGGCAAGTTTAATGATGGCACCTACGTCGTTAAGTTGACAACGGAGGACAGGGTACTTTCTGGAAAAGTAATCGTGACGAAGTAAAAACCCAGCTAAATAATAAACGAGAAAGCCTTGGCAATCCGCCAAGGCTTTCTCGTTTTTAAGGTAGATGGTTTGCGAAATGGGAGAATCAATCAAGCTCCTTTTTGCATGCAAACACCTGTAAATCAGCACCTTCAAGATTCATTCCCGACAAGCCCGGACAGGCTATTTATCATTTATCATTCCTCATCCTTTCAGCTCTTCTTCTTCTTTTTCCCTTTTTGTTTCCCAAAAACATCCTGCTCCTTGCGGTTATCGAGAACAGGTTCTGGCCGTGGCGCATCGTCCATCGTCTGCGTCCAATATTTTTCCACCCATTCCCATTGGCCATTTTTCAATTGATACCCCTCATAAGTGCCGTCGGGCACCATCGTTGGGCCTTGGCCGGAGCTACCTGCCATCATGATCAGGTGGTCATAAATGATCAGGCCATACGCCTCGTCGAAGTTCATCTTGAAACTTGCCTCTGCTGAATATTCAAACAGCAGCCGGTTGCGGACTGCCAGTTCGTTGCCAAGCGAGTCTTTTTGCACAAAAACGGGTGCTCCAAAAACAGGCTTGCCATCCTTGAAACTCAGCACATCCACCAATTTCCTTTTGTCAAAAAAACTGTGGCCGTCGTAGCCAAAGAGCAGGTATTTTCTTCCATCTGGTGTATCAAAAGGTTTGGTGTTGTAGTAGAGCGCACCATACCAATTCTCCGGTTTCAAAATATCATACTCTTCCGATTGCACATCGGCGGAGCGGTCAATGAGTGGGTACAACTGAAGGTCGGGCGTATTCATCTGGATGGCACCATAGTAACGGTAGTCGTCCACGTCCACATAGAGCTGCCAGGTAAAAATGCGGAAGGTGCTATCAGCGGGATATTGGATGGAAACGGACTTGACTTGCTCAAAAGGGTAGTTGAACGAATTGGGCAGCTTTAGCGCCTGCTTGAGGGTGGTTATCAGCTTCTTGCAGCCTGCAAACCGTCCTTCTGGTAGCGAGTCGTTGATGATAAGGTAACCGCAAAGCCCTAAAGTGTCCTCGTATTCCTTCAATTGAGCGTAGCTCGTGGCGTCAATTTTTCCGGCTTTTTGGGCAAACCCGTTGAGGGCAAAAAGGGCGAAGCCAAAAGCGAACAGTATTTTTTTCATGAACTCAGTTTTGTTCCAAAGGAAGTGATGGGCAACCCAATCGAATTGCATAAACGACAGGAAGAAGGCTTTAGTCTTACTGCCCCAATTTTTGCAAAATTCAGCGAATTTTCGCAACCAAATTACCCGTTCATCATTTAATGGATATATTTGCACCCCTTTAAAAAAGTAAAAAGTACAAAGTAAAAAGTCAAAAGGTTGGGCGGCTGCGTAGGCTACTTTTTCCTTTTTCCTTTTCTCTTTTTCCTTAAGAATATGAAATTGCTTGTTTGCGTCAGCAAAACTCCCGACACCACTTCAAAAATCTCTTTCACAGCCGATGGCACAAAGTTCAACGATGCGGGCATTACCTTCATCATGAACCCCTACGATGAGTGGTATGCGCTCGTACGTGCCTGTGAATTGGTGGAAAAAAACGGTGGTACTGTCACCCTCATCAACGTTGGCGGCGCCGACAACGACCAGACCATTCGCAAGGGCCTCGCCATTGGGGCAACGGATGCCGTCCGGGTGGATGCCGAACCGAAAAGCGCCCTTTTCATTGCGAAGCAAATCGCTGAACATGCAAAGTCGCAGAACTACGACATCATCTTCTGCGGCAAGGAAAGCATTGACTACAACGGTTCCGAGGTAGGCGCCATGGTCGCCGAGTACCTTGACCTGCCCTTCATATCCTATGCCAGCAAGCTGGATGTGAACGGGGCTACCGCAACCGTTGAGCGGGACATTGAAGGTGGCGTCGAGACGGTCGAAGTCAACGGCCCATTTGTCGTAAGTGCAGCCAAAGGCATGGCCGAGCAGCGCATACCCAATATGATGGGCATTATGAAGGCCAAGAGCAAGCCTTTCACTGTAGTTCCAGCCGTCTCTTTCCCTGACTACGCAGTGCCAGTTTCTTATACCATGCCGAAGGCAAAAACGGGCGTCAAGCTCGTCGCTCCCGACAATATGGAGGAGTTGGTAAGGCTGCTCCACGAAGAGGCAAAAGTTATTTAGTGATTCGTGATTGGTGATTCGTGATTGGCAACCCCAGTCATGATTCACTAATCACGAATCACGAGTCACGAATCACGATTTACCAATGGTTTTAGTATTCGCAGAGGCCGTCAATGGCCAACTCAAAAAAGCGGCGCTGGAAGCCGTAACTTATGGTGCGCAAACAGCGCAATTGCTTGGCAGCCAATGTGTTGCACTAACGCTGGGTAATATCCAAAACGCCGGACAATTGGGCGTTTATGGCGCCAGCAAGGTGTACAATGTCCAAGGGGAGGCCTTCGGCAATTTCGATAGCCAGGTCTTTGCATCGGCCATTGCGCAAGCAACCGAAAAATTAGGTGCCACGGTGGTGGTGCTTTCGCATACTTCCACCGGCAAGTCGTTGCTTGGTCGCTTGGCTGCCCGCTTGAACGCTGGTTCGGTGGCTGGCGCAAAATCGCTGCCCGATATTTCTGGTGGCGGTTTCAAGGTGACCAAAGGCGTTTACTCAGGTAAGGCCATTGCGACCTATGATATCAGTTCACCAATAAAGCTCATTGCCTTGGCAGGGAACGAAATCCCTTTGAAGGCCGATGGAAATGAGGTTGCCGTTGAAACCTTGGAAATAGCCGCACCAGCCAGCAAGGTGAAAGTGCTCAGCGTGAAGCGGGAAGAAGGCATCGTGCCATTGCCCGAAGCCACCACCGTAGTTTCTGCTGGCCGTGGCATGAAAGGCCCTGAGAATTGGGGCATGGTGGAGGAGTTGGCGCAGGTCATGGGAGCTACCACCGCTTGCAGCCGCCCCGTTGCGGACGCCGATTGGCGGCCCCACCACGAGCATGTCGGACAAACAGGGGTGGCCATTCGCCCGAACCTTTACATCGCCATAGGCATTTCAGGTGCCATTCAACATTTGGCAGGCGTCAACCAGTCCAAGGTCATCGTGGTCATCAACAAAGACCCAGAGGCACCTTTTTTCAAAGCAGCTGACTATGGCGTTGTTGGCGACCTCTTTGAGGTGGTGCCAAGGCTGACGGCAGCTATGAAGAAGTTCAAGGCTGCGTAGCTTGAATACCTGTTAAAAATAAGCCCCGGTCGTACACAACAACCGGGGCTTATTTTTTATAAAAAATTGACAATCAAAATTTTGCAGCCGCTCCAAATCTGAAATCTGAAATCGTCTATCTGAAATCTGAAATCAAACTCCCACCCATTTCAAGGTTCCTACCCCTTTAAAAAACAACCCCCCATCACTCCGCAGAGGTGGGGGGCTACTATATCATAGGATTATAAATGTTTAAGACAATTGTGCTTTTTGCAAATATCTCGCCAGTTGTAATTTAAGCTCTTAACTTGATGTGCCTTCCGTGCTAAAATCCGTATTCCGTAAACCAAAATCCTAAATCATCCTTACCTTGCGATGCAAAACCCGATAGCATCATGGCCAATATTTTTCAACGAAAAAATCTTGTTTGGTTAGCGGTAGCTGCCTCAGTTGCCTTTGTACTTTATAGGTATGCTGAGGGGAAAAAAGCTGGGGTGGACTACAATGCGGAGGTAAAACCCATCCTCAACAAGCATTGCCTATCCTGCCACGGGGGGGTGCGGCGCAAAGAAGGTTTCAGCCTGCTCACCCGAGAGGACGCTTTGGCCGTGACGGAGTCGGGCAAGCCTGCCATCGTGCCCGGGCACCCTGAGCAGAGCGAGTTCATCCGTCGCCTGACCTTGGATGACCCAGATGAGCGCATGCCTTACAAAGAAGCTCCGCTGACGCAGAAGGAAATCGCCATTTTGACGCAATGGGTGAAGGAAGGGGCAAAATGGGATACACATTGGGCCTTTCGGTCTGTGGAAGAACCGAGCGTACCCGGCAAAGGTCGGTTACTGTCCACCTTCGGCGAAAAAAGCTGGGGCAGCAATGAAGTGGACGCATTCGTCTTGGAAAAAATGCGAGAAAATGGCCTCACTCCAGCTGTAGAAGCCGATAAGACTACCTTGCTCCGAAGGGTCAGCCTCGACCTGATTGGATTGCCTGCACCTGAATCATTGGCCACAAAATACCTGAACGACGATTCGCCAAAGGCGTACGAAAACCTGGTGGATAGCCTGTTGAACTTGCCGCAATACGGCGAACGCTGGACGGCCCTTTGGCTCGACCTCGCCCGTTATGCCGATACCAAGGGCTATGAACGTGACGACCGTCGCCAAATCTGGCGGTACAGGGATTGGTTGATTAAGGCATTCAACGAAGACAAGCCATACGACCAGTTCTTGACGGAACAGCTCGCTGGCGACTTGCTTGCCCAAGATGGCTTACCGACTGATAATCAATTCGTTGCAACTGCTTTTCATCGAAACACCATGACCAACGACGAAGGTGGCACCGACAATGAAGAGTTTAGAACGGCAGCAGTGATTGACCGGGTGAACACGACCTGGGAGGCGCTCATGGGCACTTCTTTCGCCTGCGTTCAATGCCATGACCACCCTTACGACCCTATCCGCCATGATGAGTATTACCAGTTCATGGCTTTTTTCAACAACAGCCGGGATGCCGACACGGAAGAGGAGTATCCCAAACTGCGCCATTTTAAGACAGAAGACAGTTTGAAGTTGGCGGAATTGACTCAAAGGGTCAAGCAAGCTATTTCACCTGAAAAAGCACAGCAGGTCTATCGTTTTTTGAAAACATGGCAACCAGTTTACTATTCTTTGGAAACAGACAGTTTCAAAAATGCCGCATTGTACGATACCAAATGGCTCGGTTTGCGGCAGCATGGACAAGCCCGATTGCCGAAGGTCAACCTTGATGGAAAAGGAAGGCTTTGGTTTCGCTTCCAAGGTTGGGAGCCTGGCGGGCGCTGGACGGTGCGGCTCGACAGCCCAAAGGGTGAGGTGCTATTCTCCACTATTTTGTCAAAGACCAAGGACAATGGCTTTGAGATACATAAGGTGGACTTCCCCATGAAATCGGGCGTGCACGACCTTTGGTTTTACTATGAAAACGCCAGGCTAAAACCCCAAATGGCAGGTAATCAATTTGATTGGTTCCATTTTGCCGAGCCAGGTTTTGGGGATGAGCCTGTGCTGCAACCCGAATTTGCCCAATTGCTGAAAGCAACCCCAGAAACGACGCCCATCATGGTGGAAAATGTACCGCAGATGTCCCGCACCACACAAGTCTTCGAACGGGGCAACTGGTTGGTGAAGGGCAAGGAAGTACAAGCTGGCACGCCCAAGGCACTTCCTCCAATGCCTAAAACTGCCCCCAACAACCGCCTCGGCCTTGCTGAATGGATGACCTCGCCGGAGCATCCACTCACCGCCCGAACGATGGTAAACCGCCTTTGGGAGCAACTTTACGGCTACGGTTTGGCCGAAACCTTGGAAGACCTCGGTTCGCAGGGCATTCCTCCGACCCACCCTGAACTACTGGACTGGCTTTCGTACCAGTTCATGCACGATTACCAGTGGAGCATGAAGCAACTGCTAAAGACGCTGGTAATGTCGGCCACTTACCGCCAGAATTCGGTGGCAAGCCCAGTAGTATTGGAAGCAGACCCTTACAACCGCTACTTCGCCCGTGGCCCAAGGGTACGCCTTTCCGCCGAACAGGTGCGTGACCAAGCCCTCAGCATTGCCGGTGTCTTGAACCAAAAAATGTACGGCCCAAGCGTGATGCCCCACCAGCCAGCTGGTGTTTGGAAAAGCCCTTGGAACGGCGACGACTGGAAGTTGGCTGAGGGTGATGAACGTTACCGAAGGGCGATTTACACTTTCTTGAAACGAACCGGCCCATACCCGGCCATGCTCACATTTGATGGCACAGCACGGGAGGTTTGCACAGCACGGCGGGTGCGCACCAATACGCCATTGCAAGCCCTCGTTACCCTTAACGACGAGGCTTATATCGTGGCAGCCCGCTATTTTGCCAACCGCATTTTTGAAAAAGAGAAAAAATCGGCGGCAAAGCAGGTTGCACTTGCCTACCAATTGGCTACTGGCGTACCGCCAACTGCTGCCAAGGCCAAGGTTTTGGAGGGCCTGTACCAGCGGTCGCTCACCGATTTTGCGAAGGACAAAAACAAGATGGAGCAATTTTGCGGAGCGGAAACCATGCAAGCTTCGGCTGAAATGGCGGCTTTGGTGGTAGTGGCCAATGCTGTACTGAACCTGGATGAAGTGCTCGTAAAAAGCTGATTAAATTGCTTGATGGTTTTATTGTTTGATTGTTGGGTGTCGGTTAGCTTTTCTAATCCTACTTTTGCCCCACAATTGATAGAAGGCAATGCAGACGCCTTAACAATTCAACAATCAATCAATCCAACAATCAAGCAATCCACCTATGAAATTCTTCATTGATACCGCAAACCTCGACCATATCAAAGAAGCCAGTGAGCTAGGCATCCTCGATGGTGTGACCACCAATCCAAGCCTGATGGCCAAGGAAGGCATCACGGGCCAGGCCAATATCGAAAAGCATTACCAGAAAATCTGCGAAATCGTGGATGGCGATGTCAGCGCAGAGGTGATTGCAACCGACTTTGCTGGCATGGTTAAAGAAGGGACACACCTGGCCAGTCTGGCAGAGAACATTGTGGTGAAAGTGCCCATGACGAGGGACGGCGTGAAGGCCATTCGCCATTTCTACGACAACGAAATAGCCACCAACTGTACTTTGGTATTCTCTTCTGCGCAGGCCATTTTGGCAGCGAAAGCTGGGGCAACTTACGTTTCACCGTTCATTGGCCGCATTGACGACTCCAATTGGGACGGCATGTTGCTCATCAAGGAAATGGCCGAGATTTATGCTATCCAAGGCTTTGACACCCAGATTTTGGCGGCAAGCATCCGCAGTTCAAGGCATATCGTAGAGGCTGCAAAGAACGGGGCCGATGTTTGCACCTGTCCGCTCAGCGCAATCTTGGGCATGTTCAAGCACCCGTTGACTGATTTAGGGCTGGAACAGTTTTTGGCCGATTACCGGAAGGGGAATGGTTAAGGAGGTGGCAGTTCGACAGTGTGCAGTGGGCAGTCAGTGGCAGGAACTCCGACTTGTCAGTAACAATTATGGAACTTGCAGTTTGACAGTGTGCAGTGGGCAGTCAGTGGCAGGAACTCAGACTTGTCTGGTGCCTATTGAGGAAAAAGCAAGCCTGTGATTTGCGTTTTGAATCAAAATTAATATGAAATATTTGCACAAGCCCTTGGCAATCACTGCTTTAGGGCTTTTTTTCTTTTTGCGGAGCAATGGGCTTGGAGCACAAGCCCTCCCCATTGCGATTGATGGCCAATACGACGATTGGACTACCGAGGCCGTCAAATTCGAAGACGCAGCAGGCGATGTAACGGGCCTGGACCTGTTGAATTTTTCTGTTGCCAACGATGAAAAATACCTGTTCATCCGCCTTGAAATTGACGAACAGGTTGTCTTAACGGACAACAACGACCTCACCCTTTTCATAGATGGCGACATCAATAACCTGACCGGGCTTTCGGCAAATGGCATTGGCGCTGAGTTGGAATTGCGCTTGGGGGACTTGGAGGGTCGCTTTTATTTCGGGAACTCCTCCACAGGTATAAGCTTGGAAGATGTAGGTTTCCACCACCTTCCAAATTTTAGCAACGAAACCTTTGAAATGGCCATAGCAAGGGATGCCATGCCGAATGGGTTTGCCCCATTGTTCAGCAGCAATACCATCAAGCTCTATTTCAGGAATGGCGTCACAGGGGATAAGATGCCGAACCAGGGCCAAACATTCAGCTACCAGTTTAGTGAAGACGCCGTTGAAGTATTCCAACCCATTGATTTGCAGAAACTTAGCTCAAACCATGTCCGCTTGCTAACTTGGAACACCCTCTTCGATGGCCTACTCGACATTAACCGGAGGCCCCATTTCAAACAAGTTTTGGTGGCGCTCCAGCCAGATATCATCACTTTCAACGAATGCTGGGACATGACCGCCCAACAAGCGGCCAGCTTTGTGAACGAGGCGCTACCGCTCGGCAATTTCCAAAGTTGGAAGTCGGCAAAATTGGTGGACGGCAACATCACCGTCAGCCGCTGGCCCATCCTTGAAAACTGGGCTTTTTTTCCAGAACATCGCTTGCATGCGTCCTTGATTGACTTGCCAAATGACCAGTACAGCAAGGATTTCTTGGTGATAAACGGCCATCTGCGCTGTTGTTCCTCCAACTCCGAGCGCCAATTGGAGGCGGATGCTTTTGCTAGTTTTATCATGGATGCCAAGTTGCCTGGGGGCGACATCGAATTACCGGAAGGCACCCCTTTTGTGCTATCTGGAGACATGAACCTCGTTGGCTGGCGCCAACAGTACACAACCTTGGTCACGGGCGATATCGTGAACAACAATGTCTTCGGCAACGATGCCCCATTAGACTGGGACGGCACCGACCTGCTCGATGTGTTGCCCCTACAAGCCGACCAGCGCATGGCACATACATGGCATGAAGAAGGCAGCCAATACCCACCCTCAAGGCTCGATTTTCAGTTTTGCTCCAACAGTGTCATGGAGGCGAAAAAAGCTTTTGTGCTCAATACCGCCATCATGCCGTCAGTCCGATTGGATTTTTATGACTTGGAAGCCGATAATACCTTGCTCGCCGCAGACCATTTGCCATTGGTAGCGGATTTTGAAATCGTTGGGGCAACGGCAAGCACTGCTGTTGCGGAGCAAAAAAAGTCCCTTGTGGCCTCGCCAAACCCTGCTGCTGACTACTCAATTTTGAATTGGACACAGCCCCATGCAGGGGAAGTAATCTTCGCCTTACGGCAAATGGATGGCCGCCTTTTACGAAGCTGGAAAGCTGTTTTTGGAAAAGGCGATGCTACGCAAACGGTTGATTTGCAAGGACTTCCGAGCGGTGGTTATTTCATCGAAATGAACATGGAAGGCAATATGCGAGGCGTGGTTTGTGTAAAGCGGTAAAAAGCTTTGACAAAGGAACCATAGCTGACAACAAACCCTTTTAGCGTTTCAAACGCTAACAGGGTTTGTTGTCAGCTATGGCCCCTTTGAGATGAACGTGAGTTATTTCCTTTTCTTCGGTTCCGTCCGCTGCACTTTTGTAGCAGCAGGTTTTTCCCTCACTTCAGATACGGGCAAGTTGCCTGCATCGGGCAGTTGGTAGTTTTTCAGGAACCAAACAATGCCCCAGATGGCCAATGCCAGTACGATAAGTGCGGCAATCAGGGTGATGGTTTCCCCTGTTTTATAGGATTGCGGAGAGAATACCATTTTCACTTCGTGCTTTCCAGCAGGCAGTTTTGCGCCACGCAACAAGAAGTTGGCCTTGATGAAATCATCGGTTTTCTTGCCATCTAAGTACATTTCCCAACCCTTTGAAGGCGGGTAATAGACCTCCGAAAACATGGCGAACTGATCAGTGGCAGCCGTGTAAGTGTAAGTCAAGCTATCTGGGTGATAGCGGGTTAGTTGAATGGTGGCCGTGCTATCAAAATTTGGGGTGAAGCCTTTCACGGAGGCTGCAAACGACTCCTGCACCACGGCCTGTTCCTTCGGGTTGATATTGGCCAATTCAGCAATTTCCGCATCGCCGTCAGCTACCACCTTTATTTCCTTCACGAACCAAGCATTGCCGCAGGCACTAGGATTGGTCAACGCCTTGTCCTGTTGGCTGATATAGTACTTGGTATTGAGCATCCCGTAAATCTGCTGGTGCTTGTCAGGGTTGTTCAGGTATCGCTCCACCAACTCTTGGTAGCGCATCAATTTGGCGGCATGGTAGCCTCCCACGCTCTTGTGGTGGTACCCTGTGAAGGCATTTTTGAATGGCAAGCCCCTGCGGAAATCGGCCACCCGGAAATGCGGATCCTTGTCCTTGAGTATTTCCTCGTCGGCGGGGGTTGGTGCCTTCAGGGCATTCAATTGCGATTGCTCCACATAATCTTCGGAAGTGAGCATCCTTGCACCGATGCCGAGTACGTCAACCAATGCCAGGATGCCAATCCCTAAGACCAGGCCCATTGCGGAAAACCCTTTTTTCACCCAAAACCAAAGCAACCCAAAAGCCAGGCCCGCAAACAGGATGGAGCGTAGTAGGTCGGCTTGTAGCAAGGCAGCGCGGTCTTGCGCCAATGCTTGTGCCAAAGCGGCGGGCAGTTCGTCGCCAGGCTTTTGGAAGTCCAATGTGAAACTGAGCAATGCTGCAATCAGCAACAAGCCACCGGTCACAGCCCCTCCAAGGAGAAGGCCCCGCTTTTTTTCTTGGGCATTTGTTTCCTTGTCCAACAAGGCTTGCAGGCCCATGACGCCAAAGGCCACCACGAGCATATTGCAGATGATGAGGAACATCTTCGTATCCCTAAACTTGTTGAACATCGGGAAATGGTCGAAGAGGACGAAATTCAGTGCGGGGAAGTTCTTGCCCCAAGCTATCATCAGGCCAAGCAACAAGGTGCCAAGCACGTACCAACGCAGTGGTTTTTTCACCAAAAACATGCCCACGAAAAACAAGAGCGTGAACACAATGCCCATGTAAACCCCACCGCCGACGAAAGGCTGACCACCCCAGTAATGGCTGCATTGCTGCGCCAACTGCATGGCTTCCTCAGAGCTTTTCATGCTCCGCAATGCGGTCATCGTTGCGCTGCTGTTGTCGCTGGCGAAGTTTTCGGAACTGCTGCCGCCCATGTAGTTGGGGATGAGGAGGTTCCATGATTCGAGGATGCCGTAGCTGTATTCAAAAGCGTACATCTTTGATAGGCCATCGCCTTCTGAGGCCACCGAGCCGCTGCTATTTTCTTTTTTGGCGAGTTCCGACTTGCCCCGGATGGTCTCTTCTGCGTATTCTTTGGTGGTCATCAACCGGCTTGCGTTCGTGCCCGCTGCGAGCAAAACAGCCACGATTGCCACGGCTGCAGCGGTAGCAAATCGTGGGAGCCAGCCATTTTTAATGGCATCAATCAGGTAAACGACCCCAAAAATCAACAAGGAAAAAAACAGGTAATACGTGATTTGGACGTGATTGGCGTACAGTTGCAAGGCCGTGAACAGCGCCATGAGTCCACCCCCCAACCAGTATTTGCCCCGCATGGCAAGCATTAGCCCCGCAAGTATTGGGGCACAGTATGACGCTGCAATGATTTTCGTGGAGTGCCCGGCCTGCACGAGGTCCATGTGGTTGGCTGCCAGCGCATAGCCTATGGCTCCAAAAATGGCTAATCGCCAATCCACTTTCATCACCACCAAGAAGAAATAAACGCCCAGCATCATCAGCAAAATGCCCGTGTGGGGAGGAGCCATATCGTTGCCAAGCAAGAATGCTTTTTGCACGAATTTCATGGGGTTGGAGGTAGGATAGAGTATCTGGTAGGTCGGCATACCAGAAAAGGCGGCATTCGTCCAGAGTGGGTACTCCCCAGTCTGGTCATATACCTTTCGGCTTTCGCCCTGCATGCCCATCGCTTGGAGGTTATCGCCTTGCTGAAGCGATTTTCCCTCAAAAACGGAAGGTGAAAAACGGACAAAGGCTGCTATCAGCAGTATGACAAAAGCGATGAGGTGCGGTACAAGCTTTTTAAAATCCATTTCGATACGGTTGACGGCTTACGGTGGACGGTTGACGGTGGGCTGCTTGCTTCACGGCGTTCCAAACCATCGTTCAGGCCAGTTCGTTTTTTTAATTGGCGAGCGCCAAAGGTAAAGAATCTTGGAAAATGTAATAGTAAAGCAAGAGGAAGCCGATTCCCGTCCAGTGTTCAGATATTCGATTTGAGCAGTTAAAATGACCGCTTCGGAGGCTTTGATTTTGATGAACAGTAGTTAGACCCTCATTTTTGAAGAAAAAAACATGAAGAAACTGATTTTTTTCGCCTTCACCATTAGTGTTCTGTTCACTGCCTGCGGCAATTTGGACGACGATGCCTCGCCAAGCAATTCCAACAGCAACAACAGCACCACGCCAGCCGGAAGCTGGAAAGTCACTTGGTTTTGGGACAAGGACAAGGAAGAAACCCACAAATTCAGCGGCTATTCGTTCGAGTTCGAATCAAGTGGCAATTTAGTTGCAACAAATGGGAGCAATACCTTTAATGGTACTTGGTCAAAAAACAGCAGTAGCTCCAAACTGACCATCAATATCACCGGCTCCGATGCCCTCGACGAGATGACCGACGATTGGTTGCTGGATGAAATGACCAACTCGTCTATTAAGCTCCGGGACGACAACGACGAGCATTTGGAAGAACTGTTTTTAGAGAAGCAGTAATGGAGGTATGGAGGTGTGCGGGGCCACACCTTCATACCTCCATACCTCTATACCTTAATCCACCTTCACCCTTATCCCCGCCGAATGGCTCGTGAACTCCGGCGCATACATGCTCTGAATGGTCGTAATGCCATTTGAAAAATCGCCGTTGTACGTCACCCGAAGCGGGTACTCGAATACGTGCGTACCCTTGGGCAGCCATGTGAAGAAGAAGTTCGTGGCGGCGTCACGGGTGCTTTCGTAGTAGCCGAGGCCGCCTTGCCATTTGTAGCTGCTAAGCACGTTCATCGGCTCAAAGCTGCTGGCCCGCATGTCCTTCATGTGGACGTATTCCATGTCCCGGTCCACCCGCAGTTCGATACGTACTTTCACCTTGTCGCCGACTTTTAGCTTGCTACCTTCCGTAATGGGTGTAAGCACCTCTCCACGGTCGCTGTTTTTCACCAAAAACAACTGCTTTTTGATGGTCAGCGGCGTCTCCTCAAAGGTCTTTATTTTGTCCAATTGCTCGAAATACTGCCAGTAGAGCGCACCCCAAGCCACCACTTTGTTCGGGTTGGTGACGGTCACGTTGGCCATGTCGTTGGTCACGTCCCGGCCATCGAAGCGGTATTTGAAATAGCCTGTGCCAGCTTCCGCTCCCTTTTGTGCTTGCGCAATGGCGGCACTGCGGGCGGCGGCGTTTGGTGAATTTTTTTCACCAAATTGGATGCTAACTGGCTGGTCTTCCAGCAGCCAATTGTCGCCAGAAGTGAGCAGGGCATAGACCGCCGAGGCCGTTGCCTTCGTCGTTTTCCAGTGGGTCGTCTGCTTGTTTTTCAGCAGCCACACCTTGAGGTCGTCCACCGATTTTGCGTCAGCAGCCACGTCGTTGAACACTTCAATCAACAAGGCTTGGGTCTCAATGGGCGCTTGGTACCACCACCAACCGGTTGGGTATTTCCAGTACATGCCCAGTTCATCGTTGTTCAGCGAGCGTTCTTTCAGCGACTTCACGATTTTCTGTGCCGTGGCCGATTTGCCGCTCCTGTCCATCGCCAATGCCAACATCCCTTCGGAATACATGCCCTTGTTCAGCCAGTATTTTTCGGCTTGGCCGATGTAGTAATTGTGGACGTTCTTGGCTTTGTCGTCCATACTCAGGGCCTGTTTTGTCTGGAAATTGCCGCTTTTGCTGGCTTGCGCAGATTGGTTTTCCAAGAAAAATGACCGCATGTACAAATAATGTGTAGCCATATAACCAAGGTGGTCGTCTTCCCATTTGGCCTTGCCTTCCCTCACCATCCGCTCTAACTGCTCGTATTCCTCCACCATGCGGGCATCGCAGTAGCGAACGGCAGACTCGACCATCTGCACAGTCATCGGATTGCTCGTAACATCCTGAACGCCAAGGCGTTGCAAATGCCCAAGCCCCTCCACGATGTACTGCGTGATGTACCAATTGTCCCGGTCGCCGGGGAACCAGCCCCAGCCGCCGTTGCTCAGTTGGCGCTCTTGCAGCTTCTTCAAGGCAGCTTCCTGTTCATAGGCCATTCGGTTCAAATCAAACAACAGGGCGATGTTTTGCTTTTGTTGCTCCTCGCTTTGCGCAGCGAGTACCCAAGGCGTTTCTTCGAGCAAAGCCGTTTTCAGCTCTTGGTTTTTGTTCAGATTCGACTTCAAAGCCTGTGGCTCGTAATTGCGCCAGCGGTCAAAAACCGTCTTGATTTTCGGGTGCGAATTGGCCACGCTCGTCGCCAGGCTGTTGGCATAGTACCGGCTGAAAATCTGCTCGTTGCAATCGTAGGGATACTCCATCAGGTAGGGCAGTGCCTGCACGGCATACCATACGGGGTTCTGCGTGAATTCCAGCGTCATGCCTTGGTGACGCAGGGTTGTGGAGTTGTTGGTTTTCAAAGAATTCAGCACAAAATTTTTCGTCTGACCGCCACGGACTGGCAATGGCAAAGTCTCCGTGACCAGCATCCGGTTGCTCAAAACAGGCGCTGCGCTCCTTTCTGCATCGCTGAAATTCCCTGCTGTCGCAATCACCGTGTGCTCAATCACAGGCACATCTGCTACATCGGGCACTTTGAATCTCCAAGCCAAGCGGCGGCTTTCGCCGGGTTTCAGGTCAACGAGGCGTTGCGGAGCAAGTAGCAGCGCCATTGCTGGGTTTGTGCCGTTCAAAGGGAAAACGTTGTCGCCCGTCAGCGCATTTTTCAATTCCAGTTTGTATTCGCCGTTCAGCACCTCCTTGCTAAGGTTCACCACCTTGGCCGTGAATTCGATTTCGTCATACTCCCTGAAAAAGCGGGGCGGATTGGGCACCACCATCAGGTCTTTTTGCGTCACGATTTCCTTCGAGGTCGTGCCGATTTGCAGCTCGGGCGTAGTGGCGAGGCCGAGGAATTTCCACTTCGTCAGCGCTTCGTTCATCGTGAACTTGATGACAACATTACCCTCGGCATCCGTCATCAGGTGCGGGTAGAAGAATACGGTCTCGTTCAGGTTCGTGCGCACTTTGACTTGGGAGAGGTCGGTAGCGGGTTTGGTGGGTTTACCTCCGCCATCGCCTCCTTGGGCTTCTGATTCTTCTCCATAAGCCGTTGATTGAGGTTTTGGAGGTGGAGCACCGCCATTTTTAGCCATCGCCCCTTCTGGTGATGCCATTGCGGGTGCAGCTACTGCATCCATCATGATTTCTTCCCTTGCCCCTGCACGAGCCATTGATTTGTACATTCTGCCACCGCCATATCCATAATCATTCATGTACCAGTTGAACCAATTCAAGCCTCGGTATTGGCGATAATCATTCTCAATACCCGGTTGGTTTGGGCTTTGCAGCCAATTCGCCCCAACCGCTTGGAACGAGTTGCTGCTGTACCGAATATTTGACCAAGTGCTCGGCCAAACGTTCATGCTCCAATTGTTAGCCGCAAAGGCATCCAAGGAAGCGTCGTACATACCCGCCACCATTTCGGCTGCCACTTTGTCACCTTTCGGGCCTTTGATTTTCAAGACCCATTCCTCTTGCTGACCGGGTAGCAGCTTGTCCCGGAAAGTACCGTACTCAATGGTCAGTTCCTTGTTGCTCCAAGGCACGTTGATGCTGCCTTGCTGGTTGTGGCTACGGTTTTGGCGAGCGTAGGAGAAACTATAACCTAGGTTGCCACGGTGCTCCTCTTTGATGGTCACCAATTCGCCTTGCAAATCTTTGACGTTCAGCCATTTGCGGAGTAAGGTGATGTTCTCACGGTTGACTTCGAGGAGTACATTCAGCGATTTTTCAGTTGTTCCAAACCAAAGTGCTGCTACCTCATTTGGTTCAAAAGCGTTTGCTGAAGCACCGTTCTGTTTGGTCAATAAATGGAGCATTTCAGTCGGTGTAGGCAATGCCTTGTCGCTCAAATCGTAGCCACTGAAATATTTCTTAACTTCGATTTTTTCCCCAAACTTGTCCTGCGTGGTGAGGGTAAGCACGTACCAGCCAGCATTCAATTTTATCTTCGGTATCACCACTTCCTTGGACTTCTCCGTGTCCCAGTTTTCGCTGAAAATACTACGTTCCACGGGCCAATTCTGCTGTTCGTCCTCGTTGCCATAGGCAAATTGCGGGAACGCTTTTTTGAACTCGGCTTCTGTCATGGTGTGTCGGTCGGGCTTGTCCCAGTAGCGGTTCAGGTAGGTTTGGCTGGGTGCTTTCAGCAATTCAAGTTTCAAAGCGCCTTTTGCTGGCTCGAACTGGCCGCTTAGGTTGTTGGTGGATAGGTCGAATTTGCGGAGCGAATCCAAGTTGATTTGAGCCTTGTCCAATGAGGTGCCATTAGCGGTAACGTCTGCTCGCATGGATATAAATCCAACGCTCACGCTGGTTTCCCCGCTTTGCGTCTCCCCCGTGATGTCTGTCACATCTGCATAAACCGTGTAGCTGAACTCCGGTTTTTGTTCCTTCGGAACGCTTCGGTCTGGTACAGCAGTAAACTTGATTTCAAACTTGCCCTCGGCATCCGTTGTGGCCTCGCCGTTGGCGATTTCCATGGTCTCGCCCCGCATCGGGAAATAGCGCCAATACCACCAAGGCATCCACGGGAAGCGCACTTCCCGCACCACCCGGTAGCTGACCTTCGCCCCGTCAATATTGTTGCCAGCGTAGGCGATGGCCTTTCCCGTCACGGCTACTTCTTCGTTCAGTCGGTAGCTTCCTTTTACTGGCTCGAAACTGACCTCGAACTTGGGCCGCTTGTACTCTTCCACCCGAAAATGCTGCGACTGCCCGCCGATGCTCGACTGGATTTGCATTTGGCCCAACAAGCCGCCACGGGGTGCAGTGAACTGCCCACTGAAGGTACCGTACTCATTTGTTTTCAGTTGCAAATCGCTGACTTTCTGGTAGTTAGCGTCGAGGAATGTGACCGTTACTTTCTCGTTTTTGATGATTTTCGGCATCCGTTTCACATCAAAATTGAGGGCAATTCCCTTGAAAAAGACGGTCTGACCGGGCCGGTAAATGGCCCGGTCGAGGAAGAAAAGCGTCTGGTCGTAAGGGCGGCGGTTGTCGTGGTTCTTGTACCGATAAAACTGGTCGCCTGTGTCCAATGTGTCTTTTGCGGTGCAAAGAACGGCCTTGTATTGTGGCCTACGCTCGTCCGCATCGGGAAAGTTGACTATGCCCTCGGCGTTGGATTCAAGCACACCACCCTTCTTATCCCAACGATAGCGGCGGTCCGATTCGTCGTAGCGGTGGTAGTAAAGCTCGACTTTGACGCCCTTCAAAGGTGCCCCCGTTTCCCGGTCGAAAATGACCAGGTTGCTCGTTCCAGCGTTGTCGTTGCGCTCCCAGTAACCAAGTTTTGAAACATTGGCAATGGCGTAGGAAACAGCGGCTTTTTCCGCATTAAATGCTTGATTATCAGCCAACAAGATAGCGTATTTGCCATTCGGCAAATTATCGACCTTCACTTCGGTTGTATGCTGGCGCAAATCGCCGTCATCCGGCAGGTTGGACGACCAAGTTTTTGCGGAGGGCCAAGTTTGAAGTAACTGCAAGGTGCGTTCTTGTGCATTAGGTTCATACTGAACTTCCTCTATGGCTTTTACCCGTTTTTCGTCCAAACGGATGATTTTGAGCCAAGCCTGTTTGGTGTTTTTGTATTCGATCTTGGCCAAAAAAGGTTGGTTCGGCAAGTTTACCTGCTCCACTTGCATGGAGAGGCTGGCAGCTTCCAGTTCTTTCAGCAGCACCTCACATTGCTTCGCTCCAAAGCTGCCAGCATAGCTGCGGACGGCTTCAAAACAAAGGCTTTGGGCTTTTTTGAAATAGTCCTTGCGCTCGTCCTTGTTTTCTGCGCCGAAGGGAGGGTTTTGGAATTCCGCTCCTTTTTGCTGGTAATAGCTTGCCATTTGGAAAATGACCTCTGCCACGCCGGGGGTGCCATCATATTGTTTTTTGAGGTTTTCAAGGGCGGCGAGAAACGCAGCGTCCTTACCCTCTAGCACCGCATTTTGATGCACAAAAGCGAGGCGCTTTAGGTCAGCATCCAGTAAACTTGGGCTTTTCAGCCGCTTCTCCGATAGCCGGAAACGCAGCAAATCCTGCAACAAAAGCAGGGTCTGCAATTTTTGCGAAGCAGAATCCTTTGTCTCGATTTTCCAATCCACAAATTGCGCCGCAGGCGCAAAAGCACGGTCGTCGTCTATATAAAACTTGTAGGCAGGCTGGGTGATATGGCTGCGCTCGTTCATGAAATAGTCAATGGCCCGGTGCGCCAAAAAGTCGAAGAGGGTAGGGCGGAGGCCCTCGTCGTTTTTGCCTTCAGTGAGCAAGATTTTGAAGTCGCCGATGTCAGTACTTTTAAGTCGGGGGTCGGTGAGGCTGGCTCGGTACAGTTCCGCTGATTTCTCTGTCAGTTGGGTGATGCTCCAGGTCTTGAAGTCCTCCGGCTTGAAGTCCACCGTCTCTGTTCGGTTCTGGAAACGGTAGAGGTTTTGGTCAAGGTAGTTCGAGTACATTTCGGCCAGCATGGACTGGAGGATGGGCTTCACGGGGTAGTCGGCCTTGGCGGCCTCTTCACTCAGTCGGTTGATGGCCATTGCGAGGCCCTCTTCTTCGAGTTGGCTTTGGTATTTGCCCCTGTAAATCAGGGCTTTAACGGTTTGTGGGGCATTGGCTTCCTTGCGAGCCAGCTCCAAAAGCACCTCGGTTTTTTCGAGGGCGGACTTGGGCAGTCCGTTTTGTTCCAAGGAGTCTATTTCTTTCCAGGCGGTGTCGTAATCGAAGTTCATATTAGTAGAATTGAAATCGCCATCGTCCCCACACTTAATGATTGGCGGAGTTGGCTCGGCAGCAGGCAGTTTGGTGAATACAGTGAGGGCTACAGCAGCCATGCTAAATAACAGTGCAATAGTCAGCACGATTTTGTTTTTCGCAAAGATGGTTTGGTAATTCATACGGTTGTGGTTTTGGTAAACAGCGGAAAGGTACTATGCACTGCCAATATCGACAGTGCATTTTGTCAGCTTTTTGGATAACGATGGACAGGATGCGGCCGGTTAGTGGTTGGGCATAAGCAGTTAAATTCATTAACGATTGCTTAACAGGCTTGTTCAAGAGCAATTTTGAGAAACTGCTTACTCATTCGATGTTTTCGCCTATGGAGAAAACCATTTTGTGATGAAGAAATTTAGGAAGGAGCGAAAAATTGGACATTTTTTTTACATTTGCCAAATCAATCGAATATAAGCTGCTTCATCAATCTTCCCACCAACCGATTTAGGGCAGCTTCCCTGACAATCTACCTGCTGGTTTTATATTTCCTGTAATCAAGTTTTGGCAAATGATGTCCACAACTGATGGTCGTGTATTCCATCGTGTTGGTGGCATGTGTATTAATAAACCTCCTATCTCATGGCAATTTTTACAAACACTTCCCGTGCTGCGGTGCTGTTGCTGGCATCGCTTTCGCTTACGTCATTTTCATTTCCCAACCCTGTTTCGTTGTTTGAAAATAACGGTGGCAGTCCTTGGACGATTCTCGAAAAAAAGGATGGCATCGTCATCTCCTACGACATTCAGGACTGTTTGAAGGACAACCTTTTACTCACCCTTAAAGTCATGAACGATACGGATAAAGCCAGGAAACTCCGTTTCAGGGTGGACGTCCACAACGAAGATGGCACGAGGGAATCCTACAATTTCATCAAGGCAATTGCGCCTTACACTACTGAAAAGGCTGACTGCTCCGAACAGTCCAGGATGACTGGGCTGGTTAGGATGCTCAAGAACGCCACTGATGATTCTAAGGTCACTATCCATTTTTCAGGCGAAGAGGATACCACTTCAAATTGATGGCTGCTTAGCTGTTGAATTCAACTATTGGCCAGGTATTTTTCAAAAAAAAGAAGGCCACACCGGTTGCCCGGTGCGGCCTCAATACATTCAGGGAAATCAACTTAATCTGGAATTATAATTTGCCCACCATCAATTGTTTGGCAACTGGGCGGCTGCCCGGTATGTTGACCCAAACAATATAGTGGCCTTCTTGTACGTCACGCAGGTCCATCTGGTAGAATTTGCTGTAAACCTCATCCAGTTGGAACAATTTAACCTGGTGCCCAAAGCTGTTAAAGAGGGTAATGGTCACGTCTTTTTTACCGATAAAATCTTCTATGCTCACCCTTGCAAAGCTGACTGCCGGGTTCGGGAAAATGGTGATCCTGTCAAGCACGGCATAGTTGATGGTCACCACGTCCGAGTATTCCGTGCGGCCATCCACGAGGTCGAGGCGGAGGCGGTAGTAGTTGTCGCCAGAGGCAGGCTCAAGGTCATAATCTTCGTACAGCTCAGTGGAACGGCCCCCACGGGAGTCTTGTGCGTTGATGGCCATGAAGTCCATCCCATCGAGCGACCTTTCCAGGGTGTAGGTCAACACGTTATCCCCTTCGTTGTGCTTCCAAATCATTTCGACATGCTCTTCGTGCTTGAGCACCCCGAAGTCGAATTCTACATTTGTTGACTGCAAGTTTTGGCTGCTTGGGCAAGGAATCTCAATGACGAATTCATACTTGTCGGTACCAATACGGTCTTTCCATCGGCCACTTGATTTGTCCATTACCGCATAATCTGCATTTGCGCTGTTGTTCAGGCCGATATTGTTGGGTTCTCCACTTGCCCAATTGGTGTAAGTTGGTGCAGCACCATTCATCCATTTGAAAGTGCCTTCTGCTACCTCATCGGTCAAGCCGAGCCAAACGTTATTGGCCATAATCTTGCTCCGCACGAATTCATTTTCACCTGCGCTGTTGATGATGACAAGGTGGCCACCGAGGCCAGCCGCTACTGCTGCTGCTTTGGCTTGGGTCCAAGTGTTGTCACTGGTATTGGAACAGAAGTACTTGCTGTTGTTGTACTCACCCATAAGGAGGAGATTAGGCAAGTTGTTGGGCACCAAGTTGCAATTTGGTGTAGGATTGCCATATCCCGGGCAATCGGTTGCACTCACGCAGCTTGGACAAGGAATTTCAATGACGAACTCATATTTGTCACCCCCAAAACGGTCTTTCCATTTGCCTCCTGTCTTTTCAAGTACCGCATAGTCAGCATTTGTGCAGTTGTTGATGCTGAGGTTGTTCGGTTCGCCCGAAGCCCAGTTGGTGTAGGACGGGGTACTGCCGTTCACCCATTTGAAGCTGCCTTCGTTCACTTCATCCGTCAAGCCAATCCATACGAGGCTTGCCATGATTTTGCTCCGCACGAATTCATTCTCCGCAGCGTCGTTGATGATGACCAAATGACCGCCCAAGCCAGCTGCCACACCGGCTGCTTTTGCCTGCGACCAAGTATTGGTATTGGTGCTGGAGCAATAGTATTTGCTGCCATTGAAAGTGCCCATCAGAATCAAGCCGTTCAGGTTATCTGGCACTAAGGCGCAGTTTGGCCCGACAGGCGTTCCCGCACAGCCGCAGCCATTGGCAGTCACCTTGTCGTTGTTGGTGTTTGCATTGCCATCGTTACAAGGTGAACCTGGCGTTGCTGGGAACGCCGAGTTGTTCGGCTGGCAGTCGTTCTGGTTGCAGACGCCATCGCCGTCGGTATCGCCGCCGAGGTTAGCACACGGGTCAATCGGGGTTCCAGCGCAGCCGCAGCCATTGGCAGTCACCTTGTCGTTGTCGGTGTTTGCATTGCCATCGTTGCAGGTAGAACCAGGCGTTGCTGGGAATGCCGGGTTGCCCGGCTGGCAGTCTGCATCGTCGCAGGTTCCATCGTTGTCAGCGTCTGCACATCCACCCACTGTTACCAATTGGAATTTCTCGCAAATCTGCGCATAGGCAGCTGTATAGTATTTTGCACTGACGTAATAAATGCCGGCAGGCAGGTTATCTACAGTCTTGGTCGCTCCGCAATCGCCAAAGCAGGTGAAAACGGGTTGGAATATGGCGTCAAATAGTTGTAGAGAGGTGATAGGCGCTCCATCCAAACTACTAACCGTAACGGAACCAATTGCGGTAGTGATATTAATATTGTCGCAGTCCGGTGTATTACCTGTCCCGCAGTCTGGGTCAACATCAATGAAGATGATATTGGACTCGATAAAGGTCACGCAGCCAACCCTGCGTGTGCAGCGCAGGAAGCAAGTGCGCTCGGTGATGGGGCCAGGGTCGAGCGACAATCCGGTTGCACCCTGAATCACTCTCCAGAATGGGTCAAGGCCAGCCATAATCTCAGCAGCCGTGGTAGTAGGAGGTAGGCATTGTGGGTTGTTGGTGGCCTTCAACCAAATGATTTCCAAGGCACCTGTGCCGCCGATTGGTGAAATGCAGTCGCCAATAAGTGGTTTGTTGCCGTTGCAAGAAATGGCCGAGGTAGCGCAGTTCGGGCCGAAGCCGATATTGCCACCCATCTGTACATTGTCGCAAACTGGCTGAACTGGTGTACCCGCACAGCTGCAGCCATCGGCAGTCACAGCGTCGTTTACGGTGTTTGGATTGTTGTCGTCACAAGGTGTAAATGGGGTGGCTGGGTAGAAATTATTGGTAGGTTGGCAATCATTCAGGTTACAAACGCCATCACCATCAGTATCGCCGCCGAGGTTGGCACATGGGTCGGCTGGAATGCCAGCGCAGCCGCAGCCATCAGCAGTCACAGCATCGTTCACGGTGTTCGGGTTGTAATCGTCGCAAGGTATGAATGGGATGGCTGGATAGAAATTATTGGTGGGTTGGCAATCATTCAGGTTGCAAACACCATCACCATCTGTATCACCACCAAGGTTGGCGCATGGGTCGGGCACGGTACCAGCGCAAGAGCAGCCATCTGCTAAAATTACATCGTTGGTAGTATTTGAATTGCCATCATTGCAGGCGGTTCCAGGAGCAGCAGGGAGGTTCGGATTGGTTGGTTGGCAATCTACATTGTTGCAAACACCATCGCCATCTGTATCTCCTCCAAGCGAGCCACAATTGGCAATAACTGAACAATCGAGTGGATTGACAAAACGCCTGCCATACCCTGGGCCGTCCCCACTATCGAAACAGCCAGCCTTCACCCAGACTTTTACGATTTCTGTACCGTTGGTAGAGCAGAAATTGCCCGTATAGCCCGATAGGTTGTCGTACTTAACATGTACGCCATTGGCGGTTGCAATCACCACATTTGAAAGCTCTTTGCAAGCGCTTATTTCTACGCACTGGCAGCTAATGAACTTCACAGCCATGCTTGCATCACAATCTACACATTCTCCGCCTGTAACGATGGTAGTAGGCGTACCTGCACAGCCACAGCCATTCGCTGTTACCTTGTCGTTGATGGTATTGGGATTGCCATCGTTGCAAGAAGAACCTGGCGTTGCTGGGAAAGCCGGGTTGTTAGGTTGGCAGTCGTTGTCATTGCAGACGTTGTCGCCGTCAGTGTCCCTAACTTCAAGGGTAATTGACTTCGATTTAATGCAGCCATTGACGTTCACGGTGGCCGTGTAAACGCCAGCGTTGATGAGTTTCACGTTGTTGGAAACCAAGATGTCGTTGGTATTGGCGGTGAAGCCGTTCGGGCCAGTCCAAGTAGTTGGGTAGCCGTTTGGGTGCACGCTCAAGACCACTTTGCTGCCTGGGCATTCTGAAACGAAGCAATCGTTCAGGTTAGTCCAAGCGCCATTGTTTATGCGTTTTTCACAAACAATTGCAAAATTGTTGACTTGGCATGGGTCGCTGGGGCAAGGGATTTCAATTACGAATTCATTTTGGTTAGAACCGTTCCTGTCCAGCCATTTACCATCGGATTTTTGAAGGACAACATAATCTGCTTCCCCGCCACCAGGGCTTGTGTTGTTTGGTTCGCCAGTTCCCCAATTGGTATAGGTGGCCGTTGAGCCATTTACCCATTTGAAACTGCCTTCCGTCGCTTCATCGGTATATCCCAACCACACGGTTGAAGACATTATACCACTCTTTATGAAGGTGTTTTCCGCTGAGTTGTTGATAATGACAAGGTGACCACCTGCTGCAGCAGCTGCTGCCTTGGCGGTGGCCCATGTGTTGTTATTCGTACTTGAGCAGAAATACTTGCTGCCATTGTGTTCTCCCATATAGATATACCCCGGAAGCGTATTGGGTACCAGGCTACAGTTTTGAGCCAGCAAAAAGTTTGTAAGCAACAGCAGCGAGAAAATGAGCAGGAAACTCTTGGTTACGTTGCGACAAAAACGGGCGTTTTCGTCTGATGCCGGAATGGCAATTGTGTACGGTGTTTGCATTCGTAAGTACTGTTTGGTTAATAAAATGAGTCTCAACAAACTGTAGGGGACAGCAAAGGGGGGAGGTTATTTTATCTTCGTAAGAATTGTCAAAAACAAAACATATCTGCTCAGGCAAATGCCTTGGCTATTCAATATCTAATCAAAAATGGAAGTTTCAATGCGAAGTGTAAATAGCAACTATGGGCAAAATGCCAATGATAGCTTGCTGTTGTGAAGACCTTTAAATTGTATTTGAGAAGGAATTGTAATGAAAGGAAGGAAGTGTAATAATGAGGATGCAAAGTTCAGGGCATTGAGTGAGCGGCGCAAGGGATTTAATTTGGTTCAGTATTTGCAGCCTTAAGCTATATAATTGTACAAATTGCGGTTTTTAAATACAAGCAACTGAAAATCAATTGATTGGGTAATTTTTTATTACCCTTAAATAAATATTGGTACTTGATTTTTGCAAGAAATTAAGTATAATAATAAAGGTGGTTCGACAACTTGTCGAACCACCTTTATTGATTTTTAGCGGTTGAATAACCATTTATAAAATTATCGCCGCTTCAAAACAGCCTCCGTCCGCTGTACTTTCCCATCAAATTTAATGACCAAGAAATAAAGCCCCTGAATCAGCCCCTCCGTTGGAAGGCTTACGGTCACGGAATCATCTGGCAAGCGGGCCGAAGTGATGCGCCTGCCATCGGTGCTGTACAGTTCGCAAATTACCTCCTTGGCATTGTACCGGTCAATCAACTCAATGTTCAGCTCCGTTTCAAACGGGTTCGGCCAGACCAATGCAAACTCGAACAGGCCCTGAACTTGTAATTCCACCGTGTTTGACCAAGCCACCGACTGGTCAGGGCCAGTGAATCTTACTCTGTACTGGTTTAAGCCTCGTTTTGCCTCATGGTGCATCGCCTTGAATTTCATGTAGCCGTTGAACTCCGTTTGCTCATCGGCCCCGCCAATGGAAACAAACTGCCCACCGTTCCACGACCATTCCACCTCGAAATTGGCATCGTGTGCCAGTTCCATCGGATAGAGCCAATCAACCATTACATCGGTTGGCCCCATGTTGTTGGCGTCAATGATGATGGCGTTGCCGCAAATGGTTGGGCTGTTGCTGACCGCAATTTGATGTACGTCTGTCGAAGTGCAGCCATTGGCCACCACGGTCAGCGTCACCGTTTTGACGCCCCAAGTGTTCCAAACGACACCATTCACGTTTTGCGTGGTCGCAGTGGCGGGAATCCCATCCCCAAAATTCCAGAGGTAAGAAGCTCCTTGCACATTGCTTGCAGAGGTGAAATTGACGGGGTCGCCCACACAGGTCAGTTCCGGGCCAGCGATTTCAGCCACGGCAACATCATCCACGATGATGGCCACTATATTGGACTCCAGGAAGTCAATGCAATTCTCCCGCCTTACACAACGGATGAAATAAGTGGTTTGGTAAACTGGGCCAGGCGCATACGTCGGGCCAGTGGCTGTTGGGATGCCCTGCCAGGAGCCGTTGAACGGGGCAGGTTGGAAATTGTACATCCAAATATATTCCAAGGCACCCGAACCGCCCGTTGCTGGTGCAGTCTCCGTCAATGGGGCAGGGATATTGCCGGGCCCGCATAGCGTTTGGTCGCAGCAAATGGTGCCAGGGAAGGTCACGTTGTCGCAAGGCGGGCCAAAATAGAAGCCTGCATCAATGGTCGGGTTGATTTCGCCGGAATTGATAGTATAGAACACCGTCATGTTCGTCAATGGGTTCACATCGCTGTCCACGGCGTCGTTGTTGCCTTGGTTCTGGGGGCTTAGCAGGTAGCCGGTCGGGTTGCCGAACGTCAGCTTGTAAGACCCCGGCTGCACCACGAACATGTACATGCCCGTGTTGTCCGTCGTGACGGTTGACGTATAGGAGTTGCCGTAAATCGTGGTGCCCGTGACGGTTACACTTACACCGCCCAATCCAACCTCGCCGTTGTCCTGTATCCCATCCTCGTCCGTGTCAATCCACGTGAAGTCGCCCAATTTTGCGGGAGCATACAAGGTGAAGCTGCATGATGTGGTGCATCCCGTTGCATCGGTCACGGTCACGCTGTAAAGGCCGGAGCCGAGGTTGACGGCTGTTTGGGTGGTCTGCCCATTTGACCAAAGATAGTTATAAGGTGTCGTGCCGCCCGAAACAACAGCGGTCAACCTTCCATCACTGCCGTTCAAGGTAGTTATTGGTTGCGCAAGCGCAACGGTACAACTTGGCGCAGCCACCACGGTCACCGTGAAAGCTTTTACGGCAGTGCAATTGTTGGCATCGGTCACGGTCAGCGAATAATTACCACCTGCCAGGTTGCTGATGTTCTGTGTGGTTTGGCCATTAGACCATTGGTAGCTGTAAGGCGAAGTACCGCCAGTTGCCACTGCCATTGCCGAGCCTTGGCTACCGCAAGTGCCATTTGTTACGTTCACATTCGCCACCAATTGAGTCGGTTGGTTGACCGTAAAGACCTGCGTTTTGGTGCATCCCGTGGCATCGCCAACGGTCACTGTGTAATTGCCTGCTACCAGCCCGTTGATGTTTCCGCTGGTTGAGCCATTGCTCCAATTGTAGCTATACGGCGAGGTGCCGCCAGACACGGAGAGGCTGATGCTCCCGTTGTTCCCATTGTAACACTTGACATGCTGCACGTTCCCATTGATGGTAAATAGCCCGCCTTGTTGGATGGTCACATTGCCCGAGCCGAAGCAGCCGTTGGCATCCGTGGCGGTTACGGAATAGGAGCCAGCAGTCAGGTCGGTGGCCGTCTGGGTGGTTTGCCCATTTGACCAAAGGAAGGTGAATGGTGCCGTGCCGCCAACGGGGTTTGCCGTGGCTGAGGCCGTATTTCCTACACAAACAAAACTTGGTGCAGCAATATTGATGGCAAGGCCTGCCCCCAGTTGTACGGTTGCCGACCCAGTCTTGGTACAGCCGTTTCCGTCCGTGACGGTGACGGCGTAGATGCCTGGCGGCAAATTGGCGATGGAAGCTGTAGTCCCACCATTGTTCCAAAGGTAGCTGAGCGGTGCTGTTCCGTTCGTCACATTGGCCGTAGCCGTGCCATTGGTAGTGCCGTTGCAGGAGGTGTTCGTTGCCGTCACAGTCAGGTTCATCAACGGGAATGCTGGTACGGTGACCGTGCCCGTTTTTGTGCAATTATTGGCGTCTGTCACGGTGACGGCGTAGTTGCCAGGGGCGAGGTTGCCGATATTGGCAGTGGTTGCCCCATTGTTCCAAAGGTAGGTATAGTTTGGCGTGCCACCACTGGCGGTTACTGCCGCTGTCCCATTTGCTCCGCAACTACCTGAATTGCTAAAAGTGAGCACGATAGGGGTCGGCTGGTTCACCGTTACGCTTTGTGCCTTGGTACAGCCGAGGGCATCCGTCACGGTGAGCGAAAAGTTGCCAGCCACAAGGTTGGAAATGGAACTGGATGTTGCGCCAGTGCTCCATAAATAGGTAAAAGGTGAAGTACCACCCGTTATGTTGGAAGTGATGCTGCCTGTGCTTGCCCCATTGCAGTTAACATGCTGCACCGCCAAGGTCAGGTTCATGGCTGGGCTACCCGTGATGGTCTTGCTGGCCGTACCTACGCAACCCTGCGAACTCGTCACGGTGACCGTATAGGTGCCTGCGGGCAGGTTGTTCAGGGTTTGGGTATTGCCACCATTTGACCAAGCAAAAGTATATGGGGCCGTTCCGAAAGTGACATTGGCCGTCAGGCTACCGTTGTTGTTGTTCCCGCAAACGAGGTTGCTGCCAGTTATATTGACATTGAGCGTCAATGGTTGGGTCACGTGAGCAGTTGCCGTGGCCGTACACCCTTGCGGATTGGTGACGGTGACCGTGTAGGTGCCTGCCGCCAGGTTACTGATGGTTTGGGTGGTTCCGGAATTGCTCCAACTATAGGTGAAAGGCCCTGTTCCACTCGGGCTGGCCGTAGCTGAGCCATTGGTTGCTCCGCAATGGCTGGCATTGGTCACGCTGGTCGTTACGTTGAAAGCAGGGGGGGCAGTTAATGTCGTATTGGCCGCTTTGGTGCAACCCAATGCATCGGTCACCGTCAGGGAGTAGTTGCCAGTTGGGAGGTTTTGGACATTGGGTGTCGTGGCCCCATTGCTCCAGAGATAGCTATATGGCGACACGCCGCCCGATACCGACGAGGTGATGGAGCCATTGCTGCTGCTGGCGCAATTCGGGTGCGTAGGTGTGAGGTTCAAGCTAATATTGCTTTGGTAAACAAGCGTTGTTGCCTTCGTGGCTGTGCAGCCAAACTTGTCAGTGACCGTCACCGAGTAATTCCCCGCTGGCAGGTTCTGGATGGTCTGGTTGGTGCTGCCGTTGTTCCATAAATAGGTGAAAGGCCCCATTCCGCCTACGGGTTGGGCCGTTGCGAAGCCTGTATTGCTGCCAAAGCAAGTGGGCTGCGAGACGGAGATATTAACCGCAAAATTCCCGACAACAGTTCCGACTATTCCAGTGGCGGTAGCCGTGCAGCCGTTGGTGGCAGTGACCGTCACGGTGTAAGTGCCGGGTATCAGCGAATCAATGGCGGCATCGTCTTCCCCGTTGCTCCATAAGAAATCGAAAGGGCCGGCCCCGCCCGTCACATTGGCGGTTGCCGTGCCGCCTGTCATTCCACCGCAGACATGGGGCGTGGTGGTCACTTGCACCGAAATTGGTGGGCCAATCCACTCGCAAGCCATGTAGCCGCAGTTGTTGGAATCCATAATCGTGATGCAATATTCCCCAGGTGCAAGGTTGTTGATGGTGGGCGTCGAGCCACCGTTGCTCCACATATACATATAAGGTGGGATGCCGCCGCTCACGTTGGCGGTCATGGAACCGGGCACGGCACAAGTGTTTACCGCAATGTTGAGATTGAGGACGGGCGGTGCCGTGAGCGTGGCAGTAGCAGTGCCCGTCGTGCCGTTGGAAGCCGTCACGGTCACGGTGTAGGTGCCTACCGGCAATAGGTTGACTGGATTGGTGGTCATGCCGTTGCTCCAAAGGTAGGAATAGGGGGCTGGGCCTCCGCTCACGGTAGCCGTTATGCTTCCCGTGTTGAATCCCCCGCAAAGTGGGTTGACGGTTTGGAGGCTCACGTTCAGTTGCCCAAAGGCAAGGCTGAAGCCAAGCAACATGAACAGGGCGGTTAGGATGGTTTCGAGTGGGCTTACCCTTCCGGTTGGTGGGGTGTAAACGCCAGTTTTTGGTACAATTTTTTTCATGGAATGGATTTGAATTTGTTAAATAAATGCTTCAAGTGTGCGTCAAAGCGTCCGGTTTTGTTGATTGCAAAAAATTGATTATCAGTCAGTTGCATGAACTGCTGTTGTGTTTGAATCGGTGAAGAAAGCAAACAAATGGCCTATCGCTTGGCGTATGCCAAATGACGGAATATAGATGTCCTTGCGAAGGGGAAAGGCTCAGGGTAGATTAGCCTGTGAGATGTCCTGAAATGGTTGGTAGATGAATTGAAAGCCTTTTCTCGGCGGCAAAATTAGGTCAATTTTTGAAAGGACAAAGTGTTTGGGTAGATTTCTTAGTATAAAAAATGAAATATGAGCTGTAGCTGTTCAGCCCCTCCATCCTTTGAGGTACTTCCAGTTCTGGCGGGCGTGTTCGTATTTCTTGGCTCGCTCGCCGAAAATGAGGTTATGACTAAGACCAAGGCTGAATATGTGGGAGATGGCATTGTGGCTTGGGATTGCTGGCCTGTCCATAGCGATCACTATTTCAGGGCGTTGGGTGTAGTAGTAACTGTAACCTACTTCTAGCATTGTTTGTGAATATTTAAAGATTGGCGTGGAGATTCCTATGCTACCATTTAACCCAAGGGCGGGTTCGTAATCTTGTTTTAACGTGATGCCCTCTTTTTCAGAAAATGCGGTAGTATTGACAACGCCAACACCAAACCGAATGACCACTCCAAACCGCATTGCTGGATATCTTGATATTTTCACCCTCACGAATCCACCCTTATAGGTCTCTTTAAAGGAAACATTGCTTTTTTCAAAATTGACAAGCGTCAAGGAATCACAAGCACAAAATGAAGGATTTGAGAGGATACCCCGATATTCACCGCCTACTTGCACATGGTCAGCCCCAAATCCAACCCTACCACCAAATCCCCAATACGGGGTTTTCTCGGCCAAATAGGATGCCTTGTATTTTGTGCGGTCAAAATTCGTGAACCCCTCGAAAAAAAGCTGCTGGCCAGCAAGGCAATAACTAAAACACAAGAAAATTGGAAGAAGAAATACTTTCATTGTGCTTGATTGAAATTGCTAATAAAAACAAATCAAGGCCAGACAATGAATGACTGGCCTTGATTCGTTCAATTTATATGCATTGGCGGCTTGGTTGCTTTCAAATCACATCACTCGCATAGCCTGCACAAGGAAGGTAAGCGGGAAAGGCAAAGCGAGCCAAAACCATTGCGGCACCAAAACCAGCATGACCAATGTGACGACCGCTGAGATTGCGAAAAGTAGCCAAGTCTTCGTGGTTGAAGTTTTTTCAGTATTCATCGTATAATTGAATTTTTTTGCGGTGCAAAAGTAGAAATGCAAACCCGTATTGGCAAACTAATTTGGAACCATGAAAAGTAATTTAAAACGAATTTACATAAAGGTGCAAGGGCTGTTCATCCGAACGATGAGGGCATTGCTGCTACTGCCCATTCGTTTTTACAGGATTGTTGTTCATATTGTTGCAGGAATTAGGACATTGGCCAAGCGGCAAGGCAAACTGCAAAACTGGTGGCAGGACTTCGCCTTCCTGCTCCTCGACCTGCTGGCCGTGCCGGAAGTTTACGAGACCACAACTGATTTCTTGAAGTGGAACACCCGACCCCTGTCGCCCTTGGAACGGAAACTGGCTGCCTCGGTGTTTGGCGATGCGCTCAAACTCGACCAAATTTGTCTCGACAATGAGGCCGTAATCGGCTGCAAAAAGCGGAATATTGTCTATGTTAGTTTCTTCACGGTCAATTCATGGGGAAAAATCCACCCCACGACCTTTATTCACGAACTTGTGCATATTTGGCAATACCAAAAGCTCGGTGCGGCATACATGACACAAGCCCTGCGTGCACAGCATACAAAGGAAGGCTATAATTATGGTGGGGTCAATGGATTGAAGGAAGCAATGGGCAATAAAGCAAAGCTCACGGATTTCAATTTGGAACAACAGGCCGACATAGTTGCTGACTACTATGCCATCCGGGAGGGGCTAAAGCCTGCATGGGGACAAGGCACCCAAGCTGATTTGCCGGTTTATCAGTATTTCATAGCACAAATAAGGGAAGCAGCGGCATGATTTTCGATGCCAGCCGCATTTTTCAACTTGCCTTAAGGTTAGATGCCTTGTAACTACTTAGGTGGGTATGGGAGGAGAGAGAAAAAATTTCATTTTTTCTCTCTCCTCCCACGTCATGGGGTATTTTTGGGGTAAAAATTGAAAATTTTTACCCCAAAAACACCCCGTGCTAAGTAGTTACGATGCCTTATGTTTGTGGCCGTAAAATGGGAGCTGCAATGGGGCAATGCCAATTGCTTGTTTTTCAATCACTTGAATAGATAATTTTATTGCAATAATCGGCTTATGGTGAACTATTACAGCAAGGGAAATGGCCATCTCCGTGTGCTCGACGGGCCTGAACCAGCTTGCTGGGTCAATATTTCGCCCCCATTTACCCCTGAGGAACTGGAAGAAATCGCACAGCAGTTCGACATTCCCTTCGATTTCTTGACTGACCCCTTGGACATTGACGAGCGGCCTCGTTACGAAAAAGATGAGGACAAACGCCTCATCATCTTGAGCAGCCCTATCGTTAATCCTTTTGAGGAGGACATTGACGCCATCTTCATTACCGTACCACTCGGCATCATTCTCACACCCGACCACGTCATCACCATCACTTCGCAGGACAACCCCGTGCTGAACTTGTTTTTAGAGAATAAAGTGAAAAACTTCAGAACGGACGATGAGCAGTTGTTCGTATTGCATGTGTTGGAACAAACGGTTTACCGCTTCTTGAACTGCCTAAAACAACTCAACCAGAAGCGCAACCTGATCGAGAAAGAACTTTACCACAGTAGCCGGAACCAAGAATTGAAGAACCTGCTTAGCATCGAAAAAAGCTTGGTCTATTTTGTGTCCTCCCTTAGCGACAACGAGTTGTTGAAAATGAAAATGAAGCGGATTGATTTCCTGCACATCGGCAAGGATGAGGAGAAGCTGGAAATCTTCGAGGATATCATCATTGATAACCATCAGGCCCAGCAGATGGCCAATATGTACACCAACATCCTGAACGGCACGATGGATGCCTACGGCTCCATCATTTCCAACAACCTCAACCTCACCATCAAACGCCTGACAACCATTACCATCATCCTTATGGTGCCCACGCTCGTGGCCTCTTTCATGGGCATGAACGTTATGCTCCCTTTTGTCGAGCATTCCCATTATTCTTTCTTCGCCATCTTAGTGATTTCCCTTGCATTTAGCCTCGTCCTATCTTGGTATTTTCAACGGAAGAACCTTTTCTGAACGAACGGTTATCAACAAGAATCTTTCCTTGTGAAAGAAAGTAGAATCTTTTGCCACCTTCCGTCGGCTGGATTCTTTGTGCCAGTGATTTTCATTTTTTGGGTTGAAAAAGGCTATTCATTGCCTTCTAATGATTGATTTTCAATGGGTTAAATGTTATGATCTAAAACCAGTTTAAATTTTTTGGTGACAAAAAGTTTTCCACTGTTTGGGAAGTTATCCACATTGACTTCCTTTGTTGAAAAAAATCTTCTCATTGATAATCAACGAATTGCGTTAGTTATCAACATTGTGTGGAAAACTCACGATTTTAAAACGCAAATGAGGCACTACTTTCGTGCTGTTATTACCGCATACATGAGATAATCACTAATGTCCAAATGATGTGATTAAAAATGGGGGGCGACTTGCCAGCCGCAAGGATGGCAGACCAACCTTTTTGGTAATTCAACCACTTACTGATACTAGCACTGGATTTCGATATTGGCTTTGCACCTGTCCGTTCAAATTTTGGACAGGTGCAAGCTTGTGCTAAAAAACAGCTTCTAGTTAGATAAGGCTTGGTTGAGTACATCAACGTGTTACACTATAATCTTTTTTGTTCAAAAATCATGGAGACCTTAACGCTAAAAAGAAAATCCCCTGCAAAGAACAGGGTAGAAGCCAAGCCAAAAATTTATTCATTCAAGGAGGCATTGCAAGCAGCAACAGCGTATTTCAAAGGAGACGAGTTGGCTGCCAATGTATGGGTTAACAAGTACGCCCTGAAAGACTCCAAAGGCAATATCTACGAAAAAAGCCCTGCCGAAATGCACGTTCGCATTGCCTCGGAACTTTACCGGATTGAGCAGAAATACCCCAATCCCATTCCTTATGAGACCTTGTTGGAATTGCTTCAAGATTTCAAATACATCATTCCCCAAGGCAGCCCAATGTCTGGAATCGGGAACAACCTGCAAGTTTCGTCCTTGTCCAATTGTTTTGTGATTGGGAGTGGTGCGGACTCGTATGGTGGCATCATACGGGCCGATGAAGAACAGGTGCAACTGATGAAGCGCCGGGGTGGGGTAGGGCACGACCTTTCACACATCCGTCCGAAAGGCAGCCCAGTGCTAAACAGTGCTTTATCCTCGACAGGACTCGTGCCGTTCATGGAGCGCTATTCAAACAGTACCCGTGAAGTGGCCCAAGATGGCCGTCGTGGTGCTTTGATGTTGTCAGTTTCTGTCAAACACCCTGATGCTGAGGATTTTATAGATGCTAAAATGGAGTCAGGCAAAGTGACGGGTGCCAACGTATCTGTCCGGATTGACGATGATTTCATGAAAGCCGCAGTCGCTGGTAAAGAGTACCACCAACAATTCCCCATTGATTCCAGCAATCCAACTTACAAGAAAACCATAGACGCATCAAAACTTTGGGACAAAATCATCCACAATGCCTGGAAATCCGCTGAGCCGGGCATTCTCTTCTGGGACACTATCATCAAGGAATCAGTGCCAGATTGCTATGCGGACCTTGGCTACCGCACCGTTTCCACGAATCCTTGCGGTGAAATCCCACTCTGCCCCTACGATAGCTGCCGCCTTTTGGCCATCAACCTATTCAGCTATGTGGAGGCACCGTTCACCAAGAAGGCCAAGTTCAATTTCGAGAAGTTTGGCAGCCATGTGCAAATGGCCCAACGCATGATGGATGATATCATTGACCTCGAAATTGAAAAGATTGATAAAATCCTGGAGAAAATAGAGAACGATCCAGAAGCAGAAGACATCAAAGCAACCGAAATGCGCCTCTGGCAGAAAATCCGCCGCACTTGCGTTGAGGGACGCAGGACCGGGGTGGGTATTACTGCTGAAGGCGATATGTTGGCAGCTCTTGGGTTGAAATACGGTACTGACGAGGCTTTGGCGCTGTCGGTAGAAGTACACAAAACTTTGGCTATCAATGCCTATGGTTCTTCTGTGAAAATGGCAAAGGAGCGCGGTGCATTCGCCATTTTTCACGCAGCAAGGGAGGCAAAAAACCCATTCATTCTTCGCTTGAAGGAAGCCGACCCAAAGATGTATGAAGACATGGTGAAATACGGTCGCCGCAATATCGCCTTGTTGACAATTGCCCCGACTGGTACTACCAGCCTCATGTCACAGACTACCTCGGGCATCGAACCTGCTTTCTTAATTACGTACAAGCGTCGCCGCAAGGTGAACCCGAATGACAAGGAAGTAAAGGTCAGCTTTGTGGACGAAGTTGGCGACCACTGGGAAGAGTACAACGTTTTTCACCACAAGTTCCTCGACTGGCTTGCTGCCAATGGCCACGATGTGGATACTGTCAAGCACATGCCTACCGACGAATTGAACAAATTGGTAGAGAAGTCGCCCTATCACCAAGCCACCGCCAACGACGTTGACTGGGTGCAGAAAGTGAAAATGCAAGGTGCCATCCAGAAGTGGGTTGACCACAGCATCAGTGTGACGGTCAACATTCCCAACGAAACATCGGTGGAGATGGTGAAAAAGATTTACCAAACTGCCTGGGAGGAAGGATGCAAGGGTTGCACCATTTATAGGGACGGCTCACGTTCTGGCGTTTTGGTTTCCACTGACGACAAAGGCAAGAAGCAGGAAGATAAACAAACAGCTGAGAATCAACACCAATTCCATGTTACGGATGCACCCAAGCGTCCGAAAAAATTGGATACTGAAATCATCCGTTTCCAGAACAATCACGAAAAGTGGATGGCCTTCGTAGGCTTGTTGGATGGACACCCTTATGAGATTTTCACAGGCCGTGCAGAAGATATTTTCATGCTGCCTCCTTATGTGGAAAACGGGTGGGTCATCAAGGAGAAAGACGAAGAAGGCAACAATCGCTACGACTTCCAGTTTGCCGACAAGTACGGCTACAAAGTGACGATGGAGGGCCTCTCCCGCTCTTTCGACAAAGAGTATTGGAACTACGCCAAGTTGATTTCAGGTGCCCTTCGCCATGGGATGCCGCTACAATATGTCATCAGCATGGTTTCCGGCCTGAACGTTGACCAAGAGCATATCAACACCTGGAAAACTGGGGTGGTGCGTGCGCTCAAGAAATTCGTGCCAGATGGTACCCAAGCTTACAAGGAAAGCTGCCCATCTTGCGGTGATAAGGAGGGCCTGATTTACAAAGAAGGTTGCCTTATGTGCAAGAACTGTGGCCACTCGAAGTGTGGGTAAAATAAAAATTGTTGAATTGTTGGATTGCTTGATTGTTGAACGTATTCCGATAACAATCATGCAATTTTAACCTCTAACTCCGCTGCATATTTACACAATAGGTGAAAAAAATGCAGCAAAACCAATAGTTCTTTGAAAAAATGGTTGACATTTGCTATTGCGTAAAACACTTTTCTACACAATAGCCATG
>JALHQW010000004.1:157883-208494 GCA_022841745.1 Saprospiraceae bacterium | reverse complement strand
ATTTTGCCCTTAATTTGCTCAATATTTTTATTTTTCATGCTGTTTAGGCGTTCTGTTGATTGAACAAACCTAAACAGCATTTTTTCAAATCTTGAACAATCACATTTGTTAAAATTAACTTGACGCCCATGCGAAAAAATCGGGACAGGCTATGTAGCCCCCGGTTTCAACCGGGGGCTTTGAGTCAACGATATCCTCCATCTATCTTCTTTACAGAACATCCACATCATAGCTTTATGTGATGTTTTGAAAAGAAGATAGATGAATTTCGTGCATTTCGCCCATCTCCTCGTTACAACGAGGGGTTACAATATGATAGATGTTATTCTGTGGGTAATCAACAGACTTTTACAGTTTAGTAAACGTAGCTTCGGAAATTATTCTTTGAACGGTAATAAGGTGGCATTTTTTGACCAATGTGATTTTGCATAACAGCATTTTCAATGGCAAAAACCTGCCTGTCAGCAGGTGAGGTTTACCCACGAGTTTAGTTTAAAAACCCCGAAGAGCCTGTCCCGATTTTCGGGAGGTTGAACGTGAATAGCCCCGGATTTTATCCGGGGCTATTCACATTTGACCACTTCGTGGTCTCTACTTTTCAAAAGATGTGGGTAAACTTCATCTGTCCGAAGTCAGGAATGTAACCTCGAAATCTAGGTTCTCTAAAAAAAATACGGGCTTGACTGCATGACAGCCAAACCCACATTGGATTATAATTAAATATAAAAAGCAGTAAGTAGAAATTGGAATTAGTAGAAATTAGGAAATTCATCCAAGCGGCTGGCAATCAAGCAGTTGCCTAAAAATTTCTCAATTTCATAATCTCAACTAAATTCAATCAAGCACTTATAAAACGTACTTCAATTGCCGCCCGCTACAAAGTATGCCACCACAAAGGACAGCACCGTAAGGCAAAGCCCTATCACAAAAATAGTGTAGCAGAGACGCAGCAGCCGGAACTTCTCGCCTAAGGAAACGCCCAGATAATACAGGTCGTTCACGAACGAAGAATCGAGGTGCTCACGGTCAGCCACTATTTCTTTGATGGCCTCACGGTAATCATCGTTGGGCAGCTTGTAGAAATTGCCAAAGAAGAACAGGTTGGTCTTCCCCGTTTTCAGTTTCGACAAGTCGGTGTAGCCGTCCACCTTGATGGGGCGGGTGGAAAGCGTCGCCACGATCATCGTAGCTATGCTCGTGAAAAGAAACATAACACCTGGTACTATCAGCACAGGCTTGCCGGACAGGTAGGTGGCAAAAGCTGGCAGGCCAATGGTGATGATGAGTGCATTGATGCTCAGCATGATGTTCGCCTTCTGGTCGGCGATGCTCGTCAAGTCAACATGGTTGCGCAGCGCCGTCTTGAACATGGTGCGGGCGCCGCTGTTGGCGCTGATGCTGGAACTTTTGTCGCCCTCCAGTTTCACTTTCAAGTTGGACTGAAGGCCCTTCGTTATTTTTTTCAAGTTTTTTTCCTTGCGCTTCCCAAACAGCGACTCAGCTTGGCTCGTTCGGAAGGCATGGTCCTTCATGCGCTCCAACAACTGGCCCGTCCACTCAATTTCTTCGAGGTTATTGCCCGCATGGGCCTCTTCTTCCTTGCGCAGGCGGTCTGCCCTTTCCAGGAACTTCTTGTCGCCATAGGCGGCTTCGGTAGCATCGAGGAACAGCTTTTCGAGGGTGGTTTCGGGTTGGTAGGCGGGGTCGAGGGAATGTATCAACTTGTCCACAGCGTTCACCGTGTCTGGGTTGGCATTGTTGCGCAGCAAAAATTCCGTGGCGGCTTTAGCGCTGGCCTCCCAGGGCTTTTCACCGCCGTGCAAGTGGCGCACAGACTGGAAGATGGCAGCCAGTTCCAACTGCTCGGTCTCTTCTTTTTCTAGTCCGGCTTCTTCGGCAAGCTGCCGGGCGGCGTCCACTACCTGTTCGAGGTAGTTCTCATTGTGATAAAAAATATGGGCAGGAAGTTGCTCGGTCAGTTGTAAGCGAACCTCATCCATAGCTAAGTCGTTCATTGCTACCTTTTGGCGGCTGGCAGTTGTAGTTGGCATGGCGATGCTTAGTAATTGTTTTGTAAAATAAAAAAGGTGATTGAAATTCAATGGTTCGGGAAGTTTTAAGGTTCTATGGTTTTCGGGATTTGGGGCAAAACCTAACTGTAAATCATTTTTGTCATGGTTGGAAAAGCAACCTATCTTTCCAAAAACGGCTACTGTGCCGCAACCTTAGAATCCGAAAACCCGAAAACTTCACTAACCATTTAAATTGGGTTTTGCCTAAATGAGGCATCAAAAGTTTTGAGGCATGCATTGTGTAGAATCGCTAAGTGCTATTAGCACAATGATTGCTCCTCAGCCTGAAAATCGTCAAGCTAACATATATGAGCTAGTTTATCAAGCCCAGCACATAAACGCAGATTTGGATACTCGCGAGCAACACGAATAGCAGCGAGGAGATAGCTAGCAGGATGAATCGAAAGTCTATTTTCATGGCAGTGCTTTTTTTGGATTTGAGGTAAAACGGGGGTGCAATGCCCATGTTCATTTGCTACTGAAAAATGTGTGCAAAGCGGGCCAGGCCATTGACAAGGGGATATACAGGCTAATCTGATAACGTGAAGCGCGGATGCCACTCAGAATTTGCGGAGAAGCAGCTGCATGCGCTTGACCAATGCCCGAAACGGGATATTTCCAGAACAAAAATTTTCCGGTTATCAGCATGTTATTTTTCAGCGGACTAAATTTTTTACTGGCCAAAGAAGTTGAAAAAAAAGAAGCTCGTACTTCGTCGGGGTTGTGTCAGGACTAATTGTTTTCAGCAGCAAGCTGGTAAAACAATAGCGACCATTTTTTGCATTTTGCACAGGTTGAAACATTGGTCGCCGAATTTCAAGCGATAGGCGAGTTTGAAATGCCCTTAAAAAAATAATGGCGGTGGCATAAGATATGCTACTGCCGTTATTTTTTATGGCTGCAAGCGGACAATTACCAGATTGCCCAGCCAGCACACCTTGCCCGCTGTCCTGAATTAAAAAACCGGTGCGAAACTCATTCGCACCGGCTTCCAACTAACTATCCTAAACAATAAGGAAAACCCGCAATATTATTATTCAAGCAAGTTGAAAAGAGCTGGAGCAGGCATCGCTTACCTGCCCCAGCCTTTAACTAACTTTGCTTTAGCACTTTATTTCAATTCGAAACTGCTAGCTCCTACCAAAAAGCCCTTATTAAACACTTCCACGGCATATTTGCCGGCCTCGAAGTTGGTGTTGGGCTTCCATGAAAGGCAAAGTTGCTGCTCGTCGTTGTTGTACTGTGTCTCGGCGGTCTGCGTAAAACGCACTTGTTCGCCGGTCTTTTCGTTGGTCATGGTGCCGGAACCGAGGTCTTCCACGGCGAGGGTCTCACCTCTTGGGTTCACGATGCGCACATAGAACGACTCGGGTCCTGGCGCTACCACCTCATTTGGGGTGGTCTTGAAGCATACGTTCAGGACATCAACTTTTTTTGCCGTGCTTTTATCCCTGGTCTTGCCGTTTGAGCGTAGCTTCAGGCCCTCCACTTTCAGGTCCTTTACGGCAATGGCAGAACCAATTTTCACTTTGTTGGCAAGCTCTTCGTTCTGGCTGACGAGCGTGGCCTTGGATTCATTGAGCTGCGTGTTCTCCATTTCCTTAGTCATCAGGTCGTTTTGCAACGCCTGCTTGGTCACCACCAGTTCATCCCGTTCAGTGGTCAGTAACTGGTTGTCGGCCTTCAGTTTATCAATTTCGACCAAGTAGCCTTGCATTTGGGTCTTGATGCCATTTATTTCCTGGCGAGCCAGTTTCAGCTTACTACGGTCCACTAATAAGGTTTCTATCCTGGATTTCTGATCTTCCAATTCCGTTTGTTGCTTATTGATGAGGGCATCCATTTCGCCGTGGCTGCCCTTTAAGCTTTCCAGCTCCGCAATGGCTGCCCTGTATTGATTGTCTAGTTCTGCTTGTAAGGAATGGGCTTCGTTCACATCTGCGTACACCATTTCCAGTTGGTTGTTTTTATACACGTTGGAGTAGGCCAAATAGCCGATGGTAACGAGCAGGATGACTCCGATGACGCCAAAGATGGCATAGGGCTTCCGATCCGGTGAGTTCGTCACCGGTTGAGATGATTGATGGTTCATAATTTAATTGATTTTGAGCTAAGTTATTTACTTAGCGATGTTAGAAATTATGTAGGAGTCTTCTGATGGGAAAAGATTTTACCAATTGCACGCTTCAGCTGGGCAATTGCTTAGTGGTATAGTTGAGTAGAAGTAAGAAAGGAATGTACACTTATAATGTGGTGCAGCAAAAGATTGTTCTTATATAGTTTGATTTTACGAAAAATTTTTATCTTGTTTTTTAATTGATTATTCTTAAATAGTTGATAATCAAGATTTTAGGTGTAAATAATCTATATTAAGCACGTTGTAAATTAAATAAATTAACATTTCGCTATACTGCTTTTACCGAGTGGTTTGAAAAATAATCTGGCAGTTTTTCTATCCAAAAAAAAACGCATTCCCAGCGGCGCAGCCTATGGCGACACCGTCGGGAATGAGGCCTTTTTGTGAAGTAAGGCCCCACACCTGTTAAAGGGGTTTCAACTGATTTATACTTCGCACCAATAGGGTTTCCCGAAAATCGGGACAGGTCGTGAAAACCAGATTTCCGAAATCTTTAAGATTTCGGAAATCTTCGCCTGGCAAATGCACAAAACCTAATGGCGTCAAATATCTGTCCATGTATCAGGCACTTGCATGGAATGATTCGTTCGGACAAGCACTCACTCAGAAATCATACCCCAGCCCCACCGTGAACCGCTGCCCCTCCTCAGATTTCATTAGGCTGAAGGAAATGGAAACGAAGTCCAAGGGTGCTACCCATATGCCGCCGCCATAGCTCGTGTGCCATTTATCGGACTGCTCGCCGTCTGCCCATACCCGACCATAGTCGAAGCTGGGGACGATCCCGATAGAAAGGGGGATGCCCACCAGTTTGCGGTTTCCCAAGAGTCGGATGCGCAGGTCGTTGTTGTGGTAAAAAACGGTGCGGCCCGTGAAGCGGTTGGAGTTGTAGCCCCGTATGGTCAGGTGCCCGCCCAAATGGTCGGATTGGCTGCCGCCCAATGAAGGCGCATTGAAAAAGTCGAAATCGCCGACGTTGTGCGCCCCTCCCACCCTCGTGGCCAGTACAAAACGACGGGACGGATTGAGCGGAAGGTAAAGGCTCAGGAAGCCACCAACGTTCAGGTAGTTCATGGAAGGCTCGCCGAGGTTGGCCAGCCAGCTTGCGTAGCTTCGGAACTCCATTCCCCTCGACGGGTTCAGCCTGCGGTCAATATTGGCATATTCGAGCCTCGTCCTGACGCCGGCAAAAAACTGGTTGCTGTACACTTCCGGGCGGATGTTCTCTTCGTAGCTGTCCAGGAAGCTGCCCTCCCGGTCGTACACTTCCACCATTTTGGCCGTTGGGCCTATGGCAAAGAGTAGCCCGCCATCCGTCTGCTTTTTCATCGAAAGACCGAAGTTGTAGCGCTTCATTCGGGTGCGGTAGTAGTTCAGTGGCGTATCCTCAAGGCGGGAGGTCTCGTTGCCGAAGCCAAAGAAATTGTTCACGTAGCGCGGTGTCTCAATGGAAGCCTCCACGAGCAGGTCCTTTTGGCCCATCGCCTGTTGGTAGTCGCCAATGTAGCGGAAGAAGTAGCCCTGCGTGGAAAACGCCACCTGCCCTGCTAACTGGTGGATGTTTAAACCGCTGTAGCGGTCTTGCGTGATTTTCAGGCTTGCGCCCACGAAAAGCTGTTCGTCGGGGTTGTAGCCGATGATGGGTAAACCAATCACATTGTTGGTGATCTTTTTTCTGAAAAAATAATGGTTGCGCTCATAGTCGTTCATGCGCTTGTCGCGTGCCTCGCCCTTGGACTCCACTTTGTTGTCCTCCATGAGGTCGTCGTGGATGATGGTCTTGCGGGTAAGGCCCGACACCTTCGATTCGTCCTTGAACTTGTCTTCGTCAATGCCGCCGATGAGCCGCACGATGGGCGAGCGCCCTACCTTGCCCTCCACCACGAACTCATCGTCGCCGTCCAAGCCGAAAATCCTGATTTCGTCGGTCACGTCATTGTCGAAAATGCGGGTATAAACGGGCTGTTTCTCCCCATCCTTGCTGAACTCAAAAATGGAAACCTTGGTCAACTCATTGCTTAGGCGCTCCACTTTTATCAAGTTTTCATTTTGCGTAGCAACGACTTTGACCTTATTGGCCAGCCGATGGTGCCACCTGCGTGCCGTCACCATAAGGTGGTCGCGGCGCGATTTGATATTGTGCGACAGCACAGGGGCCATATCCTCGTAAATGCCCCGTGGCAGCCATTTCATGCTTGCGTCAATGACCTCATCCGTCAGGTTTTTCTGGATGGTTTTCACCTCTTTTTCCCAATCCTCCCAAGTCAGTTCATTGAGGAAAAAATGGTCGAAATAGTTGTATTCATCGGTCATCCACTTGTTCTCCCGCCAGTTCAGGTGGTCGTCGTAGGTGCCGAGCGAGCGGAAGTTGGCCACCATGAAACGGGAGGCATGGAATATCAGCCCACCATATTTGCAAAAGGCTTGGTCGCGGTCGCGGGCGATGGGCTGGTACAGCACCTTCTCCGTGCCTTCGATAGGCTTGGTGGCCCAGCGCCATTGGTCAACGTGGCGGTCCCAGTCGCCGATAATGAGGTCGAACAGGCGGTTGCGGAGCAACATTTTTTGGTCAATAACGGCCTTGTCGTTGTTCATTCGGGCTTCTATCACCTTGCCTGAGCTGACGATTTTATTCGAGTTCCCAAGGCTGGCGCTGTTGCTCCAGTCGTTGTCGGGGCGCTCCTCCAACATGAAGAGCCTGCCGCCAAACTCGTTGTAAATACCGAGCCGTGGCTGCTGCGGCACATAGAACAACTGGGGATTGGTGTGGTAGGTATTGATGGCGGCGTGCATCGGCCCCAGCAGGTATGGAGCGAAGGGGTTGGAGGCCGTGTAGGCGTGCTCCAAGATGTCCTTTGCAAATGTATTGGCTAATGGGCCCTCCAGGTTTTCAGCCACTTTTTTCACACCACGCAGGGCATACAGCCGGTCGCCTTTGTCGTTTTTCAGTTGCAGGGAAATGCTCTGGAAGCCGCCGCCCTTTTTGAACGCCTTCACACCACCGCCGTACTTTTCCATGTCGAGCACGGGCACTTTCAGTTTTTCAAAAAAATAATCAGTGTACATCTCACCCCACATAAAGTCGCTCATTCTCCAGATTTCGCCTTCCTTCAAAATGGAGGTCGTGGTGCTGTCCTTTTTCTGTAGGTACTCCGGATAGGTTTTCGGCATCAGTTCTTTCGGCGTTGGCAGTACGTCTTTTATTTTTTGGCGATAAAAAACTTCGGGCGTCACGACCTTGCCGGCCTTGTCTTTTTCAGTGAAAGAAGGCGCAGTCGGGCCGCCCTGGTTAGGCGCTAAATCACTTAATTGGGAGCTTTCCTTCTTGTCCTTTCCGTCTTCGAGCGGCACAGCGTTATGGCGTCCCTTTATCCGCACGAAATCCACCCAAGCCTCACCGTCTTCGTAAAAATTGACCACGGCGAAGCCTTGGCTGCTTGCGTAGGCCATCTGCGTGTCCTTGCTCCGCTTCACGGGGCTAAGCATGGAGCCGGCGCCGCTCACGATTTGCACCATATCCTCTTCATCGTCCTTTTCCACTTTTAGTTGGAGGTTGCGCTCGTGCCCCGCAGCGTAGATGATGTTGCCATGCTTTTTGGCAATGCCATTGACAGCGCCAATGTATTGCTGGTAAATGGGGTGGCTAACCTCTTGGCGATTAGTGGAAAATCGGTCAGCAGCAAGCACCACGGAACCAATCAATGGCATGGCCATATTGCGCTTCGGCTTTCGGTCGGAGGGCGGATAGAGGTGGTCCCTTGTGGCAAAATGGTCATCGTTCCAACCATTGGAGATGATGGAGTGGTGCGCCACCACGAGCAGGTTTTTGCCAACGAAGTCGCCCGCCGCATCGGTGGCCTCACTCATGGCCTCACCCCGTGTCATAAAGTCACAAGATTCGTTGATTTCTGGCTGGCTGTCCCAATCGGTCATGTACCATTGGCTGTCAAGTATGAGCAGGCCGAGCTTCTTGGTCAGTTCCATTGTTTCGGGGCCGCTGCAACCGTCTTTTGGCAGGAAGACGTCTTCTCTGCCGAGATATTCCTCTATGAATTTTTGTTGGCGCTTCACGCCGTCCACGCCATCGGCTGCCCAGTCGTAGTTGCCGGGCAGGAAGATGATTTGGCCTTGGTAATTTTTGAGAATATCCAGTTGGGCTTTAAGCTGTTGTTCTGCTTTCTTGAAGCCCTTTTCCTTTTTGCCAGGCAGGCCGTCGGGCACGGCGTTGTTGCCAAGGAAGATGACCGCGCTGTTCTTAGGTGCCTTTTCAAGTTCTTGCCGCAGTGCTTCAAGGGCGGCGCTGCGCGCTCCCTTGGGCGATGCGCCTGCGTCACCTATGAGATAGACCTTGTAGTCCAGCTTCTTGGTGGGAAGAGAAAGTTTACCGCTGCCCTCGGCGGATTCGTTGAGGATAAGATTGTAGTTGGCGCATGAGGCGTAAAGGCATGTTGCGAGCAGCAACAAGCCCAGTTTCCGTAAAGTTTTCATTATCAATAAATTAAATGGCTATTTGCCGGAGGCAACAAGCGTCAAGCCTGCGGCGGATTGGTGGAGCGGATGGACTGAATGATGCCCACGCCGGAGATGAAGAAAACCACACCGAGAAGGGTCAGCGCCCATGAGTTTATGCCTAAGAATTCTTGTTTTTCAAAAATCCCGAGTACGCCTGGCACGAGTCCAAGCAGCCCGAAGGCAACCAATACGGTGCCCATGATTTTCTTGGTATCCATTCTGTTAATTTTAAAAGGTGAAAGCCCCGTTGGTGGGGTTGGAGCTAAAAAGGAGAAGGCGGGAAAATGTTCAATCACTCCAAAATCTGGTTAATTTGGCGCTGGAGGGTGCGGGCTGGCACCATGCCGGAAAGGTGGTCGGAGATTTCGCCGTTCTTGAAAAGGTAAATGGCGGGCAGGCGTCGGACACCCATTTGATGGGACACGTTTTTTGATTCTTCTACATCAATGCGATAGAAGCCAACCTCGCCGCCATAGTCACTCGCCAAGCCCTCAACGATGGCATCCATGATAGTGCCCTCGCCAAGCCAATCAGCGGTGAAAACGACCAGGAACGGCCTTTCTTCGCGGCCTTTAAGTAAGTCGTTGAACTCCTTTTCCCCTATTGTATCGTATGTAGAAGATCTACTCAAAATGAATCGCAAAGTTGAAAGGTAGGTTGAATAGGACACAAATTTACGCTATTTTAGTAAATGGATGTTTTTACGTGCAATACTAAAATAGCAAAGAAGATGCCTTGTTCATGCCCTGATAAATTACTTCCAAAACTGCTTTTGCCAAAAGTTTATACTTTTACATTCCCGGTTCGACCCGCTGATAATAAATCAACTTTATAGCATTATGCGCTGCATCTTGACAATGCAGGGCCTACTGAGAAAATTTTACCTATGCGCCCAAGCGTTGATTCTCCTTATTCGGTGCCTTACGACCTGAGCAATTGCGCCAGCGAACCCATCAGCTTTATCTCCACGGTACAGGCACATTCCTGCATCCTTGCTTGCAGGGAATCCGACTGGGAAGTATTGCAGGTATCTGAAAACTCGCAAACACACCTTGGTCACCCGGCGGCGGATTTAACGGGCCAGGGCTTGCACAAGTTCCTTCCCGATGACGCATTTGCCAGCATCCTCATGGCCACCACGAGGGGGGGCGAGTACATGGCAGCCAACCCTGTGCGCATCAGACTGCCCCTCGATGGAAGGGTTAATTGGCTCAACTGCCTCATCTACCGACAAGAGGGACAGTACATCCTCGAATTCGAGCCATTTGACGAGGACACCGTCAACTATGCCATGCAGCGCAGCATCAGCGAGGCGATACAGCGCATACAGCAATGTGAGAGCCTGCAGTCGGTGTTGCAAGCCTCCGCCGAAGAGGTGAAAAGGATAACGGGCTACGACAGGGTGATGATTTACCGCTTCGACGAGGATGGCCACGGCACCGTGCTGTCGGAAGCCAAAGAGCTGCAATTGGAGGCTTTCCTAGGGCTGCGCTTCCCGGCCTCCGATGTGCCGGCGCAGGCAAGGGCACTTTTCATGAAAAACCCTGCCCGCATCATCACCGACGTACTTGCCACGCCCGCCCTGCTGCAGCCGTACCTTTCGCCGCTCACCGGGCAGCCGCTCGACCAGACGCATTGCGCTGGCCGGGGTGTGTCACCCATCCACTTGGAGTACCTCAACAACATGGGCGTGAGGGCGAGCATGAGCATCGCCATTACATCGGAGGGAAAGCTGTGGGGCCTCATTGCCTGCCACCACTATTCGCCCAAGTTAACGGGGCACTTCAAGCGGCATACGGCGTGGTTCATGGGGCAACTCATCAGCACCCACATCGGGATGCAGACCGTGATGGCCTACCGTCAATCGGTGATGCAGGCCAGTTTGGTGAAGTCAAAATTGTTCGAGCAGATGGCCGCCAATTGGGACCTTTACGAGGGCCTGACCGCCACCGACACCAATATGCTCGACCTCGTGCATTGCGGCGGTGCCGCAATTTACCACGAGAGCCGTATTACCCTGCTCGGCAATACGCCCACGAAGGAGCAGTTGCTGGGCCTGCTGTATTGGATGGATAGGCAGGTCGTGATGCTTGTTTACCACACCCATGAACTGGCCAAATATTACCCGCCCGCCAACGAGTTCAAGCAAGTGGCAGCTGGTGTGTTGGCCGTGCGCCTGTCCAATGTTCCGGGCGACTACCTGCTGTGGTTCAGGCCGGAGGTGACGCAGACCGTGCATTGGGCGGGCAACTCCGAAAAGGCCGTGACAATGCAGGACGGCCAAGTGCGGCTCAGTCCCCGCCAATCGTTTGAAATCTGGTCGCAACTGGAGAGCGGTACCTCGCAGCCTTGGCAGCCCTACGAGGTGGAAACGGCGATGGCGCTCCGCAATGACGTGAAGGATTTCATCTTCCAGAAATACCGGGAGGTACAGCAGACCAACCGGGACCTGACCGAGGCTTACGACGATTTGGAGACCTTCAGCTACTCGGTGTCGCACGACCTGCGGGCGCCCCTGCGAACCATTGAGGCGTATGCCGACATCCTAAAGGAAGACCATCATTTGGCGCTGGGGGAGGAAGGGCTCGACCTCTTGAACAGTATCAAGACCAGCGCCTCCCGCCTGGGGGAACTGATAGCTGGTCTGCTGGCCTACACCCGTGCGGGGCGGAAAAGCCTGATTTTGAACATGTTGTCCCTACAAGAAGTTATAGACAATGAAGCCAAGCACTTGCTGGAAGATGCTTGGCGCAACGGCAGGGATGTCAAGCTGAAAATACAGGACATGCTGCCCCATGTGGTAGCCGACAAACCTGCCCTTTCCATCGTAATAAACAACCTTTTATCGAACGCCATTAAGTACTCTGTGAACGCAAACCCTGCCATCATCGAAGTCGGTGGCGAATTGACCAACGGCAACGTGCGGTTTTTCGTACGGGACAATGGCATCGGGTTCGATATGCAGCATGCTGGGCGCATCTTCGGAGTATTCAATAGGCTGGTGAACGAGGAGCAATTCGAGGGCACGGGCATTGGGCTGGCCATCGTGAAACGTATCGTGGAGAAGCATGGCGGCAGCATCAGCGTGGAGAGCGCACCCGGCAAGGGCGCCATGTTTTATGTGAGTCTGCCCAACGCTATGGTGTAAGCTTCAGGCATAAAGGGAAGATTAGCCCAAGACGGGCACATTACTGCTTCACCTATTTTGCTAAAAATCAAAAATGCAGCGGGTAAAAAGAGGATACCCTACCTGTAGGCCTTATGCAATAGCTTTGTATCCATTTTAGACGATGGTTCGTGAAGTTCTAAGCTTCTGTGGGTTTAGGGTTTGGAGGCAAAACCTTTTCCCATATCGTTTTTGAAAGGATTGAAAACCTTACCAACCATCTCAAAAACAGCTTAGATCAAAACCCTAAAACCCTAAACCCCTAAAACCCTAAAACCCTAAAACCCTAAACCCCTAAAACCCTAAACCCCTAAAACCCTAAACCCCTAAAACCCTAAACCCCTAAAACCCTAAACCCCTAAAACCCTAAACCCCTAAACCCCTAAAACCCTAAAACCCTAAAACCCTAAAACCCTAAAACCCTAAAACCCGAAAACTTCACGAACCTTTGTTAAAGAGCTAAGTTTCAAAATAACTACGTGACAATGATTGACCAACCACTTAACATCCTCATGCTGGAGGATATGAAAACAGACGCTGAACTGGTGAAGCGTCAGGTGCAGAAGGCAGTGCCACAGGCTGTTTTCACCATTGCCCGCAACCGGGCTGAGTTTTTCGAGAAAATCGAATGGGCGGTGCCTGACCTCGTGCTTGCCGACTACAACTTGCCCGACATCAATGGCCTGGAAGCCCTGCTCCATATCCGGGAGAAAAAGAAGTTCCTTCCGTTCATCTTCATCACGGGCATCCTGAACGATGAGGAGAAGGTGGCCGAAGCTGTTCTGAAAGGGGCATCGGGCTATGTCCTCAAGGAAAACCTTAGCACCTTGCCAGAGAAAGTGTTGGACGTTTTGCAAAAAACGAAAGAACAGCAGTCGAAGGCGCAAGAGGAAGAGCGCCGCTGGCGGGAGGCTGAGTTGACGCTGCAAAAAGTGCAGGCCAAATTGACGAAAACGGCTGACTTCGAGGGCAAAGCGGAAATAAAGCAGTTGCTGGAGGAAGTGCTAAATGCTATAATGGATTAACGATGACGGTAGCAGCCCACCTGAAATCCGCCACCGAAGCCTTGCACCGCCAAACCGAGGCCCTCATGCCCACCACCGAACTGCTGGACGGTACGATGAGCCTCGAAAGCTATGGCGCATTAATACTACGCCTTTATCGGATACATTCTAAGTTAGAAGGGGGCCTGGAAATTGCGCTCAAGTCGCACCCGCAGCTTTCCGATTATTTTTTTCCTAAGCTATTTTGGTTGCGGCAAGACCTTGCAGCATTGGACTTACCCCCGCCTGGTCCCATTGCTCCAATCGAATTTGGCCATACCGAAACTGCAGGCCGACTGGCGGGCATGCTATACGTGATGGAAGGCTCAACGCTTGGCGGGCAGGTAATTTTGAAAGGGCTGAAGAAGAACCCCAATCTATCGAGTCTGCCACATATATACTATACGGGCTATGGCCCGATGACCGGACCAAAATGGAAGGCATTCCAACAAATACTGGAGGAGGAGGTCAAACCGGGCGAATTGGAAGACGCCGTGGAAGGGGCGAAATTCGCCTTCGAAGCGTTTAGGTAAATTTCATCACCTGCTCTGCCGTTAGTGGTTTGGGAAGAAATCCCCTAACGAGGGGATGCTCTTCGGCCTTGGTCAGGTCGCTTTCTCGAAGGGAGGTGCTGAGCATGTAAATGGCCGTGCTGTTCTTGAAATCGTCGGGCATCTCTTCGTACCGATCCATGAACTCCCAGCCATTTACGAGCGGCATGTTGATGTCGAGCAGGATGATGTCGGGGGTTGGGAAGTCCCTTTCGCCAGCTAAGGCTTTCATGAGGTACTCCATTGCCTCTTCGCCGTTGCGGGCAACGCAGATTGTACGCACAATGCCCATCCTGTCCAATAGGCGCTTGTTGAGGAAATTGGTAGCCCGGTCGTCGTCCACGAGCAGTACGCAGTCAAACTTTTGGTTTTCTTCCACTTTCATCATGATAGGGCGCCCTATAAATTCCAAAGGCGTTTCCTGAGTTATTTGATCTGAAATAATCATCGCAAATATGGAGTTTTTCAGAAGATTGTTCGAAACAGATTTCATGCCACACGGCCATTGCTATTTTTGGAAGCCAGCCGTACTGTGGACAAACGTGCTTGGCGATGCTGTCATCGCCATTGCCTATTTTACCATTCCCTTACTGCTGATTCATTTCCTGAAAAAGCGGCCCGATGTGAAATTCCGCAGCGTTTTCTATGCATTTGCTGCGTTCATACTCGCCTGCGGCACCACACACGTGATTGACATCATCTCCGTTTGGCACCCTATGTACCGCTTGGAAGGTCTGGTTAAAATAATTACCGCCATCATTTCTGGCGGCACCGTGATAGCGCTTGCTTATTTGTTGCCCCGCATCGTCAACATACCCACGCCAGAACAATGGAAGGATGCGAAATCGGCTGCCGAAATGAGCGAGCGCCGCTTCATGATACTTATTGAACAGGCGCCAGTTGGCGTAGCCATTACCGATGCTGAGGGAAATTTCTCACAGGTAAACGAAGCAATGTGCAACATGTTCAAAAGGACAGAAGCGGAATTTTACAATTTGAGCTTTAAGGACATCACCCACCCCGACGACATGAACATGAGCCTGCAGGCAAAGGACCACCTAGCCAAGGGCATAGCATCCCATCTTCAGTTTGAAAAGCGCTATCTGCGCAAGGACGGTTCCTACTTCTGGGGATTGATAAGCGTCACGCACATACCAGAAGAGCGATGCAATGTTGTACACATACAGGACATCACAGAGCGTAAGCAGGCAGAGCAGCGCGTGAAGGCCGACAACCAAATGCTCAACAGCCAGATACGGCAGCGGAACAGCGAACTGCGGGACATCAACAAGGACCTCGAAAACTTTATCTTCGCCGTGACGCACGACCTGCGGGTCCCACTGCACAATTTGCGGGGCCTATCTGCTGTCGTGGAAGAAGAAATAGGCGGGTTGCAAGACAAGCATGAAGCCGCCACCGCTGTTCAGATGATTGGCGAAAACGCTGAACGCATAGACAACTTGCTCACCGACCTGCTCGCATTCAGCAGAACGACCAAGCTGGCACTTAACAAAACGCAGTTCGACATAGAACCCATCGTGAGGGCCGCATTTAATGAACAAAGTAGCATTTACAGTGATTTAACCATAAAATTCAAGCTCGGCGCACTTCCGACAGCATTCGGCGACCCCAGCGCCATTTCTCAGGTTTGCCAAAACCTCATCGCCAATGCCCTGAAATTCGCTTCGAGAAAGCCCGAAGTCAATTTGGAAATATCAGGAGAAATCAAGGATGGCATGGCTATTTACCGCTTTGAGGACAACGGCATCGGATTCGACCCCCAGTACAGCAGCAAGCTGTTCCAACCCTTCCAGCGCCTGCACCTCAACGACGAGTACGAGGGTACCGGCATTGGGCTTGCCACCAGCTACCGCATCGTTCAAAAACATGGCGGTGAAATGTGGGCAGAGGGAAGACCGGGCGAAGGGGCCATTTTTTGCTTTTCATTGCCAACGAAAGAACGAGACATAAAATGACCTACCGCCAAGGCCCGGCAACGAGACCTAAAGGTTGGGCGCCGTGGAAAACTATGGCCTGATGGATGCTGCCCCGGAGCAGGCTACACCGGCAAAAATGGCACGAGCTGCCGATCTGCACAATTGCAGATAAAAGCTATAAAAATCCCGATTGGACTTATGTTTCCAATCGGGATTTTGTTTGTAAAACATTGATATTTAATTACTTGCAAAAAAAAATAGTTGCGCAATCACCACATTTTTAGCACCATTTGAACATCGTGGATACTGCCCCGTTTTACCCTCGAAAACGCCAATTCACAGGCTTAATCGAGGCCTTGTTTTGGGGAACAAACAACCTTTTTTCTTCACCAACTTAAATCGCCGCAAAATGAAAGACATTGTTTGGATTATCATCGTTCTGCTCATAGTGGGTTGGCTCTTTGGCTACCTCAGCTTTGGTGCTGTCGTCGGCAACATGATACACATCCTGCTCATCGTAGCGGTAGTGCTCATCGTCTTGAGGCTATTACAAAAGATTTAGAGAACTACAAACCGCAAGCTGCTGACCAGTTCGGGTGGGGTCCGACCCCCATCCTTTGACTCAGCAGCTTGCCTCATTTTCGAACTTAAAAAATTTTATCAACCATGCATCACAATTCTGAAAGTAACAACAGTGGCTGGATTTTTCTCGCCGGGCTCGCAACAGGTGCCGCAGTAGGCTACCTCATCAACACAGATAAGGGTCGCCAATTGCGCAGCGAAGCCGCATCCAAGGCGTCTGAGTATGGTACACAGGCCAGTACCTACGCACAGGAGAAGTTCTCCAGCGCAGCTTCCACGGTCAGTGACATCCTCGAAAAAGGAAAGGCTTATGCTTCCGAAGTTAGCACCAAGCTACAGGAGCGCATTAAGTCTGGCGCTCAGGTAGCGCAAGAAGAAGTCAAAGAAACCGAGAACGCCTTCCAGCGTGGCGCAAACCGCGCCAAGGCGCACATGCAGGACATTTCTGCAAGCTAAAAAAATGGTCACTTCGGGGTCATTGGTCAACCTGGCGACATGTCAGCGACAAACGACCAATGACCCCAATGACCAATCCACCCCCAATAACCCAAGAATTTAGAGCTGAATACCTTCATGTCTGAGCGGGCACTTGTCCGCTCTTTTTAAATCAAAAAACATACAACATGCTGCCACATCGAATCAATACCATCGCCGACCTGCAAGCCGAACAAGACCGCTTGCAAGCTAACATGCGCCGTACCCGTCAAGAATTTGTACGGAGTGCCAGCTTGACCACCAACGGCACCAAGGACTTCTTGCTCAAGAACATCCTCTTGCCCGTCGGGGCCGTTGGCCTTGGCGTGTTTATAGCCAATCAGATTTCGGGTCACCAAAAATCGAGGCAAGCGGAAATGGAGGTAACCGAAGAGGCTGATGCGCCCGTGCTGCGCTCCAGTGGCGAGGCCGTGCGCACCAAGCAGCCCGACAAGGGCACTGGCTGGCTCGCCAAATTGATGCTCGTTGCGCTTCCGTTCATACAGCAGTTTTTCATAAAAATAAAGGAAAACGTGGATGCCGACGGTCGGCAAAACAACACTGGGGCGTTAGGCGTGCTGTCCACGCTTGTGCCGATTGCCGTGCCGATGATGCAGCAATACTTTATCTCCAAAGACGAAGAATCCAAGGAGCATATCGTCACCTATGGCAGCGATGGCAACGGCGGGGCTCAGACCGAAGTAGCTACGCCCAAGCACGGCGCAGAGGCTATTTTCGAGTCGCTTTACAAGTTGTTGCCTGTTGTGTTGCCACTTGTGCAGCAGTTTTTTGCCGCTGGCAAGCAGCCATTAGAAAGGGAGCAAACCACAGACTACGTAAGGAACGGGCAATACGCTGAGCCAGTAGGATAAGGCTTTAACCTAAAACAGTTTCGACATGGGTGCTACCCTGAAATTTTATTGGGACGTGCTGAAGGGTTCTTTCAGCAAGTTCGTGCAGCACGATGTGCTGACACAATCGGCGGCGCTGTCGTACTACACCATTTTCTCGCTGCCCCCTATCCTTTTGGTCGTCTTGAAAACGACGACGCAGTTCTACGACGAGACGGACGTGCGGCAGACCATTTTTGAGGAGATAGGCAAGCTCGTTGGGCGCGATGGCGCCCAGCAATTACTGGGCACACTGGACAAATTGGACGTGTTCCAACCCACTTGGTGGGCGACCTTCATTGGTATCGGCGTACTGGTGTTTACGGCCACTACGGTTTTCGTCACCATGCAGTACGCTATGAACCTCATCTTCGAGGTGAAGCCAGCTGAGAACACCAAGGGCTGGGGCCTGCTGAAAATGCTGCGCGACCGCATGATATCATTTGCACTCATCGTCAGCATCGGCTTCATACTGCTGGTGTCGCTGGTGCTGGATGCGCTGCTCAGTTCCCTCGGGCAGTACCTTGCCGACCGCATCGGCGATGCCTCAACAGCGCTGGTGGTTGTTAGCTCCCTACTCGTCCCCCTTGCCATCATCACCTTGCTGTTTGCCATGCTGTTCAAGTTCTTGCCGGACGCTAAGCTGGCCTGGCGAGATACATGGTTCGGTGCGTTGCTCACGGCATTGCTGTTTTCGCTGGGAAAATACCTTATTGGGTTCTACATCGGCAGCAGCGGTGCCGCCACGGTTTATGAAGCGGCGGGCAGCGTGCTCGTGGTGATGCTTTGGGTCTATTATGCATCGGCTATTTTCCTTTTTGGAGCCACATTCACTTTCGTGAGGGCCAAGCAACTAAATGGCCGGGTGAAACCAGAGGATTATGCCGTGCGCGTAAAGCAAACAGAATTCAAAGTGGAAACGGGAGCAGATGTTGCGCAAGCAAATTGATATTTAGGTTGAACATTGCCTTGAATTCCTGCTTATAGATTAGTCAGCCTTTTCCGCAACGGAGTCTGTTATTTTTTTTAAAGAAACTTATTTACTTTTCTATTTTCACCAACCAAAACCACCAGTATGCTTGAGCCTATACATGCAACCAATTTTTTGAACCAAAAATCAAAATGCCATGAAGATCAAAATTTCAAAATCCACCACTGATTTCTTGGTGCTGACCGCAACGGCATCGGCCATCGTGTTCGTCATTATGACCCTGATTGTAAAGATGCTCAAACAGATGTACGCTTAAACAGCGCTCCCCCAACATCCCAAGAAATAGCCTATTTACCTTATCACCCTTATTCCATGCAAACCGATATTGAAAAACCGATTCCGGCCCATGTTGCGGAGCAAATGGGCGCTACCCCGTACGCGGGCGGCGTGTTCTTCCGCGTTTGGGCGCCCCATGCCGAGAGCGTCTTCGTCACCGGCAGCTTCAACGACTGGATGCCATATGCCACCTCCCTGCTCCCGCTCGAAGGCGGCCAATGGGCCGTGAACGTGGACGAGGCCAAGCCTGGCGACGAGTACAAATTCGTCCTCAAAAATGGCGACCTTGAGCTGTACCGAAACGACCCCTACGCCCGTGAGGTGACGAACTCCGTCGGCAACAGCGTGGTGCTCGACCCCAGCTTCGATTGGGGTGACGAAGACCAGTTCACCATGCCTTCGCACAATGAGTTGGTGATTTATGAAATGCATATCGGAACGTTTCGCCGGAAAAAAGGCGACGTGCCCGGCACCTTCCTGACCGCCATTAAAGGCCTTGATTTCCTGAAATGGCTGGGAGTGAATGCCGTGGAGGTCATGCCGCCATTCGAATTTGCGGGTGACATCTCTTGGGGCTATAATCCCGCCTACCCGTTTGCCATCGAAACCGCTTACGGCGGGCCCAAGGCGTTTAAGACCTTTGTGAAAGAAGCCCACAAGCGCGGCATCGCCGTTATCTTGGATGTGGTCTATAACCATTTCGGCCCCTCCGACCTCGACCTCTGGCAGTTCGACGGCTGGAGCGAGAACGGCAAGGGCGGCATCTATTTTTACAACGACTGGCGTTCCCAGACGCCCTGGGGCGACACCCGCCCTGACTATGGTCGCCCGGAAGTGCGCCGCTACCTGCTCGACAACGCCCTGATGTGGCTCTCCGAATACCGATGCGACGGCCTTCGCATGGACATGGTGCCCTATATCCGCAACGTACACGCCAACGGGAATCCAGGCGACAATATCATGGAGGGCTACACCGTGGTGCGAGAAATCAACGATGCCATCCGCCACCATTTTCCGCATAAAATCACCATCGCCGAGGACATGCACACGCTGTCCGACATTACGGAGGACACGACAATGGGCGGATTCGGCTACAGCAGCCAGTGGGACGCCCAGTTTGTGCACCCCATGCAGGAGGTGCTGAAAATTGCCGACGACGAACATCGCGATATGCACAAGGTGGAGCAGGCATTTTTGCACCGCTACAATGGTGATGCCTTCCGCCGGGTGGTCTATACCGAGTCGCACGACGAGGTGGCCAACGGAAAGGCCCGTATCGTGGAGGACATAGCACCAGGGCAGAACGGCAATGATTTTTTTGCGGAAAAACGCTCGTTGCTCGGTATCGCCATGACGCTCACAGCACCGGGCATCCCGATGCTGTTTCAAGGTCAAGCGATACTGGAAGACGGTTGGTTCGACGACAACGATGCCATCGATTGGTCAAAACTGGAGCAGAACCGGGAGTTTGCGCAGAGTGTTCGGGACTTGTTGCGCCTACGTCGCAATGTGAAGGGAAATACGGCGGGCCTATGTGGTCAATTCGCCGAGGCGCTGCACCTGGACAATGTAGGCAAGGTGGTGGCTTTCCACCGCTGCTCCGACAACCCGGCGAATTCCGTGGTGGTCATCGCCAATTTCAGGAACCAAGCCTACGATTCCTATGAGGTCAACTTCCCCATCCCCGGCGACTGGGAGCTGGTTTTTGACAGCGGCTACGAGGGCTATTCCGACTACAACGAGGGCGACACCCCTGCCAATCACCTAACCGCCACGGAGACCCCGCAGGGCAATATTGGCCAAGTAGGGCTGACCGCTTATGGGGTCTTGGTTTATGCCAAATCCTAAATGTTAGAACTTTCACCTTGTTTTCCGCCGCTTGTTTATCCTGCTGGAAAAGCACGGGCGGACGGCACAAATTTTTTTTCAAAATGAAGAACCCACTTGCAATCATCCTCATCGTGGTTGGCATCGCCCTCGGCATCTATGGCGCTACGCAACTCGACAACAGCAAAAAGTCCGTGGAAGTGGCGGGCATCGAACTTGGCGTAAAGGACAAAGGCTCCAGCAATTCGGCCTATGTCATGATTGGCCTTGGCGTGCTCAGCCTTATCGGCGGGGTGATGATGTCGAGGAAAAGTTAAGATTTAAAGTAGTTTTCAAGGTGACATCTTTTTGCTTCCTCGGTTTTTGAATCACCAAGGATTGGGATGGCAAAAAGGTGTTATCTTTAAGTCGGCAGACCCATCGCACGTGATGGCACATTTTTGCCTTTCAAATTTGCTGTGAAACGTTCTTGCGGAGCGGTCAAAAAGATGTCACCTCACCCTCGCTCACCCATCATAATCAAGTCTCCCAATATCAAATTTCGTCATCCTGGAATAGAGTGTCTTATCGTTCATGCCCAGTATTTCAGCGGCGCCGCCCGGGCCAGTGACCTTGCCCTTTGTACGGCGGAGGGCTTCGAGGATATGGTCTTTTTGCAGTTCCTCCATTGTCTTGAAAGCGGCCTTTTTACCGGACTTATTGGTCTTGAAATTGAAATTGGATTGCAGCTTACGGCCCGGCGACAATATGACTGCGCGCTCGATTAGGTTTTCCAATTCCCGCACGTTGCCAGGGTATTCATAGGATTCTAATTCCTTCATCACGGCGTCGGGTATCTCCTCCACGTTGCGGCCCAGCTTGGTGTTGTATTTTTCGATGAAATGCCGCACGAGTGGGCGGATGTCCTCCCGGCGGTCGCGCAGTGGGATGTTGAAGATGGGGAAGACATTGAGGCGGTAGAACAGGTCTTCGCGGAAGGTGCCGCGCTCCACCATTTCATCCAGGTTTCGGTTGGTGGCCGCAATCACCCGCACGTCCACCTTCAGGGTCTCCGTGCCGCCGAGCCGCTCGAACTCGCCCTCTTGCAGCACCCGCAGCAGCTTGGCTTGCAAGTCGAGCGGCAGTTCGCCGATTTCATCTAAAAATAAACTGCCCTTGTGCGCCAGCTCGAAGCGGCCCGCCTTGCGGGTGAAGGCTCCAGTGAACGCCCCTTTTTCGTGGCCAAAAAGCTCGCTCTCGATGAGGTTTTCGGGCAGGGCACCGCAATTTATTTTCACCATAGTCTCTTCGGCCCGGTCGCTTAGGCTGTGGATGGCCTTTGCCAAAAGCTCCTTTCCTGTGCCCGTTTCGCCCAGAATCAGCACCGTGGCCGTGGTGCCTGCCACCTGCCCGACCTGCCGCAGCACGGGCTTGTAGGCTGGGCTTTTGCTGATGATATTGTTGAAGCCCTGGTCTATTTGGATTTCCTCTTTTAAGATAATGTTCTCCGCAGAAAGCTTTACTTGAAGCTGCTCGATTTCTTCCATCCGCTGCTTCAGTTCCAACTCTTTTTGCTTTCGTTCTGCGATGTCGCGCAGCACCGTGCTGGAATATTCCTTTCCCTCGGATTTAATCATCCTCACATTGCTTTCGACGAGTACCTTCCTGCCGCCCTTGCAGGTGATTTCCATCTCGCTGCTCAGGGGAATGCCCTTGCGCAATTTTTCCCAGCCTGCTTTAAAGTCTTTGATGTCAGAGCTGGGAAAAAAGTCGAGAATTGTCATTTTCTCGATTTCCTCGCGGGTATAACCCGTGGCCTTTACAAGGCTGTCGTTGAAATAGCGAAAACTGCTGTCTTCCCGCAGCCAAAAGACCATATCGGGCGATTGATTGATGGAGTTTAGGGCGAGGGTAATTTCTTCTTCCATCCTCATTTCTTCCCTCAAATCGGTGGCAAACACAAGGTTGTATTCCTTGGAGCCGAGCCTCATGTAGTTGATGTAAAGCCGTACGGGAATATTCTGGCCCTGTAAGGTCCGCCTGATGCTGGGAAAGGAAAGCCGCTTTTTTACCTTTAAGTTCTCCCACCGCTGTTCCCAGCCTGTTTTGTCCAGCCCTGCTTCTATTCCCTCGTAGAGGAATTTCCCGATAAGTTCATCGGGTCTATAGCCCAAAATCTCGTATGTGGCCCTGTTAGCATATGCGAAGCTGCCATCGGGGTTGAGCCAATAAATCATTTGGCTGGAGGTTTCGAGCACCATCGAAGCCACAGTGGCGGCTTCTTCCCTTGCCTTTACGTTGCGCAGGTCGCGCACGAAGGCCATTTTATACTCCCGCCCATTGTAGTTCATGTAATGGAGCGAGAGCTGCACGGGGAACTCCTCGCCCGACTTGGTGCGCCGGATGGTCTCCCGTATGATAGAGCCTTGCTTCTTAAGCAAGGTCCATTCCTGCTTCCAATCCTCATCGGTCAGGCCAGGCTCCAAGTCTGCCAGCCTCATGCCGTCCAGCTCTTCGGCGGTGTAGCCGAGCATTTCCCGCACGGCTTTGTTGCTGTAAAAGATGCGCCCATCGGGGCCTACCCACATTACCATTTCCCGCACATTGTCGAGGCAGAAGCGGGCAAGGAAGAGGTCTTCCTGCGATTCGGCAAGGTCGCCTTCCACGATGGCCTGGCAGTATTTCTCCCCGTTCACCTCCAGCAGCACGCCGCGTAGCTTGGCAGGAATGGCATCGCCGAGGGCGGTGATATGCTCTGTTTCGAGGGCTACCTGCCCATTGGCGACAAGCTCTTCCCAGAGCTTTTTCCAAGCCATGAGGTTAAAATGCGGGTTTACCTGAAAGAAGGTTTTAGGCTGGAACTCTCCATGCGAGTAGCCCAGCCCCTGGGCAAAGTGCCGGTTGACGAAAAGCACGTTGGCCTCCCTGTCAAGGAAGATAACCCCATGCTGCATGATTTCTGCAGCGTCAAGGTGGATTGAAAGCCGGTCAACAGGATTGGCCATTTAACTTATTGGTTCAAGAAGCCAGGCTTGATTTTTTTTGAAATAAAATTGAAAAAAATTTCGAAGCCGTGCCAAAGTTAGAAAAGGTTTTGGAAACTTTCTTTTATTTAAGATTAATTCTTAAATATAAGAAAATATGTTTGTTTAAAACGGTTACAAATATCTGATAATCAACAAGTTATAAAGTTGGCACGGCATTTGGCTAATAGGTAATCAACAATCACATTTTTCAACGGAAAAATCTTGAGGCGAAACAAAAAATAGAACAGACACAGACTCAAGTTTTCCGATGGATTAGTAAGAACAAACAACAATTAAAACCGATAGCCATGACAACTTTGAAATTCAATCACAACCTCGCACAAATCCAAAGCCTTCTTTTTGCCTTTGCAATGAAGCTTACCAACAACAACCGTGAAGATGCCAACGACCTCTTCCAAGAAACTGTGATGCGTGCCTTCGCCAGCAAGGAGCGCTTTGAGGAAGGCACGAACTTCAAGGCTTGGGTAACCACCATCATGCGCAACTGCTACATTAACGAGTACCGCAAGCGCCGCACCCGCAACCAAATTGAGCAGCCCCTTGAAGACAGCCAGGAAGTAGCCGTACGCCAAGCAGTCCGCAACGACGCCGGTACCATCATCATGATGAAGGAACTTCGCGTTATGCTTGACAACATGGACGAGGCGCACCGGGTCCCGTTCGAAATGTTTTTCAACGGCTACGAGTACCAGGAAATCTCCGAGCAGCTAAACCTGCCAATGGGCACCGTAAAGAGCCGCATCTTCTTCGCCCGTAAGAAGATGAAGGACATGATTCAAGACGGCTACGGCATGGAGTACTTCCGCCGTGCCTAATATTATCCCACTCCAAAAACCATGTTTTCATCAACATTTCTTCTGACCGAAAAAATAAAAATTAAAATGAACGCACATACCTCCCAGCAGCCCAACTCCTCCTTCGCACTTGAAATCTTTTGCCTCAAGAACACGCCACCCTGAGCCGCCTTTTTAAACCATTTATCCCGAAACCTTATAGCCCTTTTTTAAGAAGGGGTTTACCGGTCGGCAGGGGATAGTTCGCCGAATGATGCCCCTGCCGCCGTTGTTACCATTGATTTTTCCTCCACCAAATTTCTAAGCTGACCACAAGGAACCATAGCCCCTCATTGACCAAAACTCCACTAAGCCAAGCCCCATTAACCAAAATCCCAATGCCATATTTATCCCAAAACCAAAAGCCTTTCTAAAATGCAAGGCTGAATCGGATGGCAGGCGAAGCTCCCAAAGTGACGCCCCTGCCGCCGATGTTTTAATTGATTCTTTTCTTTCTCAACATATCCGAATTACTATGACTTTCCGGGCGGCCCCTCCAAGTTGGGCCGCCCACCTCCTCCCCAAATTTCCCAAGAACATTCACTTAGTTCATGGGATTATTGAACAGGGACAGGCTGAACTGCCTGTTCCCGTTTTTTTTTGCCCCAAGCCCGTGAGGCGCCATATTTTTGCCAGCTCCACATTCCATTAGTAACTCGCTTATTAAAGGCAAAAAGATGTCACCTCATGGGCTGCCTAATGAGCAGGCGGATTCGAGATGACACCTTTTTGCCATCTAAGTCCCTGCAGAAATTCAAGAGAGTGACTGGCAAAAAGATGTCACCTCGGATCTGGAGGCAGGACAAAAAAAACGGCTGCCTGGGAACCCCAGGCGAGCCGTCCTATTTAACCCCAAAAAACCAAATGATCTTTATGTAGCATTAGCAACGTCGCCGGTATGTCAATACGCCGTTGCTATCCAATTCCTACGACAAAGTTAGTCGGAGAATTTAAAGCCAATAAGCCCTATCGGAAAATTAGCCAGCACTATTGGAAGCATTTTCTATGAAGTGGCTATTTCTCAAATTAAACAGCATTATTGAGGCATTTCTGAAAATGTGGACTATTCCTCTTCACCAATCGCCTGCACGGTGCGCAAGTATTCATTGGGGTAAACGCCATACTTCTCCTTGAACCGTCGGGCAAAATAGCTGGGATTTTCGTAGCCTACATTGGCCGCTACTTCTCGCACCACTGAGTTTCCGCTGCCCAGTAATTGCTTGGCCAAGCGAAGGCGCTCGTTGCGCAGGTAGTCGTTGATGGTGGTGCCGAACAGTTTCTTGAAGCCTTGCTTCAGCTTTTGGCGGTTCACGCCCGACTTTCTGGATAACACCTCAATCGTGGGCGCATTGATAAGGTCTGCCACGAGCAGGTTGCGGGCCATGATGATTTTCTCGTAGTCCTCTGGTCGGAGTTGGCCCTTCGCCTTGGCGGGCGTGGTCATTATCTCCGCCTCCCAGCGCCGCAGCTGCATCGAGAACAGTTCTATGGCTTTGGACTCCGAAAAAGTAGCATGAATAAGGCCGTCTTTGTTGTCGTCCAGAACCTGCTGCACGAGAGCGGCGCTTTTTAGGCCATATTCGCTGTTCACAAACTGCTTAGTCGCAGTCTTCCCGTTGAAAATATTGCCCACCTGCTCCAGCACCGGGTCGGGTAGGCATTTGATGTGGTTGATGTAGAGGTGACGCTCCAACTGGAGCCATACAAAAGTCGTCTTAACGCCTTGGCGCAAGCTTATCACCTGCTGCTGCGAAGCTGGATGCGCTACCATGAGGGCGTTCAGGGGGGTAATGGGCATGGGTTTCTCCTCCGTTCCGTCGTAGTCAAAAATGACCTCGCCCCGAACGCAGAAGTAGAGCAGGAACGGCGATTCCGTCCCACTTTGCGAAGCTATTTCCCAATCTTCCGGCAAAGCGCCGTCGAGAACCAACATCTGTAGCCCGTCCTCAAAGTCGTAGGCGGCAAGCGTACCTGAGCCGCCTGCCTCGTCCAGCAAGAGCCAGCGTTTTTGACAATCCTCCTTCACTTCCAGCTCTAAACGGCGGGCAAGCGAAGCGAGGCACTTACGCAGATTATAATTTTTGAAATGTGATTTCATGGTTTGTTATTGGGCTTCATCTGAGATGGGCGCTCCGTCAATCCGGATTTTGATGTTCTCCACCTCCTGTACCACCGCTGCTGCCTGTAGTTGGAGCCGTTCGTAGTTTTGCCGAATCTGGCGGTGCTGCTCTGCCATCTTGGCCTCGTCCATTGAGCGGCGCTCGTGCTTTTTCAGGTAGTCCTCGTTGTCGTCAATGAGGTCCTTCTGCTCCTTGCACATTCCCTCGAAGATGTTGATGAGCGAATCTTGAAAGGCTACGATTTGCTTCAGCGAATCAATGGGCGGCTCGGCGTCGTTCACCCGGCGCTTGAACTCCTTGTTCTCGGTCTTCAAAAACTCTAGTCGCTCCATCATGCCATTATGGGTCAGTCGCATGGTCTCAGTCAGTTCCACGGCCTCTTGGTGGTCGGCACCAAGGTTCGGGTTCGGTTCGTTGCAGGCAAGCATTGCGAAGCAAGACATTGCGCAAGCAAAGAAGAAGGTCGTGGCTGAGGTGGTTCTGTTCTGCATTTTTTTGTATTTTTTTTGGGGTAAAACGGGCTGGGCGGGGTCATGTTCAATCATACTCAAAGACCCAACGGGTTTTCAGAACCTGTTGCGTTACGTCTCGCCCGTAAAAAAGCATAGCCGCCCTTTCGGAACGGCTACGCACAACATTTATGTGGACTTTGAATTTTTTGGAAACAGGGATTTCTAAGCCCGAAGGGATTGGAAAGCCCAGCGCTTAGGCTTCTTATAGAAAGGCTTAGAAATCCCTTCGGGCTTTCCAATCCTTCTGCATACTTACCGCTCAAACCTAAAAATCTCGGCATCCTTGTTCTTCTTACCCATGATTGCGTCGTGCAGGATGTCCGCCGCCGCCACGCTGAAAGTGATGCCATTGCCGCCATAGCCCATCGCAAACAGGGTGCGGGGATGGTTGTAGCTGCCGATATAAGGAAGCCCATCCTTTGTTTCGCCGAAGGTGCCAGCCCAGGCGAAATCGGTGATAAAGTCTATGTGCGGGAACAATTTCGCAAAATCGTCCTCCAATTGCTTGCGCTTCTTGGGCAGCAGTTCGTCCCGTTTTTCGGGGTTGTAAAAACGCTCATCACGGCCACCCACGATGATGCGGTTGTCGGCGGTGGTGCGGATATAGAGGTATGGGGTCTTGGTTTCCCAAATCAGGGCGTTCCGGTGCCAGAATTTCTTCTTCGATTCCACCGGCTTGCTCACGAGGGCGTAGGTCGAGTTCAGCTGCGTCACGTTCTTCGGCAGGTAGTTCTGCGACTCGTAGCCACAGGCCACTACGAGGTATTTTGCCCGAATTTTATGGCCGTTTTTCGTGGTCAATTCTACCCGTTTCTGGCCGGGCTCCCAAGCTTGCACTTCGGTTAGGTCGAAGATACGGGCGCCGTTTTTCACCATTTTTGAAAAAAGGTGCTGCGCAAGTTGATAGGGGTTCAAATGGGCACCCTGCTCCGACAAAATGCCCGCCGGAGCGTTGAACCCAAACTGCTTCTGCACGGCTGCCTCGTCGAGGAGTTTCACCTTGAAGCCCGCCGCTTTGCGGGCCTCAAACTCCGGGGCGATGAGTTGTTCGGCGTCTTTTTTTGTGCTGGCATAGAACAGACTGGGATGCGGCTCGAAGCCGGCGCCGCCCGGCACTTTCGCACTTATTTTCCCCAAGGTATCAATGGCCTCGGCGCAAAGCTCATAAGAGCGCACCGCCGCAGCCTCGCCCACCATTTCGATGAGTTCGTACAATGGTGTGTCAATTTCGTACTGCAACATGGCCGTGCTCGCCGAGGTGCTGCCAAAGCCAATGTGGCGCTTGTCAACGATGGTCACGTCAATGCCGGCCTTTACCAGCTTGGTGCCAATGAGCGCCCCGCTGATGCCGCCGCCCACAATCAGCACGTCTGTTTTCAGGTCTTCTTCAAGGGTAGGGTAGGCGTTTTTCATGCCTTCCTTGACCATCCAAAAAGGATAATCGGAATGTAGGTTCATAGAGTGGCAATTACGGTGTTGAAAAATGATTTTGTTGGGGCTGGTACTTCGGCAGGGTGCATGAATCGGTAAACCGAACGAGTGCTCAGCCGGATGCCCCATACCATCGGATGGTTCTTGCCACCTACCTCGTTTGAGGTGCCGACTACCAAGAGTCGGTCGTCGTCAATCCAGGCAGCGTCTTCGAAGCCGCAGGACGAGCCGCAGAAGAGTAGCCGTAGCTTTTTGCCAGCGGTTTTGCCATAGATGGCCACCTCCGAGTCGAGGTTTGCAGCAGATAGTTCTGGCTTACCATTTTTATCGGAAATCAGTTTTGCACCATAGCTGTAAATGTCGAGCAGCTTACCACTGGAAGGAGACTCAAAGCGGTATTTCTCCAAAGCCGGGTCGTATGCAGCCACGTCCAATTCTGTGAAATCAACGTCGTGGAAAGTGTCCAGCAGCACGAAGTCGTCGCAGGCGAAGCCCTTGATAGAAGTGCCGTAATAGGAGTACCAACGCTCCTGCTTTTTTTCCGATTCCTTCAGCCAAAATGACTTGTCAACCGCTTCTTTTTCAACGACAACTGTATCGGTTTGCTCCGCAATGACAAAATTTGCTTTTACCGTCGCAACCTTAGTTTGAGTTGGATGGAAAGCAAAAACGGCGGCGATGAGGATGGGCAGCATAGCTGCAGTTATGTAGTTCATGATTGATTTTTTTTAGGGAAAACGGAGCAGTCCCCGCCATGTTCAACGCTCCGGCTGTTTCTCTACCAAGTATTTCCAATAACGTTTTGGGACGTGCTGCAGGTGCAGTTTCAGGTTGCGCCTTTCAGGGATGTCCACGCTTTTGAAATAGGATTTCCAAAGCTCTTGGTAGTCGGTCTCCATGCCCGTAAGCACTTCGTCGGTTAGGCGTCGGTGCTCCTGCTCGCTGAAGGTGACGAACTCGGCCTTTTTCTCATCCCAAAACAAGCCAAAGTGCCGCCTTGTGTCGTAAATCAGCCATTGCTGCGCAGGATAACGCTCGATGAAATGTTTGCCGATAAGCGGCAGCACATTGAAATCAGGCTCCACGAGGGAGACGAAGAGGCCGTCACGGGTCTCGGCAAAGCGTACAAAGGCGTGCATCCGGTGTACCTCACGACCTATTTTTTTGTTGATTTGGTGCAGCTCCAAAATCTTGGGGTCGAGGTAGTTGTGCTCAACGCTGCGCTCGCTGGCCATCGCCGTTTTAATGAAATGGAAAATGAGCATTTCCACGCCCGGCAGTTCGGAAAGGAGGCAGCGTCGGAGCATCCGTTCGCCTTCCTTGCTCGTCTTGGCGATGATGCCCTTACGCACCCGTTCTGCCCATGCCGGATTGGTCTCCACATGGCGGTGCTCCGCAAAAAGCCCCGGCTGGTAAGCATCCTCCGGCACGATGTCCACCGGCTCAGACTTGATATGGTATGCCTCGAAAATGGCGGATAGCAATCCCTCGTAAGTGCCGTCGTAAGTGAAGGTCATTTTTTTTGGAAAATATTGTTGGGGGCTAAGATGGTGGTTTTGATTTGAGGTATAATATTTTAGATTATTTTGGGGCTGTCCAAATTGGTTAAATACCAGTATTTACAGCTACTTCGGGCCACAAAAATCTTATATCTTATATCGTCTATTTTAAATCTTAAATTAAATAAACGATGAAATATCCCCGTTTCTACTTCTTTATCCTTCTTCCTTATCCTTTTTTTTGCGCTGTTTTTTATCTTCTTTTTTCTCATCTTTAAAGACATTGACGAAGTCAACTGTATCGTCCAACTTGAATTGGAAGGCCTCGATATAGGCATTGGAAAATGCGCTCACGATGGACTTCCAGATACCCGCATCCACCTTGTCGTCCACGCTGCCTTCGATGGGCACCCGGCTGGCGGTCTGGTCTTTTTTGTGGTTTTCAAAAAGCTCCTGCACGCCTTCGGCCAGCAGTTCCTTCACGCCTTGGCGGAATGAACGGTCTTCCTCCTTGCGTTTGAAAATCTTGGCGTCAATCAGAATGGGCTTTAGATAACCCCGGTACTTGCCGTCCTTCATGGCCATTTCGCTATAGAGGTTCAATTTGCCGGACTCGAAGTCCATACCGCCGCTCATGTAGCGGAATATCTCGTTCACGCCCTTCAGTTCGGCATTTTCGAACTTAGCGTTGTAGTTGAAATCGGGCGTCAGTTTCAGGAAATTAGCGTCGGCAGTAAAGCTAAACTGGCCGCCGTTGCCGGGGGCATTGGCCGTGGCCACCACAGGGGAGGGCAGCGCCTTGTCCTTGTCTTTCGCGTTTCGAATGTTCATTGCCTCTAACTGGAAGTCCTCAAAATCCACATTGAAGCCAGCATCTTTCCCGTCGAGGTAGATAAAGGCCACCCGCCCGTCCTGCACCGCAAAACGATTGATTTCAACGGGCATGAAATCCTTCACAAGCTGCACCCAATCGGCCTCCTTGCCGGTCTGTGAGCCTTTCGGGGCCAGTTTGAAGTTGACTTCTGGCGCCTCCATTATGACCTCTCCTACTAGCTTGCCCCTCAGTAATGACTTCCATTCAATAGATAAGTCGGTATGCGGCGCATGTAGGAAGGGGCGCTTGCCCTGTTCGTCAACGAGGTCTACCCGAAGGTCACAGATGCGATAGGCACCACGGTACAAGTAAAGGTCAACGTCGTAGATATGGCCCTTGTAGGGGGCGATGTTTTTCGCCAAAACCTTGTTCAAGTGCTTGGTGATGAAAAACGGAAGCGCCAAACGCACCAACACCAGCAGGGCAAGGATGCCAAGCAGGATTTTGGCCTTTTTGTCAAGACTCTTGAACTTCAGGATGATTCGATCAAGCATGGCTGTCAGGTGTTTAGTGAAAGGTTGTTAGGGGGAGTACAGATTTTCGAGAACTGTACGCAGCGGTTTTGAGATGACAGCTTTTTGCCTTTAAAATGCTTGCTAACTCAAAGTGCCGAGCGGGCAAAATGATGTCACCTGTCGGCTAAGTTTAAGCATTAAAACAAAGAAAGCCGATGCGGCGCACCAGCTTTCTTTTACCGTCTGCCTTTTTCAGTTAATTAAAAAAAGCGGCTGGATTTAAAGTGAAATTAAGGATATAAATGAAGCTATTTAACACACAATTAATTGTATGTAAATAACTTGAACATTTATCGCACATATTTATCACTCATCACTTTGCTATCACTGTATTGTGCCAGCATGTTGTCCACTGTGTTCACAATGGCGGAAATCTCGCCACGCTGGTTGGCAATTACGCCATAGGCTCCGTTGTTCATGCCAATTTCCTCCAAGGCAGACTCATAATGCGAAAGTGCATTGGATTCGCCGCGCTTCACCTCTTCAAGGATGCTCTTTTCGTCGTTGGTGCTCAGGGCAGACTTCACGTCCATCCATGCACGGTGTAGCTTGGAGGCAATGGTATCGCCCTGTTCCACCTCGCCGCCTATGCTGAGGATGTGCTGTTTGAGCACGTTGCCGAATTGGTCACGTTGCTGGGCGTATTGTTGAAACATTTGCTTTAGATGCGGTGATTCCACGTTCTCAGCGGCATCTTTATAGCCATGTTGGGCGTCACGGTTCTTTACGACAAGGTCGTTCAGTACTTCGATTTGAGAATGGTTGTCCATAATAAACATTTTTAATTGGTTAGATAAATTGGCATCTGGCATCACTGCTTGGCCTTATGAGTATAAAGGATGAAGGGGGCTTATGTTCAAATGAGATGCTTTTTACCCGCTCAAAACAAGCTCAACTGCCCATTCCACGCACCCTTCCTATCTGCCTGAACCACCTGCTGGCGTATTAATTCTGGCTGAAAGCCCAGCAACTTAAATGGCTGGCCCGCACAGGTTAGGAAGTACTGCGCCCGTTTCCAGACCACACCGATTTTTTGTAGGTTCTCTTTGCGGAGCAACCCAAAACGGCGCGACTGCACGATTTTATAGGCCGACTTAACGCCCACGCCTGGAATGCGTAGCACCTTCTCCAGTGGGGCGGTGTTCACGTCCACGGGGAAGAATTGCGGATTGCGCAGCGCATAGGCAAACTTAGGGTCCACCTCCAGGTCAAGAGCAGGGTGGCGGGCATCAACGATTTCGTCCACCTTGAAGCCATAGAAGCGCATGAGCCAATCGGCTTGGTAGAGTCGGTTCTCACGTACAAGTGGTGGCGTTTTCAGGGCGGGCAGGCGCTCGTCACTGCTGATAGGGATGTAACCGGAGTAGTAGACTCGCCGGAGCCGCTGTTCCTTGTAGAGGCTGTCGGCCAGCTTGAGCACGTGCAGGTCGTTTTCGGGCGTGGCACCAATGACCATCTGTGTGCTCTGGCCGCCGGGTGCGAACAGCGGTGCTTTCTTGGAAACGATTCGCTCCTCTTTGTGGCCGCTGATTTGTTCTTTTAGGTAGTTCATGGGTGTGTAAACGCTGGCATAGTCCTTTTCTGGTGCCACTTGTTTAAGGCTCATTTCAGAAGGGATTTCGAGATTCACGCTCAAGCGGTCTGCGTAGCGTCCGGCCTCTTGTAGCAGTAGCTCACTGGCACCGGGGATGGCTTTGATGTGGATATAACCATTGAATTTTTCCACCGTCCGCAGTTGCTTCGCAATGCGCACGAGCCGCTCCATCGTGTAGTCGGCGCTTTTGAAGATGCCGGAGCTGATGAACAGGCCCTCGATGTAGTTTCGCTTGTAGAAGTTCATCGTCAAGTCAACCACCTCCTGCACGGTGAAGGCAGCGCGCTTAACGTCGTTGGAGCGGCGGCTGACGCAATAGGCACAGTCGAAGATGCAGTGGTTGGTGAGCAGGATTTTCAGGAGGGAGACGCATCTCCCATCCTGCGTATAGGTGTGGCAGATACCCATGCCCGTGGCGTTGCCAAGGCCCTTGTTGGTATTCTTACGCTTGCTGCCACTGCTGGCGCAACTAACGTCATATTTGGCAGCGTCTGCCAAAATCTCAAGTTTCTCTTTGGTGCGGTCGTTCATTTTTTTAAAACATTTTTTGTTTTGCAAAAGTAGTTTTAAAAACAATTAAAAACAAAAAAGAAAACAGCTCAATTGGAAGCTGAATGGGCACAATTGGAATAAAAAAAGGCCGGCTCAATCACAAGCCGACCCTTAGCCGTAACACTCTCACCCTATTATTTTTGGTATAGGGCAACCCCATTTATTTGGTTAGAAACTTACCTGTTTTAAAGGTAGAAAGGAAATACCGGATAGGTGTTCAACCAAGGGAGGGTTATAGCGTGAATACTTCCATCTGTGCTTTTGTGGGATAAACTTCCCTAAAACAACAACACCCATGCAGGCCATTAGCCTTGCATGAGCGGTGTTGTGAATAAAACGTAGAGGAAATATTCGCTCTTTAAACGATGACGGTTGGATCATCATTCATTTCGGACAATGATTGGTCAGGACGAGGGTTTTGGCCGGTGTGATTCCGGTCTTCACTGTGATCAACGGCCTTGTTGTCGCTCATATCTGACATAGGTTGATCTGGGCGGGGATTGTCGCCATCATTTTTAGGAGTGCGGGGCAGATTCAGCTCGTGTACCCGCTCTTGCTGCTCTCGGCGGCGTTGCTGCTCTTCAGTCTCCCTGTGCGGGAACGGATTTTTTTCGTTAGACATAATTTAAGATTTTAATGGTTAGAAAATAAAAAAAAGCTTTTTTGAGGTTAATCGGTTTCGGGATAATTCCTTTTAAATCTTTTATATCCGCATAATTGAAAAATAAAGCGGGCAAAAAAGATATCATCGTCAGTGACTTAGTCCAAAATTCGGCCTGTCCCTTTGTATATCAAATTGGTCCAAGCCGTTGGAGTAGTAGAAATTGACTTCGGCGCTCATCAAATTCGATAGTGCACCGTAGTCCGCCTGATTGAAAGTCCTGGATTCGATGGCCAATTCTGGATCGAACAGGTTTGGCTGCTTTCTTTTGCCAAATTGCTTTTTTGAATTGGGCATGAGTTTCATGGATTTAAAGTGATTAGTTTACGAGATAAATCGAAGGTTGAGCATTGCCCGTCAGTTCGACTTTTGTTTTCCAAAAACCAGGGCATGGAAGAAACGCTCCAGCGGAGCATCCCCCTCCAGCCCAGGTTTTTATATTGTATTTCAGAATCCGAATAAAATACCAGCCGTAACGCTAAGGTTGCGGTTCTTGCTGTCGGTATTGTCGGCCACGTCGAGCAGTCCATGGGTATAGCCAGCATCAAAGTTGAACCAAGTTCCGCTCTCAGAAATGCGCGCATTGAAGCCAAGGCCAGCCGTCAGTCCAAGGTCAAGGGTGTTGTAGGTATCTTTGATGTCAACTTCCACGTTGTTGAACTTGGCGTCGGAATCAACTAAGATGCCTATCGAAGGGCCTACGAAGAGCTTGGGCCTGAACCTGTCCTCGTTGGTGCGGAAGAACCAGTAGCCCTTTACGGGAATGCGCACGTAAGTCAGGTTGGTGGCACCTTCCACGTTACCGACCTGTACATCCACGCCCTCCCGGGAATAGAGGATAGCACCGCCAATGCCCCAGTTGTTCACATCGCTGTAGGTTAACTGCGCACCTCCCATGAAGCCGGTGTTGAACTCTGAACCATCTACGTCGGAAATAGTGGCGAAATTGGCACCGATAACGGGGCCAAAGGATAGTGTCTGCTGTGCGTTCAGCAAATTTGCTGAAGCAAGAAGCAGGATTGCAAAAAATAAGTTTTTCATAAAATTTTGATTTAATTAATGGTGATTTATAACACTGCATGGCCAAGGGTGCTTGCCGTATTCGCCTGCACCCAGCCACTGGACATGTGTTGATTTTGAAAGAATTGCTTAATTGACGGATGTGTACTGGTGCGTACCCTGAACCTGTAAGTTTACCTGTTTTTTCAAGGAGTTGAGCAGCTTCGGATTGCCTTGCGGAACGGCTATCATCAAGGTGACGTAGTGGTTGTTGTCTTGAAGCACGGTCTTATAGTAGTGCAGTTCGTTGGCGTACTTGAAAGTAGCCTCGTAGTGGCTATTACCGATTTCATAGTCAAGGTACTGCACCTCGTCAGGATATTCAGCAGTGATATCCTGGAAAGTAAAATCGTAAAGGTCGGTGATAGACCAGTTGCCTACATTGTGGGCGCCCGAAGCTTCCACGCACACCTTGCCATCATCGGAGGTGAGGCGGATACCGTCATCGTTGTCGGATGTAATTTTCTTGGTGAAAAGTTCTTTTGGGAAGTTCACGCAGAAGTCGTAGCGGGCGTTGCAGTACCTGCCATCAGAACTGGCGGCAGCTGTGGCCGGGGCATTGTCGTAGGACGAAAAACCAATGGCCAATGGCATCACGAATAGGATGGCTAAATTAATAAGTGGCTTCATGGTCGTACATTTTTTTTTGATTAAAATAGGAGGAACTATATCCTCTTGCCAATAGTATAATACATTGCCAATCAGTAAATTTTAAGGTTGTTGGATTCCTGCTTTTCACTTGTTTTGAGGTAAAACGGAGCAGCCGCCCCGGTGTTCAAATGGGGTTGATTTTTATGAAAAAAATTAGAACACAAGCACGGGCATATCAGCCTTTAGCACAAGGCTGCGGGTTATCTCGTTCTCAAAAAAACGTTGGAAAAAGCTTGCCTCCCGGAAGGGGAAGGCCACTATATCGGTATGGGTCAGGTTGGCCATACTGAGAATCTCTTCGGCGTTGTGGTGCTGGAAGAAATGGTACTCATGTTTGAACTGGAAGGGCAGCCGCTGCTTGAACGCTTCCATGGCTTCACCTATACTTATGTTCTCCCGCGCTTCATCGGTGGTGGTGTTGACGAAGCCCACAACTATCGTCGCATTGTGCGCATCGGCAAAGCGGCGCAGGAAACGGAAGCCCTTGTACTGCCCATCCACCAATGCTTGTGTATCGGCAAGGTACATTATCCTCGAAATTCCCTTGTATTCCACACCTTCCGGCAAGAATAGCACGGGGCATTTCACCTCGGCGGCAACGGCGGTCTCTGTAGTGCCGATGGCATTGTTCCACCAGGTGTGCTCATGCGTTTTGGGCATTATGAGCATACAAGAGCTGCCCGGCTCGCCCTCTATTTCTTCCATTTTATGGATGGTAGCCGGAGCCTGAAAGCCGGGGCCGTGCTCCAGCTTAACGTAGGGATAGCGCCCCTGCACCTCTTCATAAAGTCGTTGCGCCATCTGTTCCATTTCGTCCACCGCCCCGGGCACGTACTCAAGCCCGGGACTGGTAAGCCCGCCGTCAGCATGGGACAGCACGGGCATGCCTTGCACGCTGTAGATGAGCAGTTCTTTTTGTCCGGCACGAGCCAATTCCTCCGCATAGTGGATGGCGTTGTGCGGTATGTTGGTAGGGTCTATGCTTAAGACTATTTGATCCTTCATGGCTGTGGTTTGTGGTTTTGAATATAGCTTGGGTAAAACGGAAGAGGGTACGCCATGTTCAAAGCGGGGGAGCCCCATGCGCTGTTTTGCTTCAACAATTTTCCTGAAAAAGCAGCACCATTTGAACATGGGCAGCACAAGCCCGTTTTACCCCAGAAATCCTTAAAAAAGCCATTGAATTATCGGCAAATAGTCGTGTTTATTGATTTTTAGACCAATTAATTAGAAACGTTATGGACAACAACTTAGATTTGAAAGTGGCCAAAACATCCCGTTCGGCCATTGATTCGCTCCAAAATTCGAAATCCGAATTTCAGTCTGTCATACAGAAAATGGACACGGAGATTACCGAGCTTTCACAGGAGGTGCGCATCCAGAACGGCAGTGCAACCAGCTCGTCCATCAACCGCATCAACAAGCTGAAGCTGCATCGGAAGCGCTTGGGCGACATGCTCGCTGTAATGGACCAGCACGGCGAAACAGCTTGGGAAATGCTGCGACCCGAAGCTAAGCAAACCTTTGAGGAGGTCTTGCTGGCAAGGCAGTAACTACACTTGTAATTTTATCATTAACCAAAATTATGTTTATCATGAAAAACAGTTCAAAAGCAGCCATCGTGGCAGGCCTTGGTGCCATCGCAGGTGGCGTGGTAGGCTTCTACCTCAACTCTGACAAAGGCCGTGAGCAGCTTAAGCAGGCCACATCAACGATTAAGGATCAATCTGCCAAGGCTTCTAACTACCTCAACGACGTGGCCAGCCGCGCCAAGGACTCAGTTGCCAATATGGCCACCAGCGTCCAGAATTCTGCACAAAAGGCAACCAACAAAGCCCAAGATGTGAAGAATGATTTGGTGGATGCTTCCAATAAGCAACTCGAAAAAGTCGAGCGCAACTACGGCAATGGCTTTCAGGGTTAAACACTAATTGCCCCCAACGGGGGTAACCACCTGCCGGGGCGGTGCCAAGTTCCGCCCCGGCATAACGCTTCCCATTATGAAAAATACAGACGAAATACTCAGCTCCGCTGGCGAAACCTTCGAGTACGCCCGCCATTACATCAAGCAGCAGGGTGACTACATCCGCATGGAGGCCGCCGAGCGCATCAGCAAGACCACTTCTGCCATGGTGACGGCGCTGGTATTGGGCATCTTCTCCATGCTGGTGGTTATCATGCTTTCGCTGGCAGTCGCTTTTTGGCTGGGCAGCGCTATAGGGTCATATTCCCTGGCATTTGTCATTGTATCGGGCATCTACTGTGTGTTTGGGTTGGTGATTTTCGCTTTTAGGCGACAATTTGTGACCATTCCAACATTGCGGCTCATGCTGAACGCCTTCTTTGACCGGGAGAACGAGGAAAAGGTGGAAGAACACCCGCCTTCATTTAAACAGTAAAAATCCACCAAAAACCAATGCTGCAGGCACAGCTGGAAGTAAAAGCATGTATAGGAATCATGATTTTAAACAAAGTGATTGCATATCCTTTGTAGCAAGAAACTTCAAAGCGATATTTAGGCGAATCAAATTTTATGCAGCAATCTATACACTCAGACGCCCATATCATCGGCCTTATTTTGAATCAGGAAAAGCGCGGTATGTCCATGCTTTATGATAAATATTCCGATGCAATCTATGGAATGGTCTGCAAGTTCATAAGTCACCAAGAGACGGCCGAGGAAGTCATGCAGGATGTTTTCGTTAAGGCTTGGAGCAATGCCGAAAAATACGACGAAGCAAAGGGGCGGCTCTTTACTTGGCTTGTACAAATCACCCGCAACACGGTGATAGATAAACTACGATCCCCTTCCTTTTCCCGCACCCGCCAAATGTTCCCCCTTGAAACGGTTGGCAGTTCGGAGGCCATGAAGGTTGAATCTCAGGGAAGCTCTAATTTTGAACTGCGGGAGTTGGTTTTCTCGCTGCATCCCGACTACCGGGTGCTCATTGACTACGCCTATTTCCGGGGCTATTCGCAGTCGGAAATCGCCGAGACCTTAGAAATGCCAATTGGCACCGTGAAAACGAGGGTTCGCTACGCCATTCTTGAGCTACGAAAATTGCTTAGAAAAGATATCCTCGTATTGGCCGCTTGATTTCCTTGAGTTTCCCAAGGCTGATAAGCCTGTTTCCAATTTTTTCTGTTTAGCCCATTACTACACCTTATGAAGCTCGCATACTTGGTCATATCTAACCTTTTGGTGGCCACCACTTTATTACCTTTTGTGAGGCACCAGCATTGGTTCTTCCGGGGGTTTGACTTTGGCAAGGTGCAGTTTTTCTTTATGCAATTGGCTGCTTTCGCAATGGGGTGGCTTATGTTCGATCGCTCTGGCGAAATGGTAGCTGCCCAAGCCCTGCTGTTTGGCTGCCTTGCCTACAATGGGTTTATCCTCTTCAAATATACTTCCTTTTACAAGCCTGCCGACGTTGAAGTTTGCGAGGAACATTCCGACAGCGTCACGCTGCTTTCTGCCAATATTTACCAATACAACCGGGACTATGACCGCTTCCTTGACCTCGTGCGGCGCACCCGGCCCGACTTCGTGCTAACGATGGAGTCCAATATGGACTGGGACAGAGCTATGGCCCCTTTGGAAAAAGAATACCCCTACTACTGTAAAGTACCCCTCGAAAACACTTATGGGATGCACCTTTACTCAAAGCTGAAAATGACTTCCCATCAGGTGCATTATTTTGTGGCCGACGACCTGCCATGCATCGAAGCTTCACTGTTGACAAGGGAGGGCTACCACTTCACCCTTTTTGCCGTACACCCGCCACCGCCAAGCCCCACCGAGGAGGCCAACTCTAAGGAACGGGACGGGGAACTGCTGTCTGTGGCGAAAAAAATGCGGAAGAATGGCCACACGACCATTGTGGTCGGCGACTTCAACAACGTGGCCTGGGCACGGTCGTCCGTGCTTTTTCGCCGAACCTCCGAGACGGTTGACCCGCGCATGGGCAGGGGACTCATCTCCACTTTTCATGCAAAATACTGGTTCCTTCGCTTTCCTATTGACCAGCTCTATCATACCACCGATGTTTTCGTGCAGGAACTGAAGGTACTGCCCGATTTCGGCTCCGACCACCTGCCGCTGTTCTGCCAATTTTACATCAATAAGCACGACGACGCACAGTCGGAGCTTGTGGAGGAACTGGAGCACGGCGATATAGATGAGGTCAATGAAATGATAGCGGAAGGCGTGGCGGAGCAGAGTGAGCGGCGGGCTGGTAATGATTTCGTCAGTTAGGAATGGGATTTTTGCTGGTGAGATACCTGCTGCCGCTATAGACGGTAGGGAAGGGAAGTGAGGTTTTTTGTGGCAACAAATCCTTCAAAATGAAAAATGCGCCTCTTTGTCCTGTTTGGGGGACAAATTTGCATAGCCGTTCACGGCGATACTTCATCAATCATTATCAGGAACTACATGCCGGGCTTAGGCGGCTCAAGAAGAAGGCACACTTCACTGCATTTAATTAAAAGGTACCAATGTCCCAGGTGCAGAGGACATCAGCCGCCCATGCAACCCATCGGGATGCGAGCGAGTCGCTCATGGAGCGTAATCCGTAAGTCGTCCACCGTCCATCGTTGCCCGTCCACCGTTAAAAATGCTTTTTTTGTCCAAGAAAATGAGGCGGTAGAAAAAGTGCATCGTATTTTCAGCCCTTGAACTCAAGTCCTTTTTGGGAAACCAATAATTCTAAGCCTCAAAAATTCCAAAATTTTGAAGTTTCTACAAACTTCTCCTTTTAGGTTCCCATTTAGGAGTAAGGGGCAAAAGCAATGCAATACAGCGAAATCATACTCATAGCCCTGCGCTCGGTGCGCAGCAACCTACTCCGGACGGTGCTAACCCTCATGATCATTGCCTTTGGCATCATGGCATTGGTCGGCATCCTCACCGCCATTGACAACATGGTCTTTTCCCTCAACGACAATTTCAGTGGCTTGGGGGCCAATTCGTTCACCATTTACCCGAAAGGCCAGGAACTGAGCGGCTCAGAAGGTGGCAGGCGGCAAAAACTGGGCGAGGCCATTTCCCTGAAACAAGCGCTTGATTTCAAGGAGCGCTTCGACTTCCCTGCAAGGGTCTCCGTCTCGGTGGATTGTACTGGCAACGCCACCGTCAAGCACGGCGAGGAAAAGAGCAATCCCACCGTGCGGGTAGTGGCCATAGACGAGAACTATATCGAGGGCAAGGGACTTGAAATAGGCTATGGCCGCATCTTCACCAGCCATGAAATCATGAACGGCGGCAACAAGGCCATCATCGGTTCCGACATCGTAAAGACCCTTTTCAACGACAAACCAGAACGGGCGCTGAACAAGGTCATTGCCGTAGGCAACGTGCAGTTCAAAGTGGTGGGCGTGATGAACTCCAAAGGCTCGGCCATGAACCAGAACGAAGACCGGGTGGTGCTCATCCCCCTCCTCGATGGCAAACGCTACTACGCCAGGCCCAACCAGAACTATAACGTGATGGTGAGCCTGAACGACGCCACACAAATGGAGCAGGCCGAATCATACAGCATTGGCCTCTTCCGAAGCGTGCGCCACCTCTTGGCCCGCCAGCAGAACGATTTCGAGATATTCAAGAGCGACAGCCTCGTGTCTATCATCAAGGAGAACACCACCAACCTGCGGGCCGCCGCCGTGGCCATCGGCCTGATGACGCTGCTCGGTGCCGCCATTGGCCTGATGAACATCATGCTCGTATCGGTGACGGAGCGCACCCGTGAAATCGGCATCACAAAATCGCTCGGCGCTACCCGCAAGAACGTGCTCTGGCAGTTCCTCACCGAGGCCGTGGTCATCTGCCAGATGGGCGGCGTGGTAGGTATCTTCCTCGGCATCCTCGCTGGCCTCGGCGTCACGATGGCCATGGGCGGCAATTTCGTCATGCCCTGGAACTGGATTGTGATGGCCATCATCGTCTGTACCCTCGTGGGGCTTGGGTCGGGGATTTACCCGGCGATGAAGGCGGCGAGGCTGGACCCGATTGAGGCGTTGAGGTATGAGTAATTTCAATGGATCATAAAAAACAAAGAGGCCCGATTGCATGAACAACCGGGCCTCTTTGTTTTATAGGGAACTGGGCTTACACCCGCTCCAAAATCAACGCCGAGGCCCCACCCCCGCCATTGCAAATAGCAGCGAGCCCATAGCGACCATTCCGCTGTTGCAGCACGTTGTTCAGCGTCGTGACGATGCGGGCACCCGATGCCCCCAATGGGTGGCCGAGCGACACCGCACCACCGAACACATTGGTCTGGTCGTGGTTGATTTCCATTAGGTTCTCAAAGGCCAACGCCACCACGCTGAACGCTTCGTTTACTTCGTAAAAATCAATATCGTTCTTGGTCAAACCTGCCCGCTTGAGTGCGAGTGGGGCGGCCACGGTGGGCGAGGTGGTGAACCAAACTGGCTCCTGTTCGGCATCGGCGAAGGAGGCGATGCGGGCGAGGGGTTTCAGGCCGAGTTCCTTCAGTTTTTTACCGCTCACCAGCACCAGTGCCGAGGCGCCGTCGTTGATGGTAGAGGCATTGGCGGCGGTCACCGTACCATTGGGTGTGAAGGCGGGGCGCAGGCCGGGTATCTTGTCGAACATGACTTTTTTGTACTCCTCGTCCTCGCCGATGAACACGGGGTCGCCCTTCTTCTGCGGGATGGCCACGGGCACGATTTCCGCCTTGAAGAACCCACCATCGGTCGCAGCGGCGGCCCGCTTGTAGCTGTCAATGGCGAAGGCGTCCTGAGCCTCCCGGCTGATGCCGTATTTTTCGGCGGTGCGGTCGGCGAAGATGCCCATGGCGCATTGCTCGTAAGCGTCGGCGAGGCCGTCCTTTGCGAGGCCGTCAATGAAGGAACCATCGCCGTATTTGTAGCCCCAGCGGGCGTTTGGTACATAAAACGGCGCTGCCGACATGTTCTCCATGCCACCCGCCACCACGATGTCGTTGTGGCCAAGCATGATGCTTTGAGCGCCAAACATGATGGACTTCATGCCGGAGGCGCAGACCTTGTTCACGGTGGTACAGGGCACGTTGTCGGGGATGCCAGCGGCACGGGCAGCCTGCCGGGCAGGTGCCTGACCGAGGTTGGCGGACACGACATTGCCCATCAGCACTTCTTCGACTTGGTCGGCGGTGATGCCAGCGGCGGCGAGCGCGCCTTTTATTGCGGCAGCACCCAATTGCGTGGCGGAAACAGTGGAAAGCACCCCGCCAAAGCTGCCCAATGGCGTGCGCACGGCGGAAACGATGAAAACTTCTTGCATGATTTGGTTGTGATTTGATTAGGCTTTGAAATAGGCTGCAAAGGTAAAGGAGTAAAGCGTAGTTTAAACTTGATAGGACAGGAAATAGGAACAATTAAATCCCTTTCAGGAAATCTTCAAACAACACCACATTTCGGTAGCCCTGCTTGCGAAGGCCGCGTTGAAGCGGTTTGTCCCTTGTCAACAAAACAAAACCCAATTGAAGCGAAAGGGCGAGATAGTGAATGTCTTTGGGGTCAATTTTCTCCAGCATTTGGCTGGCTTTTAGAAGGTTTTCTGTTTCGATGAAATAGTCGGGTAGGACAGTGAGTTCATGAAAAACGTCAAGAGTGTAGTTGCGAAGCTGTATTTCGCTTTGTTTAGTTTTTGAGAAAATTTCCTGTTCATATTGCTTTATTTCAGCTAAAACAAATTCAGGAGCATGAAAGCGATAGGTGCGTAGGATGCTTTTTTAAGAAGCCTTTCCAGCAATCAAAAAACTGATAACCACATTGGCGTCAATGACGTATTCAGGCATTGAGTTGATTGTTTAGCTTTCGCAAAACATTGGCTTTTTCCTTCTCCCAAGCGGCTGCACGTGCCTTTTCCCATTTTGGGTCTTTGGCAAGGTCAATGGCTTTAAGGTCTTTCAGCATCTCTTTTGCTGCAAGTTTTACCGTGACCTTGGCAATCAAATCATTGATTTGTTTCTCCAACTCCCCCACGCCGAAGGTCTCGGCCACCTCATTGGAAATCTGTATGGTAATGGCCTTCATGGCAGTATTTTTTTCAAAGTTAACTGAATTTGGTTGAGTGCCAAAACAACACGTTGAATTACCCTCCCACCAATTCCAAAAACTCATCCTCCGTCAGAATCGTCACCGTGCCCAGCGCCTGCGCTTTTTTCAGCTTGCTGCCAGCGTCCTCGCCCACCACGAGGTAGTCGAGGTTGCCGCTCACAGCGCTGATGTTCTTCGCTCCGGCGGCCTCGGCCTTGGCTTGGGCTTCCTTGCGGCCCATTTTCAAAAGGGTTCCAGTGAACAAAATCGTCTTTCCGGCCAGCGGTGCGTCGGCGCTAACGGCCTTGGGGCGGTCTTCGTCGGTTTGGCTGAAATTGACGCCGAGCGCCTCCATTTCCCGAAGGATGGCCACGTTCTTTTCATTCTGAAAGAACCGGATGACGTTGTGCGTCAGCACTGGCCCGATGTCCTTGATTTGGCGGAAACGCTCCTCGTCCCAGCCCGCCAAGTCCATCACGTTTTCGATTTCGGCGGCGAGTATCTTGCCTGCCTTGATGCCTAAATGGTGGATGGTCAAACTGTGCAGCAGGCGGTAGATGGGGTTTCGTTTCGCCTTGTCAATGGCCATTTGCAGGTTCTTCGCCGATTTCTCGCCAAAGCCTTCCAGTTTCGCAATAGCCTCATAATCAAGGCGGTAGATGTCGGCGATGCTGTGCAGCCAGCCCTGTCGGTAGAACCGCTCGATTTGACTCTCACCAAAGCCGTCAATGTCCATCGCATTCTTCGAGACATGGTGAATCATGCGCTGGATAAGTTGCGCTTCGCAATCGGGGTTCTCGCAGCGCCAAGCGGCCTCGTCTTCGGCCCTCACCAGTTCCGATTTGCAGACGGGGCAGTTGCTTGGGAAAACAATCTCCCGCTCCGAACCGTCCCGCAGTTCTTCCATCGGTTTCACGATATAGGGAATCACGTCGCCGGCCCGCTCCACCAGCACGGTGTCGCCGAGGCGCAGGTCTTTGTTTCGGATAAAATCCTCGTTGTGCAAACTGACCGAAGAGACCGTCACGCCCGCCAGTGCCACGGGTTCCAGCTTCGCAACAGGCGTGATGCTGCCGACCTTGCCCACTTGGAACTCGACGTTGAGCAGCTTCGTGGTCGCCTGTTTCGCCTTGAACTTGTAGGCGATGGCCCAGCGTGGGTGGTGCGCAGTGCTGCCCGCCCGCTGTTGCAGTTCAAGGCTGTTGGCCTTCACCACCATGCCATCAATTTCGTAGGCGTACTGCTCCCGGCGGTTCTGCCAGTCGTTGCAGAAGGTGGCGACCTCGGCGATATTGGGGCATACTTTCCTTTCTCCCAAGCTTCCGTTGGTCGGAGTATGCTGCGGAATTTTAAAACCAATGTTACCAAGCAGTTCAATCAAACTATCGTGGTTTTTGAATTGGTTCAAAACGCTGTTCCCCGCTGCATCCACGGCGAAGCCGACTTGGTAAACAAACGCTTCGATGCGGCGGCTGGCCGTCTCCGAAGGGTCTTTGGTGCGTAGCCCCCCCGTGGCGGCGTTGCGGGGATTGGCGAGCAGGGTATCGCCGTCGGCGGCCCGTTGCTCGTTCATTTTTACAAAAACATCCTTGCGGATGAGCGCCTCGCCCCGCAGTTCCGCCTTGGCGATGCCGAACTTGCTAAACTCCGCCCGCAGCGGCACCGAGCGCAGGGTGCGGATATTGGGCGTGATTTCGTCGCCGAGGGCACCGTTTCCACGGGTGGCGGCCCGCACGAGTTGGTCGTTTTCGTAAACAAGGGCGATGGTGCCGCCGTCGAATTTCGGCTCCACGCAGTACTCGATTTCGAGGTCGGCGGCGAGGCCGAGGTAGTTCTTGATACGCTCGTCGAAGCTGGCGAGGTCGGCGGCGTCGTAGCTGTTGTCAAGGGAGAGCATGGGCGTGAGGTGCTCCACGAGGTTGAACTCCTCCGTCAGGTCGCTGCTCACCCGCTGGGTCGGCGATTCGGGTGTCACCAACTCTGGGTGCTTCGCCTCGATGACTTGCAGCTTCTTGTAGAGCATGTCGTACTCGTAGTCGCTGACGACGGGGTCGTTGAGGGCGTAGTAGCGCCATTCGTGGTAAACGATGGCCTCCCGGAGTTCGGCGGCCATTGCGGCAGCACTTAAAGCGTCGGCGGGGTCGGGTGCTTGGAGGAGGCGCTTGGAGAGGTCAACAAGGCGGCGTTGTTCGTCTTTTGAATACATTTCTTCAAGTTTGGAGGGATTCTGTCCTGTTTGCAGGGCTTGAATCGGGTGACAAAAATAGGAGGGCCAAGTTACGAGGCACAACTATACGAAGCTGTTTTTTCTTGAATTTGTCTCAACAGATTTTCCCGATTCAAGGCCTTACGCCCGCAACGAAATGGCTTCGTTGAACTGGCTGTTGGCAAACCAATCAGCGGCCAGGTTGGCTACTTCTTCCAGCTTGCCCGGCTCCTCGAAGCGGTGCGTGGTGCCTTCCACAACCACCAATTTCTTTTGGCAGTTAAGCGATTGGAAAGTTATTTGATTGACGGCTAAAAGAAACAAATCCCATGCACCAACTACGAGCAGGGTAGGGGAAACGATTTGCGGGATGGCTCCGATGGCAAGGTCGGTCCTGCCGCTCCTAAGCACTAGGCCACTGATATGGTGCTTTAATTCTGCTGCGGCTTGCAGGGCAGCTGCGACTCCCGTTCCTTCTCCAAAATAAAAATGGCTCAACCCTTTCAAGTGGGGTTGTGCAGTGGCCCATTTTGTGATGGCGATAAGCCGTTTGGTCAGCAATGCAATATCGTGACGGTTGTGATGGGAGTCTTCATCCTCGGTGAGCAAGTCGGCCAGCAGTACTGCCATTCCCTGTTTGTTCAGCATTTCAGCCAAGTACCGGTTCTTTTGGTTCAGTCGGCCCATCACGGTTGCATTGGAGAAAATGACCACTCCCTTGGGGGTGTCAGGTACAACCAAGTTTGCCGCTATATAAGCATTGCCCGCATGAATCAAAACTGAGTTGTACGAAAATGAACTCATATTTGTCAATGTTTAATTGGGCAATATTCAAATTTGTAGATGCTGGTTTCAATGACAAGAATCAAATGAAAAACAGATTGACGTCACCCTGGCCTAGGCTTACAGTTTTTCAATGATAGCGTCCTTAGGCAGCAGCATCCTATCGAGCGGCGGGTTTTTCTCCAATTCCACCAAGATGCAGCGGCGGCCAATAGGGTAGTTGTCCACATAGGATTCCTCGCCCATCGTCAAGCCTTGCCACATGTATAGGCGGATTTTTGGGTTGGCCTTCACCCAAACGTCGCACTCGATTTCGCCGACCTTGGCCTTACCAGCGGGCTGCATTCCCATGTTCTTGAGCATTTCATTGCCCACCACCACCATATCCTTGGTCTGGTATTTAATGGCCATTTTTTCCACTTGGTTGCTGTCGAAATACTGCGCTTTTTGGGTTTCTGGGAAATAGACGTAGCGCCGCTCCCCGTCAAGGTACTGCACCTCGTTGGTCTCCTCGAAGAGGTTTTGGGCCTCGGATGTCATTCGGGTGTATTTGGCCTCCCGCCAGCCCCAGTTGTCAAAAAAATAATGTTCCGTGCCTTCCACAGCACCTTCAATGCGAAAGATGAAGGCCCCTTTTTCGATGCCGTAGCGTTTGTAGCCAGCCGCCACCATCTCCTCGGCGGAGCGGGGCTTTGCACCTTCCGGCGATGGGGTGATGGGCTCACTGTGTTGGGCTGGACTGGAGACGGCCACTGCCTTTGGCTGCTGTGCGGAGGAGGTAGTAGGCGTGGGGTTGTTTCCGCTATTGGTACAGGCTAAGGTGGCCAATGCAATGAGTAGGGCGGGCAAGCGTTGCCAATTGGATTTCATCGAAGTGGAATTGAAAAATGGGGGAGGGCTATCGAATGGAGCAATTTCTTTGCCTAAATTCAATGGATAGTGACTTAACATCAATGCCAACGTCTCATTGAGAAATGTCTGTGTTCCTAATTATTTATGGAAATTGCGAAGAGCTGCCTTGAAACGTCATGGCAGCTCTTCTTTATTACAGCCTTTCCTTTTGACAATCGTTTCAGATTCACAACCCTACTTGCCTAACTTTGTTTCAACTTTGCAGTTCATATCCCAGCGACCAGTATCAAGCATCCAGAATCAAGTATCCAGCAACCAGCAACCATCAACCAGCATCCATGAAAATGCATACCGACGACCTACTCCACCGTGCCCTTCGCCTTGATTTCCTCACTGCTGAGGAAGGTGTTTTCCTGTTTGAAAATGCGGCTACTGCCGAACTGATGTACGTGGGCAATGCCCTGCGCCAGCACCATGTGCCGGGCAACGTGGTCACTTGGATCATTGACCGCAATTCCAACACCACCAACGTCTGCATCGCCAATTGCAAGTTCTGCAATTTCTTCAGAAGACCGGGGCACGAGGAGAGCTATATTACCTCCATTGAAGAATACAAGCAAAAAATAGAGGAAACCTTCGCCTACGGTGGCGAGCAACTGCTGCTGCAAGGCGGCCACCACCCCGACCTCGGCCTCGATTTTTATACCAACCTCTTTCGGCAGCTCAAGGAACTATACCCCAACCTCAAGCTGCATGCCCTCGGCCCACCTGAGATTGCGCACATCACAAAGCTTGCGAAATCAACGCATTACGAGGTGCTGAAAGCCCTGAAGGAATCGGGCCTCGACAGCCTGCCAGGCGCAGGTGCCGAGATTTTGGACGACCGGGTGCGGCGCCTCATCTCCGCTGGCAAATGCGGTGCGCAGGAGTGGCTCGATGTCATGCGGGCTGCTCACCAGCTACACCTCACCACCTCCGGTACGATGATGTTCGGTCATATAGAAACGAACCTGGAACGGATGCAACACCTCGTGAAGCTGCGGGAAGTGCAGTCCGAAAAGCCTGCTGACGCAAAAGGCTTCCTCGCCTTTATTCCGTGGCCGTTCCAAGACGAGGATACCATCCTGAAAAAGCTGAAACGTGCCCGCAACACCGTCACGGGCGACGAGTACGTGCGCATGATTGCCATGAGCCGCATCATGCTGCCCAATGTGGTGAACATCCAAGCCTCTTGGCTCACGGTCGGCAAGCCCGTTGCGCAGCTCTGCCTCCACGCTGGTGCCAACGACTTCGGCAGCATCATGATTGAGGAAAACGTGGTGTCGGCAGCGGGCGCCAAGTTCCGCTTCACCGCCGATGGCATCCAACAAGCCATTCGTGATGCGGGCTTCACGCCGCAACTGCGCAATCAGCAGTACGAGCCGAGGGAATTGCCGAAGGTGATGAAGCAGCAGGAGTTGGACAGGACGGCGATGATGGTGGATTAAGTTAGGGGTGAGGGATGAATGAAAAATACCAACGCCAACTCCAAATTCTTCTTCCCCCCCTCCGTCAGCCCAATCTCCAACTCCCAAGCCTCGCCACTGATGAGCATGCAATTTGCCTCCGGGGTTTTGCCGTACAATTGCTCGCAAAAAAACAAGACTGCCTGTGGCGAAAGGGCATGGGTGGTGAACTCAAAATCGGCAGCGGGGGCAACGACCTTCCATTGAAATCCATTAGGCAGGGAGCCTTTGAAAGCGTCCACAAAAACAACTCGGTCGGCATTGGCAATCAAGTCGGCGTCTTCGACCTGCAATTGGTAGCGGTAGTGGACTTCCCCAGCTAACAGCCCATTTTGTTCCAAGGCTTCCCCGAAGGCCCAGCCGAGGCCGTCATCCTGACGGCCATTGTTTCCGATGGCAAGTATCACGGTTCTCATTTCATCACCAATAACGGCACGGTTGAATGAAGGGCCATTTGCTGGGTCATGCTCTTGTGAAACATCCGGCTGAAAACATCCCGGTGTGGCGATGCCATGGCCAACAAGTCGAGGTCCCAGTTGCAGACGAAGGCGGCAAGGCCCATTTCAACTGAATCCTCCTGTACAGCATGAAATTTGAGTTGCAAGGCTACGGCGTTGTTCTCGAAAAATGCTTGAAGTTCTTCGAATTTCAAGGCAGTTTTTTGGCTTTCCCCCAGCTTTTCTATATGGGCACAGTGTACGATGGCATGGAACGGTTCCATCAGTTTGCAGAACTTCCAGAGGTGGTAAGGGTCGGCTTCGTGCAGGTCTGCGGCAAATCCCACGGTTTTTAGGCCGCTGTAGGATGCATTTTCCGGCACAATCAGTACGTGGCAATGCGCTTGTTTCAGCACCGAGGAGGCATTCGTTCCAAAGGCGTTTTCCCAAGCAGAGTGATAGCTGTTCGTGCCCATCAGTACCAAGTCGAACTCCTCATCTGCTGCGACCGAGCATATAGAAGAATGCGGCAGGCCGCTCACCTTTACTTCATCAGTGATATTGGGCAGTGCTGGCAGTGTTCCCGTGACCTTTGTCAGCCCGTCAGCCTTGAAGGCTTGAAGCAGTTCAATCGCTACTTCAATTTTTTCCTTGGTGGCGATGTCCACCAGTACGGGCAGGTCGGTCACGCCGTAGTCTGGAGCCACCACGTGCAGTAGTTTCAGGCCAGCCTTCCATTTATCGGCCAATTGAATTGCGTACTGGTAGGCGTTGATGGCACAATCCGAAAAATCGGTGGGAACGAGGATATTATGGATGATTTTCACGGCAGTTGATTTTTGTCAAACAGATGCTCAAATATGCCGTTGTGCGCTGGGTTGTGGGGTGATAATGCTCATTGTTTGGGGTTGACAAAGGTCAAGGTGGTTTATTAGCAAGTCAAATATCTATTTTTCATACCACTGCTCACGAAGAAAGTGGAGGCGAAAATTTTGCGAAGCAA
>JALHQW010000004.1:0-157873 GCA_022841745.1 Saprospiraceae bacterium | reverse complement strand
TAGACGGTGTCGCGTAAATTTGTGGCAAGCAAAATTTTCGCCTCCACTAAAAAAAAATCCTCTGCGGCTGGTGGCTTCGCCACCAGCCGCAGAGGAGTCTTTTTTTAGGGGTCAGCCAAATAATTGAAGTTGTTTTTTAAAACGCACTTGAATGCCGGCAATAGTTAGGAGGTAACTCAAAGTTACCTCCTAACTGCAAGCACGCTCCCCAATTGGCCAAAATTGGATAACTGCGTTGTAAAAAGAAACTTCAATAATTTGGCGTCCACATTCACCTACTGTACCACTAGGCTCCGAACGACCATTTCTTGCCCATTGCGGAGCAGCAAGTTATAAGTGCCCGGTGGCAGTGCCCGTAGGTCAATCGTGCGCTGCGTTTCGTCTTTTTGTAGGTTGTCACTGAACACGGTCCTGCCCAATGGGTCAACGATGTGCAGTTCGCAGTCCATTGGCAAGGAGTTGCCGAGGCTTAGCAGCGTCTGGGTGCTGGCAGGGTTCGGGAAGATGCGCAGTTCGGTTGCCCAGGCTGGCTCGTTGGTGCCCGTCAGGTTTTCGACGATGAAGTCAATACTGCTCTTGGTGCAGCCATTGGCGTCGGTCACTACAAGAATATAAGTGCCGCCGTTCAGGCCAGTCAGGTTCTGCTCATTGGAGAACGGGTTGCCATCCTTTGTCCACGCAAAGGTGTAGGGCGACACCCCGCCAACCACCGAGATGGTGAGACTGCCCAAACCCTGGTCATGGATGTCAGGTGTGCCACCAGTGAGGGATATGCTCAATGCGGGCGGTTGTATGACGGTTGCCGTGTAAGTGCTAACGCATCCGAAGGCGTCAATGACCGTGGCGGTGACCGTGCCGGGGCAAAGATTGGACAGCGTCGTGCCAGTCTCGCCGTTGTTCCACTGCACTTGGTAAGGGGCCTGGCCGCCCGAAATATTGAGCGTTACCTTGCCATCACAGGCGCCAGGGCAAGTGATGTTCATGGGTGTGCCAAGCACTACCAATGGTGTGCCGACCGTAATGGTGAAGCTGCATGTGGACGAATTGCCGGAGGCATCCGTGTACGTGAATGATTGCGTGGTAGTTCCCATCGGGAAGGTTGAACCGGGAAACAAGCCGCCTGTCTGTACAAGTGCAGCGGCATTAACGGTGCAATTGTCGGATAAAAACGGTGGGCTGAAGTTCACCATCGAATTGCAATTGCCGACCGTGATATTGGCGGGGCAAATCAGCGTTGGGGCAATATTGTCAACCACCGTCACGGTAAATGTGCCTGTAGCCGTATTGCCAGCGCCATCGGTAGCGGTAGCGGCTACGGTCACGGTGCCAAGGTCGCCACAATCCAAAAAAGGCGGGATAAGGCTCCAGCCCTCAATGCTGCAATTGTCGGTGCTACCAGCATCGTATTGCTGCGGGGAAAGCAGGGCCATGCCATTTGAGTCAAGGCTGACCATCAGGTTGTTCAATTGGAGCTGTGGGATTTCATTGTCAGTAGCTGTCAATACTTGCGTGAAGGACGTTGAGCAATCATTGGCGTCCGTGACTACCAAGGTATAGGAGCCGGCGCTGAGGCTGTCAATGGAGGTGGTGCCGGACGGGCCTCCCCAATCGTAGCCATAAGGCGCTACACCACCACTGACCTCCACGGACAAAAGACCCGTTGAGTCGGCTCCGCAAAACGGTGAGACGATGTTGTCAAGTTCAACCGTGATGGGGCTTGGTTCCGTAACCTGTCCTGATACCACGACCTCACAGCCGCTCGCATCGGTCAGCGTGGCGATAAAGTCGCCAGCGCATAGGTTCGCAATGCTGGTGCCCGTAGCGCCATTGTTCCAAAGTACATTGTATGGCCCTATGCCATTGGCTGGGCTTAAACTGGCGGCACCATTGCAAACGCCGTTGCAGGTTGCATCAGAAACCAACAGGCTTGCACTGAGTGCATTCACTACGGTCACCGTGAAGCTGCAAGTGGCCACATTGCCACCGGCATCGGTATAGGTAAAACGCTGGGTGGTCTCGCCCAATGGGAAGGAGGAACCCGATGGCATGCCTTCGGTTTGAAGCAATTGGGAATTCACAATGGCGCAATTGTCGGTGGCAACGGGTGGTGCGAAATCCAAAACGGGGTCGCAAAGGCTCAGGGTCGCATTGTTTCGGCAGGTAATGTCTGGCGCCATATTGTCCACCACAAAAACGGAGGTCTGTGCAACACTGGAATTGCCGTTGGCATCCGTGGCCATGATGGTCACCACCTGTTGGCCCAACTGAGAGCAGTCGAAGGTGTTTGGCGTTACCGACCAATTGGCGATGCCGCAATTGTCGAAGCTGCCATCATCGAATTGGTCGGGCGTCACTGTGGCCGAGCCGTTTTCATCCAAAGCTACCGTAAGCGCATCCACAATCACCAGCGAGGGTGGTTGGGCATCCGTGGGAATGATGGTTGAGGTCAATGTTTTGCTACAACCTTTGGCATCGGTGAGGGTGACGGTGTGCTCGCCCACGCCCAATCCGCTGGCAGTGGTTTCCGTGCTGCCATTCGACCAGAGATATTGGTATGGCTGAACGCCACCGTTGGGCGCTATTGTCACACTGCCATTGGTGTCCGTTGGGCATAGTACATCTTGGTGGAACAGTTCGGCGACACTGACCTGGGTAGGCTGGGTTAGTGTTACCGTAAAAAGTAGCGAGCAGGTTGTGTCCCTTGCCAAGGCGGTGTAAGTGCCAGCAGCAAGGCTGTCAGCTACTGCAGTATTGCTGCCGGGCAGGTTGTAGATAATAGGTGGAACGGCATTGTTCAACTGAACGGAAAAACTGCCATCGGCCCCACCAAAGCAGGAAACCTGGTTGATGGTGATGGTGCCCGTTAGTGCGCAGTTGAACCTGTTCACATTAGCTGCTTCAGTGAAGGTACAGCCTTTTCCATCGGTGATCGTCAGGGTATAAGCGCCAGGGGGAAGGCCTGAGATGGTCTGGGTCGTTTGCAGGTTGTTCCAAGCATAGGAATACGGGGCAGTTCCGCCAGTGGGGTTGGCCGTGGCAGTGCCGTCGTTCATGCCTTGAAGGCTTTGGGGAGTGGTGGAGGCGTTTGCAGCGAGCGGGGCCGGCTGATTTACGATGACGGAACTGGTTGCCAAACAACCATTGTTGTCCGACACAGTCACGGTATAGCTCCCAGCTACCAGGCCAGTGGCCGTTGCCGTCAGGCTGCCACTCGACCAGGTATAGTTATAAACACCTGAGCCGCCCGCCCCTTGCACGGTGGCCGAACCTGTGGCTGTGCTGTGGCAGCTTACATGTTGTAAATCAATGGTCTGGATGGTGATTGGTTCTGATTGGATGACCACCACCTCATCCGAAGCTGTACTGCCATCGGCGAGGTCGGTCACCGTGAGCGTGTAAGTGCCAGCGGCATCCACGAGTGGGGTTGCCGTGGTTTCGCCTTCAACGATATGGCCATCTTGGGTCGTCCAACTATAACTGACCCCACCTTGGGTGGAGGCGGTACCATTGAGGAATAAAGCGGTTATGAAGCAATCCAGGGCTTGGTCGGCACCAGCATCAGCTACGGGGGGCATGTTGCCAAGTTCTGCTGTGTTGCCTGTCAGCGCTGCGCAACTGGGGTTGGCCGCCGTTGAAAGCACCGACAACTTCATCATGACGAGAAGGAGAATAATGAGTCTTTTCATGTGTAATCAGTTTTACCAAAATATGTTCATGAGCGTCCTATCGTACGCCTCAATCAATCCAATGGATAGTAAAAAAGCTGCCCTGCGCTTTGGCAAAGCAGCTACCTCGTTACGTAAAGCATCGAAAGCTGTTTCGTAACCGGTAATGGGATGTTTAAAACAATTGGCGATTGGTTGTGAAAATTCGGGTGGGCTGTTCTATCTATTCAGAAAACTTCAAACAGCATCCGATGGCCGCAAATTGTAGCTTTAAGCGGAAAATCCCGAAAAATTGAAATGTTTTTTTTAATAAATGTAAAAAAAAGCGGTTGTACTGCCACCTTCAGGGGCTATTCACATTCAATCCCTTCGGGATTTTTCTAAAGTAACAAAGTAGAACTAGGCTGCATTGAAACGGTAAAAATTCCGAACGTTCGGCAATAAGGTGAATGCCGTAATCACCAGTCCCAGCCCGGCGTACACCGCCTGAAACGGCGGCTCTTTCCAATACCCAATCATGGCGATTTGCACCCCAATCCATATCAAGAGACCAAGGCCGGAAATGAGCGCCAATGACCACGCCCAATGGTAGTTATTTAAAAGGGAAAAACCGGGAAGCGGCTGGGGTGGCCGCCGCAAGATTAATCCAATACCCGCCACGGTGGGCAAAATGCCATTGACCAGTAGCAGCAGGATGCCAGGCACGAAAAAGTCCTTGAAAATGGAGCCGTTGAGCATGTCAACTGGAGCTTGCAAACTGGCGCCAGTTGGGTCGGTAATGAAATGATAGCTGCCATAAAATGCTCCAATAGCGTTGAAAAACAGCAGGAAAATAAGCATTAAACGAGGGATGGATTTAGTCATGGCCAAGCTATTTCATAAACGTTAAGCTACCAACTTAATTGATTTTATACCAGGCATCACCATGTTTTGGGCATGGCCAAACGTACACCGAAACCCCAGTTTCGGTGTGATTACGCCGGAACTGGGGTTCCGGCTTACATTGGGCTCATGTCCAAAAATTGACAGCGTAAGCTATGGCATTCAAAGTCATTTTGTATAGTCCTTGTCCTCTGGTTTTTCTGGCACTTCAAAACCTTTTTGCCGCATCTCCTCTGCCAGTTTCTTGGGGATGTCGCCTCGACAATTGCATTGCTTCAAGTGCTCCAAATGCCATTTCATCCGTTGCTCGAAATTAGCATGCTTGGGCATTTTATGTTGTTCATGCCATGCTTTATTGATTTTCATGGTGCGTTTATTTTGAGCGATATAGGTTTTAAATTGCTTCAGTCAATTTTCTCCAAACCCAGCATTTCCTCTTTCCTTGCCTGGGCATCACGCTCCGCCAATTGTTTTATTGTTTTCAACTGAACTCCCGACATCAAGCCATGAACGGGCGGATAAAACACGTTCCCGGCAAGCCATTCCGCCCAAGCGGGAGCAGCCTTCATCCTTGCACGTACGACCAGACGGGTGGCGTCCTCACCGATAGGCTCCAGCACAAAAGCCCAGGACATTTTAAAGGGACTCATCAGCCCATGTGCCTTTTCTGATTCGCCACCGATGACGAAATGCCGATTTGGCGCTACTTGATAAACATCGAAGAAACTATCCATTGCAAGTGTGGCGGATAGGCGGTCACCCGGCTGACGGTCTTTCCATTCGGGTTTCAGGTAGTCTATACTGGGCAGGCCGCCGTGGTCGAGCAGGTCAATGCTGTACCACCCCGCACGGTCGCAGCCAAGTTGCATGAGGTAGCGCCAAACAAGTGAAGTCGGCGCTTCGATAAGTACGTCGTGGGTAATAGAATAACGGCTGTCTGCAATGATTTCGTCGCCGGGCAGGGGCATGGACGCTTCGTCCGGCAGTTTCATTTTGCCGAGGGCTGCTTCCAAGTGCTTCATCGCTGAACTGCGGATAAGGTGCGACCCAACGCCGATGAACCGAAAGTAATTGTTGAGTTTATTCCAACTGCGCTCATCGGTGGCGGTCGTTCGAAGCTCAATGCTTACGGTGCTGCCCTCCAGGTACGGCTCAACGACAATCGCCCAGGCGAGCTTGCCCCAGCCAGGTTCGTTGAAATCGGTAAAATCTTCGGGGGAAATGCGGTTGAACGGGATGTTCAGGTGCCAGAACTGCCCCACCGAACCGACGACCACTTCCTTGCCCGGTGTTTCAGCCAATAGCATGAAGCCGGAACCGCTTTTCACCACCTCGTCCACGCCGACGCTGATGGGTTCGTGGCCTTCGTGCTTCCCGGCGAAGCGCTCCGGTAAGGTGCGGATCTCGAAGAGGAGCTTCACCCAAGGGATTTCAGCGGCGTCGAAATGGCGGGCAACCTGCCATGCTTCTGCTGGTTTTGCCTGCACAAATATTCGGTGGATTTCGGTGTGTCTGGGGTTGGGGAGGAAGGATTGTATTGCTCTCATGGTTAAATGAATATGGTGATTGGATTTTCAAAAACTCGCTCTTTTCATGGCTGTTTGCAATTGTATTCAACGTTCGTGGTCTCGAAAGTCCCATACGTCAGGTCGCCTTCGGGATAGGTGTAAATTGCATCGGCGTACCCGGCCACCCTGCGCCCGTTGAGTTCTTTGTAGTTTTTCATCGGGGTTGACCAGGGAAGTTGCCGCATCGAGCCGTCATCGCCAGCGGCGTAGCGGTCGTTTGATATGAAATTGACCAATTGCCCGGCATCGTTGAAATACAGCCAAGCCGTTATGGTCATCCCATTGTTGGTAAAAGCGGCTTTGACTTTGTTGCCGTCCGTTTCGAGCCACTGAACTCGTGGGTCAATCAGCGTAGCCGGAGCCATGCAGCACATATCGTTGAAGAAGGTCACGGTCTCTGCTATGCCCATTTCCTTGCCCGTTTGGTACTGTACTTTTAACAGTGAGAGCAGCCTGATGTTCATGTACGCCTTACCATTGTGGAAGGCGTGGTAACCCGCAACGGGCAGCCCCTTCATGGTCGCCTTCATGAAAAACAGGCGGGTCGGTATGTCCATGAAATTGTACTGCTCCGAGGCGAAGGGCATCCATTCCGACTGCTCATTTTTTCGGATTTTGCCATCAAATACGACCTTGAAATTGTAAACTTTTGGCTTCCCTACGGCACCAGTATAGCGCAGGTATCTTTGTACGGGAACTGGTAGCGGTTGTAAATCGGCCTCCGTCACCAAGGCTTCCGGGATGGAGGTGCTGCGTTCCAAACCTGTTTTTACTTCGTTTTTATAGCTATTAAAATAATGGGTAGTGCTAAATGCAATGATTACCCCAATCAATACCATGATATTGGCAATGGTGCCAAACTTGGCGTCCTGCCAACTGCCGAAAATCAAGATTTGGGAAATCAACAAGGCTGGGATGGCCCATAGCCACCAGCTATCTTTTTTTAACACGAGCAAGATGGAGGCGATGGTGAAAAGCAAGGCCGTAAGCCCCCAAAACGCTCCTGCGGGCTTGGAAATGGCTTGCGTCAACTGGCTGATTTCGGCGAATTTAAAGGCTTTTGCGAAGCCCAAAAAATGAATAAGGCCGTGTAAGAGAAGGAGGAGGGTGAACAGGATGCGTACCATGGCTTTTAAATGATAAGGCCGTAAAAACCAAAGTAATCTGGGCATTAAAATGCTCAAAATTATCCTTTCTGGTCATCCAAGACTTTGATTTTTATCAATAACAGCTATGATTATTGAAATCTAAAAACCCTAATCAATATTGGGCATTATTGGTGGGAACTTATGCGGGATAACCCAAAATATAGCATTGTATTGCCCTTGGTAGAAATCGGTAAGCGACACAGAACAATAGGTGATTAAATCATTCGGCATTATTTGCCTGCGCCTATTTTAGTTTTTGTTGGTACGGCTTAGCGTTCAATGTTCTGTAAGAACCGTCTTGCACAGCGTATGATTAGGAATAAAAGAGGAGCACCCTACGAATACCCTTCGTGCCGCTCGCCCTTCCGAACTATCTTCTTGCTTTCTTTGCCCTTCACAGCACCCTGTTTGTCATCCAACCAAACAATGGCTCCCGTCGGGCAGCGTTGGATGGGCACTTGCGTATTGTGGTTCAGGGAATAATTGACGACAGGCAGGTTGTTTATCATCGAAATGAGGTTGCCGGGGGCATCCATGGAGCATTTGCCGCAGGCGGTGCAGCCCACTTGGCAGTCTTCCAGCACTTCGTCGCCGTGCTCCAGGTTTTTGCAGTTGACCCAAAGGCGGTGGCTGATGGGATGGAGGGAAAACAAGTCCTTTGGGCAGACCTCCACGCAATCGCCGCAGGCCGTGCATTTGGTCACGTCCACCACGGGCAACGAGAAGGCGTTCAAGGTAATAGCATCGAAATCGCAGACTGCTTCGCAATCGCCGTGGCCGAGGCAGCCCCAGAAGCAGCCCTTGCCACCACCAGAAACCAGTGCGGCGGCTTGGCAGGTCTTTACGCCATTGTACCTCGCCCGGTTCAGCGCCACGTTGGTGCCGCCAGCGCAGGCCAGCCTTGCCACCCATTTTTCTTCTGCTCCAACGTCCACGCCGAGGTAGTTGGCTATCTGTGCCCGACCCTCATCCGTGCTCACGCTGCACTTGCCAGGCAAGACTTTCCCGCTCACCAGCGCCTCCGCAAACGGTCGGCAACCGGGAAACCCGCAAGCTCCGCAGTTGGCATGGGGCAGCATCTCTTCTACCGTGTCAATGCGGGGGTCTTCAAAGACGTACAGCTTCTTATTGGCCCAGATGATAAGCACCGCCAACAAAAGCGTCAAACCGCCCAGCGCTATTAAGGATATTAGGACTGACATGTTAGCTTTTTTAGAGGTGAGAGCGTGAGAGGGTGAGAGAAGTGAGAGGGTGAGAGGGTGAGAGGGTGAGAGGGTGAGCGGGTGAGAGGGTGAGAGGGTGAGCGGGTGAGAGAGTGAGAGAGTGAGAGAGTGAGAGAGTGAGCATTCTTTTCTCGCTCTCGCTCTACGCTCTCACTCTCTCACTCTCTCACACGCTCACACGCTCACTCGCTCTCTCACACGCTCACTCGCTCTCTCACACGCTCACTCGCTCTCTCACACGCTCACTCGCTCTCTCACACGCTCACTCTCTCACTCTCTCACTCGCTCACTTCTCTCACCTTCTCTCACCTTCTCACTCTCTCACTCGCTCACTTCTCTCACCTTCTCTCACCTTCTCACTCGCTCACTCGCTCACTTCTCTCACCTTCTCTCACCTTCTCACTCGCTCACTCGCTCACTTCTCTCAATAAATAACCTCCGCCCATTTACCACCCGCCAGCAGCTCAGCCTTGCGGGTTTCCCATTTCTCTTTGGAGCCTAGTATATTGGCAAATGCCTTATCGAGCTTGGCCCTGATTTTTTCATAGCCAGCGACGTAGATATAGGTATTATTCTGTTTCAACATTTCGACGATTTCACTGGCCCGCTCCTCCATGGCTACGTCCAAGGCGATTGGGTCGTTCATGTGCGGGCGGGGGCTTAGCGCACGGAACGCCTCGAAAGTGCCCCGGTCGTAGTAGTTGGTCATGTCGCCCACCTTGTCGTTGAGGTAGAGCAGTTCGAGGCCGCTGCGGGCACCGTAGAACAGGCGGATTTTGCCTCGCCAATCGGACACATGCTTGTAGATGTGCTTGATGAATGCCCGGAACGGCGCTATGCCTGTGCCCATACCGACGAGTATGAGGTTGGCATGGTGGTCGTCCGGAACGGTGAACGGCAGCTTGTGCGGCCCGGTGAGGATGATTTCATCGCCCACCCTGCGGTCGCAAAGGTAGTTGGAGGCAACGCCAGGATAGTGCTCCCCGCTGAAATCGTCCACGTAGGAGCAGCGCTTCACGAGCATGGTGATGAGCGGCTTGCCGTTTTCTTGCCCGGGCAGGTCGGCCACGCTGTACAGGCGGTGGTGATACTTATTACCGAACTCGCCCTTGGCATTTACCAGCACGCCAAAGCTCTGGTCCACCTTGCATTCAAAGTCTGGCTGCACTTCCAGCACGATTTCCCGAATCTCGTCCGTGCCTGGAGGGGTCATGCGCTCGGTCTTTTTGACCGTTGCCTGGTATTGGTGTTGGACATCGAAGTCTGTTAGGTATGCCATTTGATATCGTTATTTAATTGACGTTTTTAATTTGCTGAAATCTGGGGTTCCTTGTTTTTGCAAACGGTCGTGCAGCCGCAATTGCCGCAACTTCTCCTGCCTGCCAGCACATCCTCATCGCTCGTGTAATCATCGGAAAATACCTTTCGCCAAAGCGCCTGTATGCCCACCCAGACCAGCATCAGCCCAACGATGCCCCCGATTGCGATGAAGAGTGATTTTAGCATGGTTTGTTATTTTAAAATCAATTACTTCCAAGCCCCGCAAACCCCATAAACGACAGCGCCAAAATGCCCGCAATCATCAGCGTGAGCACGGTGCCTTTCACGACATTGGGTGGCTCCGCCAAATTCAGGTGCTCCCGCACGCCCGCCATCAGCACCAGCGCCAAGGTGAAGCCGACGCCTGCGGCAATGGCATAGACCAAGCATTGCACGATATTGTAGCCCTTGTTCGTCTGAAACAGGGCCAAGGCAAGGATGCAGCAGTTGGTCGTGATGAGCGGCAGGAAGATGCCAAGTGCATTGAACAGCGCCGGGCTTACTTTTTTGATGAACATCTCTACCAACTGCACCGTGCTGGCAATCACGACGATATAGCTGATGAGCTGCAAATACGGCGCTCCGATGGCCTCCAACAGCGAGTGCAGCCCGAAGGCACACATGGAACTGATGATGAGCACGAAGGTCACTGCCCCGCCCATCTTGGTAGCGGTTTCCATCTTGCCAGACACGCCCAAAAAGGGGCATATGCCCAGAAAATATGCCAATACGAAGTTGTTTATCAAGCTCGCATTGATGAAGATGGACCAAAGTGATTCCTGGTTCATGACGTTGCTTTTCTTTGTTTTCTGGCGTTAAAAATCATCAACCACATGGCCAAGGTGAAGAAGCCGCCCGGCGGCAAAATCATGATGACCCATTCCTGAAAACTATCCGGGAAAACCGGGATACCGAAGATGCTGCCACTGCCCAGCAACTCCCGCACACTGCCCAAGCAGAGCAATGCGATGATGAAGCCCGAACCCATGCCAAGGGCGTCCATGATGGAATTCCAAACCGTGTTTTTCGAGGCAAAAGCTTCCGCCCGCCCCAGTATCTGGCAGTTCACCACGATGAGCGCAATGAAGGCACCCAGCGCTTTCGATAGCTCCACACTGATGGCTTGGATGGCGTAGTCCGTCATCGTCACGAAGGTGGCGATGATGAGCAGGTACGAGGCAATGCGCACCTGTTTCGGTATCACATTGCGCAGCGAAGCAATCAGGATGTTCGACATGAGCAGCACGAAAGTGGTGGCAAGGCCCATCGCCAGCCCGTTCATGGCGGTGTTGGACACGGCCAAGGTGGGGCACATGCCGAGCACTTGCACGAACACGGGGTTCTCCCGCCACAAGCCCTTGATGTACTCGTCGGTGGAGGGGCTGTTGGCCAGTTTGGCCCAAAACCCATCATTGGCCTTGTTATTTGTCTGAATGCTCATTGCTTCGGTTTTTCCTCAAAAAGCGCCTTGTTCTTGAAGAGCAGCGGCAACATCTCGTTGGTGCTTGTGTTCAATGCCTTGCCAATGGCCCTCGATGAAATGGTGGCACCTGTGATGCCGTCCACCTCGTAAGCGTTCTTTTTTTGGCCATTTTTTACGGTGACAACGGGGTTTTTCACGCTGTTTTTTTCCTCGGAAAGCGCCACATCCAACGAATCAAAATTGGCGAGAAACGCAGGGTCTTTTTCGATTAAGTCGCCCAAGCCAGGCGTCTCCTTGCTTTCGAGGACGTAAAAACCAACCACTTTCTCCCGGTTCGGGTCATAGCCGTAAATGATGCGAATCACATCAGCGAAGCCCATGCTACTGGCCTCGATGGCGAGGCCGACGAGCTTGCCCTCCTTGTCGTAGCCCGCATAGACCAGCTTTGCATCCTTCACTTTGCCCGTCACTTCCTTCAGTTGCCCACCCTCCAATTGGAAAGTTCGCTTCGTCTCCATTCCCGGCACGACCCTGAAAATAGCCTTCTCCAATGCCTCCGCCCTCAACTGCTCGATACGGGGCAGGGTACCTTGGAACGATAGCACAATCAGCAGGGCACATACCGCCCCGATGCCCACCATCGTCGCCAGCATCTTGCTGCTGCTCGCCGCTCCGGTTGTATTTTTTTGCGCTTCGCTCATCTGCTTTTTATCAGTCTCTTTTTTGAATTTTCAATCACTCCTCTCACCCTCTCACTCCTCTCACCCTCTCACGTCTCTCACTCTCTCACATCTCTCACCCTCTCACGTCTCTCACATCTCTCACCCTCTCACCTTCCTCACCGTCCCATACACCCGTGGCCGAATCAGGTTGTCCAAGTGCAACGAGACCGCATTTGCCAACAAAATCGCATACATCACGCCTTCCGGCAGACCACCCCAAATCCGAATGACCACGACCAAGATGCCAATGAGCGCCCCATAAATCCATACGCCAGAAGTGGTGATAGGCGAGCCCACCATGTCCGTAGCCATGAAGACCGCACCGAGCATCAGGCCGCCAGAGAAGACCATGAATTCCGGTGTCGGGTATTTTTCGGGGTTGGAAAAATGCAGGATGGCCGTCAGCACATATACCGTCGCCAAAATGGACACGGGGATGTGCCAATTCATCATCTTGCGCACAGCGAGATAAATGCCACCCAAGATGATGAGCACTGCGCAAGTCTCGCCCGTGCTGCCTGAGATGAAGCCCATCGCTAAGTCGTAGGTGCCCGTGGAAATGTGGTCGAACTTGAAGGCAGCCAGTGGAGTAGCTCCCGTGAAGCCGTCCGTGGCAGGTTTCATGAACGGTAGGGCGAAGGTTGCCACCGAGACCGATGAAAAGCGGTCAGGGCTGAATACCGGGAACCAAGTGGTGATGGCAACCGGGAAAGCCGCTTGCAGGAACGCCCGACCTACCAGGGCGGGGTTGAACACGTTGTAGCCCAAGCCGCCAAATATGAATTTGCCGAGGGCAATGGAGACTATGCCGCCCAAAAAGGCCATCCAAAGCGGGAAGTTGGGCGGGAGCGTAAGTCCCAAGAGGAGGCCCGTTATCACCGCCGACCAATCAGAAATGGTGCTCGGCTGTTTTGATTTTTTTGCCAAAAAATGTTCCGTCAGTACACAAGCCGCCGTGCTCGTCACCAGCAGCAGCAGGGCGCTCAGGCCAAAAGCATACACGGCATACAGCGCCGTGGGCAGCATCGCCCAGACCACATTCCGCATGATGTCGTTGGTGCCCATGCCCTTGACGATGTGCGGTGAGGTGCTGATATTTAGCGTTTTTTTGAACACGATGTGATTTACGATTTAGTTGAAAATGACAACTTCAAATGGCAGCATCAGTCTTGCAATTTTGATAGCGGAATATTGTGGCTGACGCAGGTACTTCGAGAGGCCGGGTTATCAAACCCGGCGGTTCCGGAACCGCCGGGTTTGATAACCCGGCCTCTCGAAGGAACCACTGCTTGACCATTAATGCATCGCTTTTTCATCAATCAAAGAAGGTCGTTTGAAACCATAGCAGCCCAAACTCCCCTCTCCTCGCAGGAGAGGGGACGGGGGTGAGGTTCACCCCGCCGTTTTCGCCGCCGCATTGCGCTTGCGCAAAATTGATTTCGACGACCTGAAATATTGCACCAGCGGAATATGGGACGGGCACACGTAGGAGCACGAGCCACATTCGAAGCAGTCCATCAGGTTGTAGCTGGCCGCCATTTCGTCGTAGGCTTCAAATTTTGCCAAAATCCCCAATTTGGAGGGGTTCAGCGAAATGGGGCAGGCGTCCACACAGGCCCCGCATTTGATGCAGGGATAGACCTTGTCGTGCCGTATGATGTCATTTTCCTTGAAAACGACAATGCCCGATGTGCCCTTCGTGATGGAAATATCGAGGTTCGATACGGCCACGCCCATCATCGGGCCGCCCATATAGACCTCGCTGATGTTCTCGTCGGCACCTACTTGTTCCAGTACATAGCGGAGCGGGGTGCCAACGGGAATCAGGTAGTTCCCCTTCTTCTGCACGCCCGGACCAGTAATAGTGACGACACGCTCCTGAATGCCCCGTCCATGTGGAAGCAGCCGCCCGATTTCGGCGGTGGTGGCCACGTTGACCACTACGGCCCCTACCTCGATGGGCAGACTGCCAGAGGGCACTTCCCGTCCCATCAGGGAGGTAATCAGCATTTTTTCGGCCCCTTGCGGGTACTTTACGGGGACGACCTGAACGCTGACGGGCATCCCCGGTGGAATCTTACTTGCCAAGTGGTCGGCGGCGTCCTGCTTGTTGGCTTCGATGCCAATGACGCATTTGGGCGCTCCCGTTGCTTTCAGCAAATAGCGGATGCCCGTGAAAATATCATCGCTTTGTTCGAGCATCACCCGGTGGTCGGTGGTCAGGTAAGGCTCGCATTCTATTCCATTGATAATCAGTTCGTCACAATGTTTTCCATCGGGAATTTTCAACTTTACGTGCGTCGGGAAAGCCGCCCCGCCGAGGCCGACGATGCCAGCGTCCTGTATCCCTTGCAGGATTTCCTCCCGACTGGCCGTCTGCCAATCAATGGGCTTGCCTTCCACCACCTCCTGCCCGGAAAACGGGAATGCTTGCAGGTAAATCCCCTGCGCCATCTTGCCGGAAATGGTCGGCACGTTGGCTATCTTCCGCACCGTTCCCGACACGGGCGCATGCAGCGGCACGGACATGTACCCGCCCGCTTTTGCCAGCAATTGCCCACGCATCACCTCCTGCCCTTCCCGCACCACCGGCACCGACGGCGCACCCAAGTGCTGCGCCATCGGCAAGATGACGAGCGGCGAGAAGGCAAACTGCCGGATGGGCAGCTTGTTTGTCTCGTCCTTGTGCTCCGGCGGGTGTACGCCGTGCTTGAAGGTGTTTTTATGTAAGTTGAAAAAGCCCATTAAAGTCAGAATAAGGGATGAGGGACGAGGGATGAGGGATGATGCCGTCGTGACGTGTTCATCCCTCATCCCTCACTCCTCATTCCTCAATTGAATTTCTCCCCCCTTTTCACCCACTTCTCAATATCTTTCTCCGACTTGTCTTTCGGGAGGCCGGGGTGGATGACCTGCGCCGTGCATTTCTCCGCAGCCTTTACGAGGTCGGAGTAAGGCCCGCCGAAGGGATCTTTGATGAATGCTTTCTTGTCGCCGTTGTAAGCGAACATCTTCGGGTTCAGTTTGGTGCATTCGTCGCAGGAGGTGCAGTTCTCCGTTTCCAGCCAAGGGGCCATGTACTCGCCATTGGAAGAGGCGGGTGCGGCTCCTGCGGTAGAAGCGGGTGCTGTTGCCATTGCCATTTCGATGAAGCCGCCGCTTTCGCCAGTGGCCATTTTCATCAGGCCCTGGGCAATCTTGCCGACCACCTCTGCCCGGATTTTGGCTTCCATGTCTTCTTGCTTAGGCTGCTCAGGTTTGATGCCTGCCAAGTCCCGCAGCATAATCCAGAAATTGCGGCGGTCTTCGCAGCTTTCGACAATCTTCTTGGCCACGAGTACCCGGCTCAGTTGCTGCTTGCGGTCAACGGCCCAAATGAATGGGAACTTGTCTTCCCGTTCGCCTTCGGCCATTTCGAGGAACTCGGCCAAAGGCACCATGTTCTCGTTCCAGGCATCCCTTGGCACCTTGCGGAAATGCTTGCGGAACCTCGCCTCCGTCAGTGCGAAATCGGCGAAGGTCATTGGCAGTTCCATGAACTTTTCGTGGCCGTTTTCCAAGTATTTCAATTGGTAGGTCGGCCAGATTTTATCAATGTCCGGGTTGCCGCTCAGGTCGAAGGCTTCTTCGGCTTTCACCCCGTTTTCAGGGTTGTAGCGGAAGATTGGGTAGGCTCTTGATTCCACGGCTAACTTGGCTTGGTGAACGCCAAGGTCGTCGCCGACGCCGTGCTCAGGTTGGCAGGTGGTGTAGAGGTTGAAAAGGGCTGGACGTTTGGCTATCAGACCATCAATAAAGCCCTCAATCATCTGGCTGGTATTGGCCAGCGTGGCCTGCATGACATAAGTATTGCGGTGCGCCATTGCAATGAGGCCGATTTCCTTCCTCGGCTCCGATTTGCCCTGCCATACCTTGCCGTACTGTGCCATGTCGGACACTTGCCCGATGAAGCCGGAGGTACAAGCCTGGCCGCCCGTGTTCGAGTAAACCTGTGTGTCCACGATGATGACCTTGATGGGCTTGCCGGAGGCCATCATCCTCGATAGGTTCTGGAAGCCGATGTCGTACATCGCACCGTCGCCACCGACTGCCACCACGGGTGGGCAGAGCAGCCATTCCTCGTCGGTGAACTGACCCCAGTGGAAGTAGGTGAAGAAATCGTCGTGGTCTTCCGGTTTGTAGGTGCCTTTCAGCATCATTTCCGCCTTGCGGATGGTTCGGAAGCCGTCGGCCATTTTGGACATGTGGCCTTCGAAGATGCCCATTGCAACGGATGGCGAGTCCTGGAACAGGTGGTTCGTCCAAGGGAATGGGTAGGGGTTGTAAGGCCAGGTGCTGCCCCAAACCGAGGTACAGCCCGTGGCATTGCACATGCCCATATTGGAGCGGCCACGGCCCGTGGTGCCGTCCGTGTATTTCCAGCGGAGTTTTTTCAGCTTCGCCAACAACTGCGCCACTTCCCTAAGCCAGTCCTGGTCAATCGGCTCGCTGCCATGCGCCGTTTCCAGCCTGCGGCTGATGTCGGTCATGGTGAGGTCATGGTCTTTGTTTTCCGCAACGATTTTCGATAGCATGTCCGTGTCGGTCACGTCCACGGTGCGGATGAGCTTCATCTGGAGGTGGTTTTCCAGGTTCCCAATCAACTCGTCCAAATATGCCACATGCTTTTTGATGCGGGGCTGCATGAGCGATTCCACGGTGGCCGTGAAGAGGTGGATGACCGATTTTTCGGAGCAACCGAGGCAAGCGCCATCGCCGGAGGCGAAGAGTTGGTAAGCGTCTTTGTTCAGCAAGATGGTCTCCAGCGGCCCGATTTTTTCCTCTAAGCTGTCAATCCGGTTGAACTTGGCCGGGGTGTTCGGCAAGTCGGTCCAGAAGTCCCATTCCTTGCGCAGCTTGGCCACGGACGATTCGGTCTGTGTAATGGAACGCAGGGCATCGTCGTTGCAAACTTCCACGCATTCCATGCAGCCCTTGCAGGTGGTCGGGTTGATGGTGATGCTGAACAGGCCGCCGCTGTTCGGTGTGTTTTTTTCCAATACATCGAAATAGGGTCGGGTGAGGGCAAATTTGAAATCGCCCAATTCCTCCTTGAACCAACCCATCTCCTGCGCTAACCCGTTGGTGTTGCCGCTTTCTTTCACGAGGAGGTCAATGGCATCGTGTACGAGGTCGTTGACGGTGGCGCCGTTGTTGCGGTTTTCGTTGAAAAGGCTGCGCACTTTGCCCTCCATCTGGCGGACTGCCTTGGGCAGGTATTCCAATTTATCGTGGTGCTTTTTCACCCGTTTCACCACGGTGTCCAGCACGTCCGTCAGGTCGCTGACGAGGCCGGGGATGGCCGTGTCGGGGCAGGCCGTGTAGCAGTTGCCGCAGGCCGTGCAGTTGTTCGGAATCCACTCGGGGTGGTTGAAACGGATGCCCGTCATGTCCCGGAAAAGGGAGGTAACGGCAGGCATGACGCTCAGCCCGATGAAGGGGTCTGTGATATTGTCGTTGCCCATGCCCCGCTGGTAGAAATTGCCCGTTTGCTCCCAGAAGCGGTGGATATCGCTCAGGCCGGACTGGCTCACGGGCCGGCTTTTCAGCATGGAGGGAATGGCCAAAGCCGCTTCGCCAGTGGCTTTTTCAGCCGCTTCGCTCAATACTTTATTGGTGATTTCACGCACCTCGTCGAAGCCACGGCGCACCACCCGCATATTGTCGTCCACCACCCGCTGGCCCTTGCCGCCGAACTTGTGGAGCAGCTGTTCTTCGATGGCTTTCAGTAATGTTTCGTGCGTCAAACCCGCTTTTTCCATCAATGGTGAAGCCTCGAAAAACGCACCCTGGAAGGCAATGCCCTGCATCCTGAGTTGCAGCTCTGGGTCGGTGGCCTCCTCCCTTGCGATTTTGAAACCATCTATGTAAAAAATGCGGATGTCGTTGTCAATGATGACCCGTTGGTAGGGCTTCGGAATATCGGCCCAGACCTCTTCGGGCTTCGTTTTTTCACTTTGGATGATGAAAACGCCGCCTTTTTTCAAGCCCGCCAAGGCGTTGGTATGCTTGAAAACATTGGGGTCGGGAGAGAGCACCACGTCCACGAAGAAGTACTCGCAGTTGATGCGGATAGGTTCTGGTGCCGCCGCAAGGTAGTAGGTGGTCGGTTGGCCTTTTTTCTCGGAGCCGTATTTCGGGTTCGCCTTGATGTCGTAGCCGAGCAGGTCGTACAGTGTCATGGCGAGGTTCTTACCCGTCGTCACAGCACCCCAGCCGCCTACGGAGTGGAAGCGGACAGTGATGGCACCCTCTGGCATCAGGTTCGGGTTCTCGGAGCCTCGTACCGACAAGTCCTTTATGTTGGGGTAGGCATCCTGAATGGTCTCCTGGTAGCCCCTTTGCTTGGGCGAGTTCGGCGCATCCCGGATGAAGTCAATGGAGAGGTAGAACAGTTTCTTGTGCTTGCCGTCCGGCAACATGTTCTCGATGGCCCCAATGATGCCCTCCGGCTGGAGGTCACGGCTGCCCATGCCAAAGCTGCCCGAATACAGGGCGGGCATGTCGGAGGCATTGTAGCTGGCGAGTTCGGGGTAGGGCAAGTGCTTTTTGTTGGTGCCGTTTTCGAGGCATTTGCTCAGCACGGTACGGGTTTCCCTTGCAATGGGCGGGTCGGCGGCCAGCGGCTGGTCGAGCCTTTCGAGGATGGTGACGCCTTTTTTGCCCTTGAGCACCTTGCCCAGCAGGTCGCCGGGGAAGGGCCGAAACATGACCAGGTCCACCACGCCGACCTTGATGCCCCTTGTTTTCCGAAGGTAATCCACCACGACGTGTGCGTAGGGAATCACGCTGCCCTGGCCAAGGATGAGGTAGTCGGCGTCGTCGGCACGGTAGGTCATCACCCGCTCGTAGCGCCGCCCGGTGAGTTGGTAAAACTCTTCGAAAGCCTGGTCGGTCAGTTCTTTTATATGGTCAAAGAAATAAGGCCGTTGCGCAGCGACGCTCTGCATGTACGAGTCTTGGTTCTGCACGATGCCCGCCATCATGGGGTTGTCCACGTCCCAAATTTCGGGGATGCGGCGGCGGGTATCGCCGTAGATGATGCGCTGGGCCGGGGTCGGCGTTTCGATGATGTCGTCCGGTCGGCCAAGGAATTCACGGATGAGTTCCCGCTCAGGCAGTAGCAGTGTTTCAATCAAGTGCGTGGTCAAAAAACCGTCCTGCGCAATGACCCCCGGCGTCAGCGCCAACTCAGCGATGCGGTGGGAGATGATGTTCAGGTCGGCTACGTGCTGCGCCTTGTTGGCAAAGAGTTGGAAGAAGCCCGTATCATCAATGCAGTGGTAGTCGTCGTGGCCAGCGTGGACGTTCAGGGTGCTCTTGGTGATGGCCCTTGCGCCGATGTTCAGCACATAGGTCAGCCTTTTGCCGACGGCAGCGTACAGCGACTCGTGCATATAGGCGATGCCCTGACCGGAGGAGAAATTGGACGCCCGCAGGCCCGTCATGGACAGGCCTGCGGTCACTGCAGCCGCTGCGTGTTCGCCTTCTGGTTCTATGAAAATGAGTGGTCGGTCAGATATATTGAGGTGCCCCTTGGCGGCCTCCTCTGCCCAATACTCGCCCATTTGCGTGGACGGCGTAATGGGGTAGGCACCCGCTGCGTCGGAGCTTTCCCGCTCGCACATAATGGCGGCGGTGTTGCCATCCATGGCCACCCGTACGCCCGGGTATTTGAATTCCTTTTTTGCTTCTTTCTTGAAAGTTAAGTTGAACATGGCAACTTGATTTAGGATAAAGGTTTTGGGGTTTTCGGGTTCGGGGGTTTTCGGGTTCGGGGGTTCTATGGTTTTGGGGTTTTGGGGTTTTATGGTTTTATGGTTCTATGGTTTTCGGGGGCAGGTGCTCAACCCGAAAACCCGAAAACCCGAAAACCCTGAAACCCCGATAACCTTGCATAAAAAATCGGCCCTGACAAGTCATCAGCCAAGGCCGATTGCGGAGGTTAAAGTTGGTTTGCTACGAAGACTTCACCAGTGCTTGTGTTTGCTGTGCGATTCGGAAGCACTGGCCAACCTCCTCGAAGTCGAGGCAATAATCCGTGGTCGTGTCCTGGTCGAAGCGGCACTGGACAGGCGAGAAATCAATTTCCGAAAATCGGCCATCAATGGCCTTGCATCTTTCCAGTAGCCCATCCAACGTGGCAGGGTAGGGCACATGCTGGCCTTTTTCTATCAAATACCCTGCGAGGTAGTTGGCGATGGATTGGCGGGAATTGTGGCAGATGAGGTGCGTCACGGCATCCTCTTCGGCCCGATTGAGTTCCTCATCGGCGACCGTCAAGAGTTGGTCGGCTTCGGCGAACAGTGACTGCGGAGTTGTTGCTTGCATGGTTAGTCTTATTTGCATTGTGAAATCGGGTGCAAGCTATTTTGCTGTGGAAGGTTGGGGATTGACTTTAAGCAGGGTTGGGAGTGACTTTTGTCAAGTCGGAGAAACGAGGGTTTGGGAAGTATGGGTATTAATGGAAAAATCCATTTTTTAACCCAAATGGTTGGATAAGATTTACCCACTTTTGTGTTTGTTTTTTGGAACATTACAAACCGACATGCAAGAACAATCACCACAATTCAACGACATTCTGCTTTACACAGCACCCGATGGGGCGGTGAAGGTGGAAGTGCTGTACGTAGGCGAGACTTTTTGGCTTAGCCAGAAGAAAATGGCGGAACTGTTTGGGGTGGAAGTACAGACCATCAATTATCACCTAAAGGAAATCTATAAAACCGGAGAACTAAGCGAATTGGCAACTATTCGAAAATTTCGAATAGTTCAAACCGAAGGCAGTCGGGAGGTAACAAGGGAGATTGACTTTTACAATCTTGACCCCATTATTGCTACCGGGTGAACAGCACCTGTTTTTTGATGTTTTGCTTCCTTCCCGGAATGTTTTCGCTCCTACCGCAGTTCCTTCATCTAAAAATACCGCACATGGATTTCAAACTTAGACCTTGGAACGAGGGCGACCTGCCCAGCCTCGTCAAATACGCCAACAACCCCAACATTGCCAAGAACCTGACCAACGCCTTTCCGCACCCTTACACCGAGGAATCTGGAAGGAACTTCATTGCTTTTGCCACCAAGGACGACCCCATCCACATCTTCGCCATCGAAGTTAACGGCGAGGCGGTCGGCGGTATCGGCATCCATCCGCAGGGCGATATCCAATGCAAGAATGCCGAGTTGGGTTACTGGCTGGCCGAGCCGTTTTGGGGACATGGCATCGTGACTCGTGCCGTTGGGCAGGTGGTGGATTTTGCTTTTGAAAACTATGATATAACCCGTGTTTTCGCCCGGCCTTTTGGGCCTAATATTGCTTCGCAAAGGGTGCTCGAAAAGGCGGGGTTCGTGTTCGAGGCGAGGTTTGAAAAGACGCTGTTCAAGAATGGGGAGTTCCTCGACGAATTATTCTATGCGATAAGACGGTAATGGATGGTGTTATTTCAAACTTCCGTAAATGAACGCACCCGCACAATCCTTTGTCATCCCCGGAAGGGACCTAATCCGAAATCCCTTTACCTTTGCCAAAAAGCAAAACATGAAATTCAGCACCACCACATTGGCGTTCATAGCCACCTTATTTTTCGCTAACCTGGCCTTCGGCCAAAATGCCGAAAGTCCTGTCTATGAACTCCGTATCTACGACTGCCACCCCGGCAAGCTCAACGACCTCAACCGCCGCTTCAGGGACCATACCATGAAGCTGTTCGAGAAGCACGGCATGACCAACGTGGCCTATTGGACGCCGATAGACAACCCCGACGAAAAGCTCTACTATGTGCTTTCGCACAAAAGCAGGGAAGCGGCGAAGGCTTCTTGGGCAGCCTTTGTAGCTGACACGACCTGGCAGCGGGTCTGGAAGGCAAGCGAGCCTAACGGCAACGACATCATAGCGGGTATCGAGAGCATTTTTCTGAAAACGACCGACTTCTCCACCAATGACTTCTCTTCCGACCTCAACAGCGGGGTATGGGAACTGCGGATTTATCACTGCACCCCCAACAACCTAACCCACCTGCTCGAACGGTTCAGGACGTTCACCGTACACCGCTTCGCCCGCTATGGCATGGTCAATAAAATCTATTGGACGCCCACCGACGCAGACCAAGGAGCAGACAATACGCTCTATTATTTCCTGACCCACGCCTCGCCCGCTGCTGCCAAGGCGTCTTTTGATAAATTCAGGAATGACCCAGAGTGGATAACCACCCGTAAGGCTTCGGAAGTGAAGGGCGGCGGCTCGCTTACGAGTTCCATTGAGTCCATTTATATGTGGCCGACGGATTATTCGCCGGTGCGGTGAATTGGACTACCTGTTTTCCAAAAACCGGACGCCTTTGATAGTTACTTCGCCAGTATTTTTGCGGAGCAATGCCTCCATAAAATAGATGGCGTTCTAAGTCGCTTTTGTCATGGCCGAGGGCCACCTCTGCGTCTCGTTTTGCCGCACCTCGTGACGCAGAGGTGGCCCTCGGCCGTGGCAAATGCGACAAAGTTTTTGCGAAGCAAACTAAACCGATACGACATGAAAAAATCCGACGTACCGCATATCCCCAACTATTTCGATACCTATATCAACAAGGTAGAAGACATCGAACATCACGTAGCGCTCCAGCAGAGCCTCGCCGAGTTGGATGCGCTTGACATGGACGCCCTGCACCGCCTCGGCGACCAAGTCTATGCCCCTGGCAAATGGACGGTGCGGGACATCATCCAGCATATTACGGATACTGAGCGGGTTTTCAGTTACCGTGCCCTTCGATTTGCCCGCAACGACAAAACGGAACTGCCTGGCTTCGACGAGGGCCTCTTCGCTGCTAACACCAGGGCCAACGCCATTCCGCTGGAACAACTCACAGCTGAACTCAGGCTTGTCAGACTCGGTACGCTTGCGCTTTACAACGCTTTCGACGAAGCGGCTTTGCGTAGGAGGGGCATCATGTCCAGGATGGAAATTTCCGTACTGGCACTTGGCTTCACCATCGTTGGCCACCAGCGCCATCATTTTGGGGTCATCAATGAGCGATACTTGCCGCTCCTGCAATAGGGTTGGAATGCTAAAGTTTTGACACAGTTTTTGACCTAGTTTCTTGACGCAGGAAGACGCTGATTCAATATGATTTTTTATGTTTTTCCACCTTCGGTGGAATGGGCTTTTCGCTTGGCATGTGAAGCTTTGGATTGGTGTTTATTCTTGGTAACAAGGCATTAAATTTCTTAAATCAGGGTAGGGCATAAATGTCTTCCTGTGCCCCCAATCCGCAATCTAAATTTGTCATTCTCGAAGAGAACCTATTCCGCAATGAAAAAAACGTCTTCCCGCACCCAAGGCAGCCGCTACTACCCCAAGCGCTACGACTTCGACCCTGCCACCCGCAACGCCATCCTTGACGAGGGGCTGGTCTGCCATGTTTCCTTTACCATTGACAACCAGCCGTTTATCATCCCCACGGGCTATTGCCGGGTGGACGATACGCTGTACCTGCACGGCTCGGTTGGCAGCCATTTTTTCATGGAAATGGCCAAGGGCATCCCGGTCTGCGTGGCCGTCACGCACGTGGATGGGCTGGTGCTGGCCCGTTCCGTTTTCAACCATTCGATGAATTACCGCTCGGTGGTTGCCTTCGGCAAAACCCGCCTCGTGGAAAGCGACGAAGAGCGCTGGCTGGCAGCGGAGCGGTTCACGGAACACGTCATCCCCGGCCGGTGGGACGACGCACGGCAGCCCAGCAAGAGCGACATGAAAAAGACCATGTTCATTGCCGTGCTGATGGAGGAATCGTCGGTCAAGTTCCGGGCGCACGGCGTCGGCGACGATGCGGAGGACATGGGGCTTGAAGTATGGGCCGGCGTGCTGCCGCTGAAGCAAGTGCCGCAAACGCCTGTGACGGACGAAGAAGGCGTGATGGGCATACCTGTGCCGGATTATGTGAAGAACTTTAAAAGGGGTTAAGCCAAGGGATAGGTGGTAATGTTTTCGGGTTTTCGGGTTATCGGGTTATCGGGTTTTCGGGTTTTGGGGTTTTGGGGTTTTCGGGTTCTGGGGTTTTCGGGTTGAGCCCCTACCCCGAAAACCCGAAAACTTGATAACCCGAAAACCCGAAAACCCGATAACTTGATAACCCGATAACTTGATAACCCGAAAACCCGAAAACCCGATAACCCGATAACCCGAAAACCCGAAAACCCGATACCCCGAAAACCCGAAAACCCGAAAACCCGAAAACCCGAAAACCCGAAAACCCGATAACCCGAAAACCCGAAAACCCCAGAACCCGAAAACCCGAAAACCCGAAAACCCGAAAACCCCAGAACCCGAAAACCTGATAACCATCATCAACAACCAATGACAAAGAACGCAGGCCTAAGCAAATGGCTCATACTTGCCGTACTCTCCCTGATTTGGGGCAGCAGTTTCATCCTTATCAAAAAAGGACTGATGGGCTTCGGCTTCGTGGAGGCGGCGAGCATTCGGTTGATGGCGGCTGGGGCAGTGTTCTTGCTGCCCGGCATTTACCAAATGCGCAAGGTGCCCAAGGACCGTTGGCCGTTCATGGTGCTCATCACTTTTGTGGGCATGTTCATTCCGGCGTTTTTGTTTTGCTTGGCGCAACAGCATGTGCAGAGTGCCGTGGCGGGCATCTTGAATGCGCTGACGCCCATTTTCACCTTGGTTTTCTCCTTTTTTTTGTACAAATCAAGTCACAAACCCAAGCAGCTTATTGGCTTGTTCTTAGGCTTGGCCAGTGCGGTGCTGCTGGTCATTGAGCGTTCCGATTCGGCGCTCACGCTGAATCCTTATGCGGGTTTGATTGTCATTGCCACCGTTTGCTATGGCCTGAACATCAACCTTGTGAAGAACCATTTGAGCGAGGTGCCTTCTTTTGCCATTTCAACGGTATCGGTGTCCTTGGGCGGCTTGCTGTCTTTTTTGTTCGTGTTTTTGCCACGGCACGAGCACTACGATTTCTCCCGTGAAAACATGATGCCGTTGGCTGCCCTTATTGGCTTGGGCATCATGAGCACGGCCTTGGCGCAGGTGCTTTTTTACAAACTCATCAAGGAGACTTCTGCCATTTTCGCCAGTTCTACCACCTACACCATGCCCATCGTGGCCGTGGGCTGGGGCCTGCTCGATGGGGAGCAGTTCGGGTGGGGTCATGTGCTTGCCATCGTGGGGATTTTGACGGCGGTGGTGCTGATTAGGAAGGGGTAGGGTAGCTTGCTGGTTAGGTAGATTGATATAAGATAGACGATTTTAGATTTTAGATTGCTCCGCACAGTGCAAAGTGGGCGTGATCTTAATACGTTTTTCCTAAATCTTATAAATAGCCTTATTAGAAATGTTTTAGGGGTTAACTAATTTTCGCAGCCCTTTTCGCCCGGAGGGGTTATCAAACCCCGGTGTTCCGGAACACCGGGGTTTGATAACCCCTCCTCTCGAAAAGGGCTGCTATCAACTTTAAAAGCGATCATCAATAAATCAAATAAAATCGTGTCATTTGCCCTATTCCACCACCAATTTAGCATACCCGCTCCTTTCCCCGCTCGTCAGTTTGAGGATGTAAACACCCGCAGGCATTGCTGTCAGGTCAATATTGCGCCGCTGCGCAACATGGGCCATTGCCTCAAAGGACTGCATGTGAACCACTCGGCCGGCCAAATCGGTGACCGTAAGGCGTAACTCGCCGCTTTCCACCGCTTCCATTTCCAAGGTGAAAAGGCCAGATGACGGGTTCGGCGAAACAGCCATGCTACCGAATGAATGTGCCTCCCCAGTCCCGCTTGGGGCGACCGTCACCACCACCGGCACCATCTCGCTGGGGCAGGAAACGGGCACAACGGCAATCTGCCAATTGTAGAAATAATAGTAGAACCCAGCGCCAAGGTCACTGCCCGTGATGGACATGAAATCGGGCTGGGTGTATGGGAATGTCACCCCTTGGTTGCTGCGGTATAGGCGGGGGCTTTCATAGCCAAAAGAAGCCAGGTTCACATCGGTATTCGTCAACAAGCGGTACTGCCCCGCAGCCGGTACGAGGAAGTTCAGCGGGATATCCGTTTGGCCAGCTGCTAAGTTTACAGGGTATTCTGCCAGTAGTTCGCCAGCTTCCGTCCTGAGTTCGATTTTGCGCTCACCGGGCTGCTCGGTATAAACCGTCACTTGCTCAATGACCAGTGGCACTTCCACTTCGAACAGGGTTTGGCCGTTGAAATTATTGCCATTGTAAAAATTGGAGCCTTGGTGTGCCCCCATTCCGATGGCAAACTCCCAATCGTTGTGGATGCTTACGTTCTGCACGTAGAAAGTGTCCGTTGTGGTCAGCATCGGCGTGGTAAAGCTGCTGCCAGTGCCAAGCACAATCGTGCTGCTTGGCGAATCGTACCAGAACAGGTTGTCGCCCTCGGCCTCCAAAGTGGCGGTACCGGGGCCTGGCAGGTTCACATCGCTGGCATTGGGGGTAGGGGAGGACAGCACCTCCACTTCGATGGGAGCGGATTCAAACTCGCCGCAAAAGCCCTGCACCATTACCGTGTAATCGCCGCTTGCGGTGACCGTGATGGACGGGGTAGTTTCGCCGTTCGACCAGGTGTATCCTACGGCTTGGGAGGAAGCCAGTGTCACGCTTTCGCCCTCGCAAAAAGACAGCGAACCTTCTGCCGTGATGGTGGGCGTTTCGTCAGGGTTCACCAGGGCAGTGAACACATTGGATGCTGCTGCGCAACCTTGGTTGTCCACTACCACCACGCTGTAGTTGCCCGGTTCGGTAATGGTGAGGGACTGGCTGACGAGGCCATTGCTCCAGAGGTACGTATAACCAGCCGGAGCCTCAACGGTGGTTGACTGCCCTGTGCACAGCACCACCTGCGATTCGTTTCCTAAGGTAAAATCAGGTAGGCTGCATGTTTGCCCTTCCGTGATGGTATGCTTCTGGTTGATGGTGGGGTTTGCCACTACGTCCACCTTACCAGATGGCCAATGGACCACTACGTATTCCACTTCGGTCTCGGTTCCGATGCCAAAATGTTGCGTCAGCGAGTTCTGGATGCCATAGCTCTCGCCCGACCGTACTTCCCTGATTTGAATGCCCCAGGAGCCGTGGATTTCCAGCCGTGCGCCCACGCCCATGCGGTTGCTTTCCGTACCGTGCAGGTCAAAGGCAATATAATTGTTGCCATTGTTGGTCGTATTCATCCAAAGGCCATCGGGGGTGCTGTTGTTGGGGTTATTGAAACTGGTCTGGTAGGCGGCGTAAATATCCAAGAAGCCGTCAGCGTTCAGGTCGCCGATGGCGAGGCTGCCGAGGCTGGGCGTGCCAAATGGGTTGCTGATGGCGGTAAAAGTCGTGCCTGCCCCCGTGGGGTCGCCATTGTTGCGGAACAGGTGCGTGGTGGTGGTATTGCTGCTAAAATTGCCGACCGTGATGATGTCCACAAAGCCATCGTTGTCGAAGTCTCGGAACAGGCCTTGCAGGAAATTGCCCTCCACGTCCACGCCTGCTGCTGGCGCAATATCGGTAAAATGGCCAGCGCCATCATTTTCGAGCAACTGCATCGGGTAGTCGTGGTTGGTCACGAGGCAGTCCATGTCGCCGTCGTTGTCCATGTCCTGAAAATCGGCGGTCCAGGACTGCCAGCCAATGTTGAGGCCGTGCTTTTTGCCTTGCTCCGAGAAGTTGTTCAGGCCGTCGTTCACATAGAGTTTGTTGATGCGCTGGGGAGCAGCGGGGTTGGTCACGCCTTGGCGGCACTTAGCGATGTAGAGGTCAAGGTCACGGTCGTTGTCGAAGTCGGACCAGACGGAACCATAGTTGCCGGCAGCTGGCTCGCCAGAATTGCCGTTGAACGACATGTCAATCCAATCGTCCCGCAGGATGAAGGTGCCAGTGCCGTCGTTGCCCCAGATGCGGGGTTCGCCATCATCGTGGCAGGTAAAGGCATCGAGCCAGCCGTCGTTGTTGATGTCGGCAAAGTTGGAGCCTTGCACGAAGGTGCTCTCACCGTTGGCCAGCAAGGCAGTCGTTAACGAGCTGCCGTTTGCATTCGTGAGCATTTTTACACCATCGTAGGCACCGCCCACGAGTACATCGTTGTAGCCGTCGTTGTTCACATCGCCCAGCACGATTGCCCAGGCATCGCCGGGCACGTTGCCGTGGGTAAGGTTGGCAAAGGGTTGGTTGGGCAGCGACTGGTATTCGATGCTCAACTGGCTGCCGTTGCCGAGGCGCACGATGTCGTCAAGCCCATCGGCGTTCATGTCGGCAATGGCTACTGCAACGCCACTGCGGAAGGTTGTGGGGTCTTTCAGTAAGGCAGTCTGGTTGGAGAAGGAAATTTGTGCTCCGGCGGCGAAGGCCATTGCAAGGAAAAGCAGGGTGTGGATCTGTTTCATACAAAGTTGGAGAAAACTGGGTTGATAAGGGTTGATAGTGGTTGATAAGGTTGAATTTGACATAGCCATGAACTCCATCAACCTTCATCAATTTAAATCAACCTCAAAAACGGTCGAAATATACGGCGAAAAGCTGGGTATTGCGAAGCAGAAAAAAGAATTGCGCAGCGTAGGTGACAAGATAGGGTAGCGTAAAATGAAATCGCCCTCCGGCTGTGAAGCCGAAGGGCGATTATTCACTGCTGATGCAGGGGGGAGGATTAGTGCTGAACGGTGAACCATTCGCCCTTGAAGCCTTCCTCCGTTTGTACGATTACGAAGTACTGGCCTGCTGCCAACTGCGATACGTCGAAGGTCGTTTTGTCATAGTTGCTGTTCAAGTCCCTTTGCTGTGAAGCAACCAAGCGGCCCATGTTGTCACGGAGCAGGTAGTTCACGTACTTGGTGCTGTTGGCAAACTGCGACTCAACCGTCAATACGTTGCTGGTTGGGTTTGGCGACATGGTGATGTTCACCATCGTCTTGTTCAAATCTTGGGTGGAGGATTCGTATTCGCCCAAGTACAAGGCAGCAGCCAAAGATGAAGCGTTGTCGGCGAAAAGACCGTAAGCTGCCAAGTCAGGCTGGTTGAGGTTGTCGTCCCAAGCGCTGACGAGGAAGTAAGGCAGGTCAATATCATTGGTAAAACCAATTGTCGCAAATTGATCATCCAGATAAGCTGTATGGTCGTAGCCTCCATCAAAGCCAAAGAAACAGTTGATGGCCCCACGGTAGCGGATACCAATAACGTACTGCTTGTTGTCGCCGGGGATAACAGCAGGGCCTTCCAGTTCCACATAGTCAACGATAGGCAGTTTCAACCAAGCGTTATTAGTTGTTTGGTCGGCAAGGTTGATTTCGGAAAAGCCCACGATGGTGAACTCATCAGTGCTGACGAATACATCGCCGTTAATGTCTTCCCACTCATAAACATAAGCCGACAGAGCGCCCGCAGGTATTTTATCCAGCGTTGAGTCAGAAGACATGTAAAACTGCAAGGAATCGAGTTTGAAGCCAAGCCCTTTGGCAATTGGGAAGGCAGCCATGAACTCTACCTCTGTGCCAGCACCGCGGCGAAAAGCAGTGGTTTGGATCGGGCGGTTGTTTGCTAAATCCCACCGGCCTTTGCAGTAAACATTGTTGCTGAGCACAAATTGGGTCGTAACTTCTTGGTCGCTGTTCACCTCCGGTGAATCGTCCACGCTGGCATCCACATTATAGGTAACCGTATAAACACCAGTACCTTCGGATGGGACGTAAGCAGGCAAGGTGATGACTTGGGCAGAGTCGTTGTCCAAGGCGGCCAAGTTATTTGATTCGTCGTAAACAGTAGCAGCTGTGCTGCCCCCAAACGGTGTGTGGGTAATGGTGGCTTGTAGTGAAACGTCACTTGCATCTTCAGTGCCACGGTTCAGCACATTGGCGCCTGGCGTAAACGCAAAACCGCCAGCATCCACCTGGTTGGCAGGAATCACCCCGTTCGGGTAGTTGAAAATGCGGTCCGCAGCGATGCGCAAATCGTTGGGGAACTGCAAATTGCCGATGGTCATGTTTACTGGGCCGTTCATCATTTCAGCACGGATGATCTGGCCGTCTTCATAAGACAACATAACGGCTGGTACAGTAACAGTAGCACCAACGGCACCAGCGCCCATCACGATGGTCCCCAAGCCAGCGTTCGCAACGCTGTTGAATACCACAACTGCAATAGCGCCTGCCATCTCGGCATTCAAACATTTCACGCCAAACTCGCAGGAGCCACGGTCAACCAAGGCGATCTTGCCAGCGAGGTCGGCACCATTTGTGGCCGCGTTGCAGCCCTGGGTTGGGTTGGCGGAGCCATCGTTGACGAAAACGATGTCGGCAGTCCACACGCCTGTGGTCAGGTCAGCACCAAAACCTGCGGCAGAAAAAGCCTTTGCACCAGCAATGCTCGAAGGTGAGTTTACCAGCACGAACTGCGCAGAAGCAGCCGCTGCCAGCATGAACAAACAGAATAGTGTAGAAAAAATCCTCATGATGAAAATTGTTTTGTTATTAATGAAGAAACGCCGCCGAAACATCCCGAAGGCTTGGTTCGCCGGCTTCTGGTAAAGCCAATTTGAAAGGAATGGGTTGTAGGTGAGGAGCGCCTTGCTCCGATTCGGGCGGTAAAAGTAGCAAAATCCGTATTTTGCCAAAAATTGCTTTTGGTTAAAATGTCGCTTAGTGACGAAACTACCTTTGTTGTTGGTGCCTCTTTATTGGTTTTGCTAATATTGGCGAAATGGTTATTCCTTTACCGCCTTCACTGCCGCCTTAACGTCCTTGGTCGCTTTTTCCAAATCGGCCACCTGCTGCTCGCAGCTTATTTCGCCCACGGCAATGCTTAAAGCTTCTTCTTTAGCGCTATCGCTTTGGTGGACGTTAGGATTTCCATCTCACGGGCTGCCCGCTGCGACAAGCTGGCATAACGTTCTTCTTTCGTGAAACCCATGTTAATCAAAGTTGCATTGGTGCTTTCCATGTTTGCCAACACTTGCAACTGCACGTCGGTCGCCGAATCTCGTAAATTGCCCTTGGTGTCGGGGTTAGCCTCTCTCCATTGTTTTGCAGTCATTCCAAAAACAGCCATATTCAGCAAATCAGCCTCGCTTGCAAAATGCAATTTTTCCCGATTCGTGTTCCAATCGAGCATCGGAACGAGGTTTTCCCGGACTGCATCCGTATGTATGGGGTAGTTGGCCTTGGAGAGTTCTCGTCGAAGGTTCCAAGAATGCCCCAACAATTCAGCTTCCTCCTGTTTCAGCCGTTCAAATTCCTGAACAAAATAGACCTGAAATTCAGGGCTCATCCATTAACAGAAATTCAAGGCGATGTGCTGATGGGCATAGGTGCCTCCGTAGCGGCCTGCCTTGGATGTCAAGCCAATAGCCCCAGTCTCCTTGATGAATCGTTGCGGCGTGATTTCCAAACGACTATCATCCACTTGTTCTTTAAAGTTACGCATTTGCATAACTTTAAAACTGGGGTTGTAGCGAAGTTCCCAAGTTTCCAAAAAGCGCAAAGTGCTGCGGTTTCGCAGCCAGTCAATGATGATTAGGCCAGCCTTTCGCTCCGACTGCTTGGCGATATCCGTCAGTGAGTTATAATCACCACGGGCATTCTTCTCAATAGAAATGGATAAACCTTGTACGTTGATTTTGTGCTTGTCCATCAGTGCTTCGATTTTGAACCTTTGTCAGTGCATTATTCCTTCACCGCCTTTACCGCCGCCTCCACGTCCTTCGTCGCCTTTTCCAAATCCGCTACCTGCTTCTCTCTTTCGTCACCTTTTTTGGGCTTCGGCGATGCACTTTTGCCAGCTCCAGCCCCTGACTGCCCCCTGCCCCCTGTCGAACTGCCAACTCCACCGCCCATCCACTCACCAATAGGCTTTGCGCCAGTAACCATTGCTTTCCCAAACTTCAACTCCTCCCCATTGGCAGCCTCCACATACACCGTGTCGCCTTCGGCAAACTCCCCGCCCAGCACATGCTTGGAGAGTTCGTCAATCAGGAGGTCTTGCAGCGCCCGCTTCATGGGCCGGGCACCGAACTGTGGGTCGTAACCCGCATCGCCGAGCACGTCCAATGCGCCCTCGGTGAGCGACAAACCGAGACCCTGGCGCTGGAGCATTTTCTCCGTTTTTCGCAGCAACAAATACAGCACCTGCCGGATTTCAGCCTTGGAAAGTGGCGTGAAAACAATGGTCTCGTCTATGCGGTTGAGGAACTCAGGCCGCAGGTTCTCCTTCAAGGTGGCCAACACTTCTTCCTTGGTCGTGGCGATGATTTCGGCCCGGTGCTTCTCGCCGAGGGCGTCCAGGTCCTCGAAGTTTTCGAGGATTTTTTCAGCGCCCATATTGCTCGTCATGATGACGATGCTATTCTTGAAACTGGCGGTGCGGCCCTTGTTGTCGGTCAAGCGGCCCTCGTCCAGCACTTGGAGCAGTATGTTGAAGGTGTCCGGGTGCGCCTTCTCTATTTCATCGAGCAGGATGATAGAGTAGGGCCTGCGGCGCACGGCCTCGGTGAGTTGGCCGCCCTCGTCGTAGCCGATATAGCCGGGAGGGGCGCCCACGAGGCGGCTCACGGTGTGCTTCTCCTGGTATTCGCTCATGTCAATGCGCACGATGGCGTGCTCGTCGCTGAACAGCACCTCGGCCAATGCCTTGGCGAGTTCCGTTTTGCCCACCCCCGTCGGGCCGAGGAAGATGAAGGAACCGATGGGCCGGTTCTCGTCCTGCAGGCCCGCCCTGCTGCGGCGCACGGCGTCACTGACGGCCTTCACGGCAGCCTGCTGCCCAATGAGGCGCTTGTGCAGTTCGTCCTCCAGTTTCAGCAGTTTCTCTCGCTCGCTCTGCATCATCCGGCTGACGGGGATGCCCGTCCAGCGTGCCACGATATTGGCGATGTCGTCGGCGGTGACGCTGTCGTTGGTGAAGCGGGCGTCTTCGGGTAGCTTCGCCAATTTGGCTTCTGCCTCTTTCAGCGCCTTCTGCTCGGCGGGCAGGTCGCCGTAGCGGATCTTGGCCACGGCTTCGAGGTCGCCCCCACGCTCCAATTTCTCGGCCTGCTGTTCCAATTCCTCCACCCGCTTTTTGATGCCCTGCATCGTCTCCACGATTTCCTTTTCGTTCTTCCAGGCGGCCCGAAGGCTGTCCCGCTTCTCACGGGCATTGGCGATGAGGCCGTTGATGGTCTGCAATTTATTGGCAGCTCCCTCGCCTTTAAGCGCCTCTTTTTCGATTTCGAGCTGGCGCACCTTGCGGTCCCATTCGTCCACCACTTCCGGCACCGAATCTAATTCGAGGCGCAGCTTTGCGGCAGCTTCGTCAATGAGGTCAATGGCCTTGTCGGGCAAGTGGCGGTCGGCCACATAGCGGTGAGAAAGCTCGGCAGCGGCCACAAGCGCCTCGTCGCTGATGGCGATTTTATGATAAACCTCGTACTTCTCCTGCACGCCACGTAGGATGGAGATGGTGTCCTCCACGCTCGGCTCCTCGATGAGCACTTTCTGGAAACGGCGCACGAGGGCCTGGTCTTTTTCAAAATGCTTTTGGTACTCGTCCGAGGTGGTGGCGCCGATGGTGCGCAGTTCGCCACGGGCCAGGGCGGGCTTCAGGATATTGGCGGCATCCATGGCGCCGTTGCCGCCGCCAGCGCCCACGAGGGTGTGTATTTCGTCAATGAACAGGATGATTTCGCCGTTGGCGTTCTGCACCTGCTTGATGACGGCTTTGAGGCGCTCCTCGAACTCGCCCTTGTATTTTGCGCCAGCGATGAGCGAGGAGATTTCGAGGGTGAATATTTTCTTGCTCCGCAAATTCTCCGGCACATCCTGCTTGATGATGCGCCAGGCGATGCCCTCCACGATGGCTGTCTTGCCCACCCCGGCGTCGCCGACGAGGATGGGATTGTTCTTCTTCCTTCGGGAAAGGATGTGGAGCACCCGCCGGATTTCCTCGTCACGCCCCACGATGGGGTCGAGCTTGCCGTTTTCGGCCTGTGCGTTCAGGTTTACGGCGAACTTGGTGAGGGCGTTGAACTGCTCATCGCTGCTCTGTTCGGTCACTTTTTCACCCTTGCGCAGGTCGTTGATGGCTTTGCGGAGCAAATCATCATCTGCACCGAGCATTTTGAGCAGCTTGCCCGCTTTGTCCTCGCCTTGCAAGATGCCCATCATCACCAATTCGATGCTAATGTACTCGTCGCCGAAATCGGCGAGCATCTTCTTCGCACGTGCCAATGCCTTGTTGGCCTCTGGCGTGAGGAACTGCTTTTCGGTGTTGCTGACCTTGGGCGTGAGTTGGATGAGCGTCTCCAATTGCCGCTGCAACACGCCCATGTCTATATTGCATTTTTCGAACAAAAAAGTGGCCACGTGCTCATCGGTTTCGATGATGCCTCTTATGAGGTGGGAGGTGTCCACGCTTTGCTGGCTATTGGCAGCTGCAATTTGCTGTGCCTTCAGGATAGCGTCTTGGGCTTTGATGGTGAAATTGTCGTAAGTCATTTCTTGGATGCTGGATACTGGATGCTGGCTTTTGCGTTACTTTCGCAATGACTGCCATCCCGGAAAATCGGGACAAGGCCTGCCGACTGCCTAACTGCCAACTGATTCGGCAAAGGTAGTTTTTTAAAAAAAACTGGGAAGGAGAATGGACGAACTGAGTTGAAAAGCGGATGGGGGATTGTTGAATTGTTGGATTGTTATAGGTGCACCCCATCAACAATCTAACAATTTCAACAATCCAACAATTTAAAACCTCACCGCATGGGCTTCATCATGATGTTTTGTTCCACAGTTTGGAAATAACTGTAGGCAGCGGTTTGAAGTTGGAGCGAAACGGGATAGAAACCTTGCCTGCTCACGATAAGGCGGTAGTTTTTTTCGGGGAAGATGGGCATTTGCAGCACATTTTTTTCCGAATTGAGGACGAGGCTTTGGAGTTGACCCGTGCTGATGTCCTCCAGTTCGATGTTGCAGCCAAATAGCGTGGAGCCGTCAAGGTCGTTGAATATCTTTACGACGAGGTTGGCGCCCAATTGAGCGGTGTAGATGGAGAAGTCCGTGCAGTTGTAAATATTCCCCTTGCAGTTGATGCTGGGGCGATTGGAGCTAAAATAGCTCGTTTGGCTTTGCGGATGGTGGAAGAAATAGGTTTCGTCGAAGGTGGAATTGATTTGGGGAAGGTCCTCCAGTTTGCCCCAGGTGCCGTTCTCGGCTCGTTTAGACTGGTAGATGTCAAACCCACCCAGGCCAGTAATCACGTTGGAACTGAAGAACAGGGTTTGACGCTGGCTGAAAAAATGGGGCGACACATCGTCAACGGATGTATTGAAGGGGAAGTTGATCAGCTCGCCAAACTGACCATCGGGTTCTATGGTACAGTACCAAATATCGTAGCCTCCCTTGCCACCGGGACGGTTGGAGCTAAAGAACAGCACTTCTTTTCTCGTTGTGAAATCAAAGCCAATGGTTGGGTCTTTGGCCGAACTGCCAGCGACGTTGATATGGTTGGGCAGTTTCTCGGCATTGCCCCACTTGCCGTCAAAAGTCTTGTTGCAGTACCAAAGCTCGCTTTGGGCGGGGTTGCCGGGCTTTGGCTCCCTGCTTTGTGTGTAATAAACCCGGTTGCCGGTCACATTGAAGGCCAAATGGGCGATATTGATTTGCTCGTCCTTGGGGTTTAAGGGCAGGAGCTGTGCTTTTTCTTTGCCAACGGCTGAATAAATCCGACTGAGCTTCTTGTTTTTGCTGGACTGGATGGACGTGAAATAGACCCGGTCGCCATACCTGCAAGGAGCGATGGAGGAGCCGCCAAGGTATAGGTTGGCATCGGCAAGGGCGATGGCGTCGCCTTCGCTGGTACTGGAAACCAGCTGTATAGGGCGGTAGGGCTGGGTCTGCGCAACGGCTTGGGCCGCAAGAAAACACAATACCCCCACTTTTTTCAGGAAATGTTCAAGGTTCATTGCTGATCATCGTTGGTGTTATTCACTTGGGTTTTGAATAGCACGGAAAGCGTACTGTAACACAAAATTACACAATCATTGTTACAGATGGGCCGCCATTTGTCAAAAATCCACCAAATGGACACAATGCTTTCTTAATCCCAGTATTAACTGCTAACTTCGTAGCCCACCAATTGCTCAAACGACAGCTATGACCGCAGGTTAATCCTGCAATGGACAGATTTTCAACCGATTACACACAAATTTTCCTAAGATGAAAAGAATGCGCTTACTTGTATTCCCGCTCTTGGCGCTATGCCTCTATCTTCCCAACCCCTTGTTTGCCCAACCATCCATTGATCCAGAAATCGTCGGCCCGACAGTGCTTTGCCTAGGCGAATGTGGCGAATACTCGGTCGTTTTCACCGATTCCTCGGTGCAAATCGAGACCATTATCTGGAACTCAGGTCCCGTCAGTGGTGGGAGCGGCAATAATTTTACCTATTGCAACGACAGTGCGCCCAACCCCAACCCAGGTGGCAGCGCAATCATTTCGGCAAGCGGAATTGCTTCCACAAATAATGGCGACTTCTTCCAGTTCTTCGTTGAAACGCAGGTCAGCTTCACCACCGCCCTCAACCCCACCATCCGCCCCACCATTGCCTCCTGCCCGGTGGACAGCACGGGTGACCCCTCCGCCTCGGCTTGCGAAAAAATCTGCGCCTTCGGCACGGCAGTTTATGAGGTGACGGGGGTGCCCGCTGGCACGCCCGTCACTTGGTCGGTGCAGGGCGCCGAGAACTTCACGCCAAACGGCAATACCGTGACCGTGGAATGGGGAGCGCCGGGGCAGGGGCAGGTGAGCGTGGTGGCGGGGGGAGTAAGTTCGAATGAGCCAATTATTATGGGTTGTGGTCAATGGAGTGGTACCCCTTTCCCTACTAATGCAGGTGGAATAGGTTATATAAACCACTTGGATGGCGGAGTTCAACCATTCACTGTTTCTATTACTGGAACAAATACAGGTTATATGGTCAATTCGCAAATTCCTAGTGGAATATCATGGTTTCAATCAATGCCGCCTGACAGCTATGCAGTAGTATTTACTGATAATGTAGGGTCAATCTCAACATGTTCATTTTCAATAGTTTCCAACAACTCCAATGATTGTTGGCTTTCAGTTAGTCCTTCAACAGTTAGTCATGAAACTGTTTGTAATGCTTGTGATGGCTTAATGGGAGTTAGCGTTGAAGGCCCTTACATCCCTCCCTATGAATATCTTTGGAGTAATGGTTCTACCTCTTCGAATGCTATTTCTGGACTTTGTTCAGGTTTCTATTCGGTAACAATCACAAATGGAATAGGGTGTACAGCCTCGCTTCCATTTGAAATATCCTGCCCCCAAACCACCTGCTCCGGCGAAGCCTCCATCTGCGTCGAAATCCTCGAAGAACCCGAAGCCCTCATCGGCTCGCTGCCGCCCCCACAGCCCAATGGCACCATCGCCATTTGCCAGGGGCAGACCGTCTATTTCCAGAACAACAGCACCAACGCCACGAGCTATGTCTGGGAGTTGCTGCCCGGCGTCACCTCCACGCAGTTCGAGCCGAGCCAGACCTACAACATACCCGGCAGCTATATCGTCTCGCTCATTGCGAGGAACGAATGCTACTGCTCCGACACGGCTTTCGTTGAGATTTACGTCCTCCCTGCCGACGTGCCGGAAATCCTCTGCACGGGCACCATCTGCGAAGGCGAAACGGTCACGTACAGCACCGATGCCTCGTGCAGCGGCTACACTTGGGCGCTCATGGGCAGCTACAATATCCTAGATGGCGGCGGCCCCTCGGATAACTTCATCACTGTGGAATGGCTCGCCGGGCCGGAGGGTACCATCTCCCTCACCACCAGCGGCTGCGCTGGGGTGACCTGCCCTTTGCCCAACGTCGTGCCCATCCCCATCGTCTCCGACAACGTGGAGATACAAGGCCCCAACAAGGTCTGTGAGGGCAGCACCGAGGAGTATTATATCCCTGACTATCAAGGCACTACAATCAACTGGACGGTGCTCGGCAGCGGTAATATCAAGAATGGGCAAGGAACAGAAAGGATTACGGTCAACTGGTATGGCGCTGCCAACCTCGGCAACCCGCAGCGGGTCATCGTCGAGTTCGATAACTGCTACCTCGGCTGCTCTGGGCGTGACACGCTGAACGTCAACATCGTCCCCGGCTTCTACATGACCGGGCCAATAGAGGTTTGCGCCAGCACCAGCGGCAGCTACCAGACCCGCAACACCATCACCGATGTGCTCATCCCCGCCAATTGGCAGGTCATAAACAGCAGCGGCACAGTGGTTTGGTCGTCGCCTGCGGCAACGAACACGGCAAGCATCCCCTTCAATTTCCCGCCGGGCGATTACACGGTACATGCCGAGGCCGCCAGCGCCAGCAGTTTTTGCACTGATGGCTACGATATTTTCATTGAACTGAAAGCCGCCCCGCCCGCCCCGACGGCCATCCTCGGCGAGAACGAAATCTGCCCCGCCACGGCCTACGCTTACGAAGCAGTCGGCCTGCCCACCACCGATTTCACGTGGACATTCACGGGGGGCGCTCCCGCCAATTTCGGGGGCAACCCGGCCACGGTCATCTGGAATGCGACGGGGCCGTACTCGGTCTCCGTGGTGCAAACAGCGACCACCGGGCTGGCCTGTACTTCGCCTCCGGCAAATTTGGCGGTCGGCCCCATCCCCGCTTTCAGCATCACCGGCGATGCGCAGGTATGCAAGGAGCAAAGCGGAACTTGCACTGTTCCGTTTTTTGAAAATATTGATTATCAATGGGTTATAAGCCCTGCAACGGCGGGTACGGTCATCAACGGCGCTGGCACCGAGCAGGCTGAAGTCTTGTGGCATACTGACGGCCCAGCCACGGTGAGCGTCACTGTTTGCGGAGCGACACAAACCTTCAACGTGACGGTGTTGCCGTTGCCTGAACCTTTCGTGCCAAATGTGTTGACCTGCGTTGGCCAAACGACCAGTGTCAGCACCTCGGTTGCCTACGCCACCTACATTTGGAAAGACAATGCAGGTACAACGGTTTCCACCTTGGCAAACCCTGCACTTGGCCCCGGCTATTACGAAGTGGAAGTAACGGACGCCAACGGCTGCATGGGCGACACGATTTTCGTGGTGGAAACCAACCCAGCGCCCAATGTTTCCATTTCGACGCCATCCTACCCAGCGCTTTGTCCCGGTGGGGCGGGTGCCACGCTTTACGCTACGCAGAGCAGCCCTGCATACAGCTACCAATGGCAGTTCAATGGCACGAACGTTGGAACGAACTCGCCGAGCTACAACGGTACGCAACCCGGTGATTACCAAGTCATTGCAACGGATGTCAACGGCTGCACAGCAGTTTCAAATATCATTACTTTGGTGGACTGCGCCGCCGTTGGCGGCACTTGCGTTGCTGGAGTTTGCCTTGGTCTTGGCGGAGGGCCACCCATACCAGGTGGTGGTTGCGTGCCAGGTGGTACTGTCAACTTTACCTTCAGCACCACGGCAAATTGCAATGTTCTAAGTTTCACCAATACCAGCACGAACTTCGTGCCTGGCAGCTTCACTTGGTACTTCGGCGATGGCAGCACCAGCACCGCCGACAATCCGCCGCCGCATACCTATTCCAACGAGGGCTATTACACCGTTTTGCTCGTTGGCTCGGTCAACAGTGTACCACCCGGTTCGGCCTGCCAACTCTTTGTGTTCTATGACGTGCTGATACCCGTGGACGCCGATTTTGAAGTGGCCAACGCTTGTCCCGGTGCGCCAGCGCAATTCACCGACCGCAGTGTGTTCATTTCCCCGGCCAGCATCACCGATTGGGACTGGAACTTCGGCGACCCGACCAGCGGTGCGCCCAATGCTTCCACCCTCCAAAACCCAACGCATAGCTTCGCAACAGCGGGCAATTACACCGTCACGCTGACCATTACCGAGGCCAGCGGATGCACGGTGACAACCACGCAGCAGGTGACGGTTTTTACGCCGCCAGCCGTCAGTTTTTCGTTGCCTTCGGCAACTTGTGAGAACACCTCTTTGCCTTTCGATGCAATCGTCGGCAACAATGTGGCCAGTGTTTATTGGAACTTTGGCGACCCAACGAGCGGAAATGGCAACACCTCCGAATTGGTCAATGCCTTCCATGAATTCGATGCGCCCGGCAGCTATGCGGTGCAATTGACGGCCCTGAGCATCGAGGGCTGCACCAACAGTTTCACCAGCAATATGGCCATCACGCCGAATACCCTTGCGGGCAATATCGTCGCCAGCCCGCCCTCGCCGCTCTGCGAGGGTGAGAGCACGACGCTGACCGCCCCGGCAGGAGGCGTTTCATGGTTATGGTCTAACAATTCAACAATTAACAATATATCAATTTCAGAGTCAGGCGTTTACACCGTGACGCTGACCAGTTCGACGGGCTGTACCTACGCACCTCCGCCCGCCACGGTGGAGGTTTTCGGCGAGCCGAACGGCATCATCAAGGGCGTGGAGTACAACGAGTTTGGGCAGCCGGTGGCGTTTTTTGAAAACAGCCAGTCGGTTTGTGCGGGCGAGGCCGTGAACCTCATCGTGCAGGGGAGCCTGAACAACAGCTACGCCTGGTCGAGTGGCGAGACGGGCGATGCACTGGAGTTCAGCGAGGACAAGGGCAACCTGCTCCCGGTCGGCACGCATGTTTTCAACGTGACCGTGACCGATGCCACGACGGGCTGCACGGCAACGGAAGGGCCGTTCACGGTGACGGTGAACCCATTGCCGACGGTGGCCATCAACAGCAGCCCTGCTGGTTTTCTTTGTGAAAACACCAATGCGACGCTCAGCGTGGTCGGCCCAGTTGGAACGAACAACTACCAATGGAACACGGGCGAGACTGGGACGAGCATCGCCGTATTTGCCGGAGGCACCTATTTTGCCACGGTCATAAACCCGTTCGGCTGCAAGGCGCAGAGCAACGAAATCACCATCCAGAACGCCCCCGACGTGGACCTCGTGCCCGCTGGCTGCCATACCCGCTGCCAGCCCGACACCATGTGCCTGCCCACCGTGCCGAACATCGCCAGCTACCAATGGTTGTTCAACGGCAGCCCAATGAGTGCCCCAAACGGCACGTTCAGTGACCCGATTTTCACCCAAAGCGGTGAGTACTCTGTGGTGATGACGGATGTTTACGGCTGCACGAGTACCAGCGCCGTGCTCACCCTCGACCTGTTTCCCGGCTTTGGCGACATCCTTGGCGAGGTGTATTTTGATGTGAACCAAAACGGCGTGATTGATGGGCCGGATACCCTCGTGAGCGGCATCAATATCTTCCTGAACAATGGAACGGTGAATATTGACACCGTAACCAGCACGGTATCAACGGGTTATAATTTCGTGGACATCCTCTCCACCGATTACGACCTTTATTTGGACTCGTTGAATTTGCCCGCTGGCTGGACGGCGGTTTGGTCAAGTTCGAGCATTACCCTCAGCGGCTGCGATGTAGAAGAGCAGTTTGATTGGCTGCTGACCTCCAATTGCGCAGCAACGACGGGGAGCGAGACGCTGACGGCCTGCCCTGGCGAATCGGCCACGTACGCCGGAACCCCAGTTCCGGCAGGAACCAGCATGGATTTCACGCTGACCAATTTCCAAGGTTGCGACAGCATCGTGACCGTCACCGTCCTTAAACTGGCGACCAGCACAGGCAGCGAGACGCTGACGGCCTGCCCCGGCGAGTCGGCCACGTACGCCGGAACCCCAGTTCCGGCGGGATCCAGCATGGATTTCACATTGACCAACTACCTCGGTTGCGACAGCATCGTAACCGTGACTGTGACACCGTTGCCCGCACCAAGCTCCTCGGTGGCCCTCTCGGCCTGCCTTGGCGACTTCGCCATGTACAACGGTACGCCATTGCCGCCAGGCACCGATGCGCTTTTCCTGTACCCAAGTGCACAGGGCTGCGACTCGGTGGTGAATGTGACGGTGGCTCTTTTGGCAGCAAGTGCGAGTACCGTGAACCTATCGGCCTGCACAGGCGAGACGGCGAGCTACAACGGTGCGATCATTCCGGCGGGTACTTCTCAACCCTTCACCTTCACCAACTGGCTCGGCTGCGATTCGGTGGTGACGGTAATGGTGGCGGAACTGACGGCCAGCACGGGAGCGGAGAGCTTGAGCGCCTGCCCCGGTACGAGCGCCACGTATGCTGGAACCCCAATTCCGGCGGGCGGCAGCATGGATTTCACGCTGACCAACTGGCTCAACTGCGACTCGGTGGTGACGGTATCGGTAGCCACCTTGCCTGCTGGGGTTATGACCATTGACGCAATAGCCTGCACAGGCGGCTTTTATGATTACAACGGAAACCAAGTGCCAGCGGGCGGTTCGCAGGTCTTTTATGAAACCAATCAATGGGGCTGCCTTGACACCGTCATCGTGGGCGTGGTAGCGATGCCGACCAGCGCTAGTAGCTTGCAATTGGTGGCTTGCCCTGGTGAGACGGCAACGTACAACGGAACCCCAGTTCCAACGGGCACCAGCATGGACTTCCCGTTCACCAATTGGCTGAATTGCGATAGCATCGTGACGGTGACAGCGGTTGCTGCGCAAAGCGATACGATACAGTTGGCCTTGCAAGTATGCGAGGGCGAAACAGTGGTGTACAACGGACAAGAATTGGCGGCTAACGAGACCTACGATTGGATTGGTATGAACCAGGTGGGTTGCGATTCGGTAGTGCAGGTCAGCGTAACCGCTTTGCCATCGGTGAGTTATGATTTGGTTGCTTCGCAAATCTGCTGGAATGCGCTGAACGGAAGCATTGCCGTTGGCAATATACAGGGCAGTACAGTGCCTTATCAGTTTTCGTTGAATGGAACGGCTTTCCAGGCGGATACGCTCTTCATCGGGCTGCCACCGGGAGAATATTCGGTGCTGCTGCAAGACCAGAACAACTGCGTATTCGAGGAGACGACGACGATAGGGGCCGTACCGCCCATAACCGTGGAGTCCGAAGACAAAACCCTCGTCTGCGGCGGCACGGTGCTGCTCAACCCCTTGGTTTCCAGTGAGTTGCCACTGACGTGGCAATGGGCGGACAGCACGGGCGTCATTTCCACCGAAGCCGAAATCACGGTGAGCATCCCCGGCATTTATGTTTTTACCGTCAGCAATAATTGCGAAGCGGCAAATGGCCAAGTGCGGGTAATGGCCGAAGACCTGTCCGTGAACCGCTTGATTTACCTGCCCAATTCCTTCTCGCCCAACGGAGACGGCATCAACGACTGCTACCAAGGTTTTGTGAAGCCCGACCTCGATGTGTTGTCCTATGAACTGATGATTTTCGACCGCTGGGGGGAACAGCTTTTCCAGACGACGGATATCAACGGCTGCTGGGACGGCAAACTGCGGGACAAGGACATGAACCCGGGGGTGATGGTCTATTGGATGACCCTGGAGGCGAGGAACTGCGATGGCAAGGTGGAGCGGATTTTCAGGAAGGGGGATATTAGCTTGGTGAGGTGATAAGTGTGAATGACAATGGTTCGTGAAGTTTTAAGGTTCTATGGTTTTCGGGATTTGGGGCAAAACCTAACTTTAAATCATTTTTGATAAGGTTGGAAAAGCAACTTATCTTTTCAAAAACGGCTACTGTGCCGCAACCTTAGAACCCGAAAACCCGAAAACTTCACGAATCATTGGAATGAAGTATTATACCGAAAACCCATAAAAATAACGGCGGCGGCATTTTCGATGCCGCCGCCGTTATTTTTTAGGCATGTAAACGTTCAATAAATCACCAGCTTGACGGTTTGGTTGCTCCCGTCCTTGGCGGTGGCCTTCAAAAGATAGGCACCAGTTTGCAGACCAAGGGAGATTTCACCTGTGCCGTTATGCGCCCATTGGTGGACAAACCTGCCACTTACATCATAAAGCTGGAGGTCGGCTGGCCCGTCGGTCGTTACGGTCAGGGAATGGCCAATTGGCAGTGGGTTGGGGCTGGCTTGCAGCAATGGCAGGTAGCCAACCACGTCGTGGGTGCTTGAAACGGAACTCCCGCCCGATGGGTTGGTGCCGAAGAGCAGTTCAACCAGCTCATTTGCGCCCAAACTCAAGTTCACGGTAGGCTCGCAAGGCAGCAGTTGGACGTTCTCCGGCAGGATGGCGCTCAGCGTGTAATCGCCAGCCGGGCCGATGAAATAATACTCGCCTTTGGCATTTGCGGAAACGTATTGCGACAGTCCGTTGCGCTCGACCCTTACTTGGCAGTCAGGAAAGCCTTCCTCGCCCTCGTCCATTTGGCAGTTCTCGTTGGTATCGTTGTAGATGAGGCCGCTCACCCTGCTTTGGCCATTGCAGCCGAGGCCTTGGGTGATGTCAAGGAAGTTGAGGTTGCCATCCACCACTTCAATTGGCAATAACAGATGGCTAACGATTTGAATTGGAGAAGCCTGGCCATTAAGGCTGGTGAATTTTATTCGAAATAAAGTGTTGCAATCGTCGAGTGTGACACTTTGTAAATCGAAGTCGTACCATGAATGGGATATAATGCCATTGCCCATTGTATTGACTCCGAAATTGGCATCAATAGGCGCATTTGGTTCGAGTATGAAATTTTCTATTGTTTCATATTGCATAACCGAGGCATCCCATTCCACGGCAAATTGCATTGAAAGGATGTCATCAAAATTTTGAACTAAAAAATCTGCGGTAATATTATTGCCATCTTGGGTGACAACAGGCGAGATGACCAAATCGGCCTTTGCGAAGCAAGGCAACAAAATGGACAATAAGAAGGGTAGCACATGCCTGCGCATGGCTGGAACGAAAGTAGGTGTTCTCAACATAAGGAAATAGGTTTTGTTAATAGGAAAACCAAAGATGGCAAATACCGTGCAATTATCCAAATATGATTAGGGCCTTTTCAGTAATTAGCTGAAAAGGCCCTGAATCTTGCCGAAATATCAGATTTTGTTAGGCATTCAGCTTATTCGACCACCAATTTAATGGCCTGCCTTGGTTCGCCTTGGTCGCCCATTATTTGCAGCCAATAAAGGCCATTCGACAGGTTTCATGGTCAATAGACAATCAACTTGGCGGTTTTTTGCTCGCCTTGCTCATTGGATATGTTGATGAAATAAACTCCTTTAGGCAGGTTGGGGTGGATGTGGAAACCGCTGGTGCCAGCTTGCACTTCCTTTGCCCAAGTTTGTAGCAGCCTGCCGTTGGTGTCAAAAATACGAAGGTCGAGCAGTTGGGTGGTTTCGGATTTTGTTTCGATGAAAATGGGGTTGCCGGTGCGGACGGGGTTGGGGGCGAAGTTGAAACGGAAGCTCTCGTCGTTCAGCGGTTCACTGATGGAAGTTATGGTCAAAAGGGCGCTATCAAAGCTAGCACCTGCCAGTTTACAGTCTTCTACCACGACTTGGAATTGCATCAGGTCTTCATCAAGGCTAAGCGTAGAAGATGTGCCGATCGGAGAAAGTACTTCAAATACCATTGAAAACAGCACCGTGCTATCAAGCAATACAGTCGTCGAATCTAGGAAATCAAAGAACAGTAACTGTAGTTCGCCTGGCTCAGTAGCATTGAGGCGGAGGCCCAATGCCAAATTTACTGCTGTTGTATCTATAAAGCCCAGTACTTGCTCATCCCATGCCAGCCCGAATTGAAATCCTCTCACTTGTTCATAACCATTTACCCTAACGTCCACTTTCATCTGTCCATTGGAAACTGGATTGGATGTAAAGTAGAAATGGGGTCTTAATGCGGAAGAATCAACCATGCTTTCCTCTATAACGTTGCCGGGTTTCATTGCAATGAAATCGAGGCTGTCAATGCTCTCGGTCAGGGTGTCAAAATTGATGACATTAGGAAATGGTGTTGGGTTAGGGGAGGGGAACACGTAGTCTGCCGGAACGAAAAGCCAATTTTCTCCAATATTGTTTCCGACAAATCCGACGATCATCTTCGTCTGTTCAACGAGGTCAAATGTTGTGACCGAATTGCTCCTATTCACGTCGCCAGAAATCTTCTGGTAAATATTGGCATTGACGTCAGTACCAAGAATGATGGGAACCAGTTTTAGTGCATCCAGTACCGTCACGCCTGCCTGCTTGTCCGAGTTCAAAAGGGTCGGGATAAGCGTGAATTCCCCACTTGACAACCCGGGACTTATGTAGTAGCCGTTTTCATCCGTAAATGTTGGGCAAACTGGTGTTATGGTCACACCGACTCCTTCAACTGGTTCGCCGAACCAAGTATTGATGTTTCCTGAAATTGTTAGTATTTCTCCTGACCCCGCTGTTGTCAAGAACTCGGTGGCCACCGTATGTAAATAAGAATTCGTGTAGACCGCCTCATTGAAGTCAAACACAATCCCCGCTTGGTTGGCGATGACCGTGCCGTTCGCATTGCCCGCATCCTGTGCCACGGTGAACCTGACGAAGCCGTGAGAGGCGGGTCCGTTCACGTTGCTGTCCGGCAGCATGATGTCCGGGAAGGTGAACTGTACCACGCCATTGCCCAGCAGCTCAAAAACGTAAAGGTGGCTGCTGGCGCCGGGCTGTACAGTGGCGGGGTCGAGCGGGAACGGCAGCGTGTCCGTCACCACGACGGTAAAGGCCGTGTCGGTGCCCGTGTTCTGGAAGCGGATGCGGTATTCGATGTCCTGGTTTGGCTCGATGAAATGCGCTGCGCAATAGCCGTTGGGATAGCCTGTCTTGTCGTTGGGGTCGTAGCTGCCAACGTTCGGTTGACAATCGGTATCTAGGAAGGGGCTTTCGTCGCCCTGCGGAAACTGGGTGACGAAGCCGAGGCTGAACGTCCCGTTGCCGTTCACGCCGCAGCCCTCAATGCTGGCCGCTGTGTTGCCGTTGAAAGGGTTGGTGGCGGTATCGTCCAACTCCACCCGCCAGGTAGCGCCATTGGCCGGCACGGCCACCGCATAGCTCTGCCCGGCCCCCAACTGTATGCCCGGCCCCTCGAAGTTTATCATATCGTCTTCGATGACGATGAAAGGGGCCGGCTGCTGCATGTCCGCCCCGTTGTTGGTGATGATGAACCGCACGGAATCGCCGTCGCAACTGCCCGTCACATCGAGGATGGAGCCGTCCCAGAGCGGGTTCACGGGTTCGCAGATGTCGTCAGGGGAGATATGCACCTCGGAGCAGTGCGCCTGGCCCAGTTCCGCATCGCAACTGACCATGACCTGCACATAGAAGCTGCCGTATTGGCCAACGGCCACATCGCCGATAGGGAAGCTTAGGGTCTGCCCATTTTGCGAAGCAAAAGGAATGCTACTGCCTACATAACTCAGAAAAGGGTCGAGCGTGAGTTCCACGGTGGCGTCCTCGGCGGGCAGGGTGCCTTGGTTGCAGTACTGCACGTTGTAGGTGGACTGGAAACAGCGCCGTAGGAACGGGGCACCGAGGTCAACGGTGAGTTGGGGGCAGTCAACGAGGGATTGGGCTGGGAAGTCGGCAGTGGTTTTCGCCTCCAACCATTGCAACCGTTTGAACAGGCTGGCAAGTCGTCCATAGGTTGTTTTGGGGCAGTACGAGGGAGACATTGTAATCGCCGGGCAGGCCGTAGAAGGTATAGTCGCCGCTGGAGTTGGCGGAGCGGTAAAATACGGTTCCGTTGCGTTCGATTTTTACTTTCCAGTCCTTTAGCTTGGGTTCGCCGAGGGTCGGTTGGCAGTCGTTGTTGAGGTCATGGAAAATATTGCCAATGATAGCTCCGGCTCCACCGCACATATTGTTTTGTTCTAAAGCTACCACTGAGCCATTGCCGTCAACAACTTCAATAGATGTCGGATTGCCAGTGATGACAATGTCAGGTACATCGCTGGTAACAGCAGTATAGCTTATCGAGAAAATACGGTCACAATCTGCCACGGTAACACCATCGAAATTGGGGTTAAGCCAGGATATAGCAATTTTTCCGGTGCTAGCTTGAGTGGTTGAAAAATTCGCTGAACCAAGCCCAATCAAATCATAATTATAGATGCTACTATAGGTCAATGAATTTGATGACCACTGAAGGGAGAACTGCATGGAAAGAATATTCTGGAAATTGTGCACCAAAAAATCCGCCGTCACCGCATCCCCCGGATGGGGGTTGGTTGGCGTGGTCACAATCGTAATACCTACCTGCCCCCTCGCCCCAAACGGCAAGGCCAAGGCCAAAAAAACGAGTACTAAGAGCTTTTGTAATGCGGTCATGTAATTGGATAATCTCATCATGGGAAAAAGGGTTTTGTCGAAGATAAAACTTCATGCTACAAAAATGCGGCTTGCGCACTGGGCCTACAAGTACAAAAAAACAGGTTTGTAAAACGGTTTTTGTCAAAAATGTACTAATTTTATAGGTAATATTGAATTTTGTGTACCAATTTGTCTAACAAAAATAAAATACAGGTATTCGCTTTTTGAAAAAATACCCGTTAGTTCGCACCGTTCCTGACCGACCGACCCCTCACCCCTAAAGGGGAACCTAACTTGGAAAGTGCCTTTCAACTCCATACTTGTTGGAGTTCCGATGCTCAGAGAGATTAGGTTCCCCTTTAGGGGTCAGGGTCACAACTCATACCTCATACCTCATACCTCATACCTCATACCTCATACCTCCATACCTCATACCTCATACCTCCATACCTCCATACCTCATACCTCATGCAAGACTCCCGCCTAATCGCCCTCCTCCGCACCCTCACCCGCACCGAGCAGCGGGAGCTGCGCAAGGTAGCTGCTTCGCCGTTCTTCATCCAGCGGCAGGACGTGCCTGCCCTGCTTGACCTGTTGCTCGGCTGCATCAACGACGGCCTGCCCATCCCAGACAAGGCCGGGGCGCACCGCCAGCTTTACCCCGACCTGCCCTTCGACGACCACCGGGTGCGCATGGCCATGAGTTTTTTGATGAAAATTGCGGAGCAATACCTCGTACACACGGCTTTCTTCTCCGACGAGGTGAAGGCAAAAACCAAACTCGCCGAGGTCTATCGGCAACGGGGGCTGGCCAAGCACTTCGACCGGGCCATGCGGGAGGCGCAGGACGTGCAGGCCGCCAAGCCGCTGCGCAACGCAGAGTTCTTCACCGACGATTACTATGTGCAAATGGAGCAGTACCGCTTCACTTCCATCGCTGCCCGCACCGCCCCGCAGAACCTCCAAGCCATCAACGACAACCTCGATATGGCCTATTTCGCCCAAAAGCTGAAACAGGCCTGTCTGCTGCTCTCGCACCAGGCCGTCTATAAAACCGACTATCATTTCGGGATGCTGGACGAGGTACTGCGCTACGTGGAAGCCCAGCAATTGCTGGGCATTCCGGCCATTGCCGTTTATTACAACTGCTACCGGGCACTCACCGAGCCGGAGCAGTCCGACCATTTCCACCAACTGAAACGGCTGTTGGTGGAGGAGCAGTCGAAGTTCCCCCAGCACGAAATCGCCGACCTCTACCTGCTGGCCATCAACTACTGCATCCGGCACTACAACCAGGGCAACCCCGCCTACCTCCCCGACGAGTTCGAGCTGTATCAGGAGGGCCTGAAGCGTTCCTATTTCCTCAACAACGGCACCCTCAGCCGCTTCACCTACCGAAACGTGGTGACGCTCGGCCTCAAACTGCAAGCCTTCGACTGGGTAGAGAATTTCGTGAACGAATTCAAGGGGAACCTTGAGCCTAAGCACCGCCAGCCCATGTACAGCTTCAACATGGCTCGCCTCGCCTACGAGCGCCGCCAGCCCGGCATGGCCCTCCAACTCCTCCAGAAATCGGAGTACAGCGACCTGCTGCTCAACCTCGCCGCCAAGACGCTCATGCTCAAGATCTTCTATGAAAACGGCGACTACGACACGCTGGACAGCCACCTGTCGGCCATGCAAAAATTCATCCGCCGCAAGAAAATCATGGGCTACCACCGGGAGAACTACCTGAACTTCGCTGTCTTTTTGAAACGGCTGATAGAGGCGAACGACAAGGTGGCGCTGGATGTGCTAAGGGAGGAGATACGAGGGGCGGGGGGTGTGGCGGAGCGGGAGTGGTTGTTGGGGGAGGTGTGAGGGTGAGCCGTCGCAAATCCCCCTGTCTCGTCCTGCGTTTCCTGTTAAAGTGTGCGCTCGGCTGGATATCGCTGCTCACCATCTATTCCGACCGGTACGGGCAGGCAATCCACGTCAAGGCAGCCAATTCGGTGATAGTTTTTGCGGGTCGTTGATGGCTTCATCTTGGCAGGCATCTTCTGGCTGGAAGTGGACTTTGGCAACCGAACGGGACGGTTACAAATGGTGAAAAATTGAGCAGTCGTTTGGGTTTCGGAGCATAATGCGGGGAATCAGTTGAGTTTGGACAATTGACAAATGGTAGTTTTGGGTCACTCCCAGTCCCTATACTGCTTCGGCGCCTTCCCGTGTTCCTCTAAAATCTTTGGCTCCTTCGGCACTTTTTCTCCTTCCCGGATTTCCTCCAGCACGATGTCGAACTGCCAACTGTCGCCAAAATCGAACAGGTAGCGGAATTTCCTGCCCGGGAGCAGACCCAAGGCTCCGATTTTCGCCTCGTCGGCACCGGGCGCTTCGAATTCTGGGTGGTGATAAACATCCCGCCGGTCATTTTTCGGGTGGAGGTAAAAACTGTACAGGTGGTCGTCGTCGAAGCGGAAGGCTTCTTGGATGATGAAGTGCAAATCCTCCAGCGTATGGCGGGCAGCCAACGCCACTTTTCGCCAGATACCGGACTGGTAGTGCAGGCTCACTTTGCAAACGTAAACGCCGTCCCGGAAAACAACTTCCTCCACGACGGGCAACATACCGGAAAATACATGAGCTGGGAACTTGTCCACAAAGTACTCGTGCAGCCGCCCCGGAATCTGAAACAGCTTGGTTTCATCGAAGTACAAATCTTCTTCTTCGCTTTCTTCACCCGAAATCAACTTTTTGCCGACCAGCGTTTCAAATAAATACTTCCCGAAAGGTGTCAGGGTTAGGCTTTCGAAATAAATCATGGCCTTGGACCAAGACTTATCCTTCTTCTCTTGTTTTGCCGACCACAATCCGAAATACTCGAAGTACAACCCATGGAAGCCCATGTTCCAGGACAAGCTCCAGAATGGGTTTTTAGGATTTGTCCTGATTTCGACTTCTTTGCCCGCCTCCGCTTGCGACAGGAGCGAAAGGCTGCCTGCCAAAAGGAAAACAAATGAGAAGCGGCGGCTCGGGTCGAGGCTCTCCACATCGCAGTGTTGCAGGTACGTTTCCAGCAGGAAAAAATACTGTGCCGCAGGGTGCATGGAGCGGAACTGCCCGATTTTTTCCAAATTTGGCTCAAAAAACGGTTTTTTCGCCTCCGCTTGACATCGGAACAAATCGCTTTCCAGGCTGATATGGTAAAACAAGTGCAGCAACGGATACGATGGCTGGTCGCTTTTTTCGGTTACGTCCGCCTGCTGCCACGACATTTTTTGGTTCAATCCAAAAAGTGTTTTCCTTGCTAGGTTGAGACTGGGCGTCAGCGGCGACGGGCTGGTGCAAAGCGTTTCGAGGAAAAGGTGAAAATCTCTCAGGATAGGGGAGGGGAAGGTATCTGTGAATTCCCAAAGCATGGCAATAAGGTTTTATGAAAAAGAAAACAAAAACCGTCTGGGGCTGGACGCTCATGAAGAATGTTTAAGCCCACTGAACCCCAAAAGTCTCAAATTTTGGCAGTATTCAAACCCATGGTGGAAAAAATCCGCAATGCCGTATAGCTACCGTGGATCCGAGAACGTGTTGTCCAATCCGTTGCCACCCGATAAAACCCTGTTGCCCACAAAATGGAAAAGCAGATCCTCGTTTCCCTTTCATCCAAAAGGTAAGTCGGACATATATCAAAATCATAGCAGGCAATAAAAAATGCCGCAACTCATTCATATTGAACAAGTTACGGCATCCTGATTTTGTTTTGGTAGTCCCGACGGGACTATCTTCTGTGTTTTGAAATAATTTGTTTTTGCCTTAATTGCTTGATAATCAGATGATTTAGAAATTGTATTTTTCAAAACAAAGCAAATAGTTGCAAATAAAAGTAGAAAAAGTTTAACCAATTGTTTAACCAACTCGACAGGATTTTGTAACTTTGGTATCATTCAAAACAATGCAAACCGTCGAAAAATGGCATCCGTAAAAGTTGTTCTCATCAAAGAGAAAATCAACAAGAAAGGCGAAGCTCCGCTTTTCCTTCGAATTATCAAAGACCGCAAACCAAAGTATCTTGGGTTGGGTATTAATCTACCTCCTGAACAATGGGATGATATTAAACAGCGAATTCGAAAATCGCACCCCAACTCCGTCCGCTTTAACAACTTCCTCGCTCAAAAAATAGCAGAAGCCGAAGGAATCGCTTTCGAACTGGAGACCGAAAAGAAGGGCATTTCCAGCCTGGCTATCAAGGAGAACATCAAAGGTAAAACACCTCCCAGCTTCTTGAAGTATTTTGGAGACTATATTGAAGAACTAGAAGGCAAGAACAAATTTAACACCTTCCGCCCGGCGGGTTCAGTATTACAGAAGCTGAAGAAATACCTGAAAGGAAAGGATTTAACCTTTGAAGAAATCAACTACCAATTCCTCAAAAATTACGAGTTATACCTCCGAAAAGAGGTAGGGAACTCAATCAATACCATTCATGCCAACCTCAAAATTATTAGGAGGTTATTGAACGCAGCCGTTCGGGAAGAAATAATCGAGCCTTCAGCAAATCCTTTTCCAAGGTACAAGCTCAACTGGGAAAACACCACTAAGGCCTATCTCACCGACGAAGAAATTCACAGCATTGAAATACTTCCCCTGCCCGAAGACCAGGTTATCAACCATCACCGCAACATGTACATTTTTGCCGTTTATGCCGGTGGACTGCGTATTTCCGACCTGTTGCAATTGAAATGGCAAAATTTCAATGGTACACACGTCACCATCACTACGCAGAAAACTAAAGAGCAGCTATCGGTCAAACTGCCCAACAAAGCCCTCGAAGTACTGCGAAAATACCAACGTCCAAATTGCCACCCTACCGATTTCATTTTCCCCTTTCTCCAGAATGACGTTGATTATTCCAAAGGCATATTGCTTCTCAAATCTATATCCTCCAACACAGCTTACGCCAACAAGAACCTGAAAATCATCGCTGAAAAAGCAGGCATCGAAAAGCACATCAGTTTTCACACCTCCCGCCACACCTTCGCCACCCGTGCCTTGCGGAAGGGCATGCGCATCGAGTATGTTTCAAAACTGTTGGGCCATACGGCCATCAAAACCACCCAGGTTTACGCCAAGATTGTCAACTCAGAATTGGATAAGGCGATGGACATATTCAATGATTAGGGAGACGGAGCTTGGTTGGTAAACAAAAAAGTGACGCAGTAACCCTCAAAAGAAAGCAAAAGGATGAAATTATTTAAAACAATTTGTTTTTAATCACATCTTGCCCTTACCTTTGGCTTCACAACACGCTATGCGAACCATACTTTGTCAAAACTTCAACGTCCATGAATGCAGTAATCCTAACCCAAACTCAGTACGAGGAACTGGTTAGCCACCTCGAAGACATCAAGCTAAAACTCAACGACCCGCAAAAGGCGTTTTCGGAGCAATACCTTGACAACTCAGATTTCATCCGCATGATGAAAATCTCTCCTCGCACCGCCCAGACTTGGCGGGACGAAGGGCTCATTTCTTTCTCCCAAATCGGCAAGAAAATCTACTACAAAATTGCCGACGTCGAGGCTTTCATCGAAAAGCATTACAAACGGGCTTTCAAGCTGGAAAAGCTTTGATTGGCCCGTTCCGACCAATAGCAACTTTCACCATTTAATTTTTCCGTCATGATTATTTCCGTATTTCCCTCAGGGGAACGGGCATCCTATTGCCTGCCCCTGCCCAACATCATCCGGCACATCAAGGCCGGAATCTACAAAGAAGTCGTCGCCAAGGCACGGCAGTATTACCGCCAAATCGAAGGGCGACAACTTCGGGAGGCTTTGCAGCACGTCCCTAGTTTCTCGCCAGCCGGACACTTCAAAAGTGTACTCCGCCCAGAGAGCCTGGTAAGTTACAGCGGCTGCATACTGATTGAAACCGATTGCCTCCCCGGTGACCTGCTGGCTGAAGTCCGACAGCTCGCCGAGAACGACCCGTTCACTTTGGCCTGCTTCGAAAATGCGCTCGGCGACAGGCTTCAAATCTTGGTTCGTACAGGTGGGCCGATTGAAAATTATCGCACCACTTTCTATCAATTGGTTGACTATTACGAAGCCAACCTGCCAGTCGCTCTAAGTACCGACCATGACTACCCTTATCGGCTGTGCAGCATGTCGCACGACCCACTGGCCTACTTCAACCCCGGCGCATCGAGTTTCGAGGCAATGCTCATCAATGCCCCAACCGTGCCACCAGTTTTGAGAGAGCGCAAAACTGGAAAAAGCACTGCGACCGCAAGGCAACCAGTTTTCCAGCAAACCTCCAATTCAAAAATCCCCGTAGCAAACTTCAATTAACGATGGTACAATGTCCAAAGACGCCCAACTCACCCTCTTTTACCAGTTCAACAAAGTTGCAGGGCATCGCAGCCTCGAACAGCTCGTCAAGGCGATTCAGGGCAACCACTTCAAGGAGCAGGTTGCCCGAATCCGCCATTTGATTGCCAACGACAAACAGCAACAAGCCAGCAACTTGAAGAAAAAATTGCCCGCCTTCACGCCCTCCGGTCGTTTCGATGGCGGTCGCACCCTCGAACATTTGGTGGAATACACCCGCTTCCTTATCCTCGATTTCGACAAGCTCGAACCCGCCCGACTCGAAGCCTTGAAAGCCGAAGCCCGGCAAGACCGCTTCGCCTGTGCCGGGTTCACCTCGCCCAGCGGCAACGGCTATAAGCTCCTCGTCCAAGTAGATAGCGACCAGGAACACCATGCTGATACCTTCCAGCAAGTCCGTTCTTGGTTTCGTGAAAATTATGGTTTGGAAGCTGACCGCTCCGGCAAAGACATCACCCGTCTCTGCTTCCTATCCCACGACTCGGAAGCTTGGTTCGCCCCGGACAAGGAAGTTTTTCCCGTCCTGCTGCCTTGTCATCCCGACCAAAAGTCGGGACCTGTCCAAGCCACAAGCGCCCGCCAACAGCCAACGGCCAATAGCCAGCAGCTAACAGCCATTCTCGCCCACACCCAATCCAAAACAATCTACACCCCCGGCAACCGCAACAATTTCATCTACCTGTTCGCCAGCAACGCCAACCGCTCCGGCATCCCCGAATCCGAAACCCTCGCCATTGCCCAACAGCAATTCACCGACCTCGACCCCAAAGAAATCCGCCAATCAATCACCAGTGCCTACAAGCACCACGCCGCCGAACATGCTACCGCTGCTCGTCATCCCGACCAAAGGTCGGGACCTGCAACGTCTCAAGCGAACAAGGAACAAACAGCAAAGGCTAGGGAGTTCATCCCTGATTCCTCATCCCTCATTCCTGTATCGGCTGACCTCAACGACCTCCTACTCACCACCCCGCTCCTCGACCCCGCCATATTTTCGCACCTCCCTTCCCCACTCCTCGAAGGTTGCCAAGCCTTCGACGACCCACGGGAGCGGGACGTATTCCTAACCGGCGCACTCGCCGTGCTGTCCGGCTGTCTAACTGGTATCGAGGGCGTGTACGACCGCCGCACCACCTACACCAACCTCTTTGCCTTCATCATCGCCCCGGCAGCCAGCGGCAAGAGCGCCCTCACTTTCGCCAAGCAACTCGGCGATACCGTCCACAAGGCACTACTTGAAGAAAACAACCTTGCCATGCAGCAATACCGTCAGGAACTCGCCGACTACAAACTGCTGCTCTCCAACTATAAACGGGGCAAGACCCTGCCCCAGGAACCCGAAAAACCACCCTTCAAAGTCCTGTTCATCCCCGCCAATTCCTCCTCGGCGATGGTCATCAAGCACCTGCGGGACGGCGGCGGCACGGGCATCATGTGCGAGACCGAAGCTGACACCCTCGGCAACGTGCTCAAACAGGACTGGGGCGGCTACTCCGACCTGCTCCGCAAAGCCTTCCATTTTGAAAAAATCAGCTACTCCCGCAAGGGCAGTAACGAGTTTTTTGAAATAGACCAACCTCGCCTCAGCGTAGCCATCAGCGGTACACCCAACCAAATCCTCAAGTTAATCCCCTCCGTCGAGGACGGGCTGTTCAGCCGCTTCCTCTTTTACTGCTACGCCGTGCAACCCGCATGGCGGGACGTCTCGCCAGCCTCCGGCGGCATCAACCTCACGGAACACTTTGCCCGGCTCGCCGAGCGCACCCTCGAAATCACCCGCTTCACGGCTGAAAACCCGGTTCAGTTCCACCTCACCGCCGACCAGTGGCAGCGCCTCAACGGACACTTCACCCGCCTGCTGCAAGAGACCAATGCCTTTTTCGGCACGGAAAGCCTGTCGAGCATCAAGCGGCTCGGTGCCATCCTCTTCCGCATCGCCATGACGCTCACCGCCTGCCGCAGCTTCGAGAATGCCGATGCTTCGCCCATCGTCACCTGCGACGAAGCCGACTTTCAGGCTGCCTCACTGCTGGTGGAGGCTTACCTGCAACATGCCTTGTTTTTGTTTGAGAAATTGCCGAATACTCCCCCTTCAGGGGGTTGGGGGGTAAATCAACTGCCTAACCACAAACGGCAATTGTTCCAAGAACTGCCCACTAATTTCCAAAGGAAAGAAGCTGTCCGCATCGGCGAGGGCCTAAGCATGAGCGAAAGCTCGGTGGACAGGTTTTTGAAAATGCTGACGGAGGCGGGTTGGCTGGTGGGGCGGGAGTACGGGAATTATGAGAAGGTGACAAAGTTGACAAAGTGAGGAAGTTGACAATGTGGGACTTTGGCAGTTTGTCAAGTTTGTCAGTTTGTCAACACTGGCAAATTCGGACTCATCACAAATCCTTTTTCATATCCCATCCCTTTTGCCACTATCTCCCAAAACTGATAAAATTCCCGGTCTGGGGAATTATAGATTTCCTTGATACTTGTTAAGTCTGAAGAGTTAATAACAAGGGTGATGTTGTTGTAAGGGATGTGCTGGCTCAAAGGGCAGGCTCCAAAGTTATATTTATTCAATTCTTTCAGTAACTTTTTGAATCCTTTCACGCTTTGCGCACAAGTCATATTGTCACAGCACTCCAATAAATCAGAAAGGACGATTAACTTGATGTTACCGTCTTTTGGAAGAGTTTTAACATGATTATAAACGGTGGAAAATCCATGTGCAATGCAACTGTTGACGTTACCCTTTTGATGCATATCTTCGATAAGTTTGGCAATTTTTGCCCCAAGTTCAATATTCTGCGTTTCCCATGCCTGGACTAGGTGGGGTTTATTGGGTTTCGGCTTGCGGGTGTATGAAAATATCGGTTGGGCAAACGGGTCATTATTGATAGGCAAGAATTTTAAGGTCATGCCTACCGGACAGTTTCGTACCAATTTGGAAGCCCTGTCAGCAGTTGTTTTGAAGCTGTTCGCATCAAGACTTTTAGAATAATCGAAGAGCACATAAACTACCGACTCCTTCTTCAAAGGTGGACTTACAATTTTTTCTCCATCTGCCGTTTCATCGCCTGTATTGCAGGCAGAAATAACCAAAAAGAATGCTAGTAAGAAAATTATATTTTTCATCGTTCAAATGAGTTCAGTTGGCTTTTGAAAGAATGCTTTTTTGTACGGCATCGAATGATTTCGTTGAAATGAGTCTGTCCCTAAGTTTTTGTACTCGGTCATAAATATCCAGCGATTTGTCTGGTTCCACAACCCCTCGTTCATAACCGTGTTGATAACAATAATAGAAGAAATTGGTGAACTCTTCCACGAAATCATTTTTAGTCACCCGCTTGAGATTGTTTTCGCAAATCTCTTTATTTTTCGCAACTTCTGTAAACACTCCAAGTGCATCCAGGTATTCATGGTTCCTTTGTTCAAAATACTGACTGGACTCTTCGATTTCACGGCGATTCTGAAAATTGCCAATTCCTAGTGACAAGCAAATACCTCCAATAACGGGAAACAATATGGTGATAAGAATAAAACATATCTTCGTAAGCAAACTCAATTTGCCATCGCTTTGAACATCTGGGGTTGTTTTTGAATCATTGAAATTATCTTCCATTCCTATTGGCACTGTAACATCTGAAAATGACGATGAACCTATAAGTGCCTTGTCCATTATTGCAGATGTTTCAGCCCTGAATAAACCCAGATAAACAATAGTCCCAAGTGTCAACAAAAGGATGACTACTTTTAAAAAAATTCTTGCTCTATATTTCCTGCGTATTGATTTTTTATCATCAACCGTAAAATCCTTAAACCTATTCAGAATCTCAAACTGCCGGGCCGCTTTGTCAATTGGATAACCAACAAAATCATCGTAAAATATCTTGATATAGACTGTACATAGAGCTATGCCGATAGCCAATACAAATACTTCCCAGTTGTTGGCAAACACCAACCAAATATGTCCAATGATATTTTCACCGGGCAAACAGTCTGGTTGCTTTATGAATAGATTATCAATAGAGTGTGCGCCAAAATCAGTGTGCAAGTTGAACCCATACTGAGTAAGCTTCAATGCCAATGGGATGTCGGCAATGATGAGCATAAGTGCAAGTGTTACATAAAAATAGGCAAGCCATCTTGAATAGCTGCGGGGATATAGTTCTTTGCGAGTAAAAATCTCATTGCGGTATTTTTCGGCTACTTCTTTGACATTTACTTTGTCATCGAGTATTTTCTTTTGAATTTCATGCTCAACGGTATGCTTCACTTTTTGGCTCTCCAAATGCCCTGCCACTTCATCACGGATTTGCTCTGCGTGGGTCTTGAAAAAATCCCGAGGCATTTGTTTTTGGCCAATAGAGCCGTCTTTTCTTCCGAAGTGCCAGAAGAAAGCAATTGATTTTCCAATAAATTGCCGAAGTTCATTGGATAATTGTGGATGATGGGTCTCTAGCGACTTATGAAGCTGACTCAACTCATCAAACTGGTCAGTGTTGTCCTGTTTTGCTGAACTAGTGTCCGATTCGGCATTGTTTTCAACCCTGTTGCTTGGCCTAAAAATGGTCTTTATTCTGTCTAAAAGGCGCTGAAAAAATCCAGATGAATAATTAGACGCAGGTATGGTAATGCTACTCATGGTTTCCGTTTTGTTTTGTTGGTTTTGCAAAAAGAGGATAATAATCGGGTGATGGGCCAAGTCCGTTCACCCTATACCACATTCCAAGGTCGAAGCCTTCTTTAAGGTAGTTCATGATTTCTTCCCAATAAATCGTTTCCGCATCAACCCGCTCAAACAATGTCTTTCGGAACCTTTCTCTTGCACGGCGATAATTGTCAATTCGATTGTTAAGTTTTGCTTGCTCATCCTTCAATACAACACAGTAGGAAGTCCGCTCTTCTCTCCTTGCCTTGATTGCTTCTTCAAGCGTGGTGATTTGCTGCTTAACCTCGTCTATAGCTTCCATTAGCCCTTTTGCCATCATGGTTTCTTTAGGAAAGGTTTGTTTTTCCAAGTCAGACAATTTGAGTACGACTCCATCACCCGGATTTTCATCTTGGGTACGCTTCGATTTCCAAAACCCCCACCATTTCTTCGATTTTGCTCCAGAAGAAGAACCCTGTAATTTTTTCCTGAGCCACCCCCTGTCGTCACCCCTGAGTAGATAACTTGTCATGTCATTTTTCTGCTGCATCAACTCCATAAGTTGTTTCTGCAATTTCAAATATTTCTGTTTGAATCGCTTGTCTTCGGCAGCTGTTAGGTTCAACGGGCGGGGTCTTGAATTATCTCGTATCGCATCATACAGCGCATTGATTCTTCGCTCCAGAAAATTGGCTGTAGCAATCAATCCTTTGAACCGGAGGGCATACCCAAGCAGAAAAGCTGCCATCAGTATCACACTTGTAAATTCAACGATGACTAAAGAATCGTGTTCTTTGGTTTCTTGCTTTAGAAAAAGCATTGCAAGGGTGCTAACAATGAAGATGACTATGATAGATACCAGTTCGGCATTGTTTCTTAGGAAGCTTTTATCTGGATGCCGTTCGATGCGTGGCTCAACAATTCTTATTAAGTACAAATAGACAAGCCCAGCCATCAGAAAAGTCAAAAGACTACCCACCAGTGTCCCGGTCAGTGAAGTATCAAGGCTACCAATCTCACTTGCACCAGTTCCAAGAAAAAGAATGATGAAAACGATGCCCGTAATTATTAGTATCGGCACCAATTGAAGCCAAAACTGGAAAAAATTCCCTGACTCAGCATAGGTTTTATAAGAAAAACTGTCTGCATCGCCTACTTCAACAACCAAACGGTTCGACGCACTGTCATTTTCACGGATGGTATTTCTGTGGCTGCTTTTTTCACTTCTGTTAATCCATATATGACAAAGCCAAACTATTACGGTGAGCGAGATTACAAGTCCGAGCAGTAACAATGTCAACAGGAAAAATTGTGCTCCAAGGGTATTGCCAGAAAATATTTTGGTGATAAAACTGTGGGAACCCTGAATAATGAAAAAGGGGACATTCTCGTCGTTCAGATGTTTGCTAAGCGCAAAAATTGAGAAAAAATAGCCGGCAACAATAGCTGCTGCAAAGCCTGCTGTTACCAGAAAATTGGCGACATAGGGATTGATGCCGGCCAAACTCAATTTGTCCACTTTTGCTGTGATATGGGCTTGGCGTTCCTGAAACTGCTCTTTCAACGCCTCAAACCGTTTGACTTTAGAAGCTAAGGCATCCTTATTGTCTTCAAATGTACGCTTGTTGATTTCGTAGCGTTGTTCGTAAACCTTTTGGTAGTTTTCTATTACCGCTTCTAGTTCTTTTCTGACAGCCAGAATACGGTCTTCTATCAACCTTTCTTTTTTTTCACCTATAGCATGGTGGACACCATGAAGTTGTTCTTCCAATTCATCCAAGCGCTGTTTTGCTTTTGCCCTTTCAATGGCAAGCTCACTGGATTCCGAAACATGGCTTATCCACTTGACTCGACTGTCCTCCAAATCCTTGACTGCCGTTTCGATTTTCTGTTGAAATCTAAGGTCGGAAATAAAGTACAACTCCTTCAAATGAGCGACCCGTTCCTCATGCAACTGTCGTTGTTCCTCTATAAGTAGCTGGAATTTCTTTTGTGTATCAGTTATCTCTTCAATCGCAGAGAAAAAACCCAAACGCTTGTAGTGCCGCTCATTCAGGTGAGTGGGTTCGTAAACTACGATTTGAGAAAGGAAATCCTCAGAAGCGTCGTCATCATTAGGAGGGTCGGTAAAGCTCCAATTAACGTCATCAACAACGTTAGAATTGATACCGTTGACAACATCCGGTTCAAGGTGAGGTAGTTTGCCATTTGAGGTGCTTATCATTGAAAACAATTTAGCAGGGTTAACTAAACAGTTTTCTCAAAAGTATGGATAGTATTAAAATGGATACAATGATAATTGTTTCGAGCCAGAAACCAGCCTAAAGGGTGGGTTAATTTTTATAGCATTTTTAGAGACATAAATACAAACAAATAAATTTAAACATTGATAGTCGTAAGTAATTGAAAGTCAATTAATTATGCCACCTTCAAATACGTCACATCAAACACCTTACAAGCCCTCGCTTCTTGCCGTTGGTTCTCCAGCGAAAACAGGTTGTTGATGTCGTAGGGCCGAAACACGTCCAAGCCACGGTCCGGGAGTATCTTCCAGCCGGTGTCGGTTTCGATGCTGCGGGCATGAAAAGTGGACGTGTTCTCGAACTCGTAGCCAATCTTTAGGTCGGTGCCTTCAAGTTAAAGCTGACGACTAGTCCATTTTTATTAATTGCTACTCCTTCCTCATTCCAAACCTCCCCCAAACCCCCAAATGGTCCGACACCCCCCGCCGCTCCTCCAACCACTTGCAATCACCAACAAAATCAACCACTCCGCCTTCCACGAACCTAACCTTATCTTTAGGATAGAAAATATTGTCAATCGCATGACTCAAATACGACCCACCACTTGTGGCACAGTTCTTTTTCAAAGTAGTAGGCTGGTTTTTGAGGACGGAAACGTACCCTTGTTTCTTCAAGGCATCAAACGCCCCATTACTTTCTGGCATATTGAAATCCCCAGCGATTATCAAAGGGGTTGGTAAGTAGCTCTTAACCAATCCTGAAAAATGAACCACCTCTTCTTCTGGCCTTTCGTCAAAACGACGGGAATGGTAGTTCAGGATGATGACTTCTTTTCCATTGATATTGAACCTGGCCAAATAGGGCGGCCTGTTGACCTTTCCTTCCAACGATTTCTCCAGCCATGGCCTGCCCATCAATTTTACCTTGCTCGGCTTCCAGAGAAAGGCATATCGTTCTGTCTTATATGGTGGACTTTTTGTGGGGTCGCTAACCCGATAATCCCATTTGCTACCCATGCGGTTGAGTTGGTCGGCCAAGCGGGCTACAGCTTGTGCGCCGCCATCCCCAGTGACTACTTCTTGTATGGCTACAATATCGTAGTCCTTGATAGTTTTTGCTATAAACTGTATTTCTTCGTCGTCCTTGGTTTTACCGAAATCTTGGATGTTCCAGGAGATGATGGAAAAGGTTTCAATTTCTATGTTGTTTCTAGTTAGTAAGAACAACGAAGGGATTAACAACAGGCCTAAAAGTGGTTTCATATACACCTTATTATTACTGTAATTTTCTAAAAGCTAAAGCGCCTCATAAATTCTGAAAGCAACTGTCCGACCTCATTTCATTCCCCCCTCAATACACCCACCAAGTGCTGTGTTGCAACGGTAATAAGCTGACCGGTCACCTTAATAGCACCAAGGAGCCCATCGTCTTTGGGTTTCCATTTTTATCAGGCATACCTTGCCAAACAGTCCCATCCTCAAAAATTCCATAGGCTTTCCAAACGTAGACATCTTGGGGTAGTAAATGACCATTTAGACTGCCATCCCATGATTCATCTGGCTGACCCTCCGATAACGATTCGGATTTCCAAATGAGTTGCCCATAGGGAGAAAAGACTTCAATTTTGTATTCCTTTAACCCAACTCCTTTAGGTTTAAATAGTCGAACTTCGCCAAGGCCTTGTTCAGGTGAGAAAGCATTAGGAATGAACAGCCCCCTGAAAAAGTCGGGTTTTACAAGCAGCAATGTATCATCCTTGCATCCATTGCTGCCAATAGCTTCCAATAAAACTTGCCAAACGCCATTTTCATAGTAACGGTGAAGAGGGCTTTCCTCATTTGAAAGGTTGCCATCACCAAAGTCCCAAACATAGGTGGAGGCGTCTTCCGATAAATTATTGAATTGAATGATGCCTATTGGGACACCTTGATTGACTTCCTGGTAAGCAAAATTGGCAAAGGGAGATGGTAAGACTGTAACAAGATTCTCCAACTCCAACGTGTCGAAACATACATCGTCAAAAGAGGCTATCAATTGGATTGAATATAGGCCGTCATTCAAGTAAATGTGATTAGGTTCAAATTCAGATGAGCTTTGTTGGTCACCAAAACTCCAATAGTAGCGATTGCTTCCTGTTGAATAATTCAGGAAACCAACTGGAAGTGGTTCACATCCCAAGCCCGGCAATACGTCAAATTCAGCCAAAGGAATTGGGTAAGTATTGAAGGGCATTGCAATGGTGTCACGGCACGAAAAAGCGTTTTCAGCTATCAGTACAACTTGATAGTATCCTTGGAAGTCATATTGATGGGATGGATTTACAAGTGTTGAAGCTGCTCCATCGCCAAAAGCCCAAATGTATCCCTGTGCTCCCTGTGAGTTGTTCACCACGGACAATGTGACAGGAATACCACAAAGCCTGTCCCTGTTCATTGAGAAGTCAGCTATAGGCAAAGGGTAAACCTGTATGTAGTTGAAGGAAGATGTATCTGCGCACCCATTGGTGTCAGTGCCAACCAAAATGACAGAGAAACTTCCGTCATTCAAATAGGTATGCGATGGTTCGCTCCCAACACCTGTGTTCCCATCCCCAAAATTCCAGGTAAAATAACTCGCTCCACTCGACAAGTTATTAAAAGATATGCTCAAAGGCATACATCCACCTGGAGCCGAAGGTTCGAAATTCATAGTTGGTAGTTCCCATACTAAAACTTCACCTGTTTGCTGAGCAACGCATCCGTTTAGCGTCGAAATGCCTTGAAATGTAACTGTGTAAATTCCAGCTGTGTCGTAGATGTGGTAAGGTGAATTCAACAAAGAACTATCTCCATCCCCAAAATGCCAGAGCGTTCCAGAAAGCATGCTTGGCGAGGTATTTAGGAACTGGATGGAATCGCCACGACATACTGCTGGCAAATGTTCAAATTCAACGTCAGGTGCTGGCAATATGGTAATTGTTGCGATTGTGCTATCATAGCCACATCCTGTTGATGCGTATTGGATTACCACAAAGGTGCCTGTATTCTCAAACGTGTGAAGGGGGTTGGGAAGTGCTGAGGTGTTTCCATCCCCAAAGTCCCAAGAAATGGAAGTTCCCGGAGTTGAATAATTGGCGAATTGCATGGCCAATGGTTGACAACCAATATTAGATGGGATATTGAAAAAGGCATCCACATTGGCCGGTGTAACAACTATCTTGTGAACTGCCGTGTCCGCTCCGCAAAAATTTGTGGCAATCAAAGTTATCGGATAGGTGATGAAAACAGAATCCGTATAATAGGTCTGAGGCCCGGGTAAGGAATCTGTGGAGGTATTCCCATTGCCAAAATCCCAATAGAAATTTTCAGGGTTTCCGAGCGTAAGATTGGCAAACGCAACGACCATTGGTGAGCAACTGGTATCAATTGAAGTACCAAAATTGATTTGAGGTAATGGGAAAACAGTAATTGTATCGGTTTGGGTTACCGTGGCACATTGATTTGAAACCGATAGCGTAACTTGGTAAGTGGTGTCTTTGGTGCCCTGGTCAAAAAACACAGTGCCGGGTTGGGAAACGGTGTCAGTCTGGCCATTTCCGAAATCCCAAAAATAGGCGACTTGATAACCGTAGCTGCTGTTAGTGAAATTCACCGCCAAAACGGCGCATCCTTCCGTCACATCTGTTTCAAAATCAACGACAGGTGGCTCTGTTATGAAAATATCAACCGAATAAGAATCGGTGCATCCAAATTCCGTGGTCGTGGTAAGTTCGATGGTATACCAACCAGCAATGGTGTAGCTATGTGTCGGGTTCGCAAGATTTGAAAAAGTACCGTCCCCGAAACTCCAGTTTACCTGAAAGGTGTTTTGAGAAAGGTTATTGAACTGAATCAAATTGTTAATACATGCTTCGCCTGGAATTTCAAAATAAGATTCAGGCATTGGATGTACCGTCATTTCTTTTGTAACACTGAAGACGCAGCCTAACAATGCGTCTTGGTAAAAGTAAGCAAGCTGATGAAAGCCGACGCCAGCCACGGAAGGGTCGAAAGTGCCAGAAATACTGTCAATTATGCCCGGCCCAACCCAATAGCCACCAACAGGCGAGTAACCAGATAATTGGATTGAATTGTCATTGAGGCAAAACTCCTCAGATGGACCAGGGTTTATGTCTATCTGGATAACGAAGATTTCAATTGAATCCCTCACCTCGCAATTCCCCGAACCTACCGAATAAGTCAAAGTTGACAACCCTCCTCCGGGAACCGTGGGGTCAAATACACCCTGTAGGGGATTGACAATCCCTGGCCCAGACCATGTGCCCCCGGGTGGGGCAAAGCCAACGAGTTGTAAGGTTCCCTCGTTTACGCAGATGGTGTCATTAACGCCAGCGCTAACAGTAACCGGCTCAATGACTGAAACTGAGATTTCAGTGCTGTCGATACATCCATGAACATCTGTAACCGTATAAGTTAATTGATAATCTCCTACTCCACCAGCAATGATAGGGTCAAATAAATTGCCGTTCGACCCAGGCCCAGTCCATGTACCTCCAAATGGGGATGAATAAGGCAACAGCACGGTTCCTGGTGTATTGCAATAGGTGGTATCGTTTGAAACAACGTTTGGCAAAGGGAAAATCGTAAATGCGATTTCGTTAGCATTTGAACACCCTAGAGAATCTGTGAATGAATATGTGAGCGTGTATGTTCCAGGATTGGATGTGCTTGGCTCAAAGGAATTTCCATTTAAGACCCCGCCTGTCGAACTTGACCAAGTACCGCCTATGGGAGTTGCGACAAGCGTAACTGGTGCATCTGTTTCACATCCTGACAAATCTGTACCTGCATTAATGCTTGGCAGCGCATAAACTGTGATAACCAATGGGTCAGAAACCAGGCAGTTTCCAGCACCAACGGAATAGGTCAAAGTGTGTGTACCAGGGCCAGCCTGCGAAGGGTTGAAAATTGACCCGGTTAGCCCAGTTCCAGTAGTTGACCAGACGCCGCCAGAAGGACTTGCGGAGGGGGACAGGTTGTAGGAAGTTACACTTTGGCAGAATGAGGTATCTGGCCCAGCAGTCACGTTTGAGGGGTTGATGACATTGATGTCAATGGTGGTGCTGTTAGAACAGCCATTTGCATTTGTGTAACCGTATGTTGCGGTATAAGTCCCCACGCCACCTGCGGCAACTGGGTTGAATTGGTTGCCAGTTATGCCAGCGCCGCTCCAAGTTCCGCCCGGGGGGCTGGCAAACGGAAGCTGCACGGAGCCGGGCGTGTTGCAGTAGGTCGTATCGTTGGCCGCCATAACTGGAAGGGCATAAACGGTGAAGGCAAGGTTGTCCGAGTTAGAACAGCCTTGAGCGCTTGTAAAGCTGTAGGTTAGCGTATATATACCTGGTCCAGCGGCATTGGGATTGAAGGAATTGCCATTAAGCACGCCACCAGCTGAGCTCGACCAAGTTCCACCTGCTGGTGTTCCGGTAAGCGCTACTGGGGTTGCGTCCACACAGGCAGACTTGTCTGCTCCGGCATTGACCGCTGGTAGGGCATAGACCGTGACAACTATTTGGTCAGTAATCAAGCAGTTGCCTGCACCAACGGAATAGGTCAAAATGTGGGCGCCAGGGCCAGCCTGCGAAGGGTTGAAAATTGCCCCGGTTAGCCCAGTTCCGGTAGTTGACCATACGCCGCCAGAAGGACTTGCGGAGGGGGACAGGTTGTAGGAGGTTACACTTTGGCAGAATGAGGTATCTGGCCCAGCAGTCACGTTTGAGGGGTTGATGACATTGATGTCAATGGTGGTACTGTTGGAGCAGTTATTTGCATTTGTGAAGCTGTAAGTTGCGGTGTAAGTCCCCACGCCTCCTGCGGTGCTTGGGTTGAACTGGTTGCCAGTTACGCCAGTGCCGCTCCATGCTCCGCCCGGAGGGCTGGCAAAAGGAAGCTGCACGGAGCCGGGCGTGTTGCAGTAGGTAGTGTCGTTGGCAGAAACGACGGGCAGGGGATTAACAGTGAAGACAAGGTTGTCCGAATTGGCGCAGCCTTGGGCGCTTGTGAAGCTGTAGGTCAGCGTGTACATACCTGGTCCCGAAGCACTGGGGCTGAAGGTGTTACCATTCAGCACACCGCCTGCCGAACTTGACCAGGTTCCGCCTGTTGGCGTTGCAATCAGTGGGATTGGGTTTGCATCCACGCAGGCTGACTGGTTTGCGCCAGCATTGACTGGTGGAAGTTGGAAAACAGTTGCCGTAACGGTTGCGGTACCTGTGCATGCGCCGTTTCCATAGCTATAAGTCAGAACATTGTCTCCAATGTTAGCATTGGCCGGGTTGAAAATACCTTGCGGAGTGATTCCCAAGCCAGACCAAGTGCCTCCTATGGGGGATCCAGCAAGAGTAACAGGAGAGGCATTGAGACAAATTTGAAAGTTTGGTGGAAGTGTGATTGTAGTTGGTGCTTGGACTACGAAGGTCTGGGATACTGTCGTAGTACCGCAGATATTTGTTGCAGATACACTGACCGTGTACGTTCCAGGTGTATTGTAAACAATATTCGTTGGATATTGGGATGTTGAATTTGCAGGGCTGCCTCCAGTAAAGTTCCATTGGTAGCTGGTGATTGGGGTTCCGGGACTTGCAAAAGTGATATTGCTAGATGAAAAGTTCAAGGTGGCGTTTAAGCAAAAATCGGGGATGTCGCTCCATGTAATAGTAGGCTTTGCGATGAAGGTAAGCGTTGTGTCCCAGGTATCCACATCGCATATATTTGTAGTAGTAAGCTTGACGTTGTAGGTTCCGGCAGCGTTGAAGCTTATGGCTGGGTTTTCAGAAGTGGCACTCGTCCCATTGGAAAAAGCCCACCCTGTGGGAGGAGTGACCATCCAATTGTAGCTTACCTGATACCCGGTAGATAGATTATCAAAGGATACGGTTGTCGGTATACACCCATTTGAGGCGCTAAAAAGGGCATCAGCATCGGCAGTAGGAGGTTCAAGTACGGTGATTGTTTTGGTGATGATTGAAGGCCCACAGATGGAACTTATGACAGTCATCGTAATCGTGTAAACACCTGGTTCCAAAAATCTCACTTTTAGAACTTCTGATGCAAAGAGATTTCCACTAATTATGCTCCACTGGTTCCCGTTTGTCCCTGGGGTAATTTGCCAAGAGGGTGGTATGCTATCATTGCAGACTGATGGATTGCCACTTATCACTTCATTTATATTTGTGGAATTGTCGGTGAATGTCCAGATTTCATCTGGGCATTTGTTAGCAGGCTCAGTGATGATAAAATTTGCAACAGGCTGTGTACTCAATTCAATTGGCTCTACCGTTGCTGCCGAGGAGCCACACGGATTTGAAGCCAGAATACGCAAGTCGAATGCATTTTCGAATAAACCTGAAGTTGTTACTTCGTTACATGAAGATGCAGTAAAATTGTAAGTAAAAGAATTTGGAATGTTGGATTGATTATAGGTTTGCACAACGTTACCATTGACTGTAATTGTGTAAACTGTTCCAGGAGGATTTCCAGCGGTGTTGCTTATTGGGAAAGTTATACTTGATGGGGCGCAAAGTCCAACTGTTCCACCTGGGTTTGTTAGACCCACTGATGGATTGCTTCCACTGTAATAGGTATAGGTCTTGGTTCTATAACATCCATTGGCATGAATTACTTTTACAGTTATGTATTTGTAGCCATAACCAGTGTAATTGTGAACTAATGATGTTGTCGTAGGAAAAGTAACATTGGTAAAAAATTCAGTTATGCCATCCCCCCAATTAATTTCATAGGAAGCATTTGAACTAAAAGTTGAAGAGGCATTGTAAATAGCGAGAGTACTATTAGGAGTACCAGAACACTTTTTTATGGTATCACCAGAGATTGTTGTTCCAGGTGAAGAAAGCATAGGGTCTAATCCTATTGTTGGGTCAGGGGAGGGTTTCACCATGACTTGTTTAGTACTACACGAATTTCCATTTTTCTTGAGCGTAACTGTGTAGGTCATTGAGGAAGTATTGTAAGGGTAGCTAGTTGTTACGCTTGTCCCGGTGGCATCAATTGACCCATTACTTGTAAAATCCCAGGTGTAAATGGAATCAGGCATCGGATTGGTTACTGTTAGTATGATGCTCTCGCCGGGACATGGGCTCGGATTCGAGATTGTAAAACTACATTGAGTGTAAGACTTGAAAGTAAACGAGAAAACAATCCCGATAACTAAGGCTGGAATTATTGAAATATTTTTCATGGCTGGAGGGTAAGTTGGTTTTTAGAAATTAGTAAAGAAAGCTTTTACAATCCAAGATTCGTTTTGATTTCGTGCCTTTGCTTGAACCGAATATGGTGGGCATGTCGGCAAAAGAATACCTGATATTCAATTCGTACACATTGCCGCCCCTTGTGCCTACACCAGTACTGTTCACGTCAATGCTTAAGCCTACGAACAATTTTTGGTCTTTTGACTGAGTTGGCCGTTTTCCATCCTGGTACCACCCAAGCGATAAAATAAGTGCATTGGTATTCTTTCGGTCAGGCAATGGATTGGTATTTTGAAAAAAAGCACCAAGGTGGAATCCTTCGTACAAAGCATACATCCCGTAACTCAAAACTTTAAGGTTCTGACTCGTCCGGAAAATATCATCCCCTTGCATGTCAAATTTTATGTTGGGCGAAAGCGAAATGTTGTGCCCTACTCCTTGAAAAATGATAACAGGAATTATGGTGCCTGCGTGAAGGGTGATTCGGGGCGGCACTTTTGTGGGAAGTACCTGAAATGATTCACTTGCCCCTGCATCTCCAAATAAAGATGGTAGGTGATGGATGCTAAGGCCCAGCATCGAGCGGACATTTCTGTAAGTGCTTTTTCCAAGTTTAAGTTTGCCATCAGACCGAAATAGCATCCCGAAACTAAGGTCAGTGTAAGAAACACTTTCTAAAATTGGTGCCGCAGTCGTAGGGTTCACGACACCTAAAACTGGGTCTATTTCATCGGAAAAAATTAGGTTATCCCAATTGATACTTTTTTGGAACCAATGGCCTTGGAAGCCAAAATGGAGATTGCTTTTTTTAAAAGGTGCTGTGTAGGCATACGAAAGGCCGACCCCTGTAGTTGTGAGTTCAGCGATTCCTTCCTTGTTGGAGGAAACAGTCAACCCAAAACCGCTTTTTATGAAAGGCTCTTGAATTTCGACCGTTGCGGCATGGGTCTGAAAACCATTGTCCACGTTAAGCCATTGCAAGCGTGAAGTGGCAGAAAGTGAAAGTCCTGGTTCAATGCCTGTGAGCGCAGGATTAAGGTAAATACGGTTAGCGTAAAATTGCGAAAATGAAGGGTCTTGACTGAATCCTACAAATGCGCCTGAAAGGCAAAAAGTAGCTAAAAAAATAGCTTTTAGTTTCATCAGGTTGATTTTTAAATAACTTGGTAAGATGCAGGCATCATTAAGATGTGGAAATTTTATTCCATGTGCTGCCAACATTTCCCACTCTTGTCCTTTGTCATTCGACTACACCTTTTCCCTGTTTTGGTCAAAGAGATACATTGACTTGATGAGCTAGAAGCCTTTCCTAATGTACTTGTTCCAGACTTTATTTTTGGTGCTTGTCCCGGATTAATTTTCTTTTGAGCAGAGGAACCTGAACCGGGCTTACATACTTTACAGGATGCGTATCCTTTGTCTTTGGCATCGGACAACTCGATGGAATAGCAACTTTTGCTTAGGTAACGGCAAGTGATTTTATGATACTTCTCCCCGGTTTTTGTGATGTAAACGGTTTGCGCAAGAACAGTAGAGCTTGCCCCTACAAAGACTAAGAATAGGAGATTGAAAAGAAATGCTTTAGGGTTATTCATGAGATTAATTTTTGTCCCTTTCAAAAAGGTTGAATTCAAACTTGAAAAACCTTAAGGTATTTTAGTAAAAGCCAACCAAAGGTAGGCCTTTTATACCAACAAGGCAAGTTGTTATGTAGAAAAATATTAAATATGTAAGAGAGGTTGTCAGCAATTCTCGCTATTAAACTTATTTTGAATACCACTTTGGACTTTTCGTTTCCAAACTGGTTAATCAGTTAGTTTTTGCAATAAAAAGATTCAAAATCAAAGTTTTAGAAGATGATACTAGAGTCAAAAAGTTGCAAAAGATGATTTCACCTGATGAAACACTTTAATAGCGAGAATCGCTGATGGCATGACAAAGTTTGGAACGGCGTATTTTGACGAAAGGCCGAGAGTAACAATGGTTCAACTTAATAAGAATTTTTTACAATTTTCCGGCACTGCATCACAAAAAGTGCCGAAAATTTGACATTCCCAAAAAATCCCCTCATCTTCGCAGCGTCACACAAATCAACCAATGACCGCTGACGCAAACCACCACATCACCACTGCTTTTGACGACAAAAAGCTCCTCTCCAAGGGCGAGTTGCTCCATTGGCTGGAAGCGGTGTACCCCGGCGTATCGGAAGAGACGCTGACTTGGCGCATTCATGAACTAAAATCCAAGGGTGTGCTGGAAAGCCCCGGTAGGGGCATGTACCGGCTGGCCACACGGGAAAATTTTATCCCCGTCTTTTCCAACCTGCCCAAACGCATTGCTGCCATGCTGGCGAAGGAGTTGCCGTTGGTCAACTTCTGCATCTGGGAGACCCGTTGGCTGAATGCCTGGATGGAACTCCAACCCGCCTACAACTGGACGCTTGTAGAAGCGGAGAAAGACGCCCTCGACGCCATCTTCAACCACCTGACCGGGCTATCGAAAAAGGTGTTTCTTCAGCCGGACCGCACCGTCATGGAACTGTACGTACTTTCATTGAACGAGGCAGTCATCATCAAACCGCTGGTCTCCGAAGCACCGCTGATGCAGGAGGGCAAAATCACGACAGCTTCCCCGGAGAAAATGCTGGTGGACATCGTGGCTGAGCCGGAGATCTTCGTGGCCCAGCAAGGAGAGTTGCAGCACATTTTCGAGAACATGTTTTCACAAATACTCATTCACCAAAACCGACTGCTGCGGTATGCCCGGCGGCGGAAGCGGGAAGAGCAGGTGTTGAAGCTCATTCCCGATAGCCATCAATTGCCTAACCAAAATCCATAAAGCATGAAACACCTATCCATAAGAGTAGCCTGGCACGACAACGGCTGGAACGGCACAGTCTGCACAAAACCAGCTGACAACGCCTACTGCCTTCAACTCAAAAGAATTTACGAAACAAAAAATGCCGGGGAGGAAGAAAAGCTGGCCGGCAAGCATTGGTCAGCTTTGACCGATGACCAGTTGCCACCCTGCAAAGCGGAGGGAACTGCCTTCATGAGCGAACATGGCTGGCAACGCATTGCAAAACATCCTTATCGCTTTGACAAAAAACTACCGCACTCCAAATTGTTCGACACTCCGATTCCTGTGCCACCATTTAGTACATTCTCTGTACCTTTCAATTGGATGCTACGAAGCAGGCAATCCGATTTGTCCGAGCAGTTTCCTTCTTTTCCTCCGGATGAGAAGCCACCATTCAACTCTTCATGGGTTTACAGTGATATCAGGCAGCGGGCGATACTTGACCTTTTCTTCAAACCTATTCGGGAACAACATTCCCTTATTTTTTTCTATACCAAGAGTGGAAATCCCATTGACGAAAATTGCCGTCGCCTGCTTATTGGTGTTGGCCTGATAACAAAAAAGTCGCCACTGCAGGAATACTTGCATGAGCCAGGCGCCAAGACCTATCCAATGTGGGACAGGCTCATCACCCATTCCATTCGTCCCGATGGTATCGAAGGTTTTTTATTGCCATACAATGATTACTTGGCAAAGACTGGCAACCCAAAAGAAGATGAACGCAGGGCACGTTGGTTGGAGGAAATAAAAATGACCTTGTTCGACCTCGACGACCCGGATTCAAATATTGGAGAGTTTTCCTATGGTAGTGAATGGGTAAAAGACTCGACTGCTTTGACAGTTTTGAGAAAGCTGCGTTTGGTAGTCGAAAAAATCCAGCAACACGGGCTTGTCCCCGGTAAGTGGGAGCAACGGCTGGAGTGGCTGAATGCCCAGATTGGAAGAGTAAAGGAAGGTATGGGGGCTTTCCCTTCATTTGGCCAGGCTGCTACGGCGCTTGGGTTTAAGTTCGGGAACATCCTTGCTCAAGATATGTACGAGCAAGGTTGGTGTTTGCCCAAAGGGAACCCTTGGCGGGCATTCGAGGAAATTTTGCATGGTGCACACCATGAACACCTAAGTTGGAACATTCGAAAAGAACTTCCCCATATCAAGGACCTTTGGGATAACCTTGATATTTCAAGCCAAAAATGGCTGGAAATGTTGTCGAGATTTGAACTGACCCAAAAACAGATAGCCCGATGGTACGATAAAGACAAAAGGGCAACAAAAGGGTGGAGGATGAGCAATGATGCCCTTTTGGAAAATCCCTACCTCATTTCTGAACTTGATGAAGGTGATAAAATGAACGCTCCAATTGCCCCCGAAGTCATTGACTTAGGGCTAATGGAAGACAAGGCAATTCATGGTGATTATCCGCCTCCATCTCCCGCTAAAGTGGATTCCACTTTGGATAAACGAAGGATTCGTGCTCATCTCGTCAAGACCCTTCGCCATGCTGCCGCTGAAGGCGACACACTTCTGTCTTTCACCGAGGCAAGGGAGAGATTGGAGAGCACAAAGGTCGACCATACTTGTTCCATCCCGGATGGATATATTCAGGCAAATGCTACATATCTCTCCGAGAGGTTTCAGTTTATTGAAACCCAAGAAGCAAGGGGCTTACAACTGCATTTGTATGAAGAAATAGAACGGTATCTCGAAAAAATCTTTACCGCCAGGGCTAACCGCTCATTGCCAGAATTAAATGAAAACTGGCGTGAACTCATCGTTCAGACATTGGACGAAAATGGAATGCAGTTTGATTCCAACAATCTTCTTCATGCCCAAGCAATGGATGACCAGGTTCAAGCCCTGGAGACCATCGTTTCCCGCAAACTGACAGTCCTGCACGGAAAAGCCGGAACTGGTAAAACGACAGTCATGGGGGCACTTTTCCGTTCACAGCAACTAAAGTCCAAAGGGATACTCCTGCTTGCTCCTACCGGCAAAGCCCGTGTACGATTAAAAACGATGGCAAAATCGGAATCGGCTTTTACCATAGCCCAGTTCCTCAATAAGCAAAAACGATTCAATTGGGAGACGATGCGGCCAATGTTTTTTGGGAAAGAAACTTATGCTCAGGAAAGAACCGTAGTTATTGACGAATGCTCAATGCTGACAGAAGAGGATTTTTTCGCCGTTTTCAAGGCACTCGATATGGCAAATGTTGAAAGAATCATCTTGGTAGGCGACCCTTATCAATTACCACCTATCGGTGCAGGTCGTCCCTTTGCCGATTTGTGTGCCCATTTGCAGGAATGTCGTGAAAGCAAAAAACCGGAAAAGGTAGAATTAGGTGCTGCACTTGCCGAACTTTCCGTCGTAGTTCGTCAAGCTACTTTGGAGAATACTGCTGAATTCTCAGACACGTTGACCCTCGCATCTTGGTTTTCGGGTAAGAAACCAGAGAAAAATGCTGACGAAATTTTTGAAAAAATATCACTTGGCAAGAAACTCAATGACCTACGGATTGAAACATGGGAAACTCCTGCGGACCTGGAACAAAAAATCCGAACACTCCTCATAGAGGAACTCGGCATGGAAGGTGAAGACGATTACAACACATTTAATGCTAAGGCATTGGGGTATGAAAATGGAAAATTTCCCCTCTCGAAGCCTGAATCGGCAGAGAGTTTCCAGATGCTGACGCCTGTTAAAAGTCCAGCTTGGGGTGCCCATCCGATAAACAGACTCATTCAACAGACATTTCGGAAAACGAAGTTTGAAAAATGGGAACGCCCATTCGGTGACCAGCGGATTTGGCTACATGATAAAGTCATACAACTAGTGAACGAGAAAAGGGATGGTTATAAAAACGGCCAAGGAGAACCTTCGTTACAGCTTTCCAATGGACAAATTGGAGTAATGGTGACGACGGCGAAGGGTTATGCCAATATTTGTTTTTCAGGTTATCCTGACACCACATTTGGCTATAACGGCAAAGATTTTGGCGAAAACGGTTCAGCTATTGAGCTTGCCTATGCAATCACCGTTCACAAAAGCCAGGGTAGCGATTTCAAGACGGTGATGCTTATACTTCCCAAAAATGCAGGAAAACTCATGAGCCGTGAGCTGCTTTATACTGCGCTTACTCGTTCCAAAAGCCGCTTGATTATCCTTGTTGAAGGCGATAACGCTCAGTGGCTATACCAATATACCAAGCCTGAATTTTCAGAGACTGCCAGGCGAAATACACAGCTGTTTGTCCTTACTCTTCGAGATAGGCGAAACACGATTCCCTATGCCGACCGGCTGATTCACAAAGTAAAAGATAGAGAGATATACGTTCGTAGTAAATCGGAACTGGTCATTGCCAATTTGTTGGTCGAGGAAGGAATAGAATTCCATTATGAACGCCTGTTTGAAAGCACAGAGGGAGGCCATCGGCTGCCCGATTTCACTTTCATTGACCCCGCAGGTGATAAAATCATCTGGGAACATCTTGGCCTACTCCACCAGCCCGCCTATCGTGCTGACTGGGAGCAAAAATTGAAATTTTATGAGAGGAACAGTTACAAGCTGAATGACAATCTTTTCGTAACTACCGACAGTCCAAATGGTGCTTTGAATTCTGATGAAGTGGTAAAAGTGATAGGCAAGATAAAGGCGTTGATTTAAAATTAGTTTGAAATTCCAATAGTGCCACCGTAGCAAAACTGAAATACAGCCATTTCAATTTTACAAAGCATCCGTATATTTTAAAAATGAAGAATGAGGACATGCTAGAGTTTAGAAGCACTCGATTTTCTCAACTCTTGCAAGCCCCCATTCTGTACTTCGCCGACAGTTATTCCAAAAGCTCCTTTACAAAACCCGCTCCTTGGTCAACGGCATTTTGTAGCTTTTCCAGAGCTTGGTTGCTAAAATATTTTGCTTTTATACCTTTGTACTTACCCCTTAGTTGATGTGTCTCGGAACGTTCTTGCTGGGTAAGAATATGCTCATATTGTGCATACTTTTGGTTCGAAAACTCCTGAAATTTCATATCAACTTCGTTCCAGTCTTCTGGCTGAAAAGCTTGGTACTCCTGCTCAACTTTGGTTACAAACTCACTATAATCACGTAGGTAAGCGTTTTTTCTCCATTGCTGAACAATCTTGGTCTGACAGCCAGTGAAAATGATGGCTGAGAGCAAAATAACTAAAAGTAGAGACTGTTTCATATCATTAATTTTTGAAGGTGAATCTCGTCGCCAGAATTACTACCTTCAGTAGTAATCCCGGCGACGAGGAAATAAAGAGGCAAAATCTACAACGTCAAACTCATGCTGATTGGGTCAAATCAAGTCGGAAGTGTAATTGTCGTTTGAACGGCTGTTCAATGTTGTCAACGTTTCCACGAAACCGTCGAAGATGGTGTCTATCTGTTCATAGACCCGTTGTGATAATCCTTCGTCTGGAATTTTCTTGGCTGCCTTTAGCTTGAATTCAAGCTTCTTCTCTGCCATCGAAGCCATTTTTTCCATCATATACATAGTATCCTTGCCCTTGGATTCAGCTATAACTTGAATCTCCTTCTGGCAGAGTTCAGAATACTGCATTGCGTATCTTACCTGCTCCTCTTTTACAATAATTTGCTTGCGTTCTTCAGAATTGGCTTTCACAACATTCTCACGCTCTTCGTCAAAAGTATCCACGAGTTTATAATACAGGCCCCTGTCGCCAGTAGGACTGATTTTAAGCAGCAATGGAATCAACTCAATGAGCATAAAGAAAAGACGCAATAGCCAAGTTGCCCAGGTTACAATCGGCTCTTTTTGTCCCAAAGCATCTAATGCCCTCATTCGACCAATTAGCCCATTCGCATTGGTCTGTACAACCATGCTCAGTTCCTGTTCCTTCTTTAGTTCCACTGTGGCGATTTGCCTGTCAATACTCGCCTTTTTGGAATCGTAAATAGCTTTGAAGTCTAAATAGTCACGGTATTTTTGTTCGTAGATAGGCCCTTTGTTTGGCACACCAGACCCACCAGTTCCATCCATTTCAGCTGTATAGTCTTGTTGAAGTTCACGTAGCCTGGCCTCGTCTGTCCGAAGACTGAGTTGGAGGGAGTCAATCTTGCTATCAAATACAGTAGTGGTCTGTTCTTGCTCTGCAAAAAGTTCAGTGTGCTGCTGCTCCGTAATAGAATCCTCAAAAACCTTTAAAATCATCGGTTCGGCCAATAGCAACCCTATGGTGAAAGCAAAAAGCATCCTGCCCAACATGCCTATTGAAACAACACCTGGGCGACCGTATGCCATAATCCCTCGGTCAATGATTAGCAGTACTATGGCAGACACGATGCCCCCAGTTATGGCAGCAGTCTTTCCTCCGATAATGTAATAAAAAGCATAGCCGTAGCTAAACAGCCCGACTAAAGCAGGTATGCACACCATCGTTCCAGCTATGGACATCTTACGCAATTCACTAGATGTACATTGAGCGCCAGTCTTATGGTCGAATCCAGCCAGCCAGATAGTAAGAACTTGGAAAATGTTAAGATGAATCATTGTTGTAGAATTAAGATGTGATAAGGGAAATAGAGCCGCCGCACTGGCAGCGGCTCCTGGATGATTTAGTTGTATTTCGTCAACTGTTCGGTAACGATGCTCTCAAAACGGAGTATCAGGCTGTCCAAAAATTTCAGGTAGCGTCCTTCCTCTTCAAAAACACAATCCAAGTAGCGTTTTTGCATCGAAGGATAATTCTTCAGGCTCTCAGAATATTGGTATTTCTCCTTCATCATTTCCAGAAAATTAATCTGGCGACTTTTCACTTCAATGGTCAATTCTTCCATTTTTGCCATCAGGTGGGAACTTACTTGCTGGCGGTAGTGAGCTTTAATCATTTTCAGGCCCGCATCACACTTCTCGTTAAGGGCGCCCAAACGGGCATCCAGTATCGTTTTGTAAAAATTCAGGCGGTACTTTGCGGAGGTGACAAGTAAATCCTTTCTAATCTGCTGTACCTGATTATACATGGTTCTATCAGTAAGCTTATCCCACAAACTCCAATCTTTGTCCATCAAATGCTGGTATTGCTGGTCAATGTCACGGGTGCTTTGTGAGAAATCGTCAACACGTTTGAGTTCTTGGTTCACGGGTTGTTGAACTTCTTCGTTCCGGGTAGTCATTTCACTAGCCAATGGCGTCAGTTGCCTTTCCGAAGTCTTGTCCAGAAAATCGGCAAGGTCTAAAGTGTCTGGCTTTGGGAAAAGCAGAGAATCTTGCTGGTGGTTGAGCGGTTGCTCATTGTCAAAAGGTGTATTCATGATGGTGAATTTTATTGGTCAAGAAAGAAATGAATTGCTAGGTAGTAATACCCAATAGGTAGTTGTGAAGCACAGAAGTGCCCATGCGATGAAATCAAGTAAAGTAAGGGAAGAGCACAGAAGGAGGCTCTAGGAAAGAAGTAATCGCAGATGTAGGCGATAGAATGCCGTTCAATAGCAGCTGAACTGCATTGTGGATTGGGCTAAGAAATGAGATACTCATGGTCATTGATTTAAAGTGAATGATTTTTTGCGGATGGCAGAAACTCTTTATGAAGATTCAAAGCCAAATTCACTTTAATCAAAGTCTGACCAAGTATTTCAAATACGACTCAAAGATAAGGGGTAAAAGATTATCTTAAATTATCTCTAAAATAAATCTAAAATTTCAATTCAGAAAAATCATTGTTTGAAAATGTTTTTGGATACTTCTCTTTTGGCATTGCAAGAACGATGATGCAGTGATTGACTCAAATCATCCTACGACAAGAATTTGCCATTTCCTCATCCAAGCATATTCTTCTGGCAGCATTTTTCGGTTTCGAACCTGGGAAATAGAAATACAAAGCTTGGTTTGTTCAACACTTTGGTTATTTCCCACGAATTGGGTAAAACCTTGATATTGTATGACTGCATAAATAAACTTGGAGTATTTTGTTATTTCTTCTTGGCTCAACTTTTTGGGTTCGCCAACATGATAGTACCACAAAGCCATCCAAATTCTTCTCAGCACGAGAACAGGAAACAACAATGCATCTTTGGGGGTTTCAACGTTAAACCTGTGCCTTAGTACATCTACACCTATATACTCGTTATGCTCATTACGCAAACCAATTAGATATTGCCAAATTTCGTCTGCTTTCTCTTCAACAGCCCTAAAAAGGCTATCCCTGTCTTTGTCGTGGAGGTATCCTAAATACTGTTGATGCAAAGAGGGATAGGAAACATAAGTAGTTGAAGTATTATTGTCTTTGCGAACCAAAATATTTCGACCACTATTCTTCTTCTTAATTCGGTCTTCTTCCGCTTTATCAATTACTCTTTCTGCCTTTCTCCAATTATCTGATTCGGGAATGTTGGCGATAATCTGCAAAGTTTCATTACATGCCTCCTGCAATACATCTGCAAAAACCTTCCATTGGCCTGGTGAAATAAGGTTTTCTTTCTTGAACATCGAAAAACGAATGCCCATGAGGTTACGAATGTGATGCACTACATAATCGGCCTGTGAGGTAAGTGCAAACAACGCTCGTATTCCACTTTTCGATGCGAACTCTAAAATTTCATAGCCCTGCAATGATTGCCAATAAGTGAGCGTATCGTCCTCAAATAAACGCCAATCAGAAATGATTGCTTTGATATTGTTTGTTGAATCACTTTTTAATATCTCAATTGCTTCTGTTCCACTTGAGGTTTTAAGGACATCGAAATCTTTTAGAAGTTCTTCTTCATATTTTTCTAACTCATCTTCCCTGTCGTCAATCAACAAAATGGTGTGTTTTGATTTGCCTAATCTACTTTCAATATTTCCCGATTGCGTAAGGTGTCGAGTACAAAGTCTGAGGAATAAGTCTTTATGAGAAAGAAACATTGACCTATCATTATTTTTAATGCTTTGCAGCAACTTCTCCATGAATTCGGCCATTTCAATCAGCTGCTTTTGTTCGTTTGAAAGGTAAGGTTCAATGGTGGAGAATAGCTGTTGCAAATTTTTTACATCTTTTTCAAACCTCAGCTCATGGTTCAATTTGTCAATGACAATACCTTTCAAATCGCAAAGCATAGTAACTACATCATGCAAAGTGGCTGCACTTATTGGTGTTGTGTTTAGCAGTTTTTCCTTTATTGCTTCAACTGAAAAAGGGTAGCGAATAAAAGAACTGCCTCTGCCATATAAGAGTTTGAACTTAATATCTGACTGGCTTAATTTTTCAAAATATTCTTTAGAAAAAGTACTGTGAAATACAATTTGGTTCCTAATCTTATATATCCTCCGCAAATCAGCAGCAATATCAAAACCTCCAAAAAAGTCCGAACCATAATTGCCAAAATCAGTTTCAACATCAACTAGAATAAAACTCATTGGAATGATGATATTAGAGAATGCAGTATGCAACTCATAATTATCAATGATAAACACAACATCATCTTCAATTAACTTCATTTCTGAAATTAACTTCACAAAAAAGGATTTCTGGCCAGCATTACAAATTATGCAGTTCATGATATTAAAGTTCGATTTCGTTCATTTTTTTGTTAAACTCTAAGAGCCGGAAAATTTCAACACTACCTTTCGGAGCATCCAAAGCATTTATTCGATTGTTCAATAAGCTGGGTAACTTCTTACTCGCCCCTTTTCCGTTTGGATTTTCATCGCAAATCAATAGCACCTTGGGTTTTTGTGTTTTATAACTAATATTAACGGGAGCACTCCCTTGTTTTAGTACAAAATCATCACCTGAAATTATTCGAACAATCTCTTCAATTATAACAGGGTCAGCATAGTGACGTGAAGCTGGCACCTGTAATCGTGTCTTTGGGATTCCTGCATTGTCTACAAAACAAAATTCTGTGCGGACATTTTTATCGTTATCAAACAAAGCTCTTATAATACTATATCCTAATAATGCTCTTTTCCAACTCTTAGGTTGAAAGTTATCTACAATTTTAGTCTTTTCTATCACTTCATCTAAGACAAAATTTAAAACAACCAACTTGGGAATATCCATCTCAATAACTTTACCATTTACAGAAATTGTGTGCTGTTGTGTTCCACAAATTTGAGCCAACTTGTATATATTCAAAATTGTTGTTGCAAAATCAACACTTTTATCATTGTTGAAATTTACTCCTGACATTAATGAATTTGTATCAATAAAAATATCGGTAAAAGAATTGAAATAATGACCTTGGCTTTTCATTTTGTGCAATTCGCCTCTGTATTTTAAATAGTGAGTTAGGTTCAATAATTTTCCACGCATTTCCTCAAAACTCGATGTCTTATTTGTCTTCTCATTATTGTTCAGAGAAGCTAAATTCCGTGTGTCAAAATCAGAAAAAACTTTGTTTACAAAAAATAATAGTTGTCCATATCGTTTTGTAATTCCGTCTACACTTAACTCTTCATCTATACCTGGCTTTGTCCAAACGCAATAAGCACCGCTATCAATTAAAATTTTTACAGTTTGTGCATTTGTGCTTGCCGTAAACATTATCACAGGAACTCCTTTATAATCCGTAGATGCTTTAAGAAATTTAAGTAATTTGTATCCACCTAACTTTTCAGGATACACCCTTCCACTTTCATCACAAAGTCTAAGGTCAAGTAAAATCAAATGCGGTTTGTGCTTTTTGATTTGCTTTTCTAATTCTAACTTTGATTTGGCTTCGTCAAATTCATCTTTACTTGTGGTATAAATCTTAACATTGGCAACTTCGCTTGCATCGGGTTTGCCATATAGCATTTGACTAATCAAAATTTGCCAACCATCGCTTGCTAGGTCGTCAACAATTAGTATTCGTTTTGAATTCTCGCCTTTAAGCATTACCTTATCTTCGTTGTTTAATATAGGCTTCTCTAAACCGTAATATGATGAAAGTAGATAATAGTCCAATGATTTTCTATAGGAATAGAATCTATGGAAGGAGCCTTTCATAATTTGATTGTCGTGCGGTTTATCATAAACCTGTTTTGCAATGTTCAGCATCATTGCCATTGCAGCATAATTTGCAATTCGGTGTTTGTTAGCAGATAATATTTCATCAACTTTGGGTTTGATAAATGGTTTCAAGCTTTCAAGTTCAGTTACCGGGTTCAGTGCCTTGATTTCGGCAATTTCACTTGAAATAGAAGTCGCTGGCTTAAAAACACAACCTTCTGAAATGAGAAAATAATTTTCAGGTTGCTTCCTCAATATAACTTGTAAAGTTGAAGTGCTGTAAACAACAATCGGGTTAAAACTTTCAAGTTTACAGCGAACCCAAAGAATTATGTCAAGAATATTTTGGTCACTGCTTTTCATTTTAGTATCTGCATTTACTAAAATAGTTATTGTGCTGTCCTTTTTTATCATGACAGCAAAAATTTCAAATATATCGGATACACTTTCATGCTGGCTGCTGTCAATGATTAAGTTAACTGAACCAGAACCATCTAATTGAGTCAGCAATTTGTCAGCATAACTTTTGTAAGAATCTATAATGATGTATTTACTCATGTTGCAAGTTGTTTAAGAATTTATTGTAAGCTTTCATGAAATTTTCAGATTTAAAGTTCATTCTTTCCTCTTTCTCAAGAGCATCTAACTCTGAAATAAAACTATCTAAAGCAAATTGAAATTCGCTTATTGCTTCATCGATTACTGTAGGGGTTGTGTTATAGTATGTTATATCATTAACTAATTTATTCTTTGCCTCTTCCTTATTAGTTATACGGAAAATCACTTTTTGCAAACGAGGGAACTTCAGTTTGTCATCATCAGTAATTATTTTCAGCACATCAGGATAGAACTTTCCTTTTGATTCATGTTGTCCTCTACCTTCACATTTTTTAAATTCTGAGAATTTGATTTTTGAACTTTCATCTGGCATTCTATGTTTCAATATTCCAATCATTTTTTTGTCATAAGCTCCAATGAATAGAGATAAATCCTCTAATTTTATATCGTCTTTCGCTAAAAATATTTGTCCGTCATTTATTGAATTAGAAACCTGAAACAATTGAGTTGCTTCATTGAGGACAATAAAAAAATTTTCTTTGATAAGAGGAATCCCTTTCAATGTCCTCAAATCTTCACTTACAGATTTTAACCTTGAGTATTTTGTAAAGATGATAATTTTTTTCATTTCCTAGCTTGATTTAATAGGTAATTTATTGTATATTTGCTTCGGGTTTGGGTAAAAACGTTCAATATTGGTGAAAGATTTACAAAGCAAACTTCTTCGGGTAATTCTTTTGGCTTACCTCTCCCTGATGTCACTACAATTCTTGTAGATTTTGCCCACATTTTCAAATGCTCGTTTATTCTTGGGTCTTTCTTGCTTGCATCATTTGGGTCTTTGTCATTAAACATTCTTTCCAAGATACTGTAATGGATTATCATAAAATTACAATCTTTAATCTCTCGTTTTATGTATTCGCAAACTAAGTTAGATAGATTTTGGTCAAAATTATCAGCATCTAATAGATACGGGTTCGCTTCAGGAATTTTGATGTTAGTGTATTTAAAAATATTACCGATTAAAACTTTTTCTGTGCTTGCCTCATACTTTGTTGAAGCAAGTCTCTGAATTCTTTCATCAATCACTAATACCTTGCAAATGGCTGCTTCAAAAATTTTGTACATTTTCAATTCATCCCATTCATCATCTAAATAATCATTGAGGTTGCTTTTGAATGAAGGAAGAGTTTTTTGTCCACTACTTGAAAGTGGTTCTAAATAATCAATGCGCTTACTCTTCATGTCCTTTATACTTTCACTCCAATAGTCATTATGGTCTAATAGTACAATATTGAACCTGTTACGGGCTTTGTGTTTAGCTGAATTCTCATTATAACTTGTAATCACATTTATAGTTTCATACCTTCTTTTTATTCTATTAAACCAAATTTGCCAAACACATTTTTCAATTTCGGAAAAACTACCAGCCTTGAGCAAGTTTATTAATGTAGCCGTTTTTTTGCTCAACTCAACAATGCGTATTGGTAAATAGGTTTGATATGATTTGATAAGTTTCTCAACTTCACTGTCTGCTTGGTGAAGAACAAACTGGTGGTTAAAAACTATTCCATTTTCTTTTTCTAAGTCGTCCTTAAATTCTTTTCCGGTTCTAAACCAAACTCCCATTTTCAATAATTCCCCTACTCTTGCTTCATCTTCCATAACTTCAAACTTTCCAACAAACAGATATTCCGTTGGCTTGCTAACAAAGAAACGGTAAGCCAAACAATTTTTGCCATCAACATTTTTTGAAAATGCTTTGAGGATATTGAGTTTTTTTGCTGTGTGAATGCTATTGTCTAGTAGAACTTTATAAGCAGGGCTTTCAATGTTTATAATGTCCAACTTGCGCAAGTATGCAGCCGATGCTTGCATTTCCAATAATCCCAATGATGAATTTCTTAATTGGTTATTTTCTGCCAATACACTAAGGTTTATTTTTGTATTTTGTTCTTTTACCAAGGTATCAATGTCAGAAACATGAACATCATCATATACCTCTACCTCGTACCAAATATTCTTTTGATTTACATCTTCATTTTCCGAAATTTCTTTAAAGTTTACAAAGACATTTGTTGTTATTGTCGTGCCGTCAACATTTTTTTTTCCTTGATTGTGCTTGGCTGTGTTTCTGATTACGTTTTCAATAATGTTGTAAAATGCTTGGCAACCCAACAAGTCATTTGGGATGGCGACTGTTAGTTCGTTGTTGACGCCTTGAACGCTTTGAACTGTGAAATTGATTTTGTAAGGGAAATTTATTGATAAACCTGAAATGTTGTCTAATAGCAAACGGACTTTATCCAAGTCTTGGAAAAGCTCATTTATCACCTTCTTGTTAGTTTGCATTACGGGAGTGCCAAAGGTTATGTCACTCAAATAATCCATTCGACATTTTACATAGTTGTTGTAAATTGCTAACTGTTCAAATGCAATTTGATTTTCTAAATGACTCACTATATACTTCTGTAATTCATCATCTAAAAAACTGTTGTCAATTTGAATTGCCGTTATTTGGCTCTTTATATCGGGATAGATTGCATAAATATCTTCATCTGGTCTGTATGGGTTTTTATCATTGAATAAATTTTTTCCTAGGTCTGAAACCAAATTACTCATTACATGACTGCCAATGTTGTGACTCATGTTCCTTGCCATCACCTGCGAAATGGCTGCTCTTGTTGCATGTTGCTTTACTTCCTCAACTTTTTCAATAGCTGTTTGGCTAACAATGCGGTGCATTAACAGATTAACCAACGCCAATTCATCAGAATCTAATTGTCTGTTTGTAGCTAATGAAAGTAGTAGGTTGTAATCAAACTCAACAATGGAAGGTTTGATAAAATGAATAAGAAAATCTGCATTGGCATTTTTTGTAGAGTAGTCCTTAGCCAACGAATAGTAATTCCAAATGTATTTGCCGTATTTGTAGCTTATGTTTTCGGTGTAAAGTGGACTTGCAAACTTATTTGCAAATGCTGCTATGAAATCCACATTTTCCTTTATGAAGTTATCAGGATTTTCATTGAATGAAAATTTGTTTAATGTGTACTCTTGTATTTTGTATTCATCACGGTATTTTAATACCGTTTCGTGATAGGTGTTGTTCGTATGGATTAAAAATAAGTCCTGCTTATTATTTTTATCCAGCAGGACATTTGTAAGACTGATAATTTTGTCTTCCTCAATCTCTTTAATGTATGATTTGATTTTAGCTAATAGGCTTTGCCACCCGTTTACCTTTACAGAAAAGTTGTATCCGTTGTTGCTGTCCTTTTCGTTTACAAGGTGAAGCTTCCCCTTTTTTGTAAAGGATAAGGTGGAGAAAATAAAATTATTATCTAAATAGTCACTAAAAAAATTACAAAGTATTTGGTCGCAAACTGATAAAAACTCATCGTGTTTGAATGAATTTTTGTCTGCATAATACTTGCTTGCAGCATCGTTTATTTCTCTAAATACTTTGAGTTTCATTTTTTTTAATAAGCCCAGATTAAATCAATGATTGAAATGGTGTAACCTGCTCCAAAACTCACAAGCAATAATCTTTCCCCCTTTTTTATCTCCCCCTTTTTTACAAACTCGGAAAGACAAATTGGAATTGACGCTCCTCCTGTATTACCTACCTTCTGTATATTGATTTTGAACTTACTCAAATCGGTTTGCAATTCCCTAGCTGTATCTTTCAGCATATTTAAGTTGGACTGATGAGGAATGATGTGGTCAAAATCACTCAACGAAAGTTTTGCTTCATTCAGATATTCTTTAATTGTTTCAACCATTAGCGTTACCCCACTTCTGTAAACTTTCCCACCCTCCAATTCAAATTTTTCGTGGCTCCAATCCTTTGTATTGAACGGAGTATTGAAATAAACATCTTCTAAGTTGTCTGCTTTTACCTTACATAAATTGCCTTGGATTATCTGTTTTGGGTCGTGTGTTTCTTCTAATAAAACGGCCCCCGCACCATCTCCAAACAATACTCCCGTTTTATAATCGAAGTTGTTTATCGTTCTACTCATTCGGTCTGCTCCACAAACTATAGCATTTCGAACAGTGCCTTGTTGTATCATAGCTGTTGCTACCGATAGCCCATAGCAAAAACCTGAACATGCTGCTGACAAATCAAAGCCCCAAGCGTTTTTAGCATTAAGTTTATTAATGGCACTAACAGCAGTTGAGGGAAAAAAGAAATCAGGTGTTAATGTACCGACAATTATACAATCAATATCTTCAATTACTTTTAGCGTATTCTTTAGCAAATCCTGCACAGCTAAACAAACTATCTCGGTTGTAGTGAAATCATCTCCAACATACCTCCTTTCTTCAATTCCTGTTTTTAGTAAAATTTCAGAAGGTGAAATTGGATAAATTGTTGACAATGAATCATTGTCAACAATTTTATTTGGAAGGTAGTGCCCTACTCCAGTTATTTTTGCTCTCATGGTTTTATTTTCCAAAAATTAAATTTATGTATTGTTCGTTGTATGATGTTATTTCATGGCCAACATCATCGATAGGCTTTTCAAAAAAAACACTTTCTTTTTCTCCGACATAAGCTTTTAAAAAATCAATAAAAACTGGCTTTGAATGTTTATCCAATTTGCCAGTTCCAATTATTATTTTTTGAGGCCCTTCATATTTTAATAATTGAATCTCAAAAGGGTTGCAACTTGTATAGCTCTCTTCATTCACAAAACATCCTTTCTCTTTTTTTGCTATTTCAATTGCAGCCTTTTCAAAAACTGTAACCCGATAGATATTCACTATAGGTGATGGCCCCCAGAGTACAACTCTATTTAAATAGGTGAATTTGTTATTAAGTAGCAATTCCATTATTATTCCACAGCCATAACTCCTGCCAAACAAGTTGTAAGGAATTCTCTCACTTTCAGCTTTTAGCACTTCTTTCAATACAATGTCTTTTGCAACCTGCTGGTTCAAATACTCTTTGTCTCCTGTTAAACTGAAATGCCCTGGGAACTTGAAAACATGCACATTTTCAAATCCTCGCTTTGCTGCTTCATGTTTGATTAATTCGAAGCCTTGTTTGTAGAGGTCACTCTCTGGGTCACCTCCTCCAGGAACGATAAATAATTTCATGTCAATCTTTTTTGTCTATGAAGTGCAAATCTCTTCCCCATGTTTCGTTTAATGAATAGTTTCCAAGAAAAGCTAATGCTATTGCTACCACACCAATATAAAATACTGATGTTGATGTTCCGAAAGATGGCTGTATAGCCGTCAATAAAAGTTGTATTGGGATAAACAAGGACCTAATAACATTCGGAACAGATGTCGCAAAAGTGGAACGTATATTTGTTCCGACCTGCTCTGCAGTATAGGTTATTAATAAAGCCCAGTAACCTGATGCAATACCCATGAGTGGTGCAAATAAATAGAAGTATTGTTCGGGGGTTGTTGGCGGAATAAAATGTAAAAGTAATACTGGAACAATGCAAAGTGCAAGGTAGAAGTAGATTACTTTTTTACGACTTTTGAATACCTGACTCAAATAGTTCGCTAAAATGTCGCTTAATGATAAAGCAATATAGAAAATGATAATTGGAATAGTGCCTTTGATGGTTAGTCCGATTTCTTTTCCGTAGTCAGCAGCAAACTTGATTGGGATGCTTACAAAAAAATAGATTGGAAATCCTAACAGAATTGCACTAAAAAAAATCTTAACTAATCTCTTGTTTGTGAACACTAGTCCTAAACTACCTTTTTCGCTGCGTTGGTTTTCTTTGTCTAAAAAGTGAGATGTTTCGTTAATGCTGTATCTAAAAATTAATAGAAGCAACCCTGCTACACCACCAATTAGAAATAATGATTGCCATGAAACTTTTATAAACTCAAATAAGAAGGCTGCAAGCACACACCCAAGTACACCAAAAGAAACTACAATCATAGAACCGTATCCTCGATATTTGGCTTTCATGGTCTCAGAAATCATTACAATTCCTACGCTTAACTCAGCTGCCAAAGCAAAACCGCACACAAACCTTAAGATACAGTAAACAGTTGAAACATAGGGAACTGAAGCCGTAAGGAGTCCATTTAAAATGTTAGCAACTGAATAGATAAGTATAGAAGCATATAGCACTTTTTTTCTACCGATTTTGTCGCCTAAAATTCCAAACAAAACTCCACCCAGTAAGATGCCAAAGCTCTGAACGTATTCAAATAGCTGAGCATAACTTTTGTGTTCAGGTGTTCCTAATTCTGCTAATCCTAAGTCTACGATTGCGCTGCTGCGCACAACACTAGCCACAATAAGGTCATAAGCATCAACAAAATAGCCAAGAGCTGCTACAATAATCAGTAAAACAGCGCTTTTTTCAATGATGTTTTCTTTATTTTTCATTTCTTTCATTTTGATTGTTAGTACTGACTGCAAATTTGGGGGTTGGCAAATTATCTCAAATTATCTCTCATTCTGAATATATTACATTTTTTCAGATTCTATAAATTCAACAGTGCCTCCCAGCCCCATCTCCCGCAGCCCCATCTGCACTTCTTCCACTGTTGAGGAGGGAATCCCGTCATCATCCCCTACCTCAAATTGGATAGAAATCTTCAAATTGGGTAAGTGCGTCAACCTCAGCAACACTTTGCTGTAGAAGGCAGTCCACAACCTGAAAGAAATTAACCCTGACCAGGACAATTGTTTTACTCCAGAAGGTTTTGTTGGCGTTTGCTCAGGTTCGTTCAATACGCTCGGTGTTTGTGGTTGAGGCACTGTCAATGGCTTCCCACCTGTGTTAGGAGCATTTGGCTGTTCAGGGACGACCTGCTTGGGTTGGCTTTGAGCGGAAAGATAGGCTTGTGCTTCTTCCGCTTTGATGACAAACACGTCTTCCGAGATTTCAACGTCGTAGGCTGAAAACGGGCAACTGAATTTGAAAGGTTCGTAGCGTTCGCCCCGTTTCCCGACATAAGCGAGCGTACCACTGGAAACCCCATTGGCGATACATTCTTTAATGGCTTCCTGCTTCAACAATCTCGGCAATCGGGGGGACTGATAAAAAGCATCTCTTACCTGTTGGGTACTCCATTCTTTGTGAGCAGGCGCCCAATGCCGGACAAGGAACCCAGCCCCGACACTTTGGGTCAATTCTCCATCTGCTAGTAATCGGTTGAGGTAGAGTTCTGAAATAGACTTAGATTGACTGCTGTTGAGCAAGCCCAAGTCTTTCACATAAATCTTATTGTCCTTGTCTAAGTACATCAAGGTGTTGTAAGCCTTCCAAACGTTTTCAGCCAAATTCTTTTTTGCCCGGTCCAACTCGAAAGCAATTCGCCCCTTCTGTTCCTGGTCGAAGTTGAGGTCGAATGCTTCATCTGCAATGGATTTCCAGGCAAGGTGCTTACGGGCTTCTTCTTTGAGCGCCTGGTCATCTTCGGCAACGGCGAAAATCAACCCGCTTTTGAACACCCTTGATTGTTGTCCATAGTTGAACATGAAATCACTGACGAAGGAATGGGTTTCTGGGAATTTCAGTTTTCTGGCTGGGTTCAAAACCACCAATTGAAGCGCCGGACGGTCAGTCACCTGGTTGGTCTTCTCAGGGAAAATAATCTTCTCGATGCCGTTCTTTTTATCAAAGACTTTCCGCACCTCCTCTTCAACCAATTCCTGAATGTCTTTGATGTCAATAGTCGCTTTACGGTCGGCAAAGCGCTTGTTCATCGTCTCTTTGTGGGAGAGTTTATACTTCGAACCCACAGGTGTCAGGTAGTATCCTTCATCCAAAAGCCGTTGCAAAACGCCATCCACCAAGCCAATGTCCAATCCCGGTTCTCCAACTGAGAGTTTGATTTCGGGCAGCGAGGCTAACCCCTCTTTGCTTTGACCACCATTTGACTCGAAAAGGATGATGGTTGATACTTTTTTATGCAACCCTGTCTTTTTCACCTCTTCGATGGCTTCAAAATCCATGCGCACGGCATGAGAGTCCTGCTTTCCTGCAATGTCGGTCGTAACGGCTGCTTCCAACCTTCTTTCTCCCAATTGGTCGAAAACGGCTTCCCGGAAGATGGAGTCTTCCAAAGGTGCAGACCCCAAAGTAATCAAAGGGTCAACATTGCCCAGATACCCTCCGTGGTAGGCTTTGGACACCCATAATGCCAAGAGGCGCAATACCCCACGGGTTTGTTGGAACTGCGGCAGGGTTTGCCATTTTCGTTCGAAGACCGACAACACTGCCGGATGGAAGGGATATGCTGCCAACATGGTCTCCTTTGCCGTGTCCAAAGAAAACCAGGGCGCTAACTGTGATTTATGGTCTTGGTACCAGCCGAGATGGGAATTGATGGTTTTCAAAATTTCCTTTTCCTCCAAATTGACAGGCTCAAACAAGCGCCGACGGATAATCTCGTTGGTTTCCGTTCCTTCTGAAAGCAACATGGTTTTGCCAAGCCGGTCGAGCATTTTTTCAAAACGCTGGCGGTCTTCGATGTCTTCCGGGGAGGTTTCCAATTCCGATTTTGGCAGGGAAACAGCCAACACGATATTTCTTCGGCTTCTCACAAACTCGCTCAACACATGCATGAAACTGTAAAACTGGCTGTCGAGGTTGTGCTGGTTGCGATAACGACTGACGAAGTTCAATAATTCGTCGAAGAGCAAGAGATAGGGTTGGTCTGGGTGAAACAACTTTGATAAGGTATCGCCTGCCGGAGCGATAAACTGTTCGTCGTAGCTCCGCATGACTTCGTACCCCTGAAATCCACCGACTTGCCAGGCAATCTCCCCCCAAGGAGTCCGGCGCAATGGTTCACCGTTTCCGCCACGACCGGGAAAGCAATCGAACTCTGTGCCGACGAAAATAGCTGTTTTTGCCTCCGGCACTTCATGCACTTGCGCTTTTGAAAGGATAGTTGATGTGCCAGTGAAAGCCCTGGCTTTGTTGCCGGATTGGGCGAGATGATACAGCAAGGTAAGAGCGTGCGTCTTACCACCGCCAAACTGGGTGGCAAGATTGAAAATTGGGGAAGTTTCCGTAATGATGCCATTCAAACGGCGAACCGCTTGGGATGACAAATCCAATAAGTTTTGCGTCAGGTAAGTGCGTTGAAAGAACCTTTCAGGGTTGATATAATCTTCCGGGGCTTCTTTCCTGCGCACATGCTCCAAGTGAACGGCAAAAACAGATGCATCGAAGGGCTTGCCTTCCCGCAAATCCTCTTGGGGAGTAACCAATTTGTGCCAAGGTCTCAATGTCATGTAGCTGGGTATTTCGTTCGTTAAAATCCAAGACTCTTTTTATACGTCTGCACCGCTTCTACCCAGCGGCGCTCGTCTGTGTTTTTGGGATAAAGGGCGTTGAGCGCTTGTGCCAGTTTCCAAAACCGCTCATCAGACCCGGCGCCACTTTCCACCAAAAACCGTTTCAACGCATCTGTTCTGCCCGTACCGAAAAGTAGCATGGCGGTGTGAAGCCTGTCGAGGGTGGTTTTGACAGCACCATTTAGTTTTGGTTCTGGGAATTCGACTGCCTTTGGTTCTTGCCATTCAGGAAGCGTATCGAACAGCGTAGGCGTAGGCTCTTTGGATTGCCGCTTTTTCACCACGGGTTGTTTGGCTTTTTCAATTCCAAACAGGTCGCTCATTCGCTCCTCCACTGGCAGCAATCGGGCTTTGTCGCCTTTGTAATGAACCAAGGTGCCAAGCGACTCAAGGCGGACACCCAACCCTTGCGAAATCTTGCGGGCGGTGTCGTATTCCAATGCAAAACCCTTCAACTTGGGAGCCTTGCTCGTCCCATTTCTTTCCTCGTCTTCGTCATCCTCTTCTTCAAGCACGATATTGTCCTGGCTGCCATCGCCCTGGTTCAATGTCCAAAGCCACATAGCGGTCAGGCGGGCGTCTTCCTCGAAGCCCCTCACGTCGGCATCCTGGAACACCATGCCCAATGCCTCTTGCGACACCGCTGCCCATACTTGTTCGAGGTATTCCCGCAAAGTGACCTGCTCACCGTTGGGTTTTTCTACGGAAGAATAGCGGCTGAAAATTTCCAGTGCTGGACCGAGGCAGGCAAAAATGGCATCCGCCCCCACGACGCCATCCGCTGCCAATCGGGGCATCCATTCGTGGATGCGCTTTGGAAGCTCTCTTAACACTTCCCGCCAATCGCCCACGGAGTCTGTGATGAGTGTGCCGTCTTCTTTCTCACGGGGACGGCAGACAATATGTATTGATGATTGAAGTGATGCTGATTGATGCGCCTGTGTCCTATTTTCCATCTCAGTATCAATCGCCCAGGATGATGTTATCATCCAACCTGCATCAATTATTGCCCCTAACATAGCTTCCCAACCCGAAGACGATGCCTCAGCATACACGATTACTCCAATTCCAGTTGCTTTTATTGTTTCTCTTGCATTTATCAATGAAGTCTTCATGCCCTGTCGAAAATACTCTTCATCTTTAGGATTTCCTTCCGAACTAAGTTGAGCATTGGTAACAATTAGCTCCTTATCCTTATCAACTAAGTTTGAAGTGAAATATGATGGGAAGGTAGCTGAGAGATAGCGACGAAGCCAAACATAAAAAAAGTCAGAGAGGTCTCCATAAGGTATAGCTGCAAAATATGGGGGGTCAGTAAATAGTATGTCTGCTGTTTCAGGTGGTAGAAATTTATCAGTAGCAGAGGATTTGATTGCTACACCTTCAGCAGATGCTATGCAATTCCCGTCTATATATTTCAATATCCACTCTACTGAACTATCCCAATCTCCAGAACCACCAGAAAATGGATTTGCTTCTGCATAATCCCAAACGATAGCCAAAGCCTGTTTGGAAAAAGCACCCTTAATTGTTGCTCTTGTACCTTCCCATCTTGCCAAAGAATTATTTTGATAAACACCTCTATTCGCTATCAAAGCAAATACTGTTTTGAGTGCGGTGGCTAATCCGGGTTCATGTTCTTTTAGTTCATTCTCAAGTTTTTGAATGATGTTAAAAATTGTAGAAATAGAAAGTAATTGGCGAGTATTGAATAAGTCACCGAAGGTTTCACATCCTATTCGACTGACTGCACTAATACCTCTTGAATTTTTGTAGGGTCGAATTGGATTAATTAGTTCATCTGGAACTAAGTCAGAGTTTTTTGCTAACAAGCTCTCGAATTTTTTGGACGCCAATTCTATCGCAGAAAAGTCTTTTGCATTCGGCAACCTAAATTTTCTTCCATTTTCTTTCTCGACATAGATACAGATTAGTTTAGAATGGTTGGCTCCACCTCTTTGTTTCTGTAATTGAGATTTTACTCTTTTAGGGTTGGTTACGAATTCACAGAAAGGACAACACGCAGCACCACCGTTAACAGTTCCTTGCTTTGCTTTCTGCCAATCAATGTTTTCAAGGATTTCCCAATCAATATCTTTGTTATTTAAGTTGGGTACAATGTCAAGTATTACAGATTTTTCTCCTTTTTTTATCAAGACTAAAGAGCGAAGCAAAGGAATTTCAGCAGCACAATTTGGACCTTCACATCTCACTGTCCTTGCCCACAAGTAGGCTATCGGTCGTCCAGAATGTTTGTCTTCTGGATAAAATTCCATTAGTTCATCTTCTGCCTTGCCTTTTATCCACTTTCCCCATTTGCGCACCTCTCCGGCGAGTTTCTTTCCGTACCTGGGTATGTATTCAAGTTGCACTTTATTGATAAGCACAGGAATAGGGTTCAGGTCACTGGCGAAAGCATCTGCGCCCACCCTCAACGCTTCCAATGGTATCGAGCCTCCCCCCGCAAACGGGTCCACCACAAGTGGTCGGCTGCCAGCCTCTCCACCGAGGGCTTCGTGGGCTGCCTGGGTAAGTGTGCGGGCAGTGTTCAGGTAGTCTTCATCCGTGCTGTTGTCCCAATTGGCAAAATCGGCAATGAAGTCAAGCAGAGCATGGCGCAATTCGACAAGACTGGAAAGCAGGGATGGGTCGTTGCGATAGCGGTTGAAGTGCTGGCGGCTTTCGAGCGAGAGTTTTTTGAGCCTGTCATTTGCCCACGCTTGCATTTCCTTTTGGGCGGTTTCGATGAAATCAGCAGGGCAAAGCGGGTCGGCTGGGTCAGGGTACAAGGCAGCACACAACACCGCACGACAGGCAGCCAGCGGACGCCTTGCCCACCAGATGTGCAAGGTGGAAATATGACCGTGCCGGATAGACTTCTCCCTTCGGGCATGGGTGGAAATCCGGCGAATGGGCAAATCCACTTCTATAATGCGCTTGGGGTAGGGCATAGGGTGCTACTGTTTGTGTGCATGATGATATATTTCCGAGGAGCGTGTCCGGTAATGTTCGATTTTGACGACAGGTTCCCAAGCAATATGGGTCGCTGGGTCTTGAATAATATGGAGTCGGGGTTGTGTAGCGCAATTGTACACGACGTAGAGAAAATACTCTTTCCGCAGACGGAGCGCCGTTTCATATTCATTTTTGGACAACCAGACTTCGCCTTCGGCAGCCCTGCCCTTCACCTCGATGAAGCGGACTTCGATGGCTGTTTTCGGGTCTTCCGGGTGCGCTCGTCGGGAAATCAGGTCAAAGCCCTTGTTCTCCGTTTCCACACTTTCTACGACAAAACCCCTGTCGTGTTCGTACTTGATGGCAACTTCGACTGCCAGCCGCTCGATTTCTTCGTCGGGGTGCATTCCCTTGTATTCCGGTCGCTCTCGCTCCGGGTGCGGGAGCACCCATGCGACTCCGAGGTGCTGGGTATTGGCGATGGTGCATTGCCGCTCTTTGGCAAGTTCCTTCAAACGGGTGTCCAGCCGATGGTTCAGTTCCAGGATGCGGTTTTCAGCCAGTTTGATATTTGCGTGGAGGTTAGGAGCTTCGTCGCCGCTGTTCAATGTATCGAGCATCTCCCCCAACTTCATGTTTTGCTTACGCAGAACTTCCTCCAGGCTCAATTTCAAATGCTTTTCAACTACTTGAGTTTCCCGTAGCCGTTCCTGCTGAATTTCTTCCAAATAGGAATGGAGGGCAGTCGTCACTAAAAATTCTTCCAGCTCATGCCGTTCAGGCAAAGACACGCTTGGTATTGAAACCTGCTCTTCGACAGGAATAATATCAAGAAAAAGCGTTGGTTGCCGCAGTAGGATTTTTCCATCAGGAAGGCTTTCGGTGACGAAAAGCCGACGGTGAAGCACCTTTCCTCTTCCGTCCACAATGTCAGACGAGAACAAGTCGAGCTTTATCGAGAAGTCAATTTTGAGGCTGTAAAAAACAGCCCCTTTGCGCAGGTCTTCCCTGAATTTTTCGAATGTTTCTTCCCGTATTGTTTCAAAAAGAGGATGTCCCGGTGTCACCCAATCGAGTGCAGGGTGTTGATTAACGACCTCTTTTGAAAATGCTATCTGCTTGTATTCCCTTCCCAACATGCCAAAACGAGGCTCTAATTTTTCACTTACACTCCACAGGTTGCGAGGGATTTTTCCGATGGAATAAATGCCGGACTCTTTCCGTGTCAGTTTGGGCTGAATTCCATGCATTGGGGCGGCTTCCATGAAAAAAGACTCGATGACCTCTGGCACCAATCGCCGTTCCCTTGCTTCAGCTGATTTACCAACGATGGCGGAAAGATTGAGTTCTTTTTTAGCAAGCCCTTCCAAAGTGGAGTTTGTGATTTGCCGAAACCTTTCAACGTCAACTTGGTGCTGAATTCGGTCGAGGATAGGGGCTTCGCTGTCGTAGTTTCGGGCATACATATCCCGGAGCATTTTTTCCAACAAGTTGGAGGGGAACACGTCGCCAAGCACATTGAAAATTTTTCCTGTTTTACCTGGGTCAAGCTCTTTTTCGATGCTGGTAATCCGTTCGAACAGTTTCTGCATCACCCGGCCTTCCCGTGTGTTGGTACTCACGAAATTCAATATCAGGCAATCCCGTTCCTGTCCATATCGGTGGATACGCCCCATGCGTTGCTCCAACCGGATGGGGTTCCAGGGAATGTCGTAATTTATCATCAGCCAGCAGAACTGAAGATTGATGCCTTCGCCTGCGGCTTCCGTAGCAACCATTATTTGAGCCTCCTCTTTAAACTCTCGTTCTGCACAAATCCGGGTGCCAGGCATATTGCGGTCGCCGACCTTCATGCCACCGTAAATTTGAGTCACTGACAACCCCCATTCCCGCAACTTACCAATGGGCTTGCCATCTCTGCCATCAGCCGCCAAATAGTCAAGTGTTTCTTTATGCTCTGTGAAAATCAACAGCTTGACCTTTGAGTCCGAGAAGATTTGGTGGTCAGATAGCACCTTTTTCAATCGAACTATTTTGGACTCCACTTCTTGGTTTTCCAATTCACGAGCTTGGTCAATCAACCGGGTTAGCTCGCCAATATCCCTTCGTAAGTCTTCCGGGTTATGCGTGATAACAGCAGCCTCCAACTCTTCCAGAATTTCCTGTTGTTCTTCCTCCGGTAAGTCGTCATAGTTGTCTGGCAAACGCTTCTCAATCTGTTGTTGACGCCAGGCGTCAGGGTCTCTCAGGATTTGTTCACGACGAGTGCGCATCCTTTCCAGGCTTTTTCTGACGGCATAAAGGCTGGAAGCAAACCTGCGTTGAAGCATCGCCATTGTAAAGCCAACTGCCCTTCCCCTGGGGGAGTTATCAATTGCTGCCCGAATGGATTGGTCCTCAACGTATTTTGTAAGTGCCTGGTAAAAATCTGACTCCTCCCGGTCTATTTGAAATTCAATGGTATTTACAACCCGTTTCGTGAAAAGGGATTTTACAACACCAGTTTCAGAGGGGAAAGTCACCAATGCTTCCTTTACCCGTCGGAGGTAAAATGGTGCTTCTTGTCGCTTTACCGCTTCTTCTAGGCTTTTGATGTCAGCATAAACATCTTTGTCCAGCAGCCGCAAAAACAATCGGAACTGTTCCTGGTCGCCTTTGTGTGGCGTTGCTGTCATTAATAGAAAGTGGTCGGTTCGTTCCGAAAGTTCTTCTCCCAGTTGATAAGCATAGGTTTTGTGCTCATCATCTTGTGCGCTCATTTTGTGTGCTTCATCCACGATGACCAAATCCCAGGTCGTGCGGAGCAGGCTTTGGTTGGCATCCTCTTGCAAGGAAGCCCATGCAACCGACGTAATAACCTGGTTCTGCTCCTGCCAGGGGTTGGAGCCATAATTTGCCCGCAGCACATCGCCTCGGATGATTTTGAAATCTTCCCGGAACTTATCTTTCATTTCACGCTGCCATTGGAAAGTCAGGTTGGCAGGAGTAACTATCAGAATGCGGCGTATCAAACCCCTTGCTTTTAGTTCCTTAATCAACAGCCCCGCCATGATGGTTTTGCCTGCGCCAGGGTCGTCTGCCAACAAAAATCGAATGCGTGGAGCTTTCAGGAAGTAGTCATAAACCGCTTCCAATTGGTGGGGCAAGGGGTCAACCTTTGCAATGGAAAGGGAAAAATAGGGGTCGTATTCGTAAGCCAGACCCAAGCGAAGCGCCTCGACAGCAAGCCGGAATTTTTGGGCATTCCCGGAAAAAGTACCCTGTTCGATGATTTTTATCTCGCTAAGTCTGTCTTCCGGGATGTCTAACTTGTAAAGTTTGGAACTTTCACCCACACCAGACAATCGGATGCCTTTGCCAAAAATGTTGGCAGAAATTATCTGAAGCGGCTCCGGGAATAAACTACCCTGAACCAAGGTGTCTGGCAGGAGGGATGCCAGCATGTCTTTGAGTGAATCAGGCACGGATGATGGTTAATCAAAATGTGATTTGACATAAAAGTTGGCAAATGTAGGGAATCCATTATTTATACCCTCCACAAAAATCTCAGTGCAATTCCTGATTTTCCGTATCAACCCCCGAAGTTATTTGTCACGCCTAAAGTCCATTCCAGTAACACCTGTACAATCGTTCAAAGACTTAATACGGCAGTTGAATGAAGCCAAAATGTTGTTCAGATATTATTTCAAAGGAGAATAACGACCACAAAAAAGGGCCACCCCAAGGAGCAGCCCTGATTTGAATAACATTGTTAATCAAATAAATGACGTTCCAAAGATAGCAAAACCTCGCCATTCCACGCACTAAAAACGGCATTTTCCGGTCGCTCCGCCCGCTCCCTTTTCAGTAAAGCCTCCATTATTCCATTCTGGCAAGAATATCGTGCTACACTTCGCTTGCGCCTTCGCTGAGTAGGGCGGGCGCAGCTTCGTTCCGCAATTCCCCGCCGCAGCTTTATGGTTTGGCCGCCACCCCGTTCTGGCGATGATAGCGGAATTGCCTTCAATGAGGCTCCGCTGCGCTCTACCCACACTATCGCATTCCCGCCCCGCCGCACGGGGCTTTTATTTGCGCCGTTCAGCCCACTTGCGCATTACCAAGTTCCGCTGGCGCTCTACTATCAAAGCTGGATTTGCAGTTCGATGAAGCTCCGCAGCGTGGCATTCAGCGGTATTTGCTGTTTGTTTTTCTTTGGCATTTAGGGGGTATTTGCGGCGGCTCGTTCGCCTTCGGTTTTGCTTGTCTTAGGTCAGTTTAGTTTTAAAAATATTTTTACAATCATTTGATATTCAGTTGTTTATGTCATTTTATTGACTTATCTTGTAGGAGTTAATCAAAATAAATGACACCACATCCAGTATCCTGCCCATCGTTGGCGCTTTCTTCTTTTTCTTCCTTTGGGGTGGGTGGCAGTCGCCGCCCTTCCCCTTGTTCCAGCGCCGCCGCCGCTGCTTTTATCGCTTCGCTGCGGGGTACAGGCGTTCCGGCTTCCTCGGTTTTTGCTTCTTGTGGTGTGGGTGCGCCTTCTCAGGTGGCGGCTGCCTTTCCCGGTTGTCAGTTTTTCAGTGCTGCCGCCCCAGCTTTTGCTGGCTTGGGCAGCCGGGCTTTTGCAGCCCGTGCCGCTTCGCTGGTTCGGGCTTTGGCGGCTTCGCCTTCCCCGTTGTGGGTCTGCTTTCCGGGTGGGGCTTGCCCGGCTGGTGTTGTTCCCCGCCGTTCCTGGGTTTCTTGCGGCTCTGGTTCTTGGTCCGAGTGTGCCCTTGCTGCTGGGTTGGGTATCCCGGTGCTGGTGTTCCTTCCAGTAGGTGTGGTGCCTCCTTCCGGGTGGGGTGGTTGGTCCTCGTTGGGTGCTTTTTTGGGTGGTGGTTGGTGTTTTTTGCCTGCTTTTAGTGGCCGTCTTTTTTGATAATTTGAAGATAAAAAAATGTATCTAAATACTTGACAATCAGTTGTTTAATTCAAACATTCTGTTTATCTTTAGGTATTGTTAATCGCAAAATAAATGACAAATGACAAGCACAACTTACCTCGCACAAAGCGTTGAGGCTGCCCGTATAGCCTCAGCCGAGCGGCAGATGGAGCCGCCACCTTCCATCGAGTTCCCTTTTGACATCGAGCCTATTTTCAGGCAGTTCAAGGTCTTCCTTCCGCCACCCTATTTCTTTCCCGAAATCGCCTGCCCCGGCAAGGCGAAAGAGGAGGGCATGAGGTTCATCCGCTTGGTAGTGCCTTATGGCAAGGGGCATTATTCCGTTCATGCCGCCCCGTGGGCCAGTGCGGAACAGGTCTCCGAAGAATTGGAAGGCTGGATGCTTCCGTTTTAGTTTTTTCCCTACTGCGCAGTTAGTTCAGGCTTAGTTTTCGGTAGAAATTCCTTTGAGAAATAGCCTTTCCCGTTGGGGATAAATCTGAAAGAGAAACCGCTTTTCCCTCCCTGTGCGGCAACAGGTTGGGCAGGGGGTGCAGCATCCCGGTCAAACACTGCACGCTTTTTAAAAACAATTTAACTTTATTTTACTATGAAAAATCTGCTCCCGATTTCAGACATCAAGAAACTCGAAACCCTTGAAACCCGCTACATGCCCGGCAATCCCCGCTCCTACCGCCTCGACCTCGGAAAAGGCGTCCTGAACCTCGAAGGAAGGCAACAGGTCACCAAGCCCGGTGAGACTTTCAAGGTCATCCCTGTTGCCTTTCGTTGCCTGGAGGATGGGCTTTTCGGTCAGCCCGTCAAGAAATGGTGCGAAGTGTACTTTGTGAACGAGGAAGGACACGTTGGCGTGTTCATGTTCCACGGGTTCAGCGTCCAGAACCTGAGCGAGGCAGCCCGTGACCTTTTCTACGAAAAACGGGGCTTGTGCGAGGTGCTTTGGACGGTGAAGCTGGAGAAGAAAACCAACAAAGAGGGCGCTGCCTACTTCATGGCGTTCTTCGATTTCACGCCGCTCCCAAAAAAGGACTTGGAAAAGCACCGCCACCTCGTTCAGGACATCGAAGCCACCCATTTCCACATTTACCGCTCCGATACGATGGAAGCCAAAACGCTTTTTGCCGAGAATTACAGCACCCACCTGGAGCCGACGAGGGCAGAAATCGAAGCCGAAAAAGAACGGCAAACCGCCCTGCTGACGGAGTTCACACCCAAGGAGGAAAGAAAGGCAGCCTGAAAATAAGTTGTCGCTCGTCCCGGTCTCCTGACCGGGACACTTTCTCCCGCTGAAAGGTCGGGGGACTTTTCCAACATCAAATTTCAAATCAAAAACAGCCTTCTGACCTACCGAAGGACAGAGGCTGCTTTACCAAAAATCAAACAGCCATGAAAAGCGATAAATTTGAAGAAATGACTGCCCGCATCGTTTCACAGCTCGAAAAAGGCGTCGTGCCGTGGCGTCGCACCTGGAACCAAATTGTGATGGGCGCAGCCCGCAACCATTTCACTGGCTACATCTACCGGGGCATCAACCGTTTCATGTTGGACGGCTTCGAGGTGCCACGCTTCGCCACCTTTCATCAAATCAGCGGAGCAGGTCACCGTGTCAAAAAAGGGGCAAAATCCCTCCCCATCTATTTCTGGAAAATGCTCTTTTTCGACGCCGACGGCAAGCGGGTCGAAACGAAAAAGGAGGCTGAAAAAGTCGTGCCCTTCGTCTCCGAGTACCGGGTTTTCAACGTCCTCGACATCGAGGGTTTCACCGCCGAAATGTTCAAGGAGGAAAAACCCGAAGCCATCCCCGCCCGGATTGGCGAATGTGAAGCCATCCTTTCCGGCAACCCGCACGAGGTCGCCAAGGGCGAACCCGCCTATTCGCCCCTGTTCGACAAACTGTTCATGCCCGACCTCGCCGAATTTGAAAGCCCGGAGAAATACTATCATACCTATTTCCACGAGTTGAGCCATTGGACAGGGCATTCCTCCCGCCTAAATCGTGACATCAAAAACCGTTTCGGGGATGAAAAGTACAGCCGGGAAGAACTCGTTGCCGAAATGTCCGCCTCGTTCCTCGCAGCCCATTGCGGCATCGTCGTCGAGGACTTGGTGGAGAACACCGCCGCCTACCTCCAATCCTGGATAAACGCCCTGCACGGTGACGCCCGTCTGTTGATGACGGCGGCCAGTGCTGCCGAGAAAGCCGCCAATTTCCTCCTCAAAACCGAGACAAAGGAGGTCGAAATTACCGAAGAAATGCGGCAAGCCGCATGAACACCAAAGGGGTGAAGGCAGCCAGTTTCCCGGCTGTCTTCACAGCGTCTTGTCATCCTCGCACAGAGGACCTTTCTCCCACCCAGCGCAGCGGTGTGGCAATCGGAAACCACCAAACGCTTCACCAAGGCACTGCCGCAGCCAGTTCTGCAAGCCAGCTCGTTCCCTCCCAGCCTTGCAGCCCAGGCAGCCGCAGCGCCCCCGCAGCAGGCACAGCGCCGCCGTTCCACTGCACATGGTTCCGTTTCACTTCGCCGCTGTCCCTGCTTTCCAGCCACCCGCCGCCAACCCAATCCGTTTGCCACGCACCAGTTTGTCCCACCCGGAAACTTGCCAACCGCACAGCCAAGCCAGCGCCGCAGCCTTTAGGGCCAATCCCGCCTACCATCACTCCCGGCAGCGCTGCTGGCCCCGCAGCAGTAGCAGCGTCACCTCCGTGCCTCCGGCGACGCTGCCACTGCTTTTTGCCAACCCGCTCAACCCGCCAAAGAAACCCCACCCAGAGCAGCGGAGTGGAAAACGGACGCCCAACGCAATCCCAATCGGCTGCCGCAGCCTGTCCTGCAAGTCAGCTCGTGCCTCTCTTGCCTTGCAGCCCAGGCAGCCGCAGCCGCCCCGCAGCAGGAGCAGTGCCACCGTTTCACTGCACATGGTTCCGTTTCACTTTGGCGCTGCCCCTGCTTTTCTGCCTTGCTTCCGCCAACGCAACCGTTTTCCAGGACCCGTGTTGTCCCACCCGTTTGAAAAAAAGTAAAATGAATTTGACCCCATGCTGTTCGAGAAAGCCTCAATTCCACCTGATAAAAATCAGTAATAAATACTGACAATGTCACCACACCTAGAAAAGTGCTGGCTGATATTTGCTGTGTGGAATAGAAGTAATTTGTGAACAAAGGCGTTCCATTTTTCACTCAAACAAAGCAGTCATGACCCTCCTAGGCTATGAATATCGAAATTGCAAGTTAAAAATCGTCGTATTCGGGTTGTTGAGAAACGCTATCACCAAGTTCTTTTTACCTAGTTTTTTGTTTTTATCCTTCTTGATGCTCCTCCCACTGGCAGCCGTCGCCCAGTTCCCAGCCCCTTCCAACTTTGGGATTTCCATTAATTATATCCTGACAGACCAGTGGGACTATTGCGAGAACGAGATTGTCTTCGGGCCAACCTACTGCATTATTTTTAGTTGGAACACACCGGATACGAGCGGAGTCAGCGCCATTTTAGCTGGGTACAGGCTTTACAAAGAGGACACCATTTTTCATACTTTATCCGACACGATACTGGAAGTGACTGGTCCCCAGATTGGAAAATTCTATGTGACCGCACTGTACGAAAACCCACCAGGGGAGTCTGATTCTTCCAATATCGTCATCATTGACGACCTGCCCATAGCTACCAAGGAGACCCAGACTGAAGGGAAAATTGAGATTGGATTTGATATTTCTCAGCAGCAATTGATTGTCAAGGGCTATGCGAATGCGAAAACCCTGAGCGTGTTTAACTTGCAAGGAGTCCGGGTTTTGCACACGGAAAAAGTGCCTGAACGGCTTAATTTGGAAGGGCTACCATCTGGGGCTTATTTGGCAGTAGTGCTGGACAGGCATGGCGCTGCTTGGAGCGGGAAGGTATTAGTGGTGGGTAACTAAAAACGGGGCAGAATCCTGCTAATCGAGCGTACTCAACAAACAAGCTGAATTTGGGCAACCATTCACCAAGTCTATGAAGCTATGCTCACCCTATTGCCAAGTGAAAGATTTGAGACCCAATGAAACGCTTTGCCATGCCATCACATCAAGTCCTTATAGAATCCCTCCCAGTGCAGCGGTGTGGAAAACGGAGGCTCAACACAACCCCAAGCGGCTGCCGCAGCCAGTCCTGCAAGCCTGCTCGTGCCTCTCTTGCCTTGCAGCACAGGCAGCCGTAGCCGCCCCGCAGCAGGCGCAGCGCCGCCGTTTCACTTTGACGCTGCCCCTGCTTTTCTGCCCTGCTTCCGCCAATGTAACCGTTTTCCACGACCCGGTTTGTCCCACCCGTTTGAAGAATGCCTCCACAGCCCCACCCACCCATTTCAGCGGTGTGAAAAACAGCCCCAAAGCCGACAGCCAAAGCGACGATGCAAGCTGATGCTTACTGCTTCACAGGTAAGCATCAGCCAGCATCCGGCGCCCCGCAGCAGGAGTAGCCGCAGTCATTTCACTTCGCACGGCTGCGCTCATGGCGGCGGCTACCCCTGCTTTAATGCCAAACACGGCAAAGGCAGGCTGTTTTTCACGACGTAGTTTGCCCCCATCAACCCACAATAAAATCCCGAAAAACAGTGCTATCTTAGCATTTTGAAACACCATTTTTTCAAAAAAAATAACTCACAAATGCTTGAAAACGAGCAAATTGAAAAGAAATCACTCCTTGTATTGACGAAAGCCAGCCCCGATTGGGACGAACTGGCCAAGGACTGCGTTTGCTTCGCCAATGCACAAGGTGGTCGCATCTTCTTTGGCATTGAGGACAAAGCCAATCAGCCCGAACCAACGCAGCGAATTCCAGCCTTGTTGCCAGCTCGTTTGGCAAAAGAAGTGCAGCAACGCACGCTCAATGTCAGCGTCGTCCCTCAAATTAAAACGGCTGATAATGGTGGTGAATTCATCGAACTGTTGGTGCAACGGAGCGCCACTTCTATTGCTGGCACTTCCAATGGTAGGTACTATGTCAGGGTAAGCGATGAATGCAAGCCGCTTTTGCCGGACGAATTGAGCCGCTTGTTGGTGGACAAAAACGCCTTCACCTGGGAAACCCAGCCCTTTCGCAGGGTCAGAAAAGAGGATGCCGACCCAAAGAAACTATCTGATTTCATCAATGACGTTCGATACTCCAATAGGGTCAGCGCCTTTGTCAGGGACAAAACGGCTGACGAGCTGCTGGAATATTACTTTTTCGTTTCCGGGGAGTACCTGACCAACCTTGGCGCTCTTTGGATTGGCAAACGGGAGCATCGGGCTAACCTGCTTTATGCGCCAATCATTCAGTTTATCAAGTACGATGAAAACGAGCAGAAAGTCCGCAAAAGGATGTGGGACGATTACGAGCTGAACCCGAAGGAACTCATTCAGTCTGTATGGAACGAAATCCCAGAGTGGCAGGACGGAATCGAAATCCCAGATGGGATTTTTAGGAAAACCGTTGCCAACTACGATGAAGTGGTGGTGCGTGAGTTGCTGGCAAATGCCCTTGTCCACCGCCCGTACACCATCCGTGGCGACCTTTTCATCAACCTCTATAATGACCGGATGGAAGTTCACAACCCTGGATTGCTGCCATTGGGTGTTACCCCTCAAAACATCCTGCACAAGTCCGTCATGCGCAACCCGCACCTTGCGAGAGTCTTTTACGACCTTGGCTTGATGGAGCGGGAAGGCAGCGGCTACGACCGGATGTACGAGATACTCCTTTCCGCTGGAAAGCCATTGCCCCAGGCACATGAAGGCAACGACCGTGTAAAAGTGGTGGTTGAAAAGCGCATTGTCCGAAGGGAAATCATCAATTTTATGGACAAGGTTAGGCAGGAGGTCAACATTCTAAAATCGAAGGAACTGATTACGTTGGGGCTGCTTGCCCAACATCAAGCACTTACCGCCATCGAGTTGTCCGTCCTGTTGGGCTTACGGGAGAGCGACAACCTCAAGGACTGGTTGGGTAAACTGACCGATTTGGGCTTGGTGAAAACGAGGGGGAAAACAAAGGGTACTGTCTATTTCGTCAATCCCGTTTTATTGAAAAAACTGGATTTCCGGGGTCTGATGAACCTGAAAAACATCGAACCCATCCGATTGCGGGAACTCATCCGGCAGATTCTCACCAATTACGGTGATTGCTCCATTTCGGATATTCGGGACAGGGTCGGCAAGGAAATTTCGTTGCACATCATCAGGAAAGAACTTGAATTCCTAAACGAGACGGGCGAGATTACCTATATTGGAAAACAGCGATGGAGGAGATATTCTATGTTAAAATAGTGGGGTAAATAACCGCTGTTTTTGACATAGAAACCTATAAGAGCCTGGTGATTTAATCATAACACGTTGATTTTCAACTATTTCTATCTTCATTTTTCCGCTCAAAAAAAGTTGGGATTTTCATAGCGTTGACATAGAATGCCTCCAAAAGGCTAAACCGGAAACTCCGCCCAAAGCGGATAATGGTAGGAAATGCGGAAGGACAACTGGTTTTTTAGAGGTTTCGGTAGGCATAGTTGACTCCTATTTGACCGCAACATAAGGCATACTTGATTGCACTTTGCAGGCTGCGCAACAAAAAAGCCCAGGCATACTACCCAGGCTTCAAAAATAATCCCATGAACATATCCAAAAACACGCTTTACTCGTCGCCACCTTTCACTGCAGTTTGGCTGACACCCGCAGCTACCGAGCCAGCCACAATCAAAGCTTTTGCGGCCGCAAGCAACCAAGCGGGCAGTGCGACAGGCGCAGCGACCAAAGTGCCTCCGAGTGCTCCAAGAACAAGGGCCCAGTTGCGGATGGTTTTGAAGAATTTTGGAGTGGGTGCGACCGCACGCTCCAGCACGGACATTTTTTCAGTTTTCATAAGCCGATGAATTTTGATATGGATGAAAAAGGGCATGGGCCTTGCCGCCCCATGCCCCGGATAAAACAATTTAGCAAACCGTACCCAAGCGGGTAGTAGAATCAGAACACGTCCACCAGCTGCATCGCATTGCCGGAGGCGAACAGGTAGTAGTTGTCGCCGACCTTCTGGAAGAATTCGACGCCGACGGCGTTCAGCACGGCCACATCGGCGGACGGCTCCAGGTCGTTCAGGAGCTTCGCCTCAAGGCTGATGGCTTCCGTTGCCACCTTCACATCGAGGTAATCCGTGTAGGCCATTCCCGAAACACCGTTCTGGTCAGCCACCTTCGGCTCATAAACTGCGGCCTCTGCGTTGAACACATAGTCGGATATGGCCGATACCGCATTGAACAACCTGAAATGGGTCGCACCATTTGGCACGTTCAAGAAGTTTTGCGGCTGGAAAACCGGAATAGCGAGTGTCGAACCGATTCTCGCCGCCAGCGGTGTCAAGGTGAACGGAATCCGCAGAACGGAAGATAGCGACAACCTGGGGTCGAAATCCAGGCCTTCGAGGTACTGTGGAACCTGAGTGATGAGGATGGCCCGCTGGCCACGTGCCTCAGAGCCATCCTCCAAGTTGATTTTCTTGACGACCGCCATGAGCGTCCCGGTGAGCCGCCTGCTGAACATGTGCTTCAACGGGCTGAACGCAGTGCGGATGGCCTTGCCGACACTCGCACAGCCAGCAAACTCCGCCATGTTCTCCCTTGTCCGCTTGAATTCGTCGCCGGTGAGCACTTGCTCTGCAGTCGGTCCACCGACCAGCCCGGCGAAGTAGCCCTTCTCGCCCTTGATTTTGAAATGCCGGACATCACCGATGGTACCGACATACTTGATTAGACCTTTTTGCCTTGCCATAGCTTTACATTTTTGGTTAGAAAAAAACTGGAAATCAATTGCAAAGGTCGGCAGGGATAGGAGTTGTGTCAAACTCATAATGCCGCAGGAAGCGGTAAAAAGCACATCAGAAATGATTCAGGGATAAGACAGCGGAACATAAAAATAAGATTCTAAGGTGTGGACAAACAAGTTATTCCAGCAAATTGAAGAAAGACGCTGTAGTGGGAGGAAGTTTTCAAAATGTTTAACCTATGTTTAACCAAAAAATAAAAAAGCCTCATAAATCATTGATTTACAAGGCTTTAAAATGTATAAGTGTAGTCCCGACGGGAATCGAACCCATATCTAAAGTTTAGGAAACTTCCATTCTATCCGTTGAACTACGGGACCATGCGATTTCGGATTGCGGATTGCGGATTGGCGCACACGGAAAACCAACAAATCCTCAATTGGGGCGCAAATTTAAGGGTTTATCCGAATTTGCAAACCTTGTAAGGATGCAATTAGAAAATATAAGTGACTCACAACTCGTAACTCGTGATTCGCAACTCGCAACTCACTTCAGCGACAGCGGGTTCTCCTGCCGCACCACCTGTTTGGCTTTTTTGAGGTAGGGGTCGTTGTCGTTCAGCACATAGTGGTAGCCGAGCTCCGACCAGAGGTGGCGGGCAATGCCGGCTTTGATGATCAATTTGACGTTGTTCTTCACCCTTGGCCAGTGGCGGTCGCTACGCCTTTCGCCCTTGGACACTGCGAAGTTGACAAACTCGGCGGCCATGCTCTCCGTCACCGTGAAATTGGCTGCGAAGTCCTCCAGCTTCAGTTTTTCCAATTCGGGCCGATGGGCTGCCAAGTAGCGGAAGGCAAATGACGGCACGTGCTGGTTAAGGCGGATATAATAAGGGTTGAGCAGGGCAGAATCGAGGGGCACGAACAGGTCGGGGTCAATGCCGCCGCCGCTATAGACCACCCGGCCTGCATTGGTGTAGTATTTCGTGGTGTCTTCGTGTTCGCTTTGGCCGTTGTAGAGTTCGCCGTTTTCCATGCGCTCCGCAACGTCATCTTCGTAGTCTTCCCGGCCTTCGTAGGGTTTTTGGATGCACCGGCCCGATGGCGTATAGTAGCGGGCCACCGTGAGGCGGATGGCGGAACCGTCACGCAGGCGGTACTGCTCCTGCACCAGCCCCTTGCCAAAGGTGCGCCGACCGATGATGACGCCACGGTCCCAGTCCTGTACGGCCCCAGCAAGGATTTCGCTGGCGCTGGCCGAGCCTTCGTCGGTCAGCACGGCGATGTTTTCCACGTCGTAGAAATTGCGGCCCGTGGTCTTGTAGTCGGTGCGGGGCACGTTTTTCCCTTCGGTAAATACCAACAGCTGTTCCTTTTCCTTGAAAAGCTGGCTGAGGATGTTTGTTGCCTCATTCATATAGCCGCCGGGGTTCTGGCGCAGGTCTATCACGAGGTGTTTCATGCCCTGCTCGTCCACCATTTTTTCCAGCGACTTCATGAACTCCTCATAGGTGTTGAGGCTGAAGCGGTTGATTTTGACATAGCCGGTGATATCGTCGAGCATATAGGCCACTTCGACGCTGTTGACGGAAATCTTGTCACGGGTCAGCGTGAACTGACGCAAGGTTTTCTCCATGCCTCGCAGCACGCCGAGCTTGATTTTCGAGCCTTTTTCGCCTTTCAGTTTCGACAGGATGCCTTCGAAGTCAACGTTCTTGCCAAGGGTCAGCGTGTCCTCCAGTTGCACGATTTTGTCGCCTGAGAGGATGCCGGCGCCTTCGGCAGGGCCACCGGAAAGGGCTGCCACGACCGTCACCGTGTCGTCCACCACCACGAACTCGATGCCGATGCCGTCGAAGCTGCCTTCGAGTTGTTCGTTCACTTCTTTTAGCTGTTCGGCGGAGATGTAGCTGGAGTGGGGGTCGAGCTGGTAGAGGATATTGTCAATGGCCTCCTTGACGAGTTCGTCCTTGTTCACGTCGTCCACGTAACGGGATTCGATGTAGCGGATAAGCTCCTCCAATTTGCCCTGGCCAATGCTGCTCGGTGGCAGCTTCTGTTCGCCCTTGGGCGCTTCAATGGCCACGGCAGTGGGCGGGTTCGACTGCATCTGCGTGCCAATGAGCATGCCAGCCACCAAGATCAGTGAAAAAAGCAATGGGAGCCAGGTATTCAGCTTCTTCGTTGGTGTCGGCGTATTCTCTTCGTGATTCATGCCAGTTTTGGTTGCCTTGGTGATTTGGATAGGTTGATTGCCCGCAAAATTAGGCCAAACTGATTGATTCGTTTTTTGAACCAAAGAATAATGTACGGGAACGCCCGAAAGTTTGAAAAAAGCCCCTTTTTGTAAAGGAATTTTTTATCAAGAAAAATGGGTTGCTGACTGGGTTCGTCAGCAACCCATTTTTCATTTTCGGGGCTGTACTATTCAATCACGACTCGCTTCAAGATGACTTCTTTGGCTGTGCTGATTTTTAAGGTATAGATGCCGGATGGTAGCCCAACAACCGGGAGCGAGAGGCTGGTTGCTCCTGCTTCGAATTGCTTTTCCACGACCTTTTGGCCATTTGGCGAAGCCAGCGAAATAAACAAGTCGCTGGCAAATGCGGCTTGGGCTTGTAATATGATTTGCTCACTGGCTGGGTTGGGGAAGATGGCAAACCCGTTGTCCCCGATTTGGTCGGAGCCGCTTACGCCTTCCGTAGTAAAAGTTCGGATAGCGGAAGGTGTGCTGCCGCAATCGTTCTTGGCAGTAACCCGCCAATAATAGGTGGCAGCGGGCAGCAGGTTGTTAGCAAGCGTGAACGTTGTAGCCGGGGTGTTGGCGCTATAGATGATATTGGCGTCAAAAGCGGCCAGTTCATCGGCTAATTGCAGTTTATAACTGGTGGCGCCGGGCACAGCTGCCCATTCGAAATTGGCTTGCAGTGCAACGCCCGTTGCATTTTCCGCTGGTTGGCTTTGTGTTGATGCAATGGGCAATTCACTTACGGTAATGAATACTTCCTCGGTTTTTTCGGTGGTGCCATCCGTAGCTTGGAGGATGAGGCTCTCGGTGATGCCATCGGTGGAAGACAAGTTGGTGACCGTCACCTGCACCATGCTGCCTGGCATAGCAGGGTTCTGGCTAAACTGAACGTTGCCGACCAAATTGCCGGGCAATACGCTTAGGTTCACCCCGGCAGGTGACCAACCGCCGCCGAGGGTCAAATCGAACGCCACCGTTTCGCCCGTGCAAATTTCAAACAATGATTCGCTGGCATTGAAAGCCGTATTGACGAAGCCACCTACTATGTTTTCAAAAATGAAAAGCCCGCTCTGCATGTCGGAGAGCAGGATATTGCCCGAAGGCAAAAACGGGTTCACGCCCCAGGCGCCAGCGTAGGATGGCATGTTGTTGAAAGCATAAGTGTCGTAGAAATGAGATCGAACTGGTTGTTCGGGGTCGCTGATGTCCCAAACTTCGAGGCCGTCGTAATAATAGGAGATATAAAGGAAATTGTCCTTCACGAGGCAGTTGTGCGGGATTTCGTTTTCCCAAATGCCCGGCTCGATGGTGGCCACTACGACTGGCTCTGTGAGGTCGGAGAGATCCACCACCTTTATCCTTGCGCCGTGCGTTTCGTCGCAAAGAAAATAATAGTTGCCGTCTTCCGACATCCAGCCAGAGTGATTGTAACCAGCGTCAGTGTAGTTGGTCATGGTGCTCAGCACTTGAGGTGCCAGTGGGTTAGTGAAGTCAATTATCCAAAGGCCGGACCCGCCACAGTTGAAGATGCCAATATGGTCCTTGATAAAGCCATCGTGGGTATAGGGCATGTAAAAACTGGGGTTGGGGTAGCTTGCCAACAACACAGGCTGAGTGGGGTTGGAGATGTCGAGCACCTTGGTGGAACTGCCCGCACCAAGCAGGTAGAGCCTGTCCTTTGACTCGTCAATATAGAGGTTGTGCGAGGTGGTGACAAACTCGTTTGAGCTGTAAACCTGGGTGACGCTGTTCGGAAGGTCTTGAACATCAATGATTTGCAATTTCGAAGGACCTTCGTCCGCTACGCAATAGAGGTAGCCATTGTGGTCTTTCATGTCGCGGTGGATGAGGTTGGTGCCCGTAGATGCTCCGGCCACTTTGAACGCTTCAAAGATGTTGCTGGGGTCTGTGACATCAATGAAATGCATGCCAGCCGTGGAGCCGATAACGCCGTACTCATGGCCGTTCATGGCAAAGCCCCAGCACTCATTGTAGCGGTTATTGTAGGCCGTGGTCGGTACGATGGCAGCGTCGTGCCAGTTATCGAGCAGGGTGGCCTGGACTGCTTGGCCAAAGCATTGCGCAAGCGGCAATATTAATAGGTAAATAATAGGTAATGTTTTTTTCATGCGAGGTGATTTACAAAGTTGAGAATTGGGGCGCAATTTGAGTAAATGGATTGGCATTAGATTGTCTTTGGAAGACAATTCGGGCTAAATTCGAAGAATATTTAGAATAGAACTGGCAAAAGCTCAGGCCATGTAGCGCATCAGGTAAGAAATGATGCTGTTCACGTTTTCACGGGCGTAGGTGGCCGTGGCCTTGTCGGCGAGGTAGTCGTCCTCGGAGTAGATACTCATGGTGGTCAGGAAGATGACATTGCTGACGAGGGTGATGAACATCAGGCGGCGTTCGTTGTAGGGGATTTCGTACTTACGGAAGTGGGCCATCAGGTGGCGGCAGATATAAATGGCCATGATGCGGATATTGTCCGGGCTCATCTGCTCCATGCTGATGTTGTTGGCAGCGATATGGGTGCCATAGTACTGCTTCAAGCTGCGGTGGGCGAGCTTGAGTGCCAGGTTGTAGCGGCCAACCATGATGGCCCCGTCAATGCGGGAAAGGTGCCGGTTTAGCTTTTCTGTATTCCAGTGGATTGCCATGCAATGCGATTCAATTTGATCCTATTTGGAAAAAACTGCGCCAAAAGGACATCATCCTAACGCTTGAGCGGTAAAAAAGGCGGCATGGGGTGGGCGGTTTTTTTGAAAAAATCTTTATATTCCAGAATTATGGACAAAAGCATCCATTTTTGGGGGATTGTTGCCCACGGCAACGGGCCATTCAAGCATACCCTGCCAATACTTCCCGTACCCGGCGTACATAGCTTTCCCCAAACAGGTTCACATGCACCAACAAGAAGTACAATTGGTAAACCGGCAGCCGTTGCTCGAAGCCCCGCTCCAAGGGCCATTCCTCTTCGTAGCTGCGGTAAAACGGGCGCTCGAAGCCACCAAATAGCCTGCTCATGGCCAGGTCCATTTCCCGGTGCGAGAAGCTGGCCGCCGGGTCAATCAGCACGGGATGGCCTTTGGCATCGCAGAGGAAGTTGCCGCTCCAAAGGTCGCCGTGGGTGAGGGCGGGTGGCTCCTTGGGGCAGAGGTCTGGCAATTTTTTGAAGAGGAGGTCAAAGCGTTGAAAATCAGGCGATTGTAGTAGGCCAAGTTGCTTCGCAATGGTCAGTTGCGGCAATAGGCGCTCTTCCGTGTAGAATTTGGGCCAGTCATCGTGGTAGTGGTTGCGTTGTGGCAGGCTGCCGATGAAGTTGTCGTGGTCAAAGCCAAAACTGGGGGAGCTACTGCGGTGCAGTTTGGCCAAAGATGCCCCGAATTCCTCCCAAAAGCCATCGGGCCTGTAGCTTGTTTCGATGAAGTCGAGCAGGAGGAAGCTTCCCTCGCTGGTGCTGCCAAAGCCCAACACTTCGGGTGTGCGCAGGATGCATGGGCTGTTCAATGCCGCCAGACCCTTTGCCTCAGCTTCAAACATTTTCCTTGCCAAGGGTGCTGTGTTGGTTTTGACGAAATAGCTGCCACCTGCCGTTTCCAATCGGTATGCCTTGTTGATGTCCCCGCCAGCAACAGGTCGGGCAGCGGTGATGCTTTCCTTAATGATTTCTTGGCAGGACGTTGTGATGGATAGCGGTAGCATGGGCGGCATTTTTCTTCAAAGGAAATGCTTTTGGCTGAAAATCTGGGTTATCTTGCGACATTGTTTCACCAAAAAATAATTGAATATGAACGAAGAACAAATCATTGACATGGGCCAGCAGCAGGGCGAGCTTCACCTGAACAGCCAGGCCCGTGAAGGCTTGAAAACGGCAGCAAACTGGAGCATGGGCCTTGCCATTCTTGGATTTATTGGCGTTGGCTTCATGGTATTGGCGGGCCTTGCCATGCTGGGAGCCTCCTCTTTCATGGGCGATTCCATGTCTGGTGCCTTCCCCTTTCCGTTTTGGATTTTGTCGCTTTTCTACCTTGTGGTAGCTGGGCTTTATTTTTTCCCGTTGCTCTACCTCTACCAGTTTTCAAGCAAGATGAAGCGTGCACTTCTTTTCAATGAGCAGCAATCCTTGACCGAATCCTGCGTGAACCTCGGCAAGCACTATAAGTACTTGGGCATCATGATGATTGCCTTGATGGTGTTGTACGTTTTTCTGATAATAGGAATGATGGCATTTGGCATGACGGCAGCAGGTGGGCTGGGTTAAAAGCATATTGGATATGAAGCTGATTAAATAAAAAAGGTCTCAGTTCCAGTTACCCGGAACAAAGACCTGCGAGAATCAAACATCACGTATCTTCCTACGATTAGTATTTCGTGATGTGTGTCATCATAAAAAAATCAGCATGAAAAAACCCGTATCATAAAGCTCTCTCTTTTTAAAAAAAGGGGGTAGAGCGGTCCGTTCTTTAGTAGTTTGTTTAAGTCTAATTTACCCTGTTTTTGCAATAAGCTGCGAAGGATATAGTAGGAGTCATTCAGCGCAACTATTTACTGCAACTGCAATAGTGTTTCAAGCAGAGGAGTAACTATAGTTTATTCAAACGTTTGGTTGTCAGTTAATTGTAGCCAATTCGGAAGTGAATCTGGTCTAGGGGATATTGCCAGTATTGCTGGTCAATATCCCCAGCCCAGTTCCAAACTATTTCCCATGGCTATAAAATCTTTCGGTGTTGGGATTGGTCTCCTTCCTTAAATGGATGTTGTTTTTAAGTTCTTTAACTTAAATTGCATAACCCGGAGTTGTCATTTGTTAAGAAAGCAAGCTGGTGGCGTCAAGAATCAGCCACCAACTCCTGTATAATAGACACACGCTCTCTCTCAATTAATGTGGTGATGCTATCAGGATTAAATCCATATATTTAATTGGATTAATTCGTTTTTAATTTCACCTGTTCTGTCTTGGTCCTTGGTTCAGGTTTGCTGAAGGTGTAGATGCCTTCCCCTGCGACTGCTTGGTTGTCAACGAATTGACAATCGTTTATCACAGGTTTTGCTTCGCCCTCAACATCCATATTGAAGATGGCCCCTCCACGCAACAAAGCTTCGTTGTTGCGAAATATACAACCCTTTATGGTCGGGTTGCATTGGCCCTTGCCGCCGTAGTTGCATAGTGCACCGCCATAATTTGCATGGTTGCTGGTGAAGGTACAGTTTTGTAGCACTGGGTTAGCGGTGCCACGGTGGCGACCATCGTTGAACATGGCTCCGCCATCAAGATCCACCTTGTTGTTTTGGAATTCACAGTTGGTGAAGGTTGGGTTGCAGATGCCACCACGTCCATTCACATAAGCAGCTCCGCCGTCACGTCCAAAATTGTTTTGGAAAACGCAGTTTTGGATGGTTGGGCTGGATTCGGCACCAACGCCTGAGCCGTCAATATATATCCCACCACCGCAGCGCTCTTTATCGGCGCTTGGGCCTGCGCCATCCGCATTGCCATCTGCAATGATGAAGCCGTCAAGCAATGTGCTTTGGTCTGCATTTTTAATGAGTACAACTGTATAGGAATTATCGGAATGGTCGGTCTTTGACCCGATATTGCCGCTCAAAATGGATTTCTGAGCCTTGGCATCACGCTGCCCGACTGAGGTTTCAGTGCCGTTTAAGCCGCCATATACCTGCACGCCAGATGGTATGGCAAAGGAAATTCTACGGTCTTTTTGGGTAGTTGGGTAATAAGTACCCTTTGCTACGAAAACTTGGTCGCCAGTTTGTGCCATGAAGAGCACAGCGGTAAGGTCGCCCGACGCATCGCTCCAAGAGCTACCTGCGCCTGTTCCCCCTTGTTTTACGAAGTATGTAGCGGCATTAAGTTGGAGCATGGCAAAAACAAATACCATACTGGCTAAAAAGCGATGTCCCATAGCATGAGTTCTTTAGAAAATGGTTGTTAGTTCAATGTGCTGGGGAAGCACTAAGGTGTTTCCGAAGAAGGGTGTCATATTTTTTGGTTGATTGTTGGTTAAATAAAAGCCCAGTATTTCAGGGCTTTTTGTTTTTTGGATAAATTCATAGTAACTTGGTTTTGGGGCTTAAAAAATAGGGTTGAATTAAAAAGTGTTCAAAGTTTTTGTTGTCTATGCAATTAAAAAAAATAAGGTGGTGTTCAATAATTTTGGTCTTAAGGGCGTGCGTTCATTGGTTGTTAAAAGTGGGTGTTCGTAATAGAAAATAAAATAAGGTGGTGTAAGTCAATAACTTTTGCTCCTTATGAGCAAGGCCATTAATTTAACTCTTTAGTGTAATGGCATCTTGTCTGCCTGCTTTGTTGAATTTTTTGTGCTTTGTACAAAATGATCGAAGAATTTGCTCAAGTATTGTTTTTTGTTTGTCCAAGTCTTTGCTTTCTGTGCGTTTTGTTCAAGCTTTTGTGTGAATTCTTGTTCCTTAGTTTTTGTTTCTGTGCGTTTTGTTCAAGTTCCTGTGTGAATTCTTGTTCCTTAGTTTTTGTTTCTGTGCGTTTTGTTCAAGTTCCTGTGTGAATTCTTGTTCCTTAGTTTTTGTTTCTGTGCGTTTTGTTCAAGTTCCTGTGTGAGTGCTTGCTGCTAAGTCTTTGTTTTCTGTGCGTTTTGTTCAAGTTCCTGTGTGAGTGTTTGTTGTTCAGTGTTTTGTCGTTTGATTTGTCCAAGTCTTTGTTTTTATTAATTCAGTAGTCTCCCAATAGTGGGTCTTATTAGTGTTGTTCCGGTCTGTTCAATACGAGCTATAAATGCTCTTGCAATGCTTTATTGTTTGATTTTGCCTTCTTTCTGTTTTGGTGGAGGAATCTGAAGTAATTGTCAAATCGCCTTTAATGCTTTCAACGATGTGGGAATCTCGAAAAAGGGGAAAATTGAAGGGAATTTCTTTTCTGGAGGAGGTTTAGTTGAAAAGACGACACAAATCTACGGGCATATCGAACGCTTGTCAAGGGTTTAGGCAATTTATTTTTCAATTTATTTTCAAATTACAATTAATTGCAACTAACTGATAGTCAATTATATGTAATAATTGTTAAAGCATTTTTAAGCTAATAATCAGCGCTTTATGATACATGTTGTATTGCTATTTTGAAATGATATTTTTTCCGATTTTTCAGAATTTTTTTCTGTTTACCCTAAAAATCATGTCACGATTCCAGTTTTTATGATTTTCATGCCTGTTTCGTGCAAAAAATACGGAAAATGTCCAAGTTGTGACGTTGAAAATGCATTGATGTTCAATTTAAATGCTTTATTTATTGCATTTTTAACCGATAATCTGTGACGTATTTCCTGCAATCCGTATTTCAACCCAATAAGATAAGCAGTTCTTATGGTTTTGACATGCTCTTAAGACGAGGCCTCTCACCCTCTCACCCTCTAAACTACCACCATAACTACTGTTCTTCGATATTTGCAGCGAACTATAACCTAACAGCGTATGAAGTCCATCCTAATCAAGAACGTGCATATCGTCAACCGTGGCAAAATCACTTTGGGCGACATCTTAATCCGGCAAGGCCTACTCGAAAGGGTAGGGGGCATTATAGATCAAAAGGCCGACATTGAGTTGGATGGGTCGGGCCTGCATGCCATTCCTGGCATCATTGACGACCAAGTGCATTTTCGTGAACCCGGCCTTACGCACAAAGCCGACCTCTATACCGAGCCTCGTGCGGCCGTTGCTGGTGGCACAACCACCTTCATGGAAATGCCCAATACCAAGCCTACGGCTACCACCCAGGTGCTTTTGGAGGAAAAATACCAAACGGCTGCCGTAAAATCGCTGGCGAACTATTCTTTTTTCATGGGGGCTGCCAACGATAATTTGGAGGAAGTGCTGCGCACCAACCCCCGCAACGTCTGCGGCGTCAAAATCTTCATGGGGTCCAGTACGGGCAATATGCTGGTGGACGATAAGCAAACATTGGAGGCTGTTTTCTCCCAATGCCCCATGCTTATAGCAACGCATTGCGAGGACGAGGCCACCATTCGCCGCAACGAGGCCGTTTACCGGGAACGGTATGGCGAAGACATCCCCGTCGAGTTTTATCCAGAAATACGCAGCGTTGAGGGCTGCCTCAAATCCAGCAGCCTCGCTGTTGAATTGGCAAAGCGGCACAATACGAGGCTGCACATTCTGCACATCTCCACAAAGGACGAACTTTCACTGTTCCAAAACGATGCGCCACTGGCCCAGAAGCGGATCACGGCTGAGGTCTGCGTTCACCACCTATATTTTAACAGCAACGATTACAAGCGGCTCGGCACGCAAATCAAGTGCAACCCCGCCGTGAAAGGTCCCGAACATCAAGCGGCCCTGCTTCCCGCCCTGCTGGACGACCGCCTGGACATCATCGCCACCGACCACGCCCCCCATACCTGGCAGGAGAAGCAGGGCAACCATTTCAATGCCCCATCAGGTGTGCCGCTGGTGCAGCACTCCCTGAACGTGATGTTGGAATTTTACCAAAAGGGCCTTATTTCATTGGAAAAAATCGTGGAGAAAATGTGCCATGCCCCAGCCATTTGTTTCAAGGTGGATGGCCGTGGCTTCTTGGACGAAGGGAATTGGGCCGACTTAGCGCTCGTTGACCTTAATCGGGAGTGGACGGTCGCAAAAGACAATATATACTATAAGTGTGGCTGGTCGCCCTTCGAGGGGCATACCTTCAAGGGAAAAGTGGAAAGTACCATTGTGAGCGGTCATCTCGCCTGGCACAATGGCCAATTCAACGAGGAGAAGAAAGGGGAACGGGTTCTTTTCAAAGTTTGATGGGAGGTAATATAGGTACCAGTTTTGGAATCCTCCCTAACGGCCAATCACAAATCACCAATTAGGGTGTTTAGTAAATGCACAGATGTAAAGATTTCTATATTCTTGCGATATGCCCTTTTCACCGAAGGTGGAAAAAACATAAAAATCATGAAAAATCTGCGTCTATCTGCGTCAAAAAAAACTACGTCAAACTTTTCTCAACGCACCTAATCACGAATCACGAATCACCCCTACTTAAAGTCCACAAAATCCGTCGGGTTCACCGGCTTGCCTTGATGCCAAAGTTCAAAATGGAGGTGCGGCCCATCGGTTAGCTCACCTGTATTGCCAATGATGGCAATGGCCTCGCCTCCCCGCACGTAGTTCCCAGTCTTCTTCAACAAGACGGAATTGTGCTTGTAAAAGGTAACGATATTGTTCGCATGCTGGATGGCGATGGTGTTGCCGGTTTCGAGCGTCCAGTCCGAGGAAATGACCCAACCGTCCAGGGCAGCCTTGATCGGCGTGTTCTTTGGCGCAACGATGTCAACGCCAAGGTGTTTTTTCTCTGGGTCGAAAGCGGCCATAATGGTGCCGCCGATGGGCGTAGAGAAGTGCATCTGCTCGAGGGGCACCTCCCTAGGTGAAATATTGACCGGATTGGTGACTGCCTGGCCCGTGACTGCCCGTATGTCGGCCATTTCCACCTCGTTCCGGAGGTTGGCATCTGCTTCGTTGCGGGGCACGGGGTCGTGGCTGTTGCCTTCAACGGGCTTTTTTGTAGGAAGAGCATCAGGAGCGTACTCCACATCTGCCGTGAGCAGTTTTTTCATGCCCTCGTTGTAGCGATCTTGTGCTTTCACAAGCTGTTCGAGCGAGTCTATGTCCCGGTAAATCTTGACCATTTCAGGATGAGAGTTGGCAGTTCCGTAGCCCGGTATCAATCGCTTGATTGGGGTGAACACGATGGCTGCGATGGCCAATGCAGATACCAGCACCACCAGTGTGCTCAACATGACATAGACATTGAGGGGAGAGAGGTTGAAAGACCGAACCTCCTCAAAGGTCTCATTGTTGTAAATGACCAAGCGGTAAGTATCCTTCATCCGCTCCCACCTGCGATGCACTTTCTTGTTTTCTTCCGACATGTCGTTAACCGTTGTTTGGAATGAAATAAATTTGCCGTTTAGCAAGTTTGGTGAACTGCGTGTGGGTCTTTACTGAAACCCCGTCCGAAAAGACCCGTAAAATTCGCAATTTTCACAATAACAAAAATAGGGATGAGGCAAACCCCTAATTTTGCACCTTCGTTTGCTTCATAAATAAACTGTGTCTTGAAAAAGTTTACCATTCCACTGTTGCTTGCCATTGCCTTTTGGGTAGCCTCAGGCTGCGTCACCCAAAAGAAAAAGAACGACGTCGGTCCGCTCAAAAAGGGCTACCACAATATGACGGCCCATTACAACGGCTACTACAATGCCACCGTTTTGTTGGCCGAAGCGCAGACCGAACTTGACGACCAGGTTCGGGACAATTACCGCAAGGTACTGCCAATCTACAAATATATGGCGGCTGAGAACCCAAAAGCCGTTGCGGAAAAAATGGACAAGGCAGCCGCCAAGGTTTCCGTGGTGGTGAACATGCACCGCCCCAGCCACTGGACGGACGACTGCTACCTCGTGCTTGGGCAGTCACAATTCATGAAGCAAGACTATGAGTCGGCTGAGGAATCGCTGGAATTTATGGTGGCAGAGTACAACCCGAAGGAAATGGCCAAGCGGGACTCCAAGTCGAAAGTGAGCAAGAAGCGGAAGAAGGCGGTGATGAAAGGCAAGGTGAAAAATGATGGTACTGATGGGGAGGAAAAAATCGAACTTTCTAGTAAGGAAAAGAAAAAATTGGCGGATGCTAAGCGCAAGGAGCGTGAAAAAGAGCGCAAGCGCAAAATGAAGGAAGCCAAGAAGAACAAGAAGAAAGGCAAGAAAAGCCCTCCAAAAAAGAAGGGCGAAGAGACAAAGGACAAAAACAAAGTGCCCAAAACCGAAGAAGTTACCGAGGAGGAACCAGAGGAGCCCGCCATTCCAGCACCCGGCTCCATCACGCTCGGCAACCTTGAGCCAGAGGTGGTACAGTCCAATCCTGAAAATTATTTCATGAAACACCGCCCAGCTTATCAGGAAGGTGTTTTGTGGCTTGCACGAACCTATATCGAGCGGGATAATTTCACCCAGGCAGAACGGCTGCTGAATGAGCTGGAGCGCAGCCCTGCCACCTTCGAAGATGTGCGCAGGGATGTGGCCATTGCCAAAGCGCATTTTTTCTTAGAGCAAAAAAAATACGACCTGGCCGTTGAGCCGCTGAACACGGCCATTGGCCTCGTGGAAGACAACGTGATGAAGGCCCGTCTGGCATTCATTCTTGGCCAACTGCACCAGCAGGCCAAGCGCAGCCAGCAAGCCTATGATGCTTATGCCGTGGTGCTGAAGACAAAGCCATCCTATGAAATGGACTTTGCAGCGAGGCTGAACTCGGCACTTTCCAACTCCTCAAGGGAGTCTGCCGTCAGCCAGTTGGAACGAATGATGAAGGATGAGAAGAACAAAGAGTTCCAAGACCAGATTTATTTCGCACTTGCTACCATTTCACTTGAAAAGGGCGACAAAAAAGAGGGCATCAAAAACTTGGAGCTTTCGCTTGCGAAGAGCACGGCCAATATTTCGCAAAAAGCGGAGTCCTACCTTATGTTGGCTGACCTCTACTTCGAGGACGAGAGCTATGTGAAGGCCAAACTCTACTACGATAGCACCTTGATGGTGATGAACATAGCCGATGAGCGCCACCGTCGGGTGAGTGGTCTTTCAAAAAACCTTGATGAAATTGCGGCGAACCTGCTCACCATTCAAATGCAGGACAGCTTGATTGCGGTCAGCAACATGACAGAGGAAGAAAAATTGGCATTGGCCACCGCCATCAAAAAGAAAAACGACGAAGAGCGCATCAATGCCGCAAAAAAGAAAGCTGCTGCTGCGCAAAACAACCCGGCATCCGCCGCGCTGCCCAAAGGAGGCGCACCACCTCCAGCACTCAACAATTCCAAGTTTTGGGCTTACAATGACAGGAGCAAGAAGGACGGGAAGCGTGACTTCGAACGGAAATGGGGCAGCCGAACCCTACAGGACAATTGGCGCCGCTCCGACCAATCGAGCGTGGCCGATGACCAAAATGACATCCTGGCGGCCAACGAGTCTTCGCAGCTCACGGAGGAAGAAGTAAAAGAACTCTTGAAGGACGTACCGGACTCCCCGGAAAAAGTCGGTGCCGCCAACCGCCAGATTGAAGCGGCCATGTTCCAGCTCGGTGTGCTTTACCGTGACCGCTTGGAAAATTACAAAAAATCGGTTGAATCGCTCGAAGCCTTGATCGTGCGCTATCCCGAGACGCAATACAAATTGGATGCCCTGTACTACCTGTATCTGTCTTACAGGGACATGGGCGATGCAGTGAATGCGCAGCGCTATTTCGATATGATCGTGAACGGCTACGCTACCTCGAACTATGCCCGCATGTTGAAAGACCCCAATTTTGCCGAGAGCATCAAGGCCAAAGAGGACAATTTGACCGACTATTATGATGAAACACTCCAGCGCTTCGAGCAGCGCAACTTCCAGGAAGCCTACGAGCGCATCGGGAAAGTAGGGGAGATGTTCGGAGGCCAGAATAAGCTGATGCCCCGATTTGCACTGTTGGGGGCCATGTGCGTCGGCAGCCTGCAAGGGAAGGAAGCTTATGTGGAAGCCCTAAAGGAAGTGGTGGCCAAATACCCCAACGACCCCGAAAGCACACGTGCCAAGGAGATACTTCGCCTTTTGGGCGAAAACTTGGGCACTGGGCCTGGCCAGCAGCGAGACTTGCCCCCCGGCGAAGGCCAAGTAGGGGAGTACAAGGTCACGAATGACCAACTGCACTATGTGATAGTCGTATTCAAGGGCGAAGTGGTGATGAACGATGCCAAAATCATCATTTCGGACTACAACGAAAAATACCATAAGCCGCAAAAACTGCGGATGAACAATATCTTCATCGGAGAAGGGGAGAGCAAGAACGCCGTCATCGCCATCAGGCGTTACAACGACAAGAAAGAAGCCATGGAATACCTTGATGTGGTGCAAAAGAACAGCAAGGACTTCCTTGACCCTGCTAAGTACACGTTCGAACTGCTACCAATCTCACAGGACAACTACAAGGAACTCCTGAAGTCAAAGAATATTGACGATTACCGGGTCTTCTTTGACCAGAACTATAGGAATTGATATACCGAATCCCCCATTCGACCATCAGTTTTGGGAACGGCTGCGGCTAATTTTTGCCGCAGCCGTTCCTTGTTCCATCAATTAGTGTCCTACACTTCATGCCCCGAAAACAACAACTCATCTATTTCCTTGCCACCTCACGCAATTGAAAGTATTTCCAGCCTAAGCACTTCCTTAGTTTTGCTTCGAAAAAAAATGAGCCTTCACGCAGCGTTGAAAAAGAATTACCAGTTAAGTGGGTGATCCCAATCCTTAAAATCATCGTAGGTGAAGAAAAAAGGAAAAATTGTTCAATTATCGTGAACTATTTCCCACTTCGTGAAATTAATGGAGGCCGCTTTTTCAAAATAAAAACCAAGTTGCGCCTGTTTACCTATGCGCAACAGAAAATAATAATTACGGACTTTGGGTCGTTGATTCCTTTTCGTTTTGTTAGCGTAACCACACACTTTACAGCAACATTGCAACAAAAAACAATCACACCTGACACCGACCAAGCCATATTGAATGAATTCTGCCTTACAATCAGTCATTGATTCTCCAAAGAAAAATTCGGCCGATAACCAAAAGCCAATTCGCCACGCCGTCATTTTGGCCGCAGGGAAGAGTTCCCGTTTTCGGGAGAAGGGCGTTTTGAAGCCCAAGGTGTTGATGAACCTCGGTGGGCTCCGCCTCCTCGAAAGGGCCATCCTGACGCTCCATGAAACGGGCGTCCGCCATTTCCGCATCGTCGTGGGGGCCTACAAAGACCAAGTGGTGCCTGAAATGAAAAGCATCGAGCGGCTGCAAAGCATTGATATTGAGTACGTTGAGTGCGAAAACTACGAGCTTGGCAATGGCGTCACTTTCGCTGCTGGTGCTGCTGGGTTCAGCGAGGCTTTCCTGCTCACCATGTCCGACCATATCTTCTCGCCGGACACCGTGCGGGATTTTATCCAAAAAACAAAACAAGCCCCCGAACTGCCAGCACTTGCCTGCGATGCCGACCTCGAGAATGTCTTCGACATGGACGATGCTACCAAAGTTGCCAGCCGGAACGGTTTCATTCACAACATTGGCAAGGAGATCAAGGAGTACGACCTCGTGGACACAGGGCTTTTCTACTTCCCCAAAGGCTATGGAAGCATCATTGCCGAAAAAGCCGAACAAGGGGCGCACTCCGTAAGTGGCATCATTCAGCACTTCATTGATGGCGACGGCGTGCGTGCCGTGGTCCTAGACAACGCCCAGTGGCAGGACGTGGACGACCCCAATATGCGGGACGAAGCCGAGCGCCGGTTGAAGCTGATGTTTCCAACGCCCGAAGCAGCTGCCCTTTTGCCGGAGGCAACCATCGTTAAGGCCGTGAAACCCAAAAAGCTGTTTTCGAAGAAAACAAAAAAGGCCATTCCTTACCTGTTGGGCTTGGGCATCATCGCTGCCCTCCTGTTTTATGTGCCGATTGACTTGGTGACCGAATCGTTGTCGCTGATTGGCGGCAAAGTGTTCCTCGTGTTCTCTGTGGCCATCCTCTGGATTGTTACCAATACGCTTTGCACCAGCACCTTGATCCGAAACAAAGTGCCTTTCGTTGATTTGCTTTACAACAACATCACCGGGGAGGCCTACAATACGATACTGCCTTTGGCATCGGTTGGCGGGGAGCCTTACCGCATCCAGCACATGACCAACTGGCTAGACCTGCACACGGCCAGCCGTGCAGTGGTGGTTGAGCGGCTCATCCGGGCCATCACTGGGATGTTGTTTGCCGCTGTTTGCCTAACGTTCACGTTAGTTTTGGTGGAAATGAAAAGTGCAGTGTTCACCACTGTGGCCGTTTTGGCAGCAGTGCATTATGCTGCGAGTTTTGGCATTATTTGGCTGGCACTCTCCCATGCTCCTTCCAAGGCGGTGGGCTTTGTGCTGAAGAAATTCAAGATGCTGGAAGAGTACCGCAACGAACCCATCCCGACAGGCCGTTTCTTTGCTGCCACAGGCTGGAAGTTTGTCAGCCGCATCTTTAGCCTTGTGGAGATGTACGCCATTTTTGTTATCCTTGGATTCGACCCCAGCATGGCGGATATCATTACCATCGCTGGCGCAATAGCGGTCAGTGCTTCCGTATTCTTTATGCCTGCTGGCCTCGGTGTCAACGAATTGGGCATTGCCTCTGCATTGACCATCCTGGGCTATCCAGCCGCCCTTATCATTTCGTTCAGCATCGTGCGCCGTGCCAGCGTCATCTTCTGGGCGCTGTTAGGCGTTGCCCTTCATGCCACTGTCATGGTGGCAAAGAAGCTGTCATTGAGCCGAGTTTGAAAATAGAGAGTGAGAGGGTTAGAAAAGTGAGAGGGTGAGAGAACCAATGCGTCCTCTCACCCTCTCACTTTTCCCACTCTCTCCTCTCACCCTCTCACCCGCTCACCCTCTCTCTTCTCACCCTCTAAGCACCTCCGATCGCATCCCATTGAATTCTTCTTCGGTCAATAGACCTTGCTCCCGCAGTTCGCTCAGCCGCTTGATTTGTTCGAGCAGTGATGGCTGTTCTTCTTTGGCAGTTTTTTGCGCAGATAAGACCAGTTCTTTATCCTGTTTGGCTGGGGCGGAGCTATGCAGTTGGTAGCCTTTTTTCACAAACTCCTTGAACTCAGGTAGGGTGCGCAGGTATGCCAGTGATTCGTGCTTTTCGATTTTATCGAAGTCAACAAAGCCGAAATGCACCGCCTTGGTGAGGTGAAAAAATGCCGGATCGGGTCGCTCATTCAGGGAATAGCAGCAGGCGAGGTTGAAGTGCACGGCGGGGTCATCGAACTTGACGGTAAGCGATTTTTTAAAATCTTCCAACGCTGCATCATAATCGTAGTCCTTGAACTTTTGGATGCCAGTGGCCTTCCAAGGGTTTGGGGCATCAGCGGTCACGGGCACTTGTTTAGGCTGCTGCCGGGGTGCTGGTTCTGTGGTATATTTAGGGCGATTCAGGAATCGTTGGTTGTATTTTTCGTTGAACTCTTCCCTGTCCATCGAGAAAAGCAGCATGGCATCAATGAATGACACTATGCCCATGATGAAGACAATAGGAGCGTTTATCTTAAAAGAAGCGAAGAACAAAAATGCAGTGGCAATGGCATAAAGCTTACCCATTTTTTGGTCACCAAGGTAAAAGCGGTGCAACCCAAACGGGCCAAATAGCAGGGCAAAGATTCCGGCAGTGGTCTTGTTTTTCATAGACTTATTCAATCAATGGTTCGTGAATTTTTCGGGTTTTCGGGTTCTAAGGTTGCGGCACAGTAGCCGTTTTTGAAAAGATAGGTTGCTTTTCCAACCTTGTCAAAAATGATTTACGGTTAGGTTTTGCCCCAAATCCCGAAAACCATAGAACCTTAAAACTTCCCGAACCATTGTCAATTGACCAGCAAGTTAGTGGTTTCTGCGTTGACGATAAATCGAGTTTGTCCAAAATATCACGGGCTACGTCCATGATTAGGCTCCTTCCACCGCTGGCATTTCAAAGAAACTGAAATAAGTGCTTCCATAATGCCGCTGTTGCGTGAAGCGTGGATGAGTCTCGAAGTCGTGCAGCCCATTGTGCTCCAGCACGAACCAACCGCCGGGGCTTAGCATGTTTTTTTCAAAAACAAGGTTGGGCAGCGTGTCAATGGCTGGCATCTGAAAGGGCGGGTCGGCAAAGATGAAGTCGTACTGAACCACCGACCGCTCAATGAAACGGAACACGTCGGCATTCACTATTTTTAAAAATTGTTGGATATCAAGCTGCTTCGCAACCTGTTCCACAAATTTTGCGCAAGCAGGGAACTTGTCCACATAGGTCACGTCCTCGCAGCCCCGGCTAATGAACTCGTAGCTGTGGCTGCCCGTGCCGCCGAAAAGGTCGAGCACTTTCAGTGATTCAAAGTCCAATGCATGTTGCAGGATGTTGAACAGCCCTTCCTTGGCCATGTCGGTCGTAGGTCGGGTGGGCCACTTGTCGGCGGGTGGGTTGAAGCGGCGGCCTTTGAACTTGCCGGAGATGATACGCATACGAATTGCGGATTTGGGATTGCGGATTAGCGGATTAGCGGCGGCCAATCTGAAATCGAATCATTTGCAAAGTGCAAAGGAGTAGAGGTCAAAAAAGAAGTGCTGTGGCACGTCGCTGAATTTTCGACTAAACTGCATGAAACTTGGGAACTCTACGAACTTCAGTTCGCCGATATAGCGGAACAAGGTCCTGTAGATCTCGGCATTGTTCAGCAATTGTCCGGAGATGTTCAGGGGCTGTTGTGCTGGGTCGAGATTGTGCTGGTTGTAGGTCAACAACACGTAGTAAAGTACGTCGCCAGCCGTTTGGTAGCTAAAAGTATTGAAGAACTGAAGGTTCTTTTTCTCGAAGAGGGCGATGTAGATATTGTTCTGGGTGAAATGGATGAAAAGGTTCTTTGCCCGCTCCTCATCGGCAACTTTGCGGCAACCAAGGAGGTAGGGCGTGGCGTTGTTGTAAAACTTGGCGGTCGGGAACTGTTTTTTCAGCACGGACATTAATGTGGGGTCGGTGGGGTATAGGATTTGGAGTGCAAGCTCCTCCACTTCATCGTTATGGATGCCTTCGCCCTTGCCATCGGCCATCAACTCATTGAAATAGGTCGTTTTTTCATACTCGTTGTAGAGCCGGGCAGGTACCAACACTGGCTGAATGTCGGGCATGGTGATTTTTACCCTGCGGAAAAGGTAGGTGAGCAGGTCTTCCCTCGAAAAAATCTTCTTTAGCTCTTCGGTAAGGTTGAAATTGGCCGTGCCCGGCACTTGAACATACGGTACCGACCGCAACAACAGGGCTTCGTTGTTATTGGTATCAAATGCGAAATAAACCAAGCTGTCCATCCCGATCAGGATGGACAGCTGGTAGGCAGTTGATAATTTCTTGTTGAAACCAGATTCAAGGATATCGTAGTTCACTCCCAGGTACCTGTTAAAAGTGGTCTGCTCAAGTCGCCAAACTTGATCTTCTTTTTGGGGTCATATTTTTCATCATACTTCTTGTATTTTGGGTCGCTGAACTGCGCCATGAAAGTGCCATAGGTCGTGCCCACTTCAACCACGTCCACCAAAGCTTGCTGGTAAGTAGCGGTATCTGCCTTTATGTCAAACTTGGCACCGTCGCCAAACGGAACAGCATCAATGCCCTCCAATTCAATGCCCATCGTCCTAATAGAGTCAATGGCATTGACATAAGAAGTATCGTAGGTGATTATTTGGTTGTTGATGTCGTCGGCATCACCTTTGATGTTCACGATGACGAACCTTCCCGTTTTGAGCGTATTGGTGAGTTCTTCAAAGGAGCCAGCGAACTTGCCCGTAACGCCACGGTAGGCTTCCTGAGCCTTGCGGATTTTTACGAGTTTGTCAATTACGGCCTTTTCCCGCTCATCCTTCATGTTCTGGAAGGCAATCGGTTCCTGAATCTGGGTGTATAGGACATAGCCAAGGCCAAGGATTAGCAGGAACATCAATGCGTTGAAAATCGTTCTCTTTTTCATTCCGGTCTGTTTTGATGCAATGTTAGAAGTTTTTTTTAACTGTATGGCTTTTGAGAGTGCAATTTTAAGGAATCATCCGGTTTCACAAGGCGATAAATGAAATTTCTGCGAAAGCAACTGCCCACCATTATAGGTCGCAAGGCTGACGCCTTGCGTTAGATGCGAAGCAGCTGGGTTTTGGTGCAACAAAATGATTTTTTTTTGGAAACAAGGGCAAAATACCCCATAAACCTTCAGCACTTACCCAATCTTGCAGTCACCCACATACCTTGCGCCTTCGTCCACCACCATGTACTTGGCGGTGATGCTGCCCTTGATGAAGCCGGTGCCTTTGAGGTGAAGTGTGCCTTCAGCAACTATCTCTCCTTCGATATTACCCATAATGATGGCATCTTTTGTGCGGATACTGCCTTCTATCCGCCCGGTCTCGCCCATCACAAGGCGCTGGGAGCATTTGACTTCACCCTTTAGGAAGCCATCCAGCCTGACGTTTTCAGAGGCAGCAAACTTGCCTTCGATAGAAGTGCCAGTTGCTACAACGCAGGTGTCTTGGGAGTCTTTTGCAGTATTTGCCACCACAGTAAGGGTCTTTTCGGCAGGTTGTTTCGATTTTGCACCAAGCATGTTGTGTCGTTTTGGAAAAGTTATTGAATGGTTTGCCGCTAATTTTGTCCGGTATGTTGTGGCAAGAAATTGATAATCAATCATTTGCGCTTCCGCAAACATGGAGCAAGTTTTAGCGGCTTCTTTATTTTTTTGTTCCTCTGTGTGGTTAGGTAATTTTGCAGCAAATGTCCATGCTGCCTTTCTGGCTGTATTTCGGGCATAAAAGTAGAATAAAACGAATAAAAGAAATTACAGCGTGAGCATAATTATTTTGGCCATCGAATCTTCTTGCGATGATACCGCTGCTGCAGTGCTGCGAGATGGGGCAGTGCTGAGCAATATCGTGGCCAGCCAGGCAGTACACCGGCAATACGGCGGGGTAGTACCGGAGGTGGCTTCCCGTGCGCATCAAGAGAACATCTTGCCAGTAGTTGACCTTGCGCTCCGCAATGCGGGTGTGGAAAAGCACGAGCTGAGCGCCATTGCCTTCACCAAGGGGCCGGGCCTCATCGGCTCGCTCATCGTGGGGGCGTCGTTTGCTAAGGCAATGGCCTTGAGTCTCGGTTTGCCACTTATTGAGGTTCACCACATGCAGGCGCACGTGCTAGCGCATTTCGCCGAAGACCCCAAGCCCGCCTTGCCGTTCCTATGCCTGACCGTAAGTGGCGGCCACACTCAAATCGTTCTGGTGAAAAAACACCTCGAAATGGAACTGCTCGGCGAAACGATTGACGATGCCGCTGGCGAAGCCTTTGACAAGACCGGCAAGATGCTTGGCCTCGAATACCCCGCTGGCCCCGTCATTGACCAATTGGCACAACAAGGGCGACCGGTCTTTGACTTCCCGGAACCGCAGGTGGCCGGCCTCAATTTCAGTTTCAGTGGCCTGAAAACCTCCATCCTTTATTTCATCAAAGAAAAAACGAAGGCAAACCCCAATTTCATCCAAGAGAACTTACCCGACATTTGCTCCTCGGTGCAGGCCCGTATTGTATCTATTTTATTGAAAAAATTCCGCAAAGCGGCGCAACAGACGGGCATCAGGGAAATTGCCATTGCAGGTGGCGTATCTGCCAACAGCGGGCTAAGGGCTGGCCTGGAGGCAATGGGCAGGAAGGAAGGGTGGAACACCTACATTCCCCGTTTCGAATTCTGCACGGACAATGCGGCGATGATTGCCGTAACGGCTTACTACAAATACCTGAACGGCGAATTCGTCGGCCAGGACGCTACCCCCGTAGCAAGGTTTTGAGGTATGAAGGTATGGAGGTATGAAGGTATGGAGGTATGAAGTATGGAGGTATGAGGTATGGCTTGGGAGCCAAGCATACCTCCATACCTCATACCTTCATACCTATTTCAGCAACCTTTTTTTCATCTTCTCAAATTCCTCTTCGGTGATGATCCCGTTGGCCTTCAGCTCGCCCAGTTCTTTCAGGCGGGTGATGATGTCGGCGTCGTTGGCATCTTTGGGAGGTGTGGCTGCAACGGGTGGGGCATCCGGCACGAGTTCTGAATCAGTGGGCGGGGCAGCAGCTTCCTCGGCTTTTTGCTTGGCCTGTTGCTGCTTCCTAAGCTCATCGGCTACCTTCTTGCCCTTCTCGAACTGCTCCTTGTAGAGCTTCTTGAGCCTGTCCGGGTCGAAGTCGAGGATGGTGCCACCCGTGTCGAAATGGGATTTGAAAACCTGTCCCAATGCATAGGTGCTTGCCCCGGCCATGATGGCATTAGCAACTCCACTCACAAAGGTGCCGACCACAGGTATCAACTTACCCAAGCTAGCCGCACCTATCCTTGCGAGCGTGGAGGCGGTAAGGGCAGAAACAATGGCTTTGCCCTGCGTCTCGCTGAAGTCTATGTCATACACCTTGCAAAGCTGGCGTATCATGTCCAATTGCGAAGCACTCACGGCCAGCACATCGGCCACGGGCACAGGTATTGCGCCAGCACCCATGCTGAACAGCACGTGGTTGCGCACGATGGTTTCGGCATGTTTTTCACGCTCTTGTTTCACGTCTTTGAAGTCGCTCATTACTTTGTTTTTTAGCCCTTCGGCTGCTGATTTTATGAAATCTTCCATGGTTTGGTAGAATTGATGGTTTTGGGGTTTAATGGTTTTCGGGTTTTGGGGTTTTCGGGGTAGGTGCTCAACTCCAAAACCCTAAAACCCTAAAACCCGAAAACCCGAAAACCCGAAAACCCGAAAACCATTAAAAAACTCCCCAAGTCTAAGCCCAGTTCTCGCCCCGGCTGCTTTTTCTTCGACGAGGATGGGGCGTTTGCCGACTTTTGAACGAGTTCAGCTTTGCAATGGGGGCGTTGGTTGCTTTTTCTTGCGGTGCTTCGACTCGTTTTCAGCAACGATGGCCAAGTGTTCTGTTTCACTGACGGGGGCGAACCGCTCCATGGCCAAGGTGGCGGTGACTGCGCCGAGCATGGTGGCAATGACGGCCCCAAGACCGGGTATGACCATCAATGCTTGCGCAACGAGGCCCGTAGCAACTGCCACTCCCACGGCAACGCTGCGGGTGCGCCGCTCGCTGTTTTTCACTTTCAAATCAAAGCATTCATGGTAGTTGTCTATCATGGAATAGCCGAGGAAATAGCACTGTATGAGAAAGCCGACTGGTTTTTTCATCCAATCGAAGCCAACGATACCGAGGGCCACGTCCACGAAAATAACCCGGGCAATGGTTTCAAGTACCCATGCCAAGAGGGTTACCTGGAAGATGCGCACCTCGGCGTTGATGAATGATTTCGTGGTGAGTTCTGGGGTACGCCCAATGCGTATTTCGAGGGTTTTTTGGATGAAATAGAACACTACCAATTCCATCACAATCATCACGAGGTACTTGCGGCCACCTTCCAAGGCCCATTTGAAGCGCTCACCTGAAATCGCCCCGGCCAAGTTGGCAGAAAATGGTTCTTGGCTGTTGCGGGCTTCGTTTATAAATCCATAAAAATCCTGGAAATATTGATAGCTGAGCATTGCCCCTGCAATGAACATCGCCCAAACGACCCAACCAAGGCGATCCATGCCCCGCCAAGGCTTGTGCTCCCGTATGAAATCAACCGCAGTACGGTGCATGAGTAAACTGGCAACAAATTGGTGGATAAATCCTAAAATCTTATCCAGCAAGCTCATCCTTTCTTCTTCATTGCTTGTCGTTTGCATGGCTGTCCTTCCTTTACTGTATCCAGTCTTTGTCCTCCTCGGCGATGGTCTCTACCATTTTTTCGAGGTTTTTCAGCGCTTCGGGTGCGCCGAAATAGTCCTTTATGGTTTTTTCAAAGCTGGCGGTTTTATAGGTGACCCAAGTGGTGGGCAAGTCGGTGACCTGGGAAGTGTATTCATCCTGAAACTGCTGGAAATTGCTGCGCTCGAATGCCTCGAACAAGGAATTCGTGGCTTCTGGCGTGAGCTGCCGCTTCCAGCTTCCTAGTTTTGAAACGTTCCTGACGCCGTTAAAGCTGGCTTTACCAGTACCATCCAATGTGAAAGTATAAACAGGGCAGACGCCGAAGCAGGGGTCTTTTTTTAGCTGGATGGCGGTTGTCCCATCAAAATGGTAAGGGTTGCAAGCGGTCAGCAGCAATGCAAAGGAAAGGAAATAAATGGCTTTTTTCATAAATGGAATTATTTATTGGCTGAAAACCAAGAGGTTAAGCTTTGGCAAATGAAAGGAGTTTTTGGCAATGTGTCAATCATTGCGGAGTAACATGGCTATTTTTATAAATAAAATGCTGGTGTTAGCTAAGGTTTTTTGAACATTGCGCCCAGAAAACAGGAGTGAGCTTATGAACGAGTATCGTGATTTGCTGATAAATGAAGTGCGCCGCAGGTTGATAGGCGAAAGCATATCGAGAATTAAGCAATGCCTTGCCGAATTGACGACCGAAGAGATTTGGTATCGGCCCAACGAGAACAGCAACAGCGTTGGCAACCTTGTGCTGCACCTCTGCGGCAACGTGCGGCAGTGGCTGCTGGGCGGGATGGGCGGCTATACGGACAACCGCAGGCGACAGGCAGAGTTCGACGAACGTGGGCCATTCCCTACAACTGCATTGGTGCGCCACCTTGACGAACTGGCGGAGGAAGTGGAGAAGGTCCTTTCCAGAATAACATTTGAGCAGCTGTTGCAGCCCGTCGAAGTCCAAAATTTTAAGGAAAATGGCGTAAGTGTGCTGGTGCATGTAGTGGAGCATTTCTCCTACCATACGGGGCAGATTACCTATTATGTGAAGTGGCGGAAAAACATAAATACGGCCTATTATAGCGGCATCAACCTTGATGTAGTTGGCAAGGGAAAGGGTTATTAGATTACAGGCAGGTTCTTGCGTTCTTTTGGTAAAGTGAACGTAAAAGTAGTGCCGACAGCTTTGTTTGGCTCGATCCAAATCTTACCACCCATGTTGTTCACGATTTTCTTGCAGGTGGCCAGCCCGATGCCGCTTCCTTCGTATTCTTGGATGGAGTGAAGGCGCTCGAAGATGTCGAACACGGACTGCTTGTTCTTTTCCGGTATGCCGATGCCATTGTCCATAAACATGAAACGGTGCTGGTCCTGCTCATCTTGGTAGGTAATGCCTATGACCGGGCTGAGGTCTTTTCGCCTGAACTTGATGGAATTGGATATCAGGTTTTGAAAAAGCTGCAACATTTCAACCGAAATAGAACGAATGACGGGCAGTTGGTTGGCGTAAATAGCCGTGTTTGTGTTTTCCATGGCGGCCATTAGGTTCTGCATGACGACCAGCAATGTATCGTTCAGGTCTTGGTCTTTCAGTTGTTCTTTGTTCCTGCCCAGCCTAGAGTATTGAAGTAGGTCATTTAGCATTTTTTCCATCCTTGATACGCCGTCCGTGATGAACCCTATGTACTCTTTCGTATCGGGGTCGAGGTCGGTTCCAATCCTGCGCTTGACCAGCATAACATAGCTTCCTATCATCCGTAATGGCTCCTTGAGGTCGTGCGAGGCGGAGTATGCGAACCTTTCGAGTTCATGGTTGATGGATTTGAGCTTTTCTTCTGCAACGACAAGGGCCTCCTTTTGTCGGGTAAGCTCTGCTTTTTGCTCCTCAAGCTCCATTTGTTTGGCATCTAATGCCTTGATTATCATGGACTGGCCCGTGGCGAAGATCAGTACGATGCCGATAAGCATGACAAACAAGCCGTTGTAGGTGATAAGGTAATACAGCCCATCAAGGTCTTCGGTTTGTTTCCTGTAGTACCCAGGGTTCTGCAAGTCGAGTACGAATAAGTAAAAAGTGACCCCTACAAGGACCGACAACCAAACGATACCAGAACGAGGGCTTGCGAACAAAAGCGCCGTGAGGGGAGTGGCCATTATCCAAAGCAGGTTGTCGGAGTAGAGGCCGCCTGTGGCGAAAACAGACTCCAATAGGACGACAAACAAGATAAAGGCTACCAGGTTACCTGAGACAAAGAAATTTCCATAACGCTTGAATATGTACGTTAGTCCACAAAAAAGTAGAATCCCAACAATGGTAGAGGGACTATCAACGCCAGGCCATAGCCTGTTAGCAATCTCGTACGACAATCCAACAAATATGATAAAGAGATGGATGAATACCAATATCCTTGCCTTGCGCAAATCCAAGGAGGATTCCTCCAGCTTTGCGTTTATAAAATACTCATCGTATTTACGGGCTAAAATACTGAAATTTTTTTTGACGGAAACTACTGACATTGTAAAGAGGGATTAACCAAAATACCAACGAAGCAATATTTCTGCCAAGTTATCTTCCACCCATTGTATCACCGATGGCAACATCCTTATTGAATGCTTTCCAGATTTTTTCTACACTCAGTTTTTCCGAAGCTAATATATTGGGAAGCAGGCTTGCGATTTTCTCAAGCAAGATGTCAATATCTTCTTCTGTATGGTTCAAGGTAATCATAAACCTGACCCCCGTGTTGTTCTGTGGTACACTTGGGTAGCAGGCGATACCAGCGTAAAATCCTTCACCCATCAATGCTTTAATGAGTTTTGTTGCGACATTCAACTTGCTGACGCCAAGGAAAAAGATGGGCGTACCATCCTTGCTTATGAACGGCAAGTCCAACATTTTGGCTTTTTCGGCGAAGTACTTGATATTGGACTTGAGCTTATTTTGAAGAGCATAGATTTCATCGCTGAGGTGTATTTTGGCTGAAGCTACAGCTGCACCAAGGGTTGCGGGCTGGAGTGGGCCTGTGAAGATGAGTGGCTTGCCCGTATTTATGACAAGTTCTTTTGTTTTTTGGTCGTGGAAAACAGCTGCCCCACCTGACGCTCCAAATGCCTTGCCCAAAGAGGTCATAAGCACTAATTGGGGATGGAAAGGCATGCCAGCCAACACGGAGCCGGAACCGTTCTTTCCCATCCAACTCATCCCATGAGAGTCGTCAATGTACAACCGGAACTGCTCATAGTTTTGCATGAGTTCGTACAGTTGTTTCATCGGAGCAATATTTCCGTACATGGAATAAACACCGTCGGCCAAGTACCAAACTTTTTTGTGCTGAGTGCTTAGTTTCTGTATGCGGGATTCCAAATAATCCATGCGGTTGTGCCGGATCATTTCTGCGTGGGTACCATTTGTTTTTAGTATTTTCACGCTCATCTGCACACTGGTATGGACTTGGTGGTCCATAATGACCGCATCATCTGGGCCTACTAAAGAGGGAAGACACGACAGGTGCCCCAGCATGGTGGTGGGCATAACGATTGCTGGAAATCCAAAAATAGCTTGCATCAACGCTTCAAGTTCTTGGTAGGGGTAAAGCGAAGTATATGCCCTGACGCAATAGTATTGGGTGCCATATTTCTGGATGGCTTCTATTGCCGCCGTTTTCAACCTTTCGTCTGCTTCCAATCCGACATAGTTGCAAGAAGAAAAATTAAGTAAAGGCTGCCCATCTAAGTGAATAATCCTCCTGTCTGGCATCGGGGTGTCATCCAAATTCAAATGTACAATCCCCAAGTCTCGCAGACCATTGACCATTACGTTGAGCGCATCAACCTGACCGTTGTTTTGTTCCATACGTGTTTTAGATTTTTAAGTAGTTACGAAATGTGTTAACCGTGTCTCAAATGGTTTGGGTACTGTGCTCAGGTGACAGTAGGATGTTGTTGTGCTATTTCAAACAAATACAAAAATGGAAATCAGTAAAAATTGTGCCTTGAAATTTGGAATAGGCCTTGGATCTTACATGGCAACCAATGACTTTAATTTGCTACTTTGAACACGTCGCCATTTTGTTGGACTGGGTCTTGAAAAATCCAGTCAACAATGATTGTAAGTGCGAACATAACACTTAAGCTTAATATTTTATTTTATTTTTTGGATTTTTATTTTGCGATTAGCCTATATCCCCGTGGATCAACGGCGCATTCAGCTGTTACAGTGATGCAACGGACTGGCCAAGCCGGGTTTTCAAAAAAAAATACGAACACCTGTTCGTATTTCTAACCAAAATACCATTACATTTGTCGCAGAATTTGTTGTTTTTCTACTTCAGCCTTACCAAATTATGACTAGCTTGAATTTTGAAGCAATTTTCCAGTCCAAAATTGACGATGAAGTAAAAATAGAACCAAAGGACTGGATGCCGGATGCCTACCGGAAGACCCTAATCCGCCAAATTTCCCAACACGCCCATTCCGAGATCGTGGGGATGCTGCCCGAAGGTAACTGGATTACCAGGGCACCATCCCTCCGCCGGAAGCTCATCCTCCTAGCCAAAGTACAAGACGAAGCCGGCCACGGCCTCTACCTCTACTCCGCCGCCGAGACCCTCGGCGCTGACCGGGACGACCTCGTACAACAGCTACTGACTGGAAAGGCCAAATACTCTTCCATCTTCAACTACCCCACGCTCAACTGGGCCGACATCGGCGCCATAGGTTGGCTGGTGGACGGGGCGGCCATTATGAACCAGGTCATGCTCACCCGCACTTCCTATGGCCCATACGCCCGTGCGATGGTGCGCATCTGCAAGGAAGAAAGTTTCCATCAGCGCCAAGGCTACGAGCTGATGATGGCCATGGCCTTTGGCTCGTCCGAACAAAAAGCCATGGCACAGGACGCCCTCAACCGCTGGTGGTGGCCCGCCCTGATGATGTTCGGCCCGCACGACGCCGAGTCCACCCACTCCGACCAAGCCATCAAGTGGAAAATCAAGCGGAAATCGAACGACGAGCTTCGCCAGAGCTTCGTGGACGTGACCGTGCCGCAGGCCGAGTACCTCGGCCTCACCTTGCCCGACCCCGACCTCCACTGGAACGAGGAGCGTGGCCACTATGATTTTGGCAAAATCGATTGGGACGAGTTCTGGAAGGTCGTAAAAGGCAATGGCCCCTGCAACCGCCAGCGCATCCAAGCCCGCATTAAAGCTTACGAAGATGGCGCTTGGGTACGGGAAGCCGCTATGGCCCATGCCGAGAAAAAAGAGCAACGCAAACTCCAGCCAGAAGCTGCCGTAAAAGCTGCCTAGGTAATTGTTGAATTGTTTGATGGTTAAATTGTTTTCGGCCTCTAACAACAATCAAACAATGCCAGCAATCAAACAATCAACTCCATGAAAAAGGAATGGCCCCTCTGGGAAATATTCATCCGCAGTAAAAGTGGCCTCAACCACAAGCACGTCGGCAGCCTCCATGCCTCCGATGCGGAAATGGCGCTCGAAAACGCCCGTGACCTCTACACCCGCCGCAACGAAGGCGTCAGCATCTGGGTAGTCGAGTCCAAGCATATCACCGCTTCCGACCCTGACGACTCCGACCCACTCTTCGAACCAGCACGGGACAAGGTCTATCGCCACCCGACGTTCTACACTGTGCCCGATGAAATATCGCACATGTAAATGGCTTCATTGGTTCATGGCTTCATTGTTGCCATTGCCATTCAAGCCCTGAATCCATCAATCCATGAAACCGTGAATCCATGAAACCATGAAACCGTGAAGCCATGAATCAATACCTTCTACAACTCGCCGATAATGCCCTCATCCTCGGTCACCGCCTGGGCGAATGGTGCGGCCATGCCCCAGAAATGGAACTGGACATTGCCCTTACCAATATTGCACTCGACCTCACAGGGCAAGCTAGAAGCCTTTACCAGCGGGTCGCTGAACTGGAAGGAATTGGGAAAGACGAAGACGACTACGCCTACCTGCGTGACGTAAGGGAATTCCGCAATGCCCTGCTCTTGGAGCAGCCCAACGGCGATTTTGCGCATACCATCCTACGGCAGTTCGTGTTTGATGCATACAATTATTATTTGTACCAAGCCCTCGCCCAAAGCAAGGACGAATGGCTGGCGGGCTTCGCCGCAAAATCCTTGAAGGAAATCACTTACCACCTCCGCTTTAGCTCCGAATGGATACTACGCCTCGGCGATGGCACTGAGGTCAGCCACGCCAAGCTGCAAGCGGCAATTGAAGACCTTTGGACCTATTCTGGTGAGCTTACCATACCCAACGAAGTCGAGAAAGACCTTGCCCAACAAGGCATCATCCCTGATTTGAACCTGCTGAAACCCGCTATCGAGGGCAAAATGTCGGAAATTTTCGCTGGTGCTAACCTAAGCATGCCAGCTGGCATTTTTATGCAAACGGGTGGAAAGGATGGCCGCCATAGCGAGTACCTCGGCTTCATCCTCGCTGAAATGCAGTTTCTGCAAAGGGCCTATCCCGGTCAGGAGTGGTGATGATTGTTGGATTGGATTTGATGAGTTAGATTTGTTTGAGGTGCGTAGCAAAACCATTGTTCCAATTCATTGTTTGTGCTGCAAACCCGTGAGAAGACAAGGCAAAGGCTGGCCCCCCTACTTTTTACTTTGTCCTTTTCACTTTGTCCTTTTTACTTTCTCCTTCAAGCATGATTACCATCATTTCCGGCACTAACCGCAAGAACAGCGAGGCACTCCATTTTGCGAAGCACTACTTCAACCTATTGACTGCTAAGGCCAATGAGCCTGTTAAATTGTTGGCGCTCGAAGAAATCGCTCACGACTGGTTCCATCCTGACATGTACGAGAAAGGCCAGCAAACGACCAGCCTTTCTGCGCTTCAAGACGAGTACATGCTGCCTGCCACCAAGTTCGTTTACGTCATTCCCGAATACAACGGTGGCTTCCCCGGTGCTTTGAAACTCTTTATTGATGGCTGTTCCATCCGGGAATACAAGCCTACGTTTGCTGGCAAAAAAGCTGCCCTTGTCGGTGTCGCAACAGGCCGGGCAGGTAACCTCCGTGGCATTGACCACCTCACGGGCATCCTCCACCATGTCGGCACTTTGGTGCTGCCACAAATCCTGCCCATTTCCAGCATCGAAAGACTGATGGACGACGACGGCAACATTACCGACGCAGGCACACTAATCGTTATCGAAAAACAGGTGGATGCTTTCCTGGCATTTTGATTTTTTTTAGAAATTGGTAAAAAACCTTCCTCTAATCTTGTTCAGCCAAACAACTGAATTAAATTTGCTGTTAAATAATTGAAAATCAGCAGGTTTTGAAGTGCCTCCCCTTCAATCCTTCAACCATTCATCCCTTCAATCCTTCAAAAAATGGACGCTAAGAAAGGCTTAATCATTCTCGTCATCTTATTGCTATTGGGCCTGTTGGGCCTTGGCTATTGGGGCTACAACCTGAGCACTGCAAACAAGGCATTGACCTCGGAAAAGGAATCGCTGACCAATCAGGTCGGAGACCTAACTACGCTGCGGGATGACTTGCAGCAAGAAGTGGATAGCCTCGAACAGGCATATACCGCCCTTTCCGAAGAGAACAAAACGCTGCAAGGACAAGTGGACAATGCCGAGACGACCATCGCTTCACAGAGCGCCGCCATCACCAAAATCAAAAAACAAAGCGCTAACGAAAATGCCAGCCTTAAGGCACAAATCGAAGAACTGCTCAAAGCAAAACTCCGGCTCGAAGGCAATATCGTAGGGCTTCAAGCACAGAACGACAGCCTGCGTGCCGTTACAGGTCAGCTTACCACCGACCTTGCCAGCGCCAAGTCGGAGAACCAAGCACTTGCCGCCCTGAACCAGACGATTCAGGATGAGATGAAAAAACTCACCTTGGCCAACTTCAAGGCAAGTGCCTTCCGGGTAGAAGTGGAGCGCAGAAAGCCGAAAGCTACCGCAAAGGCTGGCCGTGCCCGCCGTGTTTTGGTCAGCTTTGATTTGATGGAAGTAAAAAAACAGTTCCAAGGACTCCGACCGCTCTACCTCGTCATCACCGACGACAAGGGGACGCCCATCAAGAACAACAAGCCCATCCAAGCCCAAGTAACGGTGAACGGGCAAGTACAAGACATCATCGCCCTACAGCAAAAAGATACGGACATCGTTGAAAATCAGCGCCTTACGTTCAATTATGAACTAGAGGATAAGCTGAAGTCCGGCTTCTACCGGGTGGCGGTTTACACCGATATTGGTCTATTGGGAGCGGCAAGTTTCAGGCTGCAATAAGTCTCGCATCCAACGCTAACGCTGGCAGGGTTCGAAACCCTGCCAGCGTTTTTCTAAAGCGTTTTCAAAACCCTGCCACCGATAACAACGCTGGCAGGTTTGTTTTTTTTAAAGACAAACCATAGAATATGAGCAAGCATATCTACCTGCTTTTACTCCCCATCCTTTTTGCGATTGCTGTAACAAACACCGCCTGCGTTGGCAAGAAAAAATTCAGGACCGAACTGGCCAATCGTGACAGCATCAGCCATTTCCTCAGCGTACGGAACTTGGAATTGAACCGTGAAATAGGGCAGCTCAAGCTGAACCTCGCCGAAAAAACGGGCGAGGCCAATGGGTTGACCACTATTTACGACAAGCAGGTATTGGAAATAAAAAAATTGGAAAAGGAAATCGAACGGCTGAACAGCCAATCCTCCAGTACGCAACAGTCGCTAAACGAGGAGGTGCGAAAGCGGGACTCACAATTAGCTGATAAAGAACAGGTTATCCAAAATTTTGGCACTGCCTTGCAAAAACAAGAAAATAGCATTGATGCCGTATTGGGCGAGTTTAGGGAGGCTTTTGCCAATTTGCCCGCAGTAGATTTTTACTTCGACCACAAGGAATACAAGGGCTTTTTGGGCATCTCTGAAAAACAGCTTTTCCGACCTGGCACCGACCAGTTGGCTCGGAGCGCCAATGCCGTTTTAGAGAAAGTTGCGAGGGTGCTCAACAACCACCCCGAGCTTCAAGTGCAGGTCATCGGGCATTCCGACAGCCAGTCCGGCTACAAGGGTTTTCAAAGCCGCCTCGATTTTAGCACAAGCCGTGCCGTCGCTGTCGCCGATGTGCTGACCCGTGATTTTTACGTGAACGGTAGCCAAATCACCACAGCAGGCCGCTCCGATTTTGAGCCAAGGGCCAGCAACGAAACAGAGGAGGGCCGCTCGCAGAACCGCCGAATCGAAATCGTCTTTCAGCCAAGGGTGGATGAGGTGCGCAGGATGGCGAGCGAGGTGAAAAAGGACTAAACCTATCAACAGTCGTCAATCAAAGCCAAAATCAGCAAATCCTCGGCAACTGCTCTCCCACCAGCATGCTCACCACCCGCCGTCCACCGATATTGCTGTGCATGATGACCTGCCGAGGGTGCGCCTCCACCACTTCGCCGATGATGGCAGCGGCTTCCCCGCTTGTGCCTTTGGCATGTTCCAAGGTTCTTAGTTTTTTCAAAAAATCGGGGGCAATGGCAGCTTCTACAATGGCGATGAAAACGCCCTCATTGGCCACATAAAGCGGGTCAAGCCCCAGCAGTTCGCAAGCGCCATATACTTCTTCGATGATGGGGATTGCCTTTTGGTGAATCTCCACACCGAGCCGGGTGTCACGAGCCACTTCGTTCAGGACGGAAGCCACGCCGCCCCTCGTCGGGTCACGCAGCAGATGGACTTGCTCGCCAAATTCGTCCAAAAGCCCCAGCACGGTATGGTTCAGGTTGCAGGTATCGCTCTCAATGCTCGTTTCGAATTCCAGCCCCTCCCGTACCGACATGATGGCGATGCCATGCGTTGCAATATTGCCGCTTACGATGATTTTATCGCCCGGCCTTACCCGCCGCATGGCAATGTCCGCCCGTGGGTGCACTGGCCCGATGCCGCTAGTATTGATAAAGATTTGGTCGCCCTTGCCCCGTTCCACCACTTTGGTATCGCCGGTCACGATTTTCACGCCTGCTTGGTCGGCGGCGTGTTTTATCGAAATCAAAATATCCCAGAACGCCCGCATGGTCAGCCCCTCTTCTAGGATGAAACCAAGCGATAGGTACTTGGCCGCTGCTCCGCACATGGCGAGGTCGTTCACTGTGCCGTTCACGGCCAGTTCGCCGATATTGCCGCCGGGGAAAAACACGGGCGATACCACGTAGCTGTCCGTGGAGAAAGCCATTTTGCCTGCTGGCATCTCGAAAATCGCCCCATCGTGCCGCTCGTCCAGCAGGTCGTTTTTCAGCACGTCGAACACGCCACTGTCGAGCAGCTTGTTCATCAGCAAGCCGCCACTGCCATGACCGAGGGTGATGACGTCGAAGTCGAGCGTCGGCATGGGACAGGAGGCACGGAGAATGGAGATTTTGTCCATGAAGAATGTTAATCGTTCTTGTCTGGTTTTTGATTTCAGATTTCAGATAGACGATATTAGATATAAGATTTTTCGCCCGTATGCCATGTGCGGAGCAATCTAAAATCTAATATCGTCTATCTTATATCTGAAATCAAATCAATTGAAAATCAGGCACTTGCAACTTCCAATTCCTCCGCCACCCTCGAAAAATGGTAATACGCCGCACACGCCCCTTCCGACGACACCATCGGTGCACCCAGTGGGTTTTGCGGATTGCAGCCCTTGCCGAACATGGGGCATTCGTGCGGTTTTTTCAGCCCCTTGAGCACTTGTCCGGCGATGCAGTCCTTGTTCTCTTCGGCTTTTTCGATGGATACATGGAACTTGAGGTTGGCATCAAAAGCCGCCATTTCAGGCCGCACTTCCCAGCCGCTGTTGGGGATATTGCCGATGCCCCGCCACTCTCGGTCGGTCGTTTCAAAAATCTGCTCGACCACTTTGCGGGCCTCGGGATTGCCGTTCGGGTGTACGACCCGGCTGTATTGGTTTTCCAAGCGATATTCTCCTTTTTCGAGTTGCTCCACCACCATCAGAATACCCTGCACCAAGTCCACCGGCTCGAAACCCGTGACGACGATGGGGATTTTGTATTTCTCCACGATGGGGTAATATTCGTCCATGCCCATGATGGTGCAGACGTGGCCCGCCGCCAAAAAGCCCTGGATAATAGCCTCTTCGTCGTCCATCACTGCCTCGATAGCGGGAGGCACGAGCACATGTGAAGCGAGGATGGAATAGTTTTTCACCCCTGCCCGGTGCGCATGAACCACGGAAAGTGCATTGGCCGGGGCCGTCGTTTCAAAGCCGACAGCGAAGAAAACCACCTCCCGGTCGGGGTGCTCGGCGGCGATTTTCACGGCCTCCAGCGGCGAGTAAAGGATGTGCACATCTGCCCCTTTTGCCTTGGCTTCGAGCAGGCTCATCTTCGAGCCGGGCACCCGCAGCATGTCGCCGAAGGAGCAGAGGATGACGCCTTTTTCGAGGGCCAAATGCACCGCCTGGTCAATCAAGTGGAGCGGGGTGACGCAGACCGGACAGCCGGGGCCATGCACCATCGTGATGTTCGAAGGCAGCAGTTGCAGGATGCCGTTTTTCACCAAACTATGCGTCTGCCCACCACAGACCTCCATGATGGCCCACGGTCGGGTGGTGATGCGGTGCAGTTCGTTGAGGTAGCGCTCGACGAGGTGCGGATCACGGTACTCTGAAATATACTTCATTGTAAATGGCTGATCGTCAGCTTTTTAATTGATCTTAGATTTAAGTTACACAATATAAGATTTTAGATTTTTGGACTGTGCTTTAGCGAAATCTTATATCTGAAATCGTCTATCTTATATCTGAAATCAAATCACCCTTGCGGAATAAGCTCCTCCAACTCCCCAATCTCCCGCAGGTACTCCAACGTCTTTTGCGCCTCCTCTTCGTTGACGACGCTGATGGCAACGCCCACATGCACGAGCACGTAATCGCCTTCTTTTGCCGCTGGCAACATTTCGAGGCTGGCCTCTTTCACGATGCCGCCGAACTGGACTTTTGCCATCCGAACCAGGCCGTCGTATTGGCTTTCGATGGACTTGATTTTACCGGGAATTGCAAGGCACATTTCTGTTTGTTTTTAAACACATAGACACATAGTTCTTATAGTTTGCAACAATTCGCCTTTGACGAATTGCGGCTATGTGCCCTATGTGACTATGTGTTTTATAAAATATCATTTGTTGATTTCAAAATGATGAATCAATTGCCCAAAAGAAACACATTCGTCATTCGGTGAAATTTGTCGGTGAAAAAACAGCTCGAAATCGCCGCCGAGCAGCTCGATGCACAAGTCAACCAACAGACCATTTTGCCAGACGCCGCCACTGAAGGCGAGCTTTTGGGCGTTGCAATGCTGTGCAACGAGCCGGATGCCATTGACCAACGAGACATGAAATTGCGCAGCAAGCTTTTCGATGGAATCGCCTTTTTTTAGCCCATTCATCAAACCAGTTAATAAAACCGAAAACGGCATATTCCCTTGATTGTCAAGTTGTTCCAACCAGCTTTCGGCAGAACACAAGCCATATTTTTTGAAAAACCGTGTCGCTGCTTGTTCCAATCGCATGGCGGCTTCTCCTTCGAAAGTCTGAACATCGCCGAGGCCGAGCAAGCTGGCTACCCCATCAAAAAAGCGGCCCATACTACTGGTCTGCAAGTTGCTGCCATTGCGGAGCAAACGGTTGTACAAAAACCACTCGTTGGGGGTGAATTTCGTCACCAAAAATGACTCCGCTTCTGCTATGCTTTTGCACAGCGAGAGGGCGGAGATACGGGGTTCCCTTGGCATCTTGTCGCCGAGCAAGAAGTCGAAATTGTCGAGGTGTGCGACCCGTTTTAGTGATAAGTCGGGCGATGACTTCAAGTCACCGCCTGATTTTGCCTTCAGGAAAAATTCGCCGCCCCAGATATGGCCGTCCGTGCCGAGGCCCGTGCCGTCCCAGATGACGCCAAGCACGGGGTCGGGGGAGCGGAGCAGGTCGTTTTCCGCCAAGACCGCTGCGAAATGCGCCTCGTGGTGCTGGATGCGGGCGGTTTTTGCGCCCCAGCTTGCCGCCAATTCCTCGCCAAGTTGGGTGGAGAAATAGTCAGGATGAGCATCGAGCAGCACGGTGTCGGGCGGGGTTTGCAGCACGGCGGTCAGGTGGTCAAGGGCGTGGCGGAAGCTCTGCTGGGTATCGTAGCTTTCGAGGTCGCCGAGGTATTGGCTGACGTAAACGTTTCGGCGGTGCCGTCGGCAGAAGGTGCTTTTTAGCGAAGCACCCATTGCCAGCACGTTGCTGGAAGGCAAATCCAGACCCTCCACGAACAGTGATGGCGCCAGCCCCCGTGAGCGGCGTAGGATGATTTTTTGCTGGTGAAATTGGCTGAACGTCAGCACGCTATCGTCTTGTGGCGTGACGATTTCCCGGTTGTTGGTCAGCAAGTAGTCAGCGACGGCAGTCAGTTGCTCCAAGGCCATTTTATCCTCAAACACGATGGGCGAGCCGCTCAAATTCCCACTCGTTGCGACCAGCACCCCACCAAAATCATCTGCCAAGAGCCGTAGCAATGGCGAGTAGGGCAGCATTGCCCCGACCTTGTCCAAGTCGGGTGCCACGAGGTCGAAGGCGACACCGGAGGCAGGTTTTTCACCCAAAGGCAGCAGCACGATGGGCGCTACGGGGCTGGTGAGTTCCTGCATGGCGGCTTCGGTGAGTTCGGCATCCTTCGCCAAAACTTCGAGGCTGGGGTAGAGTAGGGCGAATGGCTTGCTCGGTCGGTGCTTTCGCTGGCGCAATGCTTTCAATGCGGTGCGGTTGCTGGCATCGCAGAGCAGCAGGTAGCCGCCGATGCCTTTTGCAGCGACGATGCTGCCTTGGCGGAGGGCTTCGACCGTGTCAGTCAGGCGGCGACTCGAAGTCACCGCCTGACTTTGACTTGAAGTCACTGTTTGACTTGGAGTGGTGTCGTCGGCTGTAGTCAGGCGGTGACTTGAAGTCACCGCCTGACTTTGGCTTGAAGTCTCTGCTTGACTTGGGGTGTCGTCGTCGGCTGTAGTCAGTCGGTGACTTGAAGTCACCGCCTGACTTTGGCTTGAAGTCTCTGCTTGACTTGGGGTGTCGTCGTCGGCTGTAGTCAGTCGGTGACTTGAAGTCACCGCCTGACTTTGGCTTGAAGTCTCTGCTTGACTTGGGGTGTCGTCGGCGGCTGTAGTCAGGCGGTGACTTGAAGTCACCGCCTGACTTTGACTTGAAGCCATTGCCTGACTTGGGGTGTCGTCGGTGGCAGTAGTCAGGCGGTGACTTGAAGTCACCGCCTGACTTTGACTTGGAGTCGTTGCTTGACTTGAAGTCACCGCCTGACTTGGCACAGTCACCGCCTGACTTGCCACGAGCACCATCTTCACCCCGCATGCTGGACAAGAATTCGTCTGCGAAAAATACCGCCTGTCGGTCACGTCATCGTATTCCCGCTGGCAGTCGGGGCACATTGCAAACGGCTGCATGGCCGTCTCCGCCCGATCATAGGGCAGCCGATGGATGATGGAATAGCGAGGCCCGCAAGTCGTGCAAGTGGTGAAGGCGTAGCGGTGGCGGCGATTGCCGGGCTGCTGGAGGTCTGCGGTACAAGCTTCGCAAAGGGCGAAATCCGGCGTGAGCGGCAGGTCGGGTTCGCTACTGGCACTGCTTTCGACAATTACGAATTTTTCAAAGAACCGTGGCGGAGCCTCCACCATTTCACTGCGCCGGATGCGGGCGAGCGGCGGGGCTTCGGCCTGCATTTTTTCAAAGAAAACCTGCGCCTCGTGCGGGCTTGCGTTGAACTCGACATGCACGCCATCTGCGGCGTTGTTGACCCAGCCATGCAAGCCCATTTCCTGCGCCAAGCGCCAGACGAAGGGGCGGAAACCCACGCCCTGTACCTGTCCTTGCAGGTGGATGCGGTAGGTGCGCTGGGTCATGCGAGGGCGGCGATTTTGGTTTTTTGTTCCTCGACAAGGGCCAGCTCATCGGCGGGAAAGGGCTGCTCCAAGCTGCGAAAGCTATTGCGGACGAGGGATGTTTCGTGCATGGTGGCGCTGTATTGATGGTGGATGGAAAATGGGTGCACGAAATAACGGAGATTTGGGCAAATGGGGGAGGGTTTTATGCGGACTAGTACCAACCATCTACGTTATAATAGCTTCACGATTTCAGCAGTTCTTTTTTGACTTGAAGGGCGAGTTCTTCCAATTGTTCCAATTTGGATAGGATTGCTTTTTTGTCGGTGCTTGACAACTGCTCGGCTTTGATATTTTGTAGGATGGGTTGTAGGCTCTCGTCCAATTCAGTTGTTTCAAGTTTACCCCACTGGCCTAAGTCTTCCCGCCTTACGCTGGTTCATCCTCGATAGCTATCGAGGATGAACCAGTTGTTCCAAGTATCCCCGCTGGCACACCAGTTGTTTCAAGTCTACCCCAACCCACTTAGTTCTGGCAAGTAAAGGACAGCAAATTTGCCGTCGTGCGAGAAACAACTTGATTCGTAAAATACTGAAAATGACCTATTTGTGAATCAAGTTCTTAGAAGTTTGCAACTTGCCAGCCTACACACGAGCACATTTGCAGACCTTCTTTTCAGCAAATGCCCAAATCCATCGCAAGAATAAGACTGCTTTTCCATCAATGCCGAGCCTGGCAAGTTGCAAACTTGCCATAATTTCAAGACATGAACCAGCGTGATGGGTCGCCTTCGTAAAATAGCCCTACGCTCCATTGAACGACGCCACCAAGACCAACGCCCAAATGCTCTTCTTCCCACCCCGTCGGGAATCTTGGAATAGATGACACCGAGGTGGCGGTGGATTTGGGCGAAAGCCTCAGACGCATCGCTTCCCCTGTGAAGACCTTGAGCGCTTCCTGATAGCTGTCCATCACCCCTTTGTAGAACTGCGGCCCCCGTTTTTCGCCCAAGCCTAGTGTAGGAAAAAAACATTGTTTCTTCCCAGACCAATCCCTTTCTAAGGAACGTGTCCGAAATAGTTACGCAAAAAATAGGCTCAAAACCGCTTACTTGGGCACATCACATATATTTCTCTTACCTTTGATGCCGTCAAATTGCCGTAGAGGCATGCCGTTTTTTCACTTATCAAAATAAATTAATGAGACATTTCCACCATTTTACAATTTTGGCCGTCATCGCTTTTGTTACTGTTTTTGCTGCTTGCAAAAACGATGGCGATGCAGCCCGTGATGCCGCCGTGCAAGGCGTGGAAGGCACACAGCCCGCAGGCGATGCTGCTGCAACCCCTTCTGTACCTTTACCCGATCCAGCCAATCCAGCCACACCTGCTACGCCCGAACCTGCCCAAAATGCGTCTGGGGTTTGGCATTACACCTGTCCGAAAGGCTGCGCTGGGGGCGGTGCTTCTGCTGTTGCCTGCGCTAAATGCGGAACAACCCTGGCCCACAATGCGGCCTATCATGGGCCTTCATCTACTACGCCTACACAGCCACAAACCACCCTGCCCGTAGCATCTGGCAAGGAAACCAATGCCACGTCATTGCCGCCGGGCGTAGTGCCCGTTGATAGCCCGATTAAGACTCCCGAACCAGCACAAAATGCCAAGGGCGTCTGGCATTATACCTGCTCTGCTGGGTGTGCTGGAGGAGCGGGTTCTGCGGTAGCTTGCGCAAAATGCGGCAAGACTTTGGCGCATAACCAGTCTTATCACCTTTAAAAGATTGACGTAGCGATGTAGGAGGGTGTGGGAGGTGAGAGAAAAATTTCATTTTACTCACCTCCCACATTATGGGGCGTTTTGTGGGGAAAATTGAAAATTTTTCCCCATAAAACACCCCTGCTAAGCAGTTGCGTACTGCCCTAAAGGCATGGTGCTGTCGGATTTTTTGCGAAGAAAAACACCCGGTTGCAACCAAAAAACAAAGACGGCGGTGGCATGGAAGATGCCGCCGCCGTCTTTGTTTTCATGTGGTTCCTAAGCCTTTCCATTACCCACAGAATAAAACATGCCCTACATCTATCATTTCCGAAAAATCGGGACAGGCTTTGTAACCGCTCGTTTTAACGAGCGGATGGGCAAAATGCTCAACATCCATCTATCTTCTTTACAAAACATCCGCATCATGGCTTTATGTGATGTTCTGTAAAGAAGATAGATGAAGAGTATCGTTGACTCAAAGCCTCCGGTTGAAATCGAAGATTCACGCAAGTAAACCGGGGGTTACAAAGCCTGTCCCGATTTTTCGGGAATGATAGATGTAATTCGTTCATTATCAACTTGTTATTCTGTGGGTAATCAACAGGGTTCCTAACCTTGGTTATATAGTTTTTGGCGGTTTTACGCCAAAAAACTACCGCATCACCGTCACCCCTCCCTCCATGAAAATCTCCTTGTCCTCGCCCTTGCAATCAACGACGATGGCCTTCAGGAACCAGACAAAGACGGCAGGTCGCATATTCTCTTCCTTGTGCAGGCCGTCCCAGCCGATACTGGTCGGCTCAAAGGTGCTGTACATGCCTTCGCCCCAGCGGTCAAAGACCATAAACTCAAATTTTTTGACCACCACATCGGCGGCTACCTTGGCCATGAAATGGTCGTTGATGGCGTTGCCATCCGGCGAAAAGCTGTTTGGCACATAGAAATAACCCCGGTTCCAATCCGCATCCGGCAATACCATCGCCTTGTATTCTTTTTCTTCACAGCCGTCGTCAGCGGTGAGGTGGTACATGCCAGGCTGGGTTGCATGCACTTGCTTGGTGGTCATCCCGTTCGACCAGTGCCATTCGATGGACGCCTCCTCGCCGCTGAATACCGTTGGCTCCAGCATCACGCCCTCTTCCCCGCAGTGGAGCGCCGCATCTTGCAGCACTACGACCATTGGCTGCGTGGCTGGCACCTGCACTTCCATTGCCATTTTACAGCCATTCCCGTCCTGCACCATCACAGCATATTCGCCTGCTGAAAGGCCAACGAAGTAAGGGCTTGATTTCAGGCTGCCATTGTCCAAGGCATAGCGATACGGCGGTGCACCTGCATTGCCCGTAAGCGACACCGTGCCGTTGCTGCCGTTCCAGCAACTTGGCGTGGCTTGCCACTCAAGGTGGACAGCGGGATACTCGGCCACCGTTACGCTCAAGATGGAGTCGCAGCCTGAAGTGCTGGTGAACAAAAATTCTTGGGTAGTGCCAGCCAAAATCTGGGTGCCGTTGTAGCTGGCCGTTTCACCTGGACAAGCCGATAGCACAAGGTTGCCCACGAAGGCGGGATTCAGGAGGGTGGCCGTTGTCACGATGCTGTCGCAGCCCGACTGGCTGGTGAGGGTGACTACCTCCGTGCCCACGTTTGCGACGTCGCACGAATAGTGCTCAGCATAGCTGTACTGTGTGGGCAGTTCAGTTACGAGCCATTCGGCTTCGTCCGTGCAGCCATTGGCGGCGGTCACGGTTACGCTGTAATTGCCGCCTGTGGAAATGACGATGGTTGGCGTTGTTTCCCCCGTGCTCCATAGGTAATCCGTGAAACTGCCCTGCACGGCAAGGGTTGCTGAATAGCCTTCGCAAAGCTGCGATGAACCGGCCACGCTTGCCGTTGGGGATGCTGGGAAGGAGACCGTGATCTGGTCTTGTCCCGTACAGCCGCTGGTGTTGGTGACGGTCAGGCTATAACTGCCCGCCTGATTGATGTTGATGCTGGATGTCGTCGCTCCATTTGACCATAGATACCCCGTAAAACCATTCCCTGCCGTGAGCGTGCCCGTGCCGTCGCAGCCCAAGTTGCTTGGCGAAATATCGGGCGAGGGGGCAGGGTTCACCACCAGCGGCTGGCTATCGGTGGCGGTGCAGCCATTGGCATCCGTTACGGTGACGGAGTAGGTGCCTGCTTGCGACACATTGATGCTTTGGCCGCTTGCCCCTATGGGGTTGCTCCATGAAATGACCGAGTAGTTTCCTGTAACCGACAATGTCGCCATGCCGCCAGCACAAATTGCCAATGGCCCATTCACCTGCACTTGCGGCAAGGCTGGGAAGCTGACACTTTCAATGGCCGTGCCCGTGCAGCCGCTCGCATCGCTCACGGTGACGGCATAGGTTGCCGCTTGCCCTATTGCGACTTGCGCAACAGCGATAGTGGGCGTTGTCGCTCCATTCGACCAAAGGTAATTGACGTAGCCTGCCCCGGCGTTCAAATTGGCCGTGCCAAGGCAGGGCTGCATTGCTGCCGCAATATCCGGTGTGAGCGAGCTGCCAATCGCAAGGCTTTGCGAAGCAGTGGCCGTGCAGCCGTTGGCATCGGTAGCAGTTACGGCGTAGGTGCCGGGTTGCGAGGCGGTGATGGTCGGCGTGGTCTGGCCGTTGCTCCAAGCGACCTGTGGGAAGTTGCCCGAAACCGAAAAGACCGTGCTGCCGCCCGTGCAGATGCTTGGCGAGCCTTGGATGGTTACTTGTGGCAAGGTTGGCATCCCAACGGACTCGGAGGCGGTGCCCGTGCAGCCGCCCATATCGCTCACCGTCACACTGTAGCTGCCGACTTGCGACACGTTGATGCTCGGCGTAGTCGCTCCATTTGACCATAGATAATTGGCGTAGCCCGCCCCTGCGTGCAAACTGCCAGCGGGAATGCAAGGCTGCATATTGCTGGCTATCGTGGGCGACAAAGAAGTGCCGACCGTGAGGCTTTGCGAGGCAATGGCCGAGCAGCCATTGGCATCAGTGGCTGTAACGGTGTAAATGCCAGGTTGCGATGCGTTGATGCTCGGCGTGGTTTGGCCACTGCTCCAAGCGACTTGTGGGAAGTTCCCAGAAATGGAAAACACCGTGCTACCCCCTGCGCAAATGCTCGGCGAGCCTTGGATGGCCACCTGTGGCAGGGTTGGCATCGAAACCGACTCGGAGGCCGTGCCAGAGCAGCCAGTGGCATCGCTCACCGTCACACTGTAGTTGCCTACTTGCGATACGTTGATGCTCGGGGTAGTCGCCCCGTTTGACCATAAATAAGTGGCGTAACCAGCACCTGCATGCAAGGTGCCAGCGGGAGCGCAAGGCTGCAGGTCACTTGCAATGGCTGGGCTGAGCGAGGCACTGACGGTCAAGGTTTGGGCGTCCGTTGCGGAGCAGCCATTGGCATCGGTGACGGTGACGGCGTAGGTGCCGGGTAGTGAAGCGGCGATGGTGGTCGAATTGGAAGTGCCCACAGGAGTAATCCAAGTTGCTTGCGCAAAATTGCCCGACAGGGCAAGCGTGGCTGAATTGCCTATGCAAACGGAGCTTGGCCCATTGATGTCAACCGTTGGCGGAGCCAAAACGGTAAATGGCTGACTGGCCGTTGCGGAGCAACCATTGGCATCGGTGGCGGTAACAGAATAAATGCCTGGTTGTGAGGCAACTATGCTGGCCGTGGTTTGGCCACTTACCCCAGTGGGGGTGCTCCAAAGGTAGCTTACGATATTGGCACCATTTGCAGCTATGCTGGCTGTGCTTCCTTCACAGGCCGCTGTCGGCCCGCTGATGGCCACGGTGGGTGGGGTGGGGAAGGTGACGCTTTCGGTGGCAGCACCCGAACAACCGCTGGCATCGGTGACGGTAATGGCGTAAGGCCCCGCTTGGGTCACGGTGATGCTGGGCGTAGTGGCCCCATTTGACCAAAGATAGCTGTTGAAGCCAAAGCCTGCCGAGAGGGTGGCCGAGCCGTTGCAGCCTGCTTGGGTGGGCACGATGTCAAAGCTGAGGCTGCTGCCAAAGGTCACTATTTGCTGGGCGGTGGCAGTGCAGCCCTGTGCGTTGGTGACGGTGACGACATAAAGGCCAGGCTGGATGACGGGAATGGCCGGCACGGTCGCACCTGTCGTCCAAAGGCAGACCTCGAAGTTGCCGACCACCACCAAACTAGCGGCAGAGCCGATGCAGAGCGACGATGGCCCCGTGATATTGGCCGTTGGTTGCGGAGCAAAATTGACAGGGAAATTGGCCGTAGCCGTACAGCCCTGCGCATTGGTGACGGTGACGGTGTAGTTGTCGGCTTGGGTGACGGAGATAGTAGCTGCTGTTGACCCATTTGACCATAAATAATTGGCAAAGCCGCTGGTGGCTGTAAGGTTGGCCGTGTTGCCTTGGCAAAGCCCAGTTGGGCCGCCAATTTGAACTGCAGGGGCTGTGGCAACATTGGCCGTGCTGTTGGCCGTTGCGGTGCAACCATTGCTGGCCGTGACGGTGACGGCGTAGCTTCCACTGGCCGTGGTGGTAATGCTGGGCGTGGTTTCGCCCGTTGACCATAAATAAGTGCCGCCGCCCGATGCGACCAGGGTGGCCGTGCCGCTGCAATTGGCTGGTGAAACAGCCACGGATGCATTGGGTGCTGTGCCCGTGATGACGGTGACGGAGGCCGTGGCCTTGCATTGCCGCTGGTTGGTGACGGTGACGGTGTAGGTGCCCGCCGCATTGGCTTGTATGGTCGGTGTCGTGGCCCCCGTTGACCATTGGTAGCTGTAAAACGGCCCACCCTGCACGTTGATGGTCTGGCTGCTGCCGTTGCAGAACGGTGCGACGGGGGGGATGCTCGGCGCTGGCATGGGCGCTGGCTCGATGACCTGTTCCACGGTGGCGGTGCAGCCGTGCACGTCGGTGACGGTGAGGCTGTAGGTGCCTACCTCGGTGGCCGTGATTTGCGGGGTGGTGGCCCCGTTGTTCCAGAGGTAACTAGCAAAAGGTGGCGCCGATTGGAGCGATAGCGTTTCCTGCCCTTCGCAGATGTCGGTCAGCGTGGCAATGATGGGCGGTATCATCGGGTATTCGGACAGGAGGAACTCGCCGACCGAGGTGCAACCGTTGGACTCCGTGAGGGTGACGGTGTAGGTGGTATATGGAAGTATGTCAATTTGGGGCGTGGTGGCGCCCGTACTCCAAAGGATTTGCGCATAGTTCCCTGCGTTCTGTAAATTGATGGTCGAATTGCCATTTAGGCAGGCCATAGGGGGCGCCTGGAATTGGGGCGGAATGGCAGGAGTTTGCGCAATATTGATGGTGTCAACAGCTGTACAACCGTTTAATTCGTTGGTAACGGTTACCATATATTCGCCGGGGCCAGTGACGCCATTGATGGCCCCATTTCCGCCGTTCGACCAATTGTAGGAATAATAGATTTCGGGTAATGTCGAAAGTTCATCCCCAACATTGGGGCAGAGCTGTGTTGGCCCGGAAATTTCTGCTTCGGTTGGGACGACTGGGTCAAGCGGTGGCACAGTTATCTCTTTGGTGCAGCCATTCCCATTTGTCACAGTCACCGAATAAGGGGTGCCGGGTTGCCCGTTAATGCTTGAGGTGGTCTCTCCAGTTGACCAGTCATAGCTTGTAATATTGCTCCCACCAGTCACCGTGAGCGTATAAGGCAGCATGGGGTCGCAATTAAAATCTATATCTACGTCCGCATTGAGCAATGGTGGGGTGACTTTTATATGGGCGTTGTCTGTACAGCCGTTATCATCCGTCACATATACGTCGAACCAATATATGGTGTCCATGGTGAGCACCAAAAAGCTGTCTTTGCTCCAGACAGGCGTTCCAGTTGGCCAAGGCCCCCAGGTATAGTCATACGGTGCGGTTCCCCCAGTGACGTGTGCTGTAAAAGTCACAATATCCCCAAGGCAATAGGGGTTTGGCTGGTAGGTCATGGTCACATTCAGGTTGCACTGAGCATTGGTTTTGCCCATCAAAAAAGGAAGGAAAAAGAACGCAGCAAGGAGCAAGAGCGGCTTGTAAAAGTTTGTGGGTAGATGAATCGGTATCATAGGTGGAGGGTTTTGTTTTGCAATAAATTCAGCGGGCGAAAGCTAATGAAATCATTCCTTTTGTTTTGCTCTTTTTTATCAAATGATGATATTTTTATTTTACGCAAAGGTTTTTGGACGGCATTTGATTTTGATAAAACCTAAAATGGCCGAAGCAGCCTCATGGGTTGAGCAATCTCATGATGCTTGTTGACTTTTCCCAGCCCTTTTTTCTTTGAAACCCCCTTATTATGGGGCGAAAGTGAGAGGTTTGGAGGGGCGTAAGTTTAAGGTGAAGCTTGCTTTAAAGCCAATACGCCCCTCCGATTTTTCCAATTTGGGCATAAATCGTGGCGCATCGTTTTCAAGGAGGAAAGCATTATAGGTACTCGCATTTAAAATTGATGGTAGGCATCCTTTGAGAGGAGGGGTTATCAAACCCCGGAGTTCCGGAACTCCGGGGTTTGATAACCCCTCCTCTCAAAGGATGCTGCAAACTTGCTCAACCCCTATATCTAATTCAAAGGCGACTATCTATAAAACGGTAACATTCATTGCGCTTGGAGTTTCAAAACCTTGTTTATGAAAAAAGCTGCGCAAATCCACCCTTTGTACATTTTGGCGTGTACGCTGTCTGCTCTATTTATGCTCCAAAATTGCTATGCCCAAACGGATGATTCAATTGCCACTTCTGCCCCTGTGCTCCGGGTTTCGATGCAGAACGGAAGCATTCTGAAACAGAATCGTGTTTTGTTGACCCATATTGACGAGAATGGTCATTCATTCAAAAACATAAAGGCATTCTCGATGGAATATGGCTGGCAGATGCTCGGCGGTCAGGAGTGGCAGCAGGTGAGCAAATACCCCCGCTTTGGCATTGGGGCACAGTACATGCGCTTCATGCACCGTGATGAGATGGGGCATCCCTTTTCGCTTTATGGTTTTTACGATGGCAATTTTTTCAGCTCAAAAAACTTCGAGGTCACTAGCCGCCTTTCCTTGGGCCTTGGTGGGGGGTTCAGGCCGTTTGCCCCCTCCGACTACCTGCCCAACGACATCACCAGCACCCGTCTGAATGCCTTTGTGGAAATGGGCCTGGGCCTTGCCTTCCGCTTGAACGACTATCTCTATTTTGAGCCAGCCTTCCGATTCACGCACTTCTCGAATGGCAACCTGAAGGAGCCGCAAAAAGGCCTGAACGTGGTGTCCTATGCCGTCAGCCTGCGCAGTTTATTGGAGAAACCAGTCGCTGAGCAAGTGAAACTTCCGCTGAGCGAATACCAGCACCGCCATGAGTTGTTGGCGTTCTGGGCCGTGTCAACCCGCCAGTTGGACTTCAGCGACAACAACGACCTCTACCACGAAACTTATGGCATGAACTTCCTGATGACCAACCTTCACCTGGGCTACAATTATGAAATCAGCAGGGGCATGAAGCTCGGCGGCGGGGTGGATTTCGTCTATGATGGGAGCAACGGCCAGCGGGACCTTGTTGCCAATGGCTTGACACCCAGCAAAGCTGGTGTGCCCTTCGCCGACAAGTTCGGCGTGTCCGTCTTCGTCGGTGGGGAGCGGGTGATTGACCGACTTTCCATTGTGGCCACCTTGGGCTATATGGTGGTGCAAAAACGGTTCGATTCCTCAACGCCCGCCTTCGAGCAGCGCCTGGGTTTTAAGTACCATTTCTACCGCAATGTCTTTGCGGGCGTGAACGTACGTGCCTACCGCTTCCGTGCTGCCGAGGCGATGGAGTTTCATGTGGGGGTGCGGAAGTTTATACGTTGAATGATGATTTAGGGGGGTAAGAAAAGTTTGACACAATTTTTTTTGACGCTGAGGGACGCAGATTTTTTATGATTTTTTATGTTTTTCCACCTTCGGTGGAATGGGCTTATCGCTGGAACATAAAACCTTTTCAGCTTTACATTTCCTGAACATCCCAAATGATGAATAGCCTGTCCTGGCTTGCCGGGAATGAATTTGCAAGGTATTGGTTGACAGGCGTTTGCAAACTATTGCTGTCTCAATTTTTTCAAATTTGCTAAGGTTCAGGCTTCAATCAAAACCTCTTCCCCCCCAAACCGTACCCGGTCGCCAGCCCGCAGTTTCTTGCGCACCTGGGTCTCCACCTCGCCGTTCACGGTGGCCTCGCCCTCTTCCCGTATGCGCACCTTGGCCTCCCCGCCGGAGCCGACGAGGCTCAGTAGTTTCAGCAGTTTGTTCAGTTCGATGAATTCGTGGCCGTTGAGTGGGAAGGTGGTCATAAGCTATGATTGAGTTTTGGGCAAGGATAAGGGAAAATTGGGAAGTTTTGCAGTGAACGGTTGTTTTTGCAAAAACTACCGTTCATTGCAGCATATAGGTTAAGCTGGTATCCAAGGGAAAAGTGCACCATAATATTTCAATTTTGCTGACTATAACGGATTGTAGTGACGGAAAAAAGAAAGCCATCGAATCTTGCGATGTTTGAGTTGCGAAACAAAAAACGAGCAATACCCGATGGCAACTCAAAACAACGGAAAAAGC
>JALHQW010000003.1 GCA_022841745.1 Saprospiraceae bacterium | reverse complement strand
AACCCCAAAACCCCCAAACCCCCAAACCCCCAAACCCCCAAACCCCCAAACCCCTAGACCCCCAAACCCCTAAACCCCCAAACCCCTAAACCCCCAAACCCCTAAACCCCCAAACCCCTAAACCCCTAAACCCCTAAACCCCTAAGGAATATGAAATTCAAAATCATGATGCGATATAACATAAACGCTTGCATTTTAATGCTCGCCATGCTTACATGGTCGCAGGAAAATGCCCTTGCCCAATCGGCGAATTGTGTAACTGAGACCATTTTATCAGTAAACATACAACCCAAGCCGACGGCAGCTTTCAGCTTTCTTGCAAGTGACCTGAGTGCAACGTTCAGCAACTCATCCGTCAACTCAATCACTTATTCCTGGGATTTTGGAGACCCCGGTTCTGGTTCGTCCAACACTTCCTCAGCAGCGAATCCAAGCCACGACTTCAGTTCACCAGGAAATTATACGGTCACCCTGACGGCAATGAATGGTTGCGGTTCGAGAAGCGCAACACAAACCGTTCAGGTAGTCTGTCCAACGCTCGCCGTAACGGTTGGTGCAGACGGGCCTACGGTCATCTGCCCGGGCGAAGCAGCCATGCTCAGTGCGGCACCAGGCTATCAAGGCTACCAATGGCTGCTCAACGGCAACCCCTTTGCAGGCGGCACAAATGCCGCCTTGCAAGCCAGTCTGCCTGGCCAATACACCGTTGCTGTGACCAATGCAGCGGGCTGTACGGGTCTCTCCCAAGCTATTTCAGTGGAAATGCTGCCGCTGGCTGAACCGTCATTTTCAACTGCTACGAATGACCTGAACGCCAATTTTATCAACACTTCTACCAATTCAACCTCCTATTCGTGGGACTTTGGCGACCCCAATGCTGGCGCCTCAAATACTTCTTTCGAGGCAAACCCGACCCACGATTTTTCTGCGCCGGGAACCTATACCGTCACCCTCACTGCCTCCAATGCTTGCGGCGAACAAAGCTTCAGCCAAACGGTGCAGGCAGTCTGCCCTGTCCTTTCCGTGGCCGCCGCCGCCAATGGCGCTGCGGAAATTTGTCCGGGAACATCCCTCCTGTTGGCTGCCACGCCGGGCTACGGGGGCTACCAATGGATGCTGGGCGGGAATCCGATTGCAAACAGTAATGCTGCCAATTTTACGGCAAGCGAGCCTGGAGCGTACACGGTGGCAGTGACCGATGCGGCAGGCTGTACAGGTATGTCGCAGGGTGTTTCGGTGGAACTGCTGCCACTGGCTGAGCCGTCCTTTTCAACTGCTACGAACGCTCTGAGCGCCAGTTTTACCAATACCTCCTCCAATTCAACGTCCTATTCGTGGGACTTTGGCGACCCCAATGCTGGCGCTTCAAACACTTCTTTCGAGGCAAACCCGACCCACGATTTCTCGGCGCCGGGAACCTATACCGTCACCCTCGCCGCCTCCAATAGTTGCGGCGAACAAAGCATCACCCAAACCGTGCAGGCCGGCTGCCCTGCCGTTTCCGTGACCGCCACCGCCAATGGCCCTACGGCAATTTGCCCGGGCACATCCATCCTCTTGACTGCCACGCCGGGCTACGAGGGCTACCAATGGCTTTTGGGTGGGAATCCAATTGCAAACAGCAATGCTGCCAATTTTACGGCAAGCGAGCCTGGAGCGTACACGGTGGCCGTGACCAATGCAGCGGGCTGTACGGGCCTCTCCCAAGCCATTTCCGTGGGAATATTGCCACTGGCTGAACCGTCGTTTTCAACTGCAACGAACGCCCTGAACGCCAGTTTTACCAACACTTCCACCAATTCAACGTCTTATTCGTGGGACTTTGGCGACCCCAATGCTGGCGCCTCAAACACTTCTTCTGAGGCAAACCCGACCCACGATTTTTCTGCGCCGGGAACCTATCAGGTAACGCTTACGGCTACGAACGCTTGCGGCAGTCAAATGACTACGCAAGCGGTTGTGATAGGATGCACCCCAACACAGGTCAACATTGTATCCAATGGCCCATCGCAATTTTGCGAAGGCGGCTCTGCTATGCTCCAGGCAGTACCGGCCAATCTCACTGCTTATCAATGGTACTTTAATGATTTGCCAATACCATCGGGAACCGGCCCCACGCTTGAAGTGACCGCTGCTGGGCAATACAAGGTCTTGGTAACCGATTTATTGGGCTGCGAAAACTATTCCGACGCATTGGTGGTGGAGGTATATCCGTTGCCCACAGCTACCATTGTATCCTCCATAGGAGCGGCCGTTTGCGAAGGCACTTCATTGGTGCTGTCAGGTGGTCTTGGCATTGATTATCAGTGGGTTGTTCCTGGTGGCTCAACCGTTTTTGGGGAAAACGTCGCCATTCCTGCGGCCAATATTTCAAATAATGGGACTTACCTCCTTACTGTCATTGACGGCAATGGTTGTACTTCGACGGCTGAATTTGACCTGACCGTAAATTCACTACCCCTTGTTTCCATTAGCGGACTAAACTCCGATTATAGGGTGGGAGACCCACCCGTTTCGCTCATTGGAACGCCATTTGGCGGCATTTTTTCCGGTAATGGCTTGGTGGGAGACCAGTTTGACCCCAGTGCCGCCGGGGTGGGGCAGCACACCATTTCCTATACTTACACAGATGCCAACAATTGCACCAACGAGTACTCCGTAGTGGTCAATGTATCACCAGCCACCGCAACCAGTTTGGTGGAAGGCATCAGCCATATCCAGGTTTTCCCCAATCCAAATCAGGGTGACTTCTGGCTGGAAATTGAGCTTTTGGCCAATAGTACCTTGAATTTTGGTTTAACGAATGCCCTTGGCCAAACATTGGCAAATCGCCAGGAATGGCTGCCTTCCGGTAAGTCCGTTCTCCATTTCAGTAGCCATGAATTGAGCAGCGGCGTTTATTTTTTAAAGGTCTTGGATGGGGAGGAGTCTGCTTGCCTTAGGGTTGTTGTTGCTAAATGAGTGGAAGCCTTCACACTTAAGGCGTCCATTTGGACGCTGTTATGGCAAATGGGCGGCCCAGATTTCCGAAATCTCGAAGATTTCGGAAATCTAACGGTCAAGGCTTTTATATTTGAAGAAACCGCCATAGCTTAGTAGCGATTTTGAAACCCTACGGAGAGAACTTCCTTGAAAATCTACCGCCTTGCTAAAGTGCAGGGCGCAACAATGGACGAAGCCGGGACAGGCTGTAAAACTTGCCGCCCAAGTTGTAGCCCCTTGTGTAGCCACCTTTGACTACTTGCTTTACCTCAAAGCCCTTGGTCAGGTTGTGGCAGTGATTGTTGGTAGCAAAGCCGTAGTTCTCGTGGCCAACTATTTGCTACTTGATGCGCACAAGGCGACGGGTTTGGCTGCTAATGATTTCGGTGCGTTTCATGGGGCCGAAGATAAGGTACGGAATGTTAAGTTGTTGGTTTTCAAGAGGTTTTCATTTTGTTGAGTGCGTAAATCGGAGAGTTAGCGGTAATGGTAAGACGACCCTCTGCAAACATCAAACCGACAATGCTTTTTTAACATTTGGTAAATAGATACAAAGACAGTTAACTTAAATTTGCTGACTTACAAGACAAAAGAATGCAACAGCTTATAGAATTATTGTTACAATACAGTCCATTGACAAAGCAACAAATTGAACTCATTGGCTCAAAGACTGAAATAAGAAAATTAAAAGCAGGCGACTATTTTTCTGAAGCAGGCAGAACAGCAAATGAAGTTGGCTTTGTTACACAAGGCATTTTCAGAGTTTGCTATTACAGTAAGGACGGTAATGAAATAACTCGTTACTTCATTGAGGAAAATAATTTTCTAGTTGACCTAAATAGTTACACTTATCAAATTCCTTCAAGTGAATATATTCAGGCTGTTACAGACGTTGAATTAGTTGTTTTCAAGCGTAAAGACCTTACTGATATTGCTAATACAATTGTTGGCTGGGATAAAATTACAAATCAAATTACGACTAAAGCCTTTTTGGACAAAGTAAACCGCATAAGCCCAATGCTTGCGGAAGATGCAACTACTCGTTACAAAAACTTTCTTGACCAGTTTCCAAAACTGGCTTTAAGAATACCTCTTTCCTATTTAGCTTCATATCTTGGAATTACTCAACAATCTTTGAGTAGAATTAGAAAAAACATAAGCTGATTTCACTTTTTACCATTTGGTAAATGTTTTGAAAATTGAAGTGCTGACCTTTGCCTTATGAAAACAACAGGCAAAGTAATTACTTCAATAATCTTGTTTGGCATTAGTGGCATATGCTGCCTATTTGCTCAAACGACAGACAACCAAAACAAAACAAGTAAAATGGATAAATTAGCAACCCCACACACAGAAGAATTTATAGTCAATGCACCTATTGAAAAGGTCTTTGACTTTATTGTAGCAGAAGATGTATTACCCAAAATACTTAAAAAGTATTTTATCATTCCAGCGGTTACAGGTTCAAAAATTCATCAAGGCGACTGGGTGACGCCAAGTTCTTACAGGACAGTATTTTTTGCAAATGGGGATACGTTACGAGAAGAACTTACAAACTTTGAAAGACCAACCTACTTTGCCTATAAAGTAAGTGAATTCAGTAGTTTCCAAAGACGTTTTGCCTCTTACGGTACTGGGCAATGGTGGTTTAAAGCAAATGGCGATAAGACAGAAGTGAAATGGACATACACTTTTTACGCAAAAAGTAGATTTAAAAGATTTTTCTTAAAGCCATTTATCAATCACGATTTCAGAACTTACATGAAACGGTCAATTAAACTCATTAAAGAACAAATAGAAAATGGAAAATAAATTTGTTTTGATAACAGGTGCTTCTTCTGGTATGGGAGAAGCTACTTCAATATTGCTTGCAAAATCAGGCTACAAAGTGTTCGCTGGTGTTAGAAGCGAAAAAGCAATAAGACAGCTTAACAACCTTCGCATATCAAATTTACATCCAATAAAATTAGATGTAACAAATCAACAGGATATTGAAAATGCCTTTGTAGTTATCAGCAAAAAAATTGGAACTGATGGACTAATGGCAATTGTCAATAATGCTGGTAATAATTATTCGGCACCAACTGAATATTTTAATGAAGCAGCAGCAAGAAATTTGGTGGAAACACACTTTTGGGGTATGGCAAGCATTAGTCGTGCGTTTATTCCATTATTACGAGTTTACGCAAAGTCCAATCCTAATAAAGCCCGAATTATTAATGTAGGTTCTGTTGGAAGCATTTCAGCATTCCCGTTTATTCAGTTTTATAACGCGGCTAAGTTTGCGATACTTGGTTTTACAGAATCAATCAGATTTGAATTAGAGCCTTTTGGAATAAAAGCAATAGCCATTTTGCCAGGTTCTGTCAAGACTGAAATTTGGAAAAAAACGGAGAATTCTGTTAATAATACTGTTTCTTCTTTAAGTGAAGATGCTTTAAGGTCATACGAACATAATATTATTGCTGCAAGTAGAGTATCCTCTTCATTAGAAGGAAGTGGTATATCATCTCAAAAAGCAGCATTAATATTCAAAAAAGCCTTAGAATCCAAGAAGCCAAAGTTTAAATATTTTATTGGCATAGATGCCAAAGCCATAAACTTTATGGTAAAGTATTTACCAGATAGTTTTCGCCATAGAATTGTGCGTTTACAACTTAAATTTAAAAAAGTCAATGGAAAATAAAATCATTATAATCACTGGTGCAACAAGTGGTGTTGGTAAAGCCACAGCATTTGAATTAGCAAAACCAGAAAATAAATTATTTCTTATTGCAAGAAACAAACAGAAAGGCGAAGAACTCAAAAAACAAATTTTGGGCATTAAACCTAAGGCAAATATTGAATTGCTTTATGCTGACCTTTCGCTACAAAATGACATCAAAAAACTTGCAAGTGATTTCAAAACGAGACAAAACAAATTAGATGTTCTTATTAATTGTGCTGGTTTAGTTTCAAGTGAAAGAGTTGAAACTAAGGAAGGAATTGAGCAAACCTTAGCTGTCAATTATATTTCACATTATTTGCTTTCACATCTTTTATCAGAAGAACTAAAAAACGCAAAACAAGGAAGAATTATCAATGTTGCTTCACTCATTCCACCAATTGCAAAAATCAATTTTAGGGACATACACAGTAAGAAAAATTATAGCGGAGTTACGGCTTATTTACAATCAAAGTTGGCAGATGTAATGTTTACTTACGACTTAGCTGAACAATTGAAGAATACCAACGTGACCGTAAATGCTGTTCATCCAGGCATAGTAAAGACAAACTTGGGAGTAGAAACATCAAAAGGTGCATTACAAGGTTTTGTAAGATTTTGTATGTCATTTATTTCAATTACACCTGAAAAATCTGCTGAAAGAGTTTTGTATTTGACTAACTCAAACAACCTTTCAAAAATAACGGGTAAATATTTTAAAGGGGGGCAAAACCCAGTAAAGACAAATTCATTCTCATATAATCTTGACAACAGAAAAAAATTATCTGAACTGACCAAAGCACTGATAGGAGAAAAATAATATACTGACTGAAAAACCACTACCGCTAACAGTGGTTTTGCGTCAGGCGGGGTTTAGTGCTTCGTTTGACGCTTTTTGCTATATTTAAACTTTCGGCTTCGTATCAAGTTCAGTGCTAATAATCCCGCCCGAACGCAAAGCCGCAAACCGTTAGACTTCAAAAAAACGGCAGCCCACCCCCGTAGCTGCCGTTCTCTTTCCTTAAATCGGAAGCGTCTATTTCAAAAACCCAAACTCCTTCGCATATTCCAGCATCTGCGCCGTAAAATCATCTGGGTACTCCATTTTCACGTCTGTGATATTGCCGTTGGCATCGGTCACGGGCACGAGCTTTGGGTTGATGAAACCGCCATAGGGCGCAATGTTCAGCTTCTCGGAACGGGTCAGCACCTCTTGGTGGATGGCAGCGTCCACCTTCACGCCATAGCTCTCGACGAGGGCCTTGCCAGCTTTGGCATCGCCAACCGACTTGATGCGCTGTATTTCCTTCAGCAGCTCGCCGAACAGCACCCGTAGCTTGTCGTAATCCTTGATGTCGAAATAGGTCTTGCCGTCACGGGTCACTTTCTCGATGACATTGTCCTTTTTGCCCATTTCATAGGCCCAGAGCGCCACGAGCTGGCGGTTGCGCATGTGCGCCTCTTCGATGTTCTTGCCGGGTTGTATGCGGCGCAGTTGCAGCATCAGGCCGTTGCGGATATAACTGTCGTATTCGGCCTTGGCCACGTCGAGCGAGGGCATCACCTTTAGCTCGATGAGCTTGGGGTCGAGGATATAGTACAGGGCGAAGAGGTCGGCACGGGCCTCCTCCAGGGTGGACGAGTAGCCGGGCAGGGTCACGCTCGGCTCGGCTACGCCGGGTTCCAGCACCCCGCTGGCATGGCCCAAGACCTCATGCAGCGCAGTGTGCAGCTTGCCAGCAAGGTCGCCGTGCTCCTTCGACAGTTTTTTCTCCTCATCGTCGTGGGCGAACTCCTCGGTGAGGCCGGGGCCGCCAGCTTTGCTGTACGCATCCTCGATATTGCCGAGGCTGACCGATTTAGAACCAAGTTCCCGTATCCAGTTCGAGTTCGGCAGGTTCACACCGATGGGCGTGGCGGGCGAGGCATCGCCGGATTCGCCAGCGGTGTTCACCACTTTGTAGGTCACACCGACCACGTTCTTCTTCTTGTGGTTGGGCAGCAGCGGTGAGTTGTCCTCGAACCATTGGGCGTTCTCGCCTAGCACCTTCATGCGCTCCGATGCCTCGAAATCGTTGATTTGCACGATGCTCTCGTAGCTGCCCCGCTGGCTCATGGGGTCGTGATAGACCTCCACGAAGCCAATGATATAGTCCACATCGCCCTCGGTGGCCTTCACCCAAGCGAGGTTGAAATCGGCCCATTTTTTCAGGTCGCCCGTTTTGAAGTAGTCAACCAGGATGGTGAGTGCCTTTTTCTGCGGCTCGTTTTCGGCCACGGTCACGGCTTTTTCGAGCCAGAAGATGATTTTGTCAATGGCAGCGCCGTACATCCCGCCCGATTTCCAGACGTTCTCGAACAGCTTGCCGTCCGGGCCTTTTTCGAGGCGGGAGTTTAGGCCCCATTCGAGCGGCTTGGGGTCTTCGCTGGTCATTTTTGCTTCGTAAAAAGCCTTCACGTCGGCGGTGGTCACGTCAGGGCCGTGGAAGTTGACGGCACTGGCCAGCACGTTGTCGGTTCCATCGGATTGCTCCACCCGCTTGGCGTCCACCTTGGGGTCGAACATGGCAGTGAGCGCCTCCGGCGAAATGCTGCCGCCCGCTTCGGCCAGTATTTTCTCAAAATACTCCCGTGAGAATCCCGGCGTAAACTTGTCGTGCGAGTAGTGGTGGTGGATGCCGTTGGAGAACCAGACCTGCTTGGCGTAGAGCAGCACCTCTGAGAAGTCCTTGCCGCTGCGGTCGCCCTTGTAGTTGGCCACGATATTGTCGAGTGCCTGGCGGATGGGCAGGTTGAAACGGTAGTTCTGGTCGTAGATGATGTCCCGCCCGCTGAGGCCGGCCTGGGTGAGGTAATAGACCAGCAGCTTCTGGTTCAGCGTCAGCTTCTCGAAGCCAGGCACCTGGTAGCGGATGATTTTCTTGTCGGCAAAGGTCTCGGTCTGCCAAGTGAACTCGCCCGTGTTGGTAGTGGCAGGGGCGTGCTTTTGCTCGTTTTTGCCGCAAGCGAAAAACAAGCTGGTGGTTAGGAAAAGGAATGAAAGTTTCTTCATGTTGAACTGCGTTGTTTAGATGAAATTGCCTTTGGACGGCGTAGCCTCAAAATTGCCGTGAAGGTAAGAAAGTGCCATCAATACCAAGTAGGTAACTCAAGTTGCGGATAATAGTCGCTAAAATCCTGCTGCTTCCCAGTGCGGTTAGGTCTAAAATTTTATTGCCTGTGCGGAAAACGCCTTTTTTGATTATTTTTGGAAAAATTTTAGTTCATGTTGCGAGAGGAAAACTTGTTGGACCCCATTCTTGAAGACCTCCGTCTGCCGGAACTGCTGGACGAACTGAATGCCCGCTGGAAGAGCGAGCAGCAGTTGAGGGAGGAGTTTTATGAAAAAATCCAGCCTGGCGACAAATGGGAATTCATCAATGGAAAAATAATCATGCATTCACCAGCCAAAGAAAAACACAACCAAGCCAGAAAGAAACTCAGTTTCTTGTTACAGGCCTTCGTCTCAATGAACGACTTGGGGGACGTTTATGACGAAACCGCCCTCGTCAGCCTCACCCGGAACGACTACCTGCCCGACATCCTGTTTTTTACTAAGGATAAACTCGTTTCCATCCAGCCGGATACATGGAAATACCCCATCCCCGACTTCGTGGTGGAGGTACTTAGCGACAGCACGGAGGCCACTGACCGGGGTATAAAAATGGAGGACTATGCCTCGCACGGTGCAAGGGAGTACTGGCTCGTTGACCCAGAACAGCAGTTCGTGGAACAATACCTATTGGACGAGGAGTCGAGGACATTCCGGCTTTTTACGAAGAAAACCATCGAAGACCACATCGCCAGCAAGACTATCCTAGGACTTTCACTGCCTGTGGCAGCCATTTTTGATGAAAGCATAAAAATGGAGGTTGTGAAGGGCTGGATGAAATGATTGCCTCGTTTGTTTCTCCATTTTTCCACTATGATAAAAATCCTCATCACCGACGACCACCAACTCGTCATTGACGGCATCAAACTCATGCTCGCCGAGGCCGATGACCTTCAGTGCGTTGGCACAGCCAACGGCGGCGAGCAGGCGCTCGAACTCCTTGCTACCACCCCCACCGATGTGCTGCTGCTCGACATCAACATGCCGGGCATGGACGGGCTGGAGACCTGTCGGCGGGTGCGTCGTGATTTCCCTTCGTTGAAAATCCTGATGCTGTCCATGCTGCGGGAGGGTAGTTTGGTGAAAATGCTGCTCAACGAGGGCGCATCGGGCTACCTGCTCAAGAACGCTGGCAAGGACGAGGTACTGGAAGCCATCCGCAAGGTACACCGGGGCGAGCGGGCGCTAAGTTCCGAAGTACTCGACATCTTCCTGCAACCTGATGGGGAGAAAAAGCGACTGTTGACCAGCCCCTTCCCCAGCCTTTCCCGAAGGGAAAAACAAATCCTGCAACTCATCGTGGACGAGAAAACCACCGGAGAAATCGCCGAGGAACTCTTCATCAGCTTTGGCACCGTGGAGACGCATCGCCGCAACATCTTGATGAAGGTCAATGCCCGCAATACCGCTGGGCTGGTAAAGGCAGCGATTGAGTATAGATTGATTTGATACTGGATGCTAGATACTGGATACTGGATACTGGATACTGGATACTGGATGCTGATTTGATAACAGGGTATTGATTCTCAACAACTTAGACACTGTTCCAATTTCCCAATTTCCCCTTTTGTCCATGAGAAAACGCTGCCTTGCCATACCATTCGCCTGTTTGCTGGCCACCGTTCTGCCCGCCCAAACGCAAGTTGACAGCCTCCGTGCCATCGTCCGTTCCGCCGACGAGGACACTTCCCTCGTCATGGTTTACCGTCAACTTTTCAAGGCCCTCTACGAAGTGGACAAACGGGATGAGATGCTTGAAGTGGCAGAAAAGGGCCTCGCCCTCAGCCGGATGCTGGATTTCACGAAAGGCATTGATCTGTTCATTTATTACAAAGCCTCGGCATTGGATGTGCTGGGCAGGGGGCACGAGGCTATCCCTTTGTACGAGGAAGGGGTGAAGGTTGCTCAAGAACTCGGCGACCCTGTGGTGATGGCCGACTACTACGGCAGCATCGGGCTGGCCTACTATGCGCTCGGCGATTTCGACAAGGCGCTCGAAAATTACACCAAGGCGCATGACATCTATGAGCAGGAAAAGGCGCTCGAACCCTTGGCGAAAATGCTCAACAATATCGCCGTCATCTATCGCCTACAGTCCCGGTACGAGCGGGCAGTGGAGATTTACCAGCAGTCGTTTCAACTGAAAAAACAATTGGGCGACAGCCTCGGCATGGCGGCTTCCTTGCAAAACTTGGGGGTGGTCTATGGCCATCAAAACCTGTTGCCAAAGGCGGTCGAAAGCCTAGAACAGGGCCTTGCACTGTTCAGGCAGTTGGGGGCACAAAACGATGTAGCGGGCTGCTACCTCAGCCTCGGCGAGGTCTATTACAAGGCCGGGAACTGGTCGGCGGCAAAGGCAGTGCTGGACAATGCATTTGTCATTTTGGAAAAATCCCCCTCGCCCGAATACCATCCCCAAACTTTGTTCTACCTCGGCAAGGTGGAAGCAAAACAAGGGAAGGCGCAAGCAGCCTTGTCTTTTTTGGAAAAAAGCCTTCAACTTTCCCGCCAGTATGGCCAAAAAGACAATGTGCTGCGGGGCTTGTTGGAGCTATCCAAGTTGGAAAACCAGTTGGGCCGGAGCGCAAGGGCCTACCTGCTGATGGAGCAGGCCATCGCCCTGAAGGACAGCCTGACGGAGGAGAAACGCCTCTCGCTCCAAGAGGAGATGCAGGCAAGGTTTAATGTGGGGCAAAAGGAGAACGAACTGAAAATCAGCCAGTTGGAACTGTCGCAGCGAACCTTGGAGCGGAACTGGCTCATGGCCGGGGCAGGGCTGCTGGTTATGTTGGCTGTCTCCATTTTTTATGCTTTCCGCAACAAACTGCGCCTCAACAAGCGCATCGCTGAACACCAAGCGGAAATCCAGCAGCAACGCATCCGACAGTTGGAGCAGGAGAACCAACTCACTGCATTGTGTTCTATGCTCGAAGGGCAGGAGCAGGAGCGCAGCCGTATCGCTGGCGACTTGCACGACTCCCTCGGCGGACTGTTGGCTTCGATAAAATCGCATTTCAACGCCGCCCGGCAGCCCAACGCAGAGGCCGATATTTTTGAAAAAACAAACACCATGCTCGACGGCGCCGCCACGGAGGTACGCCGCATCTCGCACAATATGATGCCCCGTGCCCTCACCCTCTCCGGACTAAAAGGGGCGCTGGAGGATTTGGCGCAAGACCTTGAAAGACAGGGGCTTAGTTGCAACCTCGAACTTGTTGGGTTGGACGACCTGCCGCTCGAACCTGCCCGTTCCGTCATGGCCTATCGCATCGTACAGGAGCTGACGCACAATGCGATGAAGCATGCCCAGGCCACTCATTTACTGCTGCAGGCTATCCAACACGAGGGCCGCCTGACGCTCCTTGTCGAAGACGACGGGAAGGGCTTCAACGTGGAGGCCGCCCGCCAGAAAAATGGCATCGGCCTATCGAGCATCGAGTCGAGGGTGCAGTTCCTGAAAGGGGAAATCGAATGGGATTCGGTGAGTGGGGAAGGGACGACGGTGAGCGTGTCTTTTCCTTTGAACGGTTAAGCGGAGGGCTGTTTTTCGGCGAGGCGCATTTGTTCAATCATCGCAAAAAAAGCATCTGCTGACCCGATAATGCCATAGCCCTCCAATATAGTGGCAATGCCAGCAAGGTAGGGCGTATAAATCGTTTGGGCCGTACCCAATTCAACCTCTGCACCCGATTTCTTGTGCGTGAACTTGAACGAATTGCCATTTTTAGCTAATTCAACAAACCCAAGTTGTTTCAAAACCTTGGAAACCTCTTGCTGGGTGATGTTCACTATTTTTATCTCTAAGGTTCTTATTGTCAAGGATTTTTTGCTGACCTGAAATAATTGACCGCATAGAAAGTCAAAACATTCTGCGCTGGCAAATACACTTGGATGAACTTGTTGATGCTGTCGTAATCAAGTTTGTTTTTGTAAATATAGTCCTGAATATGCAAATAGTAGGCAATTTCTTCCTTCAAATCAAATAAAACCACCACTACTACGATTGGGTTGAACAGCCAATGAGACAAATCCCTTTTTGACAAGTTGATTTCAAATCCATTGTGCTTGGGTGAAAAACGGATGTTTTCCGTGGATTTTACTTGCATCAAGAAGAAATTGTGCTCGATTTCGCCGTTGCTGTCAAAAGTGTTTACCAAGCCATCATAACCATAGTCGCTTGTGATTTTGGTCAGGACATGGCCAGCCAATAAGACATGTTTTTCAAAATGGTTATACCCCAAATCGGCTACTATATGTTCTCTTGTCCTTCGTTTTCTCATGTGCAGTCTCTCGTTTATTTGGAAGCTGAAATCTAACCAAACACCCCATTTGCGCAAACCCACCTCTATGAATTCCAGTATTTTTCCAAAATCCATGAATTCCCAGATGATTTTCTGCTTTGCTTGGACGCAACTTTGTCCTAAGTTTTTTACCAACCATTCAAGCTGAGAGCATCCCATCCAACCCGCTCCGCACCTAACTGACCCACTCAAGAAATTATAAAAAGCGATTAACTGGGCAAAACCAAGCAGTACAAAGCCATACAGCATGGCCTTTGCAGGGGGTTGTCTTGCCAGTCAGTTGATTCATCTTCTTTTACCAAATGTGAACAAGCCAAGGCGGCATGGCCGCTGGGTTATTCACCAAATCCAAATCAATCAAAAAAAGTCAATTATGAAAAAATCCATCTTTTCCATTGTCCTATTCGGCATCCTCGCCCTTGTTTCCTGCAAAAAAGACGAGGACAGCGACAGCGGCAACAGCTTTACTGCAAAAGTCAACGGCGAAACTTACGAGGCAGAGGGCTTGCTGGCCTATGCAACCAGTTTTGGTGACTATACCAATGTTTATGGCGTGGCCGACGCAAGTGGCACGGGCGAAACCATGTACTTCGCCATCCCAACCGATGCCACCAAAGGCACTTACCAATTCGACGCCGACTACCCAGCCTACTATGTGGATGCCGACGGCAATGCTTTTGCCACGGTTTGGGGCGGTGGCAGCGGCTCCGTGACTATCACCGAGCTAGACGCTGACCATGTGGAGGGCAGCTTCAACTTTAAGGCCTACGATGCGGCCACCGAAACGGTGGAGACGAACGTGACGGACGGCAAGTTCAATGTGGAGTTCCGCTAAACCCACCTATATTATTCATTAACAAAAACCTAAATCATGAAAAAAATCTACCAAATCTTCATCCTCTCAGCTTTTGTTGCGCTTTGCGCAACAACTAGTTCTGCCCAAGAACAATTAGTCATTGAATACGAAAGCAGCCCGCCACCCAATTCCATCATCGCCATTCTCATTGGCCTTTTCACACCCGATGATTTCGACTTCAATGGCGATGGCAACCGGGACATCATCGTACGGGTAGGCCAGTCGCTAGTTGTGCGCACCTTTAGCCAACCAGACAATATGTTGCTTGTAGCCTCCGAGGTGGGCATATCGCTCGACGACTACCGCTGCCTTGGTTTTCACGATATTGGTGGAGGGCCAGAAAAGGAAATGGTTTTGGTGCCCAAACAAGGCATGATGGGCGATGTCATTGCTTGTTCGCTTAATTCCAGCAACCACTTCGTTCCCAGCTTAGGATTTGATGCGATGACTCCATATCTTTTTTTTGGCGTGGCTAACACTGATGGCGACGCTCAGTCCGAAATTTTGGTCGTTGAACCCGGTGAGCAGTTTTTTGTGTTCGGTCAAGGCTTTACACCTGGTTTAACAGGTGAATTACCTGCTGAAAAACTTAAGGATGGCCAGCCTTCGGAAAAGGTCATGGGGCTTAATTTCCAATTGCAGTACGTCGCCCCGCCCAATTTCCGCTGGCCGGGCAGTTTCACCTATATCGAGCCGGGCAGTCAGGACTTCAACTACGATAACATCAATGAATATGGCTATTTAAAAATTGAAGGTATAGACGGCGAATCCGTTGTCGTTAGCGGCGCCAACCACGAAGTATTGGACAGTAGCCCCGTGCCTACTGAATTGTTCTCTCTCAATTTTACGACCATGAGTTATTTCGACGTGACTGGCGAGGGCTTCAAGCACGTCATGATTGGCGGCAGCAACTCCGGCAGCGGACTCAGGGACATGGAGATCATACTTTGGCTGAACCCGCAGACCAACGAAATCAACACCTCCTTGATGCCATTCATGGAGCAGGGCTTTCGGGTGGTGGCCATCGGCAACTCAAATGGGATGGGCGGCACAATGGGCACTGTCATCGTCATGAGCCACATGAACACAGGGCGGGTCATCGTGGTGGGCGATGGGCCGGGCTTACAGGGAGGCGGTACGAGCACCTTGATTGAAACGCAAGTACCTGATTCCGATGGGGCTTTGGCCTATACGCTCAACATGGTGTATGAGTCTGATGTACCAGTTCAATTGTTCATGCCTATCAAGGGACTCTACGGAGGTGCCGAACTTGATGTGAATGCCGATGGGATGGTGGACCTGCCCTACCTCGTGCTGCAAGACAGCATAGGCAATGACATGGCTGGCTTCACGGTGCTGGACGGCGCAACCTTCCAGCCGATTTGGGAAACCACCGTGCCCACTGGCCCAATTGACCCCGCCCCGTTCTTTCACGGCTTTTTCGATGCCAATGGCGACGGCCAAAAGGAAATCATCTATGGGGCGGAAACCGTACAGACCAGTGACAGTCAAATCCACAAGCCATTTAGCACTGGCTTCGAAATCAAGTTCATTTATGACTTGGACGGCGACGGGTTTGAGGAAATAATTGGCAGTACACCAGCGGGCAAGGTGCAGGTTTGGAGCAGCAATGCGTTCGTTTCGGCTGCTTTTGAGCAGCAAGTTCAGGCAATTATGGGCCTCCAGGTTTTCCCGAACCCAACCAAGGGCTTGGTCAACTTGAAATTGAACCAGCCGACCATTGGGCCGGTTTCGCTGCGTGTTTTCGATGCAAAGGGCGCATTGGTACACAACCTGGACATGGAGCAACATGCTGATTCTGAAACGACACTCCAAATAGAACTACCCCACCAGTTGCCCAACGGGCAATACTTCATAAGCGCTTGTTCGTCAGGTGGTTGCACGTCAGGAAAGTTATTGTTTGAGCGATGATTACGGTAAAAAGATTATCAAAAGCCGAATGAGAAAAGCCACTGAGGAAATCCTTGGTGGCTTTTTTGTTGATGGTTGAAACACATGACGATTGCCCTTCTTTTGAAGCTGACGTTTTCGGCCAAATTTTTGCTGTGCATTGACCACCAAGGCTGTGTTTTGCAAAATATTTTTTAATATGTGAAATACCTTTAAATTTGCCCCGGCTGCATTTGGTTTCATCGGCAAAGAACTACCTGCCACACGATTCCCATTGGTTTTTTGGAGTGAAAAATACGGCAATTCAACCGCCTTGGGTTGAACAAACAGCGGACCATGAAAAAACGAACTTATTACGCCATTGCTGCCATTCTCCTTCTTTTTGGCATCGGTGCCATCCTTGATTTTGGCATCAAAAAAGAAGACCACCTTGAAACCTTTGCCCACCGCATTGAGAAAAGCCTTCACAAGAAGGAATCAGAAGTCTATTCCATTTTATCCGATACTGGGTTCATTTTCAGGCAGTTGCGTGGGGTACAGTACCTTCCCACGGCGCAACAGCAGGCCGACCTTGAGCATTTGCTTAACCTGACCAAAAAGCCTTACAACATTCGGCTCTACGAAAATGATTCGCTGGTTTTTTGGCTCAACAACAGGGCATACCTCTCCCCCGAACAGGCCAAGAGCCTCATCCAACTACCCGAAGTCAAACAATTGGTCCGCCTCCCGAACGGATATTTCGAGCTGATAAAACAACGGCTCAATGAAAAGGTAGTGGCCTTGGCGATGATACCCATCAAGCGGGAATACTCCCGCAAAAGTGACCTGCTCAAGAACGAATTCCTTACCGATGACTTCCCTGTGCCGTCCGATGTGTTCTTGAAAGAATCGGGCGACCGGTTTGCGATTCATACCATGGAAGGCAAGGCCATTGCCTGGCTGGATGCCACCGGCCAGGCCAAGGACCGGGTGAATCTCCAGTTTGTGTTTTTTATCTATCTGCTGGGGTTCCTATTCGTGGGCGTCCTCATCAACGATTTGGCCGTACTGCTGGTCAAGCGTTTTCAGCCTTGGGTGGGAGCGGCGTTCGTGCTGGGGGCCGTGGTTTTTGTGCGGTACCTGACCATACAATTTGGGTTTTCGCAGCATTTCGCTACGTTCCAGACCTTTTCAAAAGTATTTACGGAACCTATCCTGGAAGGGGTGAACTCCCTTGGCGAGCTGCTCATCAACGTAATTCTACTTGTCTGGATGATGGTGTTCTTCAACCGGGAGTTCCAGGTGAAGGAGTTCCACCACCCATCCCTGGCCGTCCGCTTTGGCCTCACAGCGCTCAACTTCTTCAGCGTGAACCTGGCCATGCTCATGGTTTGCAGCATCTTTAAGTCCATCATACTCGACTCCTCCATCGTTTTTGACTTCGAGAACGTGTTCAACCTCAACTCGCAGAGCGTGTTGGCGATGATAGGCGTGGTGCTGCTGCTCTTGGCTTTCTTCCTGTTCAGCCACCGCATGATGCAGGCCATCTTCAAGGTGGGCCTGAGCAAAAACTTGCGGCTGGGCGCCGTGCTGGTTTCGCTGGTAGCGTCCATACCAGTCGTTATTTATGGCGACCTCCAGTTGCCAGTTGCCTATTTCTTGACGGCCGCATTGGCCTACCTCATTGTATTTGAATTCTTCGTCGAGGAGCAGGTGCTTTCCCTGCAATGGCTGGTTGGCTGGCTGATGATGTTCTCTTGCCTGACGGCAATGCTCCTGTACAAATACAACAGCGACAAGGATTACGTGCGCCGGGAGGTCTATGCCAAGGCTTTGGCCAGCTACCAGGATGACCAGGCCGAGTCGGCGCTCATTGATATTGGCAACACGCTGGTGTCGGACTCCAGCCTGCGCCTTTGGAACCTCCTCACCGATTATTACGGCGACGATTTTATCCAAAAAGAAGAAGCCCGTGACATCGTGGATGCCAAAATTGGTATTAATAAATACCTGCTCCACAACTACAAGTTTAACCTCTACGGCTTCCGCAGGCAGGACGGGGAAATTGCCTTCACCGAACAATCAAAGAGTTTTGGGGAAATGGAGGGGCAGTTCATGGAAGGCCTGGCCACCAAAAGCCCGATGCTGCGCTTCAAGCAGGAAAAGACACGTGACCCCGGCTACCTGCTCCGCCTCGACCTCCGCACCAAAGACCCACTGACGATTTTCCTCGTCTTCAAGCGTTCCTTCTCAACCCCCTCGAAAGTCTATACCGAGATGTTGCTCGACAAAAAGTACAAAGACCTGACAGAGCTTGACAACTACGACTACGGCATTTACCAAAACGACACCTTGGTCGAAGACCGAAACAAGACCTACAGCAAGCTGCTGACCGACTCCCTGCCGCCTGTGGGCGAAACGAGGGTCGTCAGCCAAAAATCTACCCGTTCAGAGCTGCTCTACCATGCTGCGAACAATATCGTCATCAAAATTGGCCGTGAAACAGGTGGGTACATCAAGCCACTTTCGTTGTTCTCCTACGTGTTTTCCTTGCTGACCTTGGCCATCCTTTTGTTTGGCGGCATCAATTATTTTACGAACGCACTGCCCGGTGCCCTCAATTTTTTCAGGACAACAAAGCCTTCCATCCGCAACCAGTTCCAGTTCTGGATCATCAGCATGGTGCTTTTCTCATTCCTGGGCATCGGTTTCGTCACGGTCTGGTATTTCCAAAAATCTTCTAACGACTACCACAAGGGACGCCTTGACCGCAAGGTCACCTCTGCACTTGCCAGCGTGAACTATGAAATAAAGGCATGGCACAAGGAACGCCAAAGGGAATGGGAAAAAGAGCGGAAACAGGGTAAACAGTCGGTGACCGTTGGCAATAATTCAGCGAAAAATAGTGGGGAACAGCGGACATTTGTCGGTGGCGACAAATCGGAGACATCCGGCAACAACCCAAATGAAGCGGCTTCGGGTAAACTCCAAATCCAACTGGAAAAATCCCACGAAGAGTTGACGGTAGGTACCGAGGAAGAACTGAATGCATTTTCATTGTCTTCTTTGATTCCCCTCGTTTCGGAGGTTCACCGCTTGGATGTAAACATTTACGACCTCAAAGGAAACCTCATCACATCTTCAGAGGAGGACATTTTCAAAGGTGGTTTGGTGTCCAATAAGATGGGGGCCTACGCCTACCAGAGCCTGCACAACCTCGGCCTCGACCGGGAAGACCAGGATGAGAGTATCGGTAACCTGTTTTACACGGCCGCCTACTTGCCATTGAAGGACATGGAAGGCAACACACTTGCCTATATGGGCATACCCTATTACGCACAGCACCGAGAGCTGCGCAGTGAAGTCACCGATTTCATGAGCACCCTGCTCAACGTATATGTCTTCTTGCTGTTGATTGCAGGCGGCCTTGCCATCTTCATCGCCAATTCCATTACCAAGAAGTTGACGGCCCTCAGTGAGAGCCTAAAGCGTCTCCGCCTTGGTGGCAACGACCCCATCGAGTGGAAGCGCAAGGACGAAATTGGCGATTTGGTGACTGCTTACAACCGAGCCGTTAAGAAGATAGAGGAAAGCTCCCTTTTGCTGGCGCAATCGGAGCGGGACGGTGCTTGGCGGGAAATGGCCAAGCAAGTGGCCCACGAAATCAAGAACCCGCTTACCCCCATGAAACTGAGCATCCAATACCTGCTTCATGCCTACCAATCGAACCCCGACCCAGAAATGATTGGGCCGCTGCTGAAACGGGTTTCCAACACTTTGGTAGAGCAAATCGAGTCGCTGGCGCAAATTGCCACCGAGTTCTCCAATTTCGGCAAGATGCCCAAGCCAGAGAACATACAGTTCTCCCTGAACGATTTGGTCTCGTCCGTCCACCACCTGTTCAAAAACGAGCGGCTTGACATGGACATCACCCTCGAACTTCCAAAAGTGGATTTTGAGGTGTATGCCGACCGAAACCAAGTCACGAGGGTCATCAACAACCTACTGAAGAACGCCATACAGGCCATTCCCGACGAGCGAAAGGGCAAAATCCAAGTTTCCCTTTACCAAGAAGGGAACAAGGCATACTTGAAGGTTGCGGACAATGGCACTGGCATTCCGCCTGAAATTCAGGAAAAGGTTTTCTCACCCAATTTCTCCACCAAAAACTCTGGTACGGGCCTTGGCCTCGCCATTTGCAAGAACATTATCGAAGGTTTTAAAGGGGATATTTACTTTGAGACCGAAATGGACAAAGGCACCAATTTTTATGTTGAACTGCCTTTGATGAGTGTCTCCGAATTGGCGAATTGAGAATCGCCCTTGACTGACAAAAGGGGAATAGCTGTCATAAACGATAACGGCTTTGGCATCGAAGGTGCCAAAGCCGTTATCGTTTATGGTATTTTGCCCGTCGCCCAAGTTTCGCCGACGGATAGTTTTGACTAACAATTTAGAACCAACTAGTCATCAAGCGCCTGGTAAATCATTTGGCGCATATAAGAACCCGTTTCATCAGATACCGTGCCTTGCGTTTGCTTGAGCAGCACGCCAATGATTTTCTCTTCCGGGTCTGCGAAATAGCTGGTGTTGAAATACCCGCCCCAATCGAAGGTGCCGACACTGCCCTGGCCACCCTTGGCCTCGCCTTTTTCATTTAAAACCCCGAATGCAAGGCTGAATCCCTTGCCGTTGTCCCAAGGGAACAAGTCGCCGACTTGATTGGTCAGTACAACGTCAACCGTGGTACGGCTGAGGAGGCGCTTGCCGTTCAGTTCGCCGCCGTTGAGGTACATCTGCAGGAAAGTTGCGTAGTCCTTGGCCGTGCTGCTTAGGCCAGCGCCGCCAGAGAAGAAGGTGCCCTTTGTGAGTGGATAGTCTGGATTGTAAAAAGTGTTGGGGAAGCGCACCCATTGACCGTTTTTCGGCTCTTGCACTGCCACTAGGCGGCTGGCCTTTTCTGAAGGAAGGTAAAAATAGGTGTCGTTCATGCCAAGCGGCTCGAAGATATGCTTGCGGAAATACTGGTCGAGCGGTTCGCCTGACACGACTTCGATCAGGTATCCCAACACGTCTATGCCCTCGGAGTAGGTGTATTTTTCGCCAGGATTGTGGTGGAGCGGGAGTTTTGCGAGCTTCCTCACACTCTCGCCAATGGTGACGCCCTTGTCGCTGTACAGGTCGGTGATGCCCGCCTTGTGGTATATCATCCGAAAGCGCTCGTCGCCGTCAATCACGCCATAACCCACACCGCTGGTATGGGTTATCAATTGTCGAATGGTAATTTCCGATTTGGCGGGTTCGCCCGTCCATGTGGTGTCGCCGTACTTGAAATTCTTGAGCACCTGCGGGTTCTTGAACTCAGGGATGTACTTGGAAATGGGGTCATCCAACTGGAACTTGCCCTGCTCCCAGAGCATCATGACGGCAGTAGAGGTAATGGCCTTGGTTTGCGAAGCGATGCGGAAGATGTCGTCCCGCTTGAGTGTGCGCTTGGCTTGGTTATCGGCCATGCCGAAGGCTTTCCAATAGATGATTTTGCCATTGCGGGCAATGAGCATGACGGCTCCAGGGATGTCGCTGTCGGTCACGGCGGACTGCAGCATGGCGTCCACACGGGCCAGCCGCTCAGTGCTGAATCCCTGGCTTTCGGGTGTGGCCTCGGTCAGCAGTGGGGAGTTTTTGGCGGATTTGGTCTGCGCAACGAGCAACAGCGTGGATGTCAGCAGGCAAAAAAGTAATAAGCATTTTTTCATGGCGGTTCGTTTTTTTTTGTTTCAAAGTAGGATGGGGGAGGAGAAAGGAAAATGAAGGTTTTGCTCTCTCTTGCCCCATTTCAAGTGTTTTTTAGGATAGCATTTTATTTTTCCCAAAAAACACACGCCAGCCAATTGGTTACGATTTTTTTTTACCAATGGATTAGGCGAAGGCAAAGAAAGCCAAGAAGTACCTTGAAAAAAGCGATTTGTGGCTTTAATAAAAAAATATTTATCAAAAACAGCAGTTGTTCCCGCATTTATTGACAAACTATCTTAAATTTGCGCCCCGTTAGAAAAATTCAGAAACCAGTCGAAGCTACTGTTCTGGAAGAATCCAGTAAAATCAGGCACTTCGGCGATCAAAGTCCATTTTAATAATTTATGCTGATTGTAGAAATCAAAAACGGCGAATCAATTGACCAGGCGCTCAAGCGCTTCAAACGCAAATTCCAGCAAACGCAGACCCTCAAAGAACTGCGTACCCGCCGGGAGTTCACGAAGCCATCCATTACCAAGCGTGCTGAGTACCTCAAGGCTGTTTACAAAGAGCAAAAGAAGCGGGCCGAGGAGATTTGATCCTTTGCTGTCCTTCCAATAGGCATTAGCGGTAATGCCGCCATGCCACCTGTAAAAACAAGCGACCGGACTTCGATTGATGTTGCACTACCTAACATAGGCTGCGACCCATCGAAGCCCGGTCTTTCTATTTTATTAAACGATAGACGATAGACGGTGTGACATGGCGAACCCCGTCCACCGTTAGCCGTCCACCGTCCATCGTCCACCGTAAGTCGAATAAAAAATGGCCGAAGTCAAGATAGCCTGCCCGAAATGCAATTGGGAACCTACGCCTGCCGACCTGTGGCAATGCACCTGTGGCCACTCGTGGCATACTTTTGACACCGCAGGCCGGTGCCCATCCTGCGGCAAGCAATGGGAAGAGACCTGCTGCCACGAGCCTGCCGCCGGTGGTTGTGGCCGTTGGTCGGCACATTTGGATTGGTACCGCAATTTGGATGATTGGTTGAAGGAAGAAATTCAAAAAATCAGGATTCGGGTTGTTGAGGCAGTTTGATAACCGAATCATCCAAAAACCAGTGGAAAATGAAATTTTGACCTGCCCCAATTAAGTGAGGCGGCAGTCCTTCCTTTTGCCAAATGCTTTGCAAATCTTCACTGTAAAGCGCTGACTGTTCTCCAAAGAAACTTTTTGTCGTAAATTCACCCTCCCAAATGCTGATGTGAGTAAGGCATGGGGAGGCAAATCTTGTTGTGCCATTGTCAAAATGGCATTGGTCAATACCAAAAAATAAGTGCCACCCTGCTAATTAGTTAATTTGTATCCACAAAAAGTAAACGACAAGCGACATGAAGCATGTTTACAAAATGATGAAGAGAACAGCCCTCCTGATTTTCAAATTATTGGTAATGCCCGGCCTCGTCATGGCCTGCGACACCTCCGGCTATGATATGAATAGTATTACCGACAATGGAGATGGCACTTTTACCATTCAATGGACGGCATTGGTGGCAGGTGGCACGACTACGGGCGTTGGTTCTACCTGGGGTTTTTACCTCAATATTGACGCCACCATCCTCAGCATTTCGCCCACCAGTTTTACCAGTGCGAACGGCACTACCCTGAATGCCGCCATCAATGGGGGCAACGTACAGTGGGGCAATCCGAACCCCAGTTCAAACCCACCATTTTTGGATATCACCCTTGAGCCAAATGACCAGAGCTTCAACTTCACCATGGTCGTTCAGGGCATTCCTACCGAGTGGTGGGGCGGTGGACAAGAAGCCAACCTTTGCCCGGGTGGTGCTGGTACATTCATGGAGAATTATGAAGGCGAGTTCCTCTGCTTCGAACCAGTGCTTATCCCAAACCAAGACGTCATCTTTGCCTGCCCAGGCGACATCGTTACCTTGTCCGTGACTCCCAACCACCTCGTGGAGGACATACTTTGGAGCCCCGGCAATTCGACCAATACCAGTATCACCGTTACCGCTTTTTCCGATGAAACCTATACGATAACTGGCTCGAACGCCGGATGCTCGACTTCCACGACCATCTCTATTATGATGCTGCCACTGCCCTACATGACCCCACAAGAGGAAATGGTGGAGGTCTGTGAAGGTACGCCCGCCGTGCTGGTGGTAAATACAGAGTTCGTGGATGCAATCCTCTGGACGCCGACCAATACATCGGGGCCGGTACTCGTGGTGACGCCACCTCCCGGCCCATCGGTCTATACGGCCACTGGCACCAACGTCTGTGGTTCTGTCAGCGTCGAAATCGAAGTGAATACCCTTCCTTTTCCTTCCATTACGACTTCCAACGACCAAGTCATCTGCCAAGGTGAAAGCGTGCAGTTGATAGCAAACCCGGTTGGCGGGCCCACAGCCACTTGGAACCCTGGCGGAACGATGAACAATACCATCAATGTCAGTCCGACTTCCACGACAACCTACCTTGCTTCTATCAGCAATTTTTGTGGAACAGCAACCTCTGATGTGGTGGTGACAGTGGTGGGCAATACTACCAACACGGTCAACCTTTCCGCCTGTGTTGGCGAAACAGTGCTCTACAACGGCCTTCCATTGGCGGCGGGCAGCAGTAGCCAGTTCACCTTCAACAACTATGCGGGCTGCGACTCGGTGGTTACGGTAGTCGTGGCCAGTTTGCCCAATACCACGGGCAACCTCACACTCACTGCCTGCCAGGGGGAAACGGTTAATTTCTTGGGGCAAAACCTTGCACCAGGCAGTACCACCCAGTTTACATTAAATGCCTTCAATGGCTGTGATTCCGTGCTGACGGTCTTCGTGCAGCCCTTGCAGAACTACACCAGCAGCCTCACCTTGCAGGCTTGTGCAGGAGAATCCGTAACCTATGCCGGGCAACAATTGCCAGCTGGTAGCGTGACGCCCATTACCTTTAATGCCTTCAATGGCTGCGACTCGGTGGTGACCGTGACCGTGCAAACGCTGCCGAATTTTACGAGCAGCCTGACCCTGCAAACCTGCACGGGTACCACGGTCAGCTACAACGGCCAACAATTGTCGCCAAATACCACCACTCCCATCACCTTGACTGCCCAGAATGGCTGTGACTCCGTGGTGGCTGTGACAGTACAGGAACTTGCCGTGCTTGCCTCCACCCTTAACGTACAGACCTGCACTGGGACCACCTATACCTACAATGGCCAGCAATTGCAGCCTGGCACCAGTACACCCTTCAACTTTGTGACGGCCAGCGGCTGCGACAGCGTGGTGACGGTCAATGTTACGGCGGTGGCAGCCTTTCAAGAATCCCTTAGTTTCAATGCATGTACGGGGGAAACTATCCCATACAATGGCCAGCAATTGCAACCTGGCACGACGACGCCTTTCAACTTCACCTCCGTACAGGGTTGCGACAGCATCGTGACGGTGACAGTGGTTCAATTGCAAACATTTACCAGCAACCTCAGCTTGCAGACTTGTACGGGCACGCCTATTATGTATGCAGGGCAATCGCTGCCGCCCGGCTCAGTTACGCCCATTACCCTTGCTGCGCAAAATGGCTGTGACTCCGTGGTGACCGTCACGGTGAACGAAATTCAGGTGCTTACTTCAACCTTGAACCTCACCGCATGCCCCGGCACCAATGCTTTTTACCAAGGCCAAAGCCTTGCCCCGGGCAGCTCCACGCCGTTCAATTTTACCTCAACCATCGGTTGCGATAGCGTCGTAACGGTAAATGTAACAGCATTGCAGAGCTACGCTAACACCATTGAACTGGAGGCATGTGAAGGCTTCACGGCCAGCTATGATGGCTTCGATTTGCCGCCGGGCACCAACCTCGATTTCAATTACACGGCCTCCAACGGTTGCGATTCCGTAGTGACGGTGACCGTGGCGGAGGTTCAGTCGTTCCAAACTTTGGAGGAACTGTTTGCTTGCCCCGGCACCACTGCCGATTATTTCGGACAAGACTTGGCCATTGGCAGCATCAACCAGTTCAGTTATACTGCGGCAGCTGGATGCGACAGCGTGGTGACGGTCACGGTTTCCGCCCTGCCGACCTTCGCCTCCACACTGACGCTGGAGGCTTGCGAAGGCTCATCCATCACCTATAATGGACAGCCTATAATGGCTGGCACGAGCGGTGTTTTTACCCTTGCTGCGCAAAATGGCTGTGATTCGACCGTTAACGTGATTGTGACCGAAATCGCACCCATCACCTCCAACCTGACTTTGCAAGCTTGTGATGGCAGCACAGTCACTTACGAGGGCGAGCAATTGCCACCAGGCAGTACGACCGATTTTACCTTCACTGCCCAGTCAAACGGTTGCGATAGCATCGTAACCGTGTTCGTGCAGGAAGTGGACGTCATCACTACCACCCTTACGCTATATGCTTGCCCTGGCAATACAGTTACCTATAATGGCCAACCATTGCCGCCGAACTCTACCACACCTTTCAGTTTTGTAACCCCACAGGGTTGCGACAGCGTTGTGACCGTATCCGTGCTGCCGCTCCAAGCATCTTCGGGGGCATTGACCCTCACTGCCTGCACGGGTAGCACGGCCACTTACAATGGCCAGCAGTTGCAGCCTGGCACCTCCACCAATTTTACTTTTCCGAATTGGCAAGGCTGTGACTCCACAATGACGGTATCGGTGGTTGAAGCCTTCTCGCAGGCTACTATCGTCAATTTGCAAGCCTGTACGGGCACTACTATCACCTACAATGGTCAGACACTCCAACCTGGCACTTCCACCGAGTTTATGCTGAATACATGGCAAGGCTGTGATTCGCTCGTGACCGTTTTTGTGGAGGAGTTGGACATACTGACGGGCAGCGTTACCCTACAGGGCTGCGAGGGTGAGCCACTTACCTATAACGGCACGGTCATGACGCCGAACAGCAGCATGGACTTTACTTTCGTTTCGGTCAATGGTTGCGACAGCATCGTGACCGTCACTGCGCTGCCTTCGGTGCCGGTATTGAACACGGAGGAGCTAATCGAAATCTGTGAAGGGGCAACAGCCATTGTTTTCGGCCAACCCATTTCGTCGCCCGGCGAGTATGCCCAGACCTTTACGAGTGCTGCGGGGTGTGACTCCACACATACAGTTACCGTGTCCATCGTTGACTATGTGGACCTTGAATTTCCCAGTGACATCACCATCCAATTAGGCGAAACGACCACCCTCGACCCCGTGGTGACGCCTCCGACTGGGATTACTTATGCCTGGCAAGCCGACCCAAGCCTGAGTTGCACGGATTGCCCCAACCCGGTAGCTTCGCCCATTGCCCTCACCAAGTACTACCTCACCGTCGAAGACCAAGGCGGCTGCAATGATTCCGATGAAATAACCGTTTTTGTCAAGCGTCCCGGCGTTTATATCCCGAACTCGTTCAGTCCGAACGGCGATGGCATCAATGATAAATTCACGATTTTTAGTGACGGCAGGAGTGTCAAGCGGGTGGTTTCGTTGAAGATTTTCTCCCGATGGGGCGAATCAGTATTTGAGTTTTTTGATTTCCCACCCGATGATTTCAACTATGGCTGGGACGGCAGTCACCGTGAAGTGGAAATGGATGTTGCAGTATTTGTTTATTACACAGAAGTGGAGTTCCTTGATGGCAAGATACAATTGTTTAAAGGGGATTTGACCTTGGTGAGGTAAGGGGGCAAAACCCCCAAAAAAATGGTGGCTGCATCGCAATGCAGCCACCATTTTTTTTGGATCATTGGAAATCATTCCATCACCACCAGTTTCTCTTGCCGTACCGTACCGCCCGTTTCCATTTTCAAGAATACAAGGCCCGAAACACCCAGTTCTGAACTGCGGATGGAGAAACTGTTCTGGCCTTTTTCAAACAGCCCTGATGTGCGGTGTAGCATTTTGCCAGTTGCATCGTAAAAACTGAACTTGGCTTCACCAGCCTTTGGCAAATTGAACCTCACCATCGCCTCATCGGCGAATGGGTTGGGCTGGCAGCTAAGTGACAATTCGTTGGTACTGGAAGCGTCATTATACCTGAACTCTAATTCTACCTGCAATTGCTCCTCTGCTTCGTTCCAGGCAGCAGCTGCGGTCATTTCATCGCTTATTCCAAGCACCTCTGAAAGATGGGTATCGGCCAAGGCTCGGAGGTTGAGGACGAACTTCGTCGCTGGGTTTTTTCCAAAACTCAACATGGAAACCAAGCCCTCGTTGCTCCGACTGGCATTGTGCTTTAGGTTTTCTGCTTCCGCAATGCCTTGTAATTCAACGAGTTGTGGATTGAATGCCAAAGTGAACTGCCAAGCCATTGCCGTCTCCGTTTCGAATTCTACCTGATAGCTTTCTCCTTTGCGCAGCAACAAGTCTTTGGTTTTGATGTAGAAGCTGCCTCCTTCCCTTCCTTCTGCCACTGACTGCAAACTGCCCCCTGCCGAACTGCCAACTATATAAGCCGGATTCACGCTGCCGCTTACGTCACCAATCTTGATGCCCGTGAACTGGATGCCGAGGTCGTCAACGGTCACATTGTTCATCGAAACGGACTCCGGGAACGGCCAAGGATTGGTTGGGCTGCTGAACGCATGGTAAGCGGGCACGAAGCGCCAGGATGGTATGCCGTTCGGGAATGACGTTGAGGCTCCCAAAATGATAGCTTGAACTGCAACGAGGTCCATGGCCGTGACGGAACCAGACCCGTTTGCGTCAGCGGCAATGGTTCGCCATGCTTCCGTAAACTCGTTCACGCCGAGGATATGTTCGTTGATTTTGGCCAAATCGAAGGACGAAACCCCATTGGTGAAGCCAAAGTTCTTGCTTGGCGTGACGGTATAGTCACCGCCATCGGTCAGTCCTTCGAAGCTGTAAGTGCCCACGCCCGCCTGTGTCGTCACCGAAGGCATGTTGGCCCCGGAAAGGTTGACCGTCACATTGGCGACGGGCACACCGGATGGCGTCTGAATCATGCCGCCGAGGTCAATATGGGCACCACCGTTGCAGGCAGGCGTTGGATTGTCCTGTACGGTCACGAAAGTCTCGCAATAGTCGGCGTTGCCACCGGGGTCGGTGACCCAAAGCTGCACGGGGTTGGTGCCCACATCGCCACAATCAAACAGTATAGTGTTGTCGGCCACGTTTTGCGTAAAACTGAACTTCAAGCTGCTGGCCGGGGCGCAGTTGTCGAAGCTGTTGGCGTTCAGTTGTTGTGCCGAAACGGAGACCTCGCCTTGTGCGTTCAGGGTCACATTGAGGCCGTTCTGGCAGTAGGCGGTGGGCGTGCCCGTATCCCCAACGGAGACCGTGAAGCTATGTGTGGAGGTATTGCCACAGCCGTCGGCGGCGGTGTAGGTCATCGGGTAAATGCCCGCTGGCACGTTTTGGAACGAGAAGCCTGTGCCGAGGGCACCCGTGGCCACGATGGACACATGGTTGCTGCAATCACTGACTTGCGGCAGCGGCAAGATTACATTGCCACTGCAACCCGTGGTGCTGCTCGCCATGACATTGGTCGGCGGGTTCACAAACACAGGTGCTTGATTGTCAAATACTTCTATGAACTGGACGTGCTGCCAAATGCCCAGATTGGAATTGGAGTTTGTTTGGTATTGGCACCAATCGAGGATGGTCCACGTCCGCTGGATTTTATAGCAGGCTGGCTCCGAAATCCAGAATATTTCATCGTCAAAAGCCACGGCCACGGCCTCGCAGCCATTTTGCCCCAACAACGTAGGGCCGGAATAAGGGTAGGGGAGGTCGAACGGATCCAGCGACTGCCCTGTGCAGCTTTGCGTCTGGTAGTGCTGCGGCCAGATGATTTGGTTGCCGTTGGCGTTCCAGGGCGTCTGGTTCACCAGGTGGATTACCTGCTGCGCAATGGACGTGTTCCCGCTCGGGTCGGTTGCCGTGAAGCGGCGGGTGACCGTGCCTTGGCCGCAGTTTGTCACGTCAGTTGTGGCTGTTTCGGTAAGGGTAAACGAACAGTTGTCGGTAACCGTGGCATTTCCGAAGACGGAGAGGTTGCCCAGGTCGGTGTTGCAATCCACCAAAACATCGGCGGGCGGGATGACGACAGGGGGCAGTTCATCGTGAACGTTCACCGTTACGTCGCAGGTGTTGGAGTTGCCGTGGCAGTCCTTGACCCGGAGGGTTACCAAGACCGAACTGCTGTTGAGGTCGGCGCAAGAAAACAGGAGGCTTGGGGCGAAGGTCGAATTCGGTTGCCCGGCCCGCTTCACCTCATAACTTTCGATGCAGCAATGGTCGTAGCTGCCCGCATCGAGGAGGTTGGCATAGACGGTGGCCTCGCCCGTGCTCGAAACGGATGCCACCGTGAACTGCTGGCAAATGACAGTCGGCGCCACTTGGTCCACCACGGTAATGTTCACATTGCAGAAATTGGTATTGCCGCAAGCATCGGTGGCAGTGTATTTGACGAGGTGGGTGCCCTGCGACACGTTGTTGAATGGCCCGTAGCCGCTGCCAAAGCTCCAGGTCGGAGTAATGGTCACTTGAGAGGCACAGTCGTCCACCGCCGTTGCCGGAGGCAGGTTGATGATGCCAAAGCAACCGAAATCGTTGGTGCTGACGGTCATGTTCAATGGGCAAGTGATGATGGGCGGCGTCACGTCGAAGAGCTTGATGATTTGGGTGTGTTCCACAAAATTATTGGTGCAGTTGTCCAGCACCACCCATTTACGCAGAATGACCTCGCTGCCCTCGCAGGTTGGGATGTTTTGGTCGGTGAAGGTCAGGTTGAAGAAGCACTCGCCGTTCTCGACGCTGTACTGGTCGGCGGTGGTGTTCAGGTTGCCGTCTTCGTCAATGAAAGGGCGGCCCGTGGTGCTGGGGTCGGTCGAGTTGGCAGAGCAGGCGAGCATGGGAGCAGCCACCCCGTCCCGGTTGGCGGGGAAACGGATTTGGGCAAGGGTGGCACGGTTCAGGGTGATAGTCTGCACCTTGGTGCCCACGTTGCCGTAGGCATCGGTCGCCGACCATTTCCGCTGTATGACTTTCCAGGCCAAGGTCGTAAAATGGAAATTTGAAATGGTAGTGTTGTTGGCATTTGCCCCACCGTTGCTGGCCTGCTCGAAAGAGAGCACGTCGCCTGGCTGCAGCAGCCCTGATGTATAGGTGCCCGACTGAACTTGGTCGCTCGAAAGCCGGATGCACCAATTGTTGATGGTGAAGTAGAATGCCTCGGTTGTAAAAGAGGAGCCCCCAACGCTACTCCAGTCAAACGTTACGTAACCCTCCGTTGGAATGACTATTTTGAATTTCGTCACATACGAAGGCGTGCTGATTGACGAAGAGCTGTTGGCCCCTTCGACCAACACCGAATTGGGAGCTCCCGTGACATCTACCCCACCATCCCCATTACTTGCATAGCATATATCCCAGTTATTTGGGGCGAAATAACCTGCGAAACCCGTGTAGCCGCAGCCAAAGTCGAGCACCGTGTCTTGGTGCGTGAGCGTGAGTTGGCTGGCCGGGCTGCAGTTGTCCGTCACCGTTGGCTGGGCCAATGCCGAGGAACTGGGGTCCTCCGTGCAGTTCAGCGTCTCGTTTGACACGGTGATGACGGGCTTTTTACCGTCCTTTATAAATACCGAGCCCCAGCAGGTGGCTCCGGTGAAATTGTGCTTCACGTGTACTTGCAGTGTCTGGCCTAAGTAGGCACTCGTCACCGTGTTGCCGATGCTGACCCCGGCTGCATTGTAGTAGGTCATGGTCATTGGCCCTTGGCACGTCCAGGTGTTCTGGATGATGTTGGAGGGGTTGACCGACCCTGTGCAGTCGTTGCCCAGCGATAGATTCACGTTCTGAAGGCAAATCATCGTGGTGCATTGTCCAGCAACAAATTGCGGCAGCAGCAAAATAGCTGCGAATAGGGTAGTGGAGATTATGAAACGGCGGAACGCATCAAGCGCCCGGCACATGGGCAAGGTGTAAGTAAATCGGAACATGGGATGTGTTTTGAGACAAGTACAAAGTACAAAGTACAAAGTACAAAGTACAAAGTACAAAGTACAAAGTACAAAGGCAAAAGTGGTGGATGCCATCAATGCCAAAATGTACTTGTCAGCTTGTCGCTTATCGGTTTTGTAAAAAGACTAAACTATGTTTTTTAAAACACAGAGGCATGTAGGCGCTGAGAAACACGGAATTTACGAATTGAATACCTGTGTCTCTAAGTGTTCTCTATGACGCTGTGTCAAAAAAAGAACTCGAACTCGTTTTGATTTTTGTCTTTTACTGTGTTCCCTGGTGTAGTGTGTGGTGGGTAATAGGTGCGTTGTGTGCAATGGCCATTTCTTAGGCTGCTTGCACAAGCATGTCCGTGGGCGGATGGCCGTGGCGGTAAATTTTTCCCGCAAAATCTGCTTGGAAGTTGGCTGCCTTTCGGCAAACGGACGGATGGAATGAGGCGCTTGGCCTGCGTAAAAGTTTGTTCATGGAATCAGTTTTTGGAAAAAGGCACGTTGGCCTTGGATTATCGGTTTACATGACAAAGGTAGAATATGTTTCAAAACATGTATGGGGTGGGGGCGAAATTTTTATATTTTATTTTTTATAAATTTTAAGCAGCTATTTTTCCCAGATTGTTTCCATTGGATGATTAAAATGAGTTTCGTCGCAAAAAACAAAGTCGCCTATACACTCACAATCAGTAATGCATACGAATTCACATAAATCGTTTACAACTTCTTCTACGCCATCGCCATACACATCTTGGAACCAATACAATGGTTCACCCGGCTTTTCAATTTTAATGATTGCTGCCGCCGAAGGGTCTTGTTTGAACGCTTCGATTTTTGCTTCGATGCAACTGGTCGTTAAAGGTTCCTGCTTATCTTTCATACAACCAAACAAAGAGAGCAGGCAGAGCAAGAAGGCAAAGGCGACATCATTTTTCATAAAAATAAATTTTACGAACTAAGACGGCTTACAGCTGTAAAAGGGTTGGGCAACCATCTACCCAAAGAACTGCATTTGCAACAAATACACAGCCACTCCCGCAAAATACCCCAACAGCGCCAGCAAGCTGATTTTTTTCAAATACCACAAGAAGTTGATGCGCTCCATGCCCATGGCGGCAACGCCTGCCGCCGATCCGATGATGAGGCAAGAGCCGCCCGTACCTGCACAATAAGCGAGGAAGAGCCAGAAGCTATGGTCTTGTGGGAACTGCTCTAAGGGGTACATGCCCATGCCAGCGGCGACGAGGGGTACGTTGTCAACCACTGCCGATAGCAACCCAATGGCGACTACGATGACGTCTTGGTTGCCGATGGTCTTGTCCAACCACTCGGCTAAGTGAGTGAGCAAGCCTGCCGCACCGAGCGCACCAATGGCCAACAGGATGCCAAGGAAGAACAGTACGCTGGCTGCGTCCACTTTTTGCAGCGCATGCACAACCGTTAGATGGCCTTTTTCTTCTACGTTCTTTTTATGGTGAAGGAGTTCCGTCACCGTCCACAATACGCCCAATACGATAAGGATGCCCATGAAGGGTGGCAAATGCGTGAACGTTTTGAATACGGGCACAAAGAGCAGCCCCCCCACGCCAAGTGCAAAAACGGTGTTACGTTCTGCAACACTGGTTTTCAGCGGCTTTAATTCCTTGGGTTCAGGGAGCGTAGGCGGGGGCACCTTCATTTTCCAATTCAGGTAGAGCAGCGGCACAGCAAGGCAAGCAATGCTCGGCAGGAATACATGTTTTACGATTCCACCTGTGGTTATTTGGCCGCCAATCCAAAGCATGGTGGTGGTCACGTCACCGATGGGCGACCAGGCGCCGCCCGCATTTGCCGCAATGACGATGATGCCCGCATAGAACAAGCGGTCGTTGTGGTCTTTCACGATTTTCCGCAGCAGCGATATCATTACAATGGTAGTGGTGAGGTTGTCCAAGACCGCCGAAAGGAAAAACGTGATGAACCCTATGGTCCAAAGGAGCACCCGGGGGCTATTCGTCTTTATCCTGTCGGTGATGACTTGGAATCCATCGTGCGCATCCACCAATTCCACAATGACCATGGCGCCGAGCAGGAAGAAAAGAATGCCCGAAAGTTCGCCCATCTGCTCCAGCAGTTGGTGGGTAACTATCTCGTGATCGTTGGCCATTAGAATGTAAATCGTCCAGCAGAGAACCCCAGTTATCAGGGCGGAGGCAGCTTTGTTGATATTGATGGGATGCTCGAAGGCGATGGCGGCATAGCCAACAACGAAAGTTAGGACAAGAAGGATTTCCATAGGTTATTGTTACAATTTGAGGCAAAGCAAAGAAACAAAACTGGAAAAACTATCTTTTGCCATAAGAATTAACCCTGCCGCAAAATATGCTCAATCAACGGCCACTAATCCACGCTCCCTTGCATGTGCCCAAATCTCGCTGCTACCATGAACCAGCACGGCTTCAATATGCGAATTTTGTTCTATCAGTTTGGCAATTCGGCGGGCATTTGCTGTGTCCCTGGTCTGGCGGATATAAATGGCCAGTACCCGGTCGTCGAACTCCTCGGCCATGCGCAGGTAGTAGTCAGCGTCCTTGGAGGCCGTGTCGCCGAGCATAACGAAGGGTAAGTTGGAGTACATGCCCATGATTTGCCGGAAGGCAACCAGTTTGTGGATATCCTTTTCTTCTTTTTTGCGCTGCAAAAGTTGGCGTCCATAATCCCGAAGCAGCACAGGGCCTTTCGGGAGGTTGTTCATTTCGAGGAACTCAACGAGCAGGTCGTAGATGTTCCAAGGCGAATCAGACACATAGAATAAGGGGTTTTGGCGCAACGTGTCACCTCCTTTTTCAAGGGCACGCAGCAGGTCTGGAACGCCCTCCATTGGCAGCCGTTGGTGGCTGTCCTTGAAGAAGGTACTATAGGCCATTTTTACCTTGAACCTGGAAGTGACATGGGTTTGAAGCACGGTATCGTCAATATCCGTGATGATTCCAAAATTCGCTTCACCTGATGGGTACAGTAGGTCAGCATCTACCACTTTATCTGGCAAAGTATAGCACTTAGGGCATTCTTTGAATTTTACGGTAGCCTTCAGCCATGAGTTCTGAACAGGCTCAATGGGAGATGGCCAATTTCCGACCAGTGAAAAATAACCCTCTTCGTCAGTTGTGACATCATGTTCTTTTCCATTAAGGGTAACAGTAAGCTTGGCCCCGGGCACCTCGTCGCTTTCGAAGCGCTTGAGCATGTCAATCAGATTGCGCAGCTTGCTGTCGTTCTTGCCTTCAATTAGGCCTTCGTTTTCCAGTACCCGGCCTTTTAGGAAAAAACGCTCGGCATTGGCGAAGCCCCGGTAAGGGATGGCCACGAGCGGGTCAGGGGTGTTGAAGAGGGTGGTGAGGCGGTGGAGGATTTCACTCATCTTGCTATTTTTGGATAAACAACCTTTTGTCGAAACGGAAAGGCTGGCTGGATTGGATTTTTACTTTGTTGAAGTCTGGGTGTTTTGGGTTGACGAGGTAATTGAATTCTGAGGGGATGACAGCTGAGGGTACCTTAAGTACTAAGGTTTCAAGTGAATCCAGCCATCTATTACCGAGAGTTTTGATTAAAGTCGGTGGATTGTCATTGTTCCAGCCATTTGGCAAGTCTTCGATATTAAAGGCGGCAATAGGCAAATCGTCTGGTATATAGATAGCGGCAAACATTCGCTCCGTTTCAAAATCAATTCGCTCTGGCCGAATGTTTCCCAGTACTTCAAGCGCAGCCAGTGCAAGGCTTTCGGATGTGTAGAGCATGTATTTGTACTGGCTGTTCCACCTGCCACCAACAAGCCAAGCTCCAATTCCTGAAATATCCTCGATATAAGGTTTATGTGAAATTCGATAAAGAATCATTGACGGGAGGAGGGGATTTTATCAAGAATACACACCATGTTCAATCCTGCCGATAATGGCAATGGTCATATCAATTCCCACGAAAGTATCCAAAAAGTCCATTGGTCGCTTACCTTCTAATGCACGAATACCATCTTTAATCCAACCTTTAAAGCTTTCCTGCTTAGTTCCCCAAAGGTCCCTGCCCCTACTCACCAATTCCATCATTTTTAGCAAGTGTTCAGAATGGCGGATAGAAAACAGGTCGGCTTCCTTCATGGAGGCATAAAGTTGCTTTTCCAAATCAATAGCCTTGAGTATCTGCGGAATAGTCAACCCCAATTGCTTGGCGACGATTGTCAAAGTTGATTTTGGAAGGCGCTTTTTGGATAAATTATGTAATTCCCAATCTGTGCGGACAGGCTCATTGCTGATACCGTTCAAAAAGAGCACGTCGTTCAATCCTTCGTAATCTTGGCTTGTTCCAAACATGGCTAATATGTTTTTGTGAGGCAAAATTACCGACATTTGATGAACAATCCCAATTCAATAAAAGACAATGGCAGATGCCAGCCCAAACCAGCATCTGCCATCCAGTATGCAGTATCAAGTACCCAGTTCCTACACCAACTCCAAATCCCCATTCACCTCCTCCTCCCAAGGCAGCCCATACTCGCCGAGTTTCGCCAAGAATGGGTCGGGGTTCAATTGCTCCACATTGAACACCCCCTTGCCCGTCCACACGCCCGTGAGCATCATCATGGCGCCGAGCATAGCGGGTACACCCGTGGTGTAGCTCACACCTTGGGTGCCGGTCTCCTCGTAGGCGGCCTTGTGGCTGCAATTGTTCCAGATATAGTAGGTCTTCGGTTGGCCGTCCTTGATGCCGCTGATTCGGCAGCCGATGCTTGTCCAGCCCGTGTAATTGGTGCCAAGGTCGCCGGGGTTGGGCAGCACGGCCTTCAGGAACTCCAGCGGCACGATGTCCATGCCTTGGAACTTGATGGGTTCGATGCCCGCCATGCCGATGTTCTGAATCACCCGCAGGTGCGTCAGGTACTCCTCGCCGAAGGTCATCCAGAAGCGGGCCTGGCGCAGGGTGGGGAAGTGCTTTACAAGGCTTTCCAACTCCTCGTGGAAGAGCAGGTACGACTGGCGTGGGCCGATGTTCGGGTAGTTGATGGCCTTGCCGATTTCAAATGGCTCGGTCTCCACCCACTGCCCGTCCTTCCAGTAGCGGCCTTTCTGGGTGATTTCACGGATATTGATTTCCGGGTTGAAATTGGTGGCGAACGCTTTGCCGTGCGAGCCAGCGTTGGCATCCACGATGTCGAGCGTGTGCATCTCGTCGAAATGGTGCTTGGCGGCATGGGCGGTGAAGATGTTCGTGACGCCAGGGTCGAATCCGCAGCCCAGTACGGCCATCAGGCCCGCCTCCTTGAAGCGGTCGTGGAGCTTCCATTGCCAGGAGTACTCGAACTTTGCCACGTCCTTCGGCTCGTAGTTGGCGGTGTCGAGGTAGTGGACGCCCGTTTGCAGGCAGGCCTCCATGATGGTCAGGTCTTGGTAGGGCAGTGCCACGTTGATGACCATCGCTGGCTGGAACTGGCGGATGAGGCTGGCGAGGGCTGGCACGTCCTCGGCATCAATGGCAGCGGTGGTGATATGCTGGTGGCCAGTGGCTTCCATAGCAGCGGCAGCTATCACATCGCATTTCGATTTTGTGCGGCTGGCCAATAGGATTTCACCAAAAACCTCAGGATGCTGTGCGCATTTGTAAACGACCACACGGCCTACGCCGCCAGCACCGATGATTAGGACTTTCTTCGACATTTGTTGAGTTAGTATTTAATTTTGAGAGATAGGTTTCGGGTTGCTTCAACCCTCAAACCGCAATCTCGGCAAAAGTATCCATTTAGATAGAAAAGCACGGGCAAGGTCATTTAGGAAATGTTAAAATATTGCGGCGAGCAAAAGACCAAATTCCGAGAATGCCTAAAAAAGCAAAAGGCTAAAATGCCGTTTCCGACATTTTAGCCTTACTTTTTTTGTGAGACCAGCTAAAAATTAAACACTTTGTGATGTTGAGACCCTAATTTTTTTTGACCAGTTCTTTTGTCGTTGAGCTTTTTTGTTGAGACCAGTTTTTCGTGATGTTGAGTTTTTTATTGAGACCAGTTTTTCGTGATGTAAGACCTTGCTATTTTTTTCATGAAAACTTTATCAAACGCCGCCGAATACTTATTGATTACTTTGAAGCCAAGGTTGAAAGATTGTGAAGTTCCTCAGCTTCTGTGCTGTAGTTGCGGGCATAAGCGTAGTAAACCATGCCGCCCTTTGCACCGAGGTCAATCACGCCGAGGTCGTTACCAGGGTTGCTGCCGTAAGAGTTCGGAGTCATGAAAGGGTCGTTCTCGTTGTCGAACAGTTCAACTTGACCAGCGAAAGCTGCATCGGCAGTGAAAGTGAAGAGAAGCGTCTCTTCGGTAGGGAACAACTGGATACGTGGGTTGTCAACTACAAAACCGAAAGAAACATAAGACTTATCGGCAGCTTCAACTGGGCCATCCACACGGGCGTTCTCAACCCAAGTGCCAGAAACATTCTTGAGGTTGTCGTATTCGAAGTCCGTTGGAACCACCAGCGTCACTTGGCCAGAGCCAGTTTGCGTCTTGCGGCTTGGCACAATCGTTTGGTCAGGCTTCACGAACACGCCATAAGTATTAGCGTTGTCAAGGAGTTGGATTTTGAACTCAAGGCCGTTCTGGGTGTCTTGGGCAGCTACGAAACCAGCTGCGAAGAAGAAGGAGAAGATGATGGCGGCGAAGGTGGCGAAAGTTTTCATGTTCAATTTGTTTTGTATAGTGAACTAATTTGTTCGTTTGATGATACAAAGATGGCCTTGCTAGGGGGCCGTTTTTGGAGCGTTTTTTTAAAAACTGTGACGTAAAAAAAATGATTTAAGAGAATTAAAATGCAGTAATTAAAGGGGTTTTCTATCGAAAAATGTGAATTTGCGCTTCGAATTATTTTTCAAAAAAAACTTGATTTTTTTGCTTGAAGTTGGGCTTGCAGTCATTTAGTCTGCATCCAAATGGCCAGATTCGGCTCAGGTTAATCAGCCAATTTCCACTTGCTACGTTTTTGTAGCTTGAAATACTACCTGATTACAACTGTTGAATTCAGCAAACCCCGTCAATTTATCTTTGAACGCCTTCTGTACCTGCTCCGACGGCTTGCCGAGCCACGACAGGTTTTTTACTAAAAGCACCTTCGCTTTGCGGTCTGCCTTCAGGTCAACCTGCCCGACGAACTCATTACCGTACAGCAATGGCAAACTGAAATAACCGAACAGCCGTTTTGCCGAAGGCACGTAACATTCCACCGTATATCGGAAGCCGAACAATTCCTCCAGCCGTTTGCGCTGAATGATGAGGTTGTCGAAAGGGGAGAGGATGTGGAACGGCGGGGGGCTGTGCTGTGGCACAAATTTTTCGAGTTGCTCCGCAAATGCGAAATAAGGCTCGGCTCCCCGACCCTCGATGCATACTTCGATCACTTCACCCGATTCGAGCATTTCTTTTAAAACAGCTTGCCAGTCCTTGCGGGAGAATTTCAGCAGGTAGCCAAACTCCCTCAATTGCACAAGCCCGTGCGCTCGCAAGTCTCGCCGGATGAGGTGAGCAAGCAGTTCGGATTGCGAAGGCAAGGCAATGTCGGTTTCCGGCGGCAGTACGATTTCCGGCAGGTCGTATGTTTTTTGAAACCCTTTTCGCCCTGATATCATGAGCTGCCCCGTCATGAACAGCTGGCCGATGACCTGGTTGATGGCGGGAATCATCCAAGGCTGGTCGGGGCGGTTATTTCCTTTTTCAAAATCCTTCGCCATTAGCGCTCCTTCTTTACGGATGCGGTCGAGGACTTGAGCTGCCAGTTCTGGGTCGCTGCGCCGCCAGAAACCACCACCCTCGTCCATAATTTCTTTGCGATGCAGGCTGAAACGGTAGTCCCGAACGGGCAGGTAGCTGGCAGCATGTGACCAGTACTCGAATACCGTGCGGTCTTTATAGGCCAATATGTGCAGATGATCCGGCAAGTAACCGGGCAGCCTCGACCACAACACGTGGTGGTGCGCCCGCTCGACCACCGAGATGGTATCCACTTGTACATAGCCGAGGTGTTCGATAACAGCGAGGGCACCTGCCTTGCCATTGGGCAGGTCATTGTCCGTCCAAAGCAACTGGCTGTGTAGAATAAACCGATGTGCGAAATGGAGGTCGAGGGTGGTCATAGTACAAAAGCCTTCTGAAAGTTACTGACTATAACGTATTGTAGTAACGACCTACAAATGTGTTTTTTAAAACTCATTCAAGCCAGTTAATTGAACATTTGAGAGAGTAGTAGGCTTCCAAATACTGCGCTGTCGAAGCGGACTTCGACAGTACGAGCGGGGTTTCGACCGTACTGTCGAAGTCCGCTTCGACAGCGCAGTATTTAAAGGTTTTGCAGGCGCTCTTCAAGGAATTGGCGACTTGTCAAGATGCATTTGCATTGCATTTTTGCAGCGTCACTACAATCCGTTATCGTCTTGAAAGTTAAACATCACATGGCTAATTCACCAAAAACACCGCATTGCTCATCAACAGCTTCCCCTCTTCCCAAAACGACCGGAACAACGGGTTGTCAATCAAATAAACCACTTGCCCACGTCCTTTGCCCTGTACCGCAAAGACCGCAGAATTGCGAAGCAACTTCTTCACGTTCGCCCCGATGAAGCCGTGGGATTGGTAGTTCTCCTCCAAATAGCCCACGTTCCATGCTTCCTTCAGTAGGTCGTAGCGCAGCCCGCTCGTTTTCAACGAAAAATAATACGGCTTCAAGCCAAAGGTCAAGGGGTGCGACGTGTCCATTTTTGCCCGCACCACGGCACCGGGGTTGAAATCGGAAATGGAAGTTCGGCTCCTATCCTTATATAAAGCGGTGCGGTGGTCGAGGGCGTGTCGGTCCTCCTCGCTCAGGGCGGCGTCCTTGTCGCTGGCCTTGGCGAACTTGGCCAAGCTGAACCCCTTCTTCTCTGCCAGCGAGGTATTGGCTTCGCCGATGGCGATGAGTTTTCCGCCGCCATTTACCCAGCCTGCTAATTTTTCCAGCGTCGAATCATCGAAACCGTAATTGCCTTCCGGCAATACGATGATGTTGTAATCGTCCAAGGCAGCCCTGCCTAGGCGGTCGGCATCCACGAAGGTGGCTGGATAGCCAAGGTCTTTGTCAAAATAAAACCACACCTGCCCGTACTCGTTGCTCCAGGTCTTTTCGCCAGAAAGCACCAGCACCTTTGGCGACTTGATGAGCCTGAACCCATCCGAACCGAGGTCACGCCCAACTTCCACAAATCCCGTTTGCGCTGAAAACAAAGGCAAGCCAATTCGAGTGGCTGCCGCTTGCACTACTGTATTGAATTCAGGGTTCTTGCGGTTGTCGGCACGGGTAGCGACGAGGGTGCCAGCGGGCCAGTCACGCCCCTCCAAGCGGAAGGCTGACTCGGCATATCGGCAAACGATGCCTTTCTTCGACCAATCGGCCAACAAGCGGGCAGCATCCATCGAGTTCCAGGCGACGAGGTAGGCGTAGGGCGTGGTAGCAGGGTAGGCGTCCAACCCAATCGTGCCAATGTCATAGCCTTCCGAGGCGGGGTCAATGCGCAGCTTGGTGGCAAATGCTTCCAGCCCGTGCGCATGGAGCAGGCTCCAGGCCGTTATGTCGTAGGTGTTTGAGTCCACCATGGCGTGTTCCGGCTCCAGCAGCACCTGCGCAAAAAGGCCCTTGGGCTGGTAGGCGCTCACCACGAGGTCGTTTTCGCCTACGGCAAATTTGGTCTCCTGCCCGGTCGTGTAGTCGTAGCCGCTGAGGCCCGATGACATTTTCCCCGCTTTGCCGTACTTGATGCCGAGGCGGTCGAGCTGCTTCGCAAACGCCTTGATTTTCGCTGTTGGGTTCGTTCCTTTTATAAGGAACGACTTGTATTCGCCGGGTGGGTTGTTCTTAGACTTTTGGTAAAAATCGGCGAAGTTCTGCACTATCCGAGCGGCGTTTTTTGACGAGATTTCGACGGTGGACAAAGCCGTGGACGTGTGGTGCGCTACCCGATCGGCGAGGGTCAGTGTATCACCGTTGTGCAGGTGTACGGCCCGGCCAGCACCGATGCCGCCTTGCTCGTAGGTCATGCCGACTGCGCCGTTATAGCAGGGATAGGTGTCGCCGTAGCTGGGGTAGAATAGGTCAAACACCTCCTTCGTAAAATAGAGCCAGCCGTTGCGGTCGAAGTACTTCGCATGGTTCTTCCCGATTTCCACTTGAAAATCAGTTTGCCATTTCGTGAGGTATTTATGGTAGGGTTGCGATGCTGGCGCAAAATAATAGGGGTCGTTGTAGCCCTGTTCATGTATATCAGCCACGACGTGGGGCAGCCAATCGTTATAGACTTTCAGGCGGTTTTGGGTCTCGATTTGTGTGGCCCACGCCCAGTCCCTGTTCAGGTCGAAATTATAGTGGTTTACCCGGCCACGAGGCCACGGCTCATCGTGCTCACGGGCATGGGGAGCGGGGTCGGGCAGGGCAGGGCTGGCCTGTCGGTACCAGTCGGTGTAGCGGCTGTAACCGTCGGGGTTCACGCTCGGCTCGATGAGGACGACGGTATTTTTGAGCCATTCGGCGGTTTCAGGACTTCCGTCGAAGGCAAGCTGGTAGAGCACTGGCATGCTGGCCTCGCTGCCCGCTGCCTCGTTGCCATGCACGCTGAACCCAAGCCAGACGATGGCAATGGGGGTGCTTTGGTCGCCGGTGCCGAGTATCACGCCTGCATTCCGAAGGTTGTTCAGCCGGATGTCCTCGATGCGCCGCAGGTTTTCTGGAGAGCTAACTATGGCGAGGATTTGAGGCCGCTGCTGCCAGGTCCGCCCAAATTCGATGACCTTCACCCGGTCGCTGTTGTTGTCCACGTGGCGGTAATAGTCCACCAGCGAGGCATGGTCGGTGAACTGGGTGCCGACCTTGTGGGGGAGGAAGGCGTCGGGGGGGAGAATGCTGAATTGGGCGTGGAGGGTCATTGCCATCAATGACTGAATGGCAATGAAAGTCAGTTTTTTCAACATAATTTTAGGTCTTGATAGGCAAGTAGGTGGATTTGAAACAGTTATGCGCCGACCAAATTCCCTTGCCCAGTTTTCATCCAAAACTTGATTAGAAAATTGGTAAGTGGTTGTAGTTGGCTGGCAGGGTAACTGGCGGGCAGGTCTTTCAATATCAAGGCAAGCACATCCTTCAGCAACAGGTCTGGGTGTTGTTCTGCCAACCTTTTCATTTTGGCTAGACAAAGCCGTTTCTGCTCTGCGAGGTCTTTGGCAGGAAACAGGTTTTCGCCTTTTTTCTCCAACAAAAATTCAATCAACTGCTGCTCATTTTGAAAGGCAGGGTTGTTGTGCGCAGCTTCGAGTTTATTTGACCCTTTGCTATTAATGATATTTGCTGAAGCTTGCTTCATTTAACATTGATAAGACCCATCATTCAGTTTATTAATCCCATTTACCTACAAAAGTATAAATCCCCCAAAACTTCCCCGCCAAACTTTAGCTTTGCCCGATAACCAAGCTTTCGTTTTGGAAAAAACATTTCAAGATAAGACAGCCATTATCACCGGGGCGGGCCAAGGCATCGGCTTCGAAATTGCAAGGCAACTGGCCCTGCGGGGAGCCCATGTTTTGCTCAACGACCTCGACGCTGACATTGCCCGAAGGGCAGCAGGCCAAATTGCCACAGAGGGCGGCAGTGTGCTTGCCATGCCCGGCGATGCCAGCGACCTCGCTTTTTTGCAACACCTTGTGGATAAGGCAGTTGCGCAGTTTGGGCAATTGGATTTGGCCATTGCCAATGCGGGTATCACCACTTACGGCGATTTCTTCGAGTACTCGCCGGAGAACTTCCAACGATTGGTGGCGGTCAATTTGCAGGGCAGTTTTTTCCTCGCCCAATTTGCCGCAAGGCAGATGAAAGCACAGGGAAAGGGTGGGCGCATCCTCTTCATGTCGAGCGTGACGGGGCACCAGTCGCACCGCCACCTCGCCACCTATGGCATGACCAAGGCCGGCCTTGAAATGCTCGCTCGTGGCCTGGTACTGGAACTGGCTCCCCACCAAATCACCGTGAACGCCATCGCCCCAGGTGCCACGCTGACCGAGCGCACCCTGCACGACCCAGCCTACGCCGAAACCTGGCAGCGCATCACCCCAACGGGTCGCCCTGCCACAGTGGAGGACATTGCCCATGCCGCTTTGTTCTTATTATCGCCCCTGTCGGGGCAAATAACGGGGCAGACGCTGGTGGTGGATGGGGGGTGGACGGCGGTGAGTCCGCAGCCGGAGGGGTAGCTTATTCAAATCCAACACCTGCTTTGTGACGCTGATGCCCGTGAGGTCGCAACTCAGGCCGAGGGCGAGACAGGCACGGGGCGCAAGGAAACAAAACATAGAATCGAGCAGGGCCATTACGTATTCGTGGTTGTTGGGCGAGGTCGTCAAGCCTTAGGTATTGTTGACATTGGTAACTGAATCCCAAAACACTCACGGCAACCCATAGCTGCCAGTCAAAGCATACAATTCGGGGAAATCTTCAGGGAAATAATCGGGGTTTGCATTGGCAACAGCTTTTTGGTGTGCGGTGCAGTTATCTGTAAATTGATGGCCGGGTTCCATCACGGCGTTCATTCCGACATTTTTGATTCGCTGGTGAATCAGCCCTACACCAAATTGCTCAATAATAGGGCCTATGCTCGGAATCGAAGAAATGCCATAAAACCAAGGCGTTGATGTACCGTACAGCCCCCTGAAAGAAATCAGCGGAGGGTCACCTGCCGTGAGGGAAATGGTGTCGGAAAGCGCTGCCCCAAACTGAATGGCCAACTTGAAATCGGCGCTAAAGCCTACATGGTTCGGATAGCAGAGGGTATCGCCATTGGCCGGATTTATTCCTGTTTGGAGAGCATACATATCCCCTTGAACCGCCTCTACCCACATCGGGGTGGGGTCACCGTTGGCATCTAAAACGATATAGTTGGGGTTGGACAGGAAATCGGCTGCATAGTCGGTGGTATAAGCTGCAAACCCGACCCCCGACACCCTGCCACCCGCCATCGAACTCCACGCCTCCCTCAGCGCCCACCAAACGCTGCAGCTCGCCGCAGCCCTCGCCGAATGCGACGATGCCACCCCTGGTCAGTGGATGAATTACATCCCTTCCACCGGAATCGGCTACAACCTCCAAGGCAAGCCCCGCCCGACCCTCTCCTTTTCCCTCTCCCAAATCTTCAACGTCCGCCGCCAGCGCCTCGCCCTCCAAGCCAAGCGCCGAAGCATCGAAGCCGCCCACATCCTCCAATCCCAAGACGAACACCGAAAGCTGGACGAACTCCTCGCCAAGCTGGAAATGATGGAACTAGAACTCGAAACCATGCGCCGACTGCACGAAATAGACGCCTCACTGTACGAACTGGCCGTGCTGGACTACGAAGCTGCGAAGCTGGCCCCGGTTGCTTTTTTGCCGAAGCAGAAGGCGTATTTGGAAAGTGAATTGGGGTTGTTGAGGAAGGAGATGGAGGTGAGGGGGTTGGAGGGGGAGATTTTGGCTTTTTCGCACTTCTGATGGGAAAAAGTTATGTGTGGTGGTGCGATATGTCGTGGTGATATACTAACTTGCCGCCATACAACAAACCAAACCCAACAAATCGCTGATGCGACCCTTTTTTAAAACCTCCCAATTCAAATTACACAGCCAGCTTTGGTTGTCCTGCTATTTCCGTCTATCTCTTCTCGTACTGTACCAGCGCTTCCTTGTGAAACTTCACCATCTCTTGCGCCAAACTCGCTGGCCTCTGGACTTCCACATCCTTGCCGAAGCTGCCCAATTTTCGAATCAAGTCAATATTAGGAACCACCCGCAAGCGAACGACCACCGCTTTTTCCGATTCATGCAACACCTCGAAAGGTTCAAAGAAGGGTGTCGTCAGGAAATACCTGGCCTGCTGAGGCGTGAACGACAATTCGACATCCTCCGGCAACTTGCCCGGCGGAATGGTGATACCATAGATATGCTTCCAATAGACATCAGGGCTGTAATCCTTGGGCTTGTCATGAAAATAGCCTACTTGCTCCGGCGTACCCACGATGCGCTCCAGTGGAAAGGTTCTGATGAAGCCCTCCGTAGGGTCGTGCGAGAAACCACCCACATACCAGCGGCGGTCATAGTGGCGTAGGAAATAGGGGTCGAAGACAACGGTCTTAGGCCCAGCGGCATGAAAGGCTTGATACTGGAACGTGACACGATGGCAATCCTCGATGGCACGGAGGAAAAACGAAAGATGAACCCCGCCCTCATAATGCGGTAGCGGGTCGAAATAAATCGCCTTCTCGGTGGCCTTGCGGTCAACCCAGCGGCGAACAGAGCGCCGGATTTTTTCAAAAACATCGGGCAGTCTTTGAAAACCTTCAAGGTGGTTGACCTTGGCCAGCAGTTCCACCGCAATGCGGAGGTGCAGCACATCATCCGCAGAGAGGGGGATATTGTCCGAGAAGTCGAAAGCATCGGTGTAGCGGTAGCCACGCTTGGCCGCCACATACTCCAAGGGAGCATCGAGCGATTTGAGTTGATCGAGGTCTTTCAGCAACTGCCTGCGGCTGATGCCCAGCGTGTCGAGCAGTTCCTGTGTGGTCACGACTGCCTCACCGCCCTTGCGCAGGTTGAATATTTCATTGATGCGGAGCAATCGCTCAAAGGGTTTCTTTTCCACTGGCATACTTGAGAAAATTTTCCACAAAACTAATTATTTGCTGCGCACTAAAACTGCGCAGCAGGGAAAGCATATTTGCAGCACATCAAAAACGACATGCGACTACACCTGACTTTGCATAACAAACCCGGCAGCCGCCTCAGCCTCAACTACCGCTATGAGCTGAGCGCTGCGGTCTATAAAATATTGGAGCGAGCCGACCCGGCCTTCTCCGCCTGGCTGCACGATGTCGGTTTTCCGCTCGAAGCACGCAAGTTCAAGCTCTTCGCCATCAGCAGCCTGCACTTCGGAGAGGGTTTCCGCACACGCCGGGAGGGCGGCACGGTATCGCTCGGCCCACGGCAAGACCTCACCCTCTCGTTCTTTGTCACCGAGGCAGTGGAAAAATTCGTGATGGGCGTATTCCAAGAGCAGCGATTCGGCATCGGCACCAAGGGCCTGCCACCTGTGGACTTTAGCATCGAGAGCGTGGAAGTGGAACCAGCCCCCGTTTTCGGCACGGTGATGCGCTTCCGCACCCTGTCACCCATTGTGCTGAGCCGTTATGAGGAAGGCAAGCGCTACGAGCAGTATATGTCACCCGAAGAGCCGGGCTATGGCGAGCAGTTCTTCAGCAACCTGCTGAACAAATACGAAAGCGCCCGACTGGCAGGGTTGGTGCCTACGCTCTCACATCCTTCAAACAGCCTGCACTTCCACCTGCTAAACCATCCTCAAAAGCGGGGCGTGGAAGTGAAGGCTGGCACCAAGGAGCAGACAAAGGTCATCGGCTATGAATACGAGTTTGAACTGGAAGGACCAGAGGAACTGCTGCGCTTTGGCTACGAGGCGGGCATGGGGCTTGACCAGCCGATGATGGGGTGCGTGGGGGTGGTGAATGTTAACTCAAAATCGCTGCAACATGGACAAGAAGAAACCAACGAAAAAGTGGACTGAAAAAGAAGAAATCGAACTCGACCACCTGTACTCATCGCTGCATCGGAGCTTCGCCGAACTGGCCAAGCAGTTTGGCTGCACGGTGGCAGAAGTAAGGAGTAAGGTGAGGGAGATGGGTATTGAGCAATGAAAAAATAAAATATGAACCACAACGAAAATTCTCAAAACTTTCTTACAATTCCAACAGGCGACCCATTCTGCGACGTTGGTGGATTCGTCATTGACTATTTGCAAGGCGTCCATGATGAAAATAAGAACACTGAAAAGCTAATTGCATACATTTCAAACATTTACATCAAGTCATGGAAGCAGAAACTTCATTCATTTTTCCATAACTCAAAGTTCGGACGACCTAAATTAATTGGCAAATATAAAGAGGCATTTGAGGAGAATATGACTTATTATAAGTCATTATTGAATGATGAAGAATTTGTCAAAGAGGGTCATTGTAGGATAATTGGACACCAAACCAAACTTTTTTCAGCCACCAGAATGAACTCAATTTTGACAGGCGCAAACTCCTTTATCAATTTCAGTCATGGATTTGAAAATGGATTACTTTATTCAAAAGAAGCATTAATTCGAGTCTTCTTCGTGCCGTTTGGTGCAGTACAAATTGGAGGTCGCTATGCTGTACTATACAGTAACCGAGAAAATATAACCAATTTTTTTGTTGAGGAAACGTGCAAGCACAATCTTGACAGGGAAATTGGTAAAGCGTCAAAAGGAGTCCGGCGATTGAAATGCTCCAATCCTTCCAGCGCTCTTTTTTATTATGCTGACAAGTGTTATTACTCCGATTTGAAAATAGTTACAACTAATCCTGAAACCGGCAAAGCTGAAATCAAAGGAGTAACTTTGAATATCCTGCATTTTTCAAATTATGCCACTGACCCTGACATACAAGTCTATGCATTGCCCGCAGTAGTGTTTCAATTCTATCACCAGTGCATTTCTCAATTCGGTCAAGACTGGCAAAAGTTTATTAAAGCCAACTATGTAAAATTCAGAGGGTATCGAGCGAATTTCGATACAAGTAGTGAAGACTACACTGAGACAGTAAAAGAAGCTACGCTAATTCCAGTTGCAGATTTCAAGTACCTGGAGGAAAATATGTCTGGATTTAACCTATCCTTGGCAGGCACAAAAAGGGTCATAGACAAAAAGACAAAATCAGAGGCAGAATTTTTTGTGGTAAACAAGAATGAGTTTGAAACCTGGAAACAAGGAAAGCTTTTCAAAGAATGGAAAGAAAGTGAAGAATATAAAGAAGCGAAAACCCAAACGCTGAAAGAAGAATTCAAGCTCACCTATCAATTTGAAGACTATTCTACCAAGTGGGTGAACCTCGTTTACGACAGACTTATTAGCGGTCAATCCATTTTGTCCAGAATCCTCAAATAGAATGAAGCACACTCCTTTGATTTTCGCATCACCAAACTTTATCAAATACTAATTAGAAACATGAATGAAAAGACACTCGAATACATCGAGCGTATCGCTGATGTAGTCATCCAGGACGAAACTGGAATCAAAAAAAGCATTAGAGCGATAAAAGTCCTTGAATACGGACGCTTGCGCTCTTTCGTCATCAAATTGATTGAAAAACACTGGAAGGAAGGCAACAAAGAATCATTGATTACCCTTCGAGACTACGTGAAGTACCTGTTCCCGACTGGCACTGCTTGGACTGAGATACGAGACTTGTTACTGATTTGCATTTACCAGAAAATGCACGAAAATAACATCGTCGCTCCTGACGATGGCGAAGACGACGATAATGTGCTACTCGAACTCCTAGACGACGAAACTGAAAACAATTAATCAACTAATCAAAATACTTTAAAAATCATGAAAGCACAAGGATTTCTTCTCATTGACGTGAGTGCTGGTGCGCTCAACAACGCTGGTTCTGTGCAGGTTGCAGGAACCGACAACCGGGTAATCACCAAAAAAATTGTCAAGCATGGGCAAACGTATGTCTATGTTTCCGGGCAGGCATGGCGGTATTGGTGGAGAGATACGCTTCAAAAGCACTTTGGTTGGGAAATGTCTCCAATCAGCCGAGAGGATAAAGTAGCGTACACTGCTGCCAATCCTGTTAAGTTTGATGACGATGACATCTTTGGTTATATGCGGGCTGTGAAAGAAGAAAAAAGGGATGAAAATGGGCAAGTTGTAATGAAAAACAACAAACCAGTAATGGATAATGCGACAGTGACTCGTGTATCGCCTATGAAAAACTCTGCACTTATCTCAGTTGGAGCTGTAAAAGTCGCTGCAAATTTTTCAAGTATGTCACGCCATGACGGTGACCCTGTTCCTTATGGGAAGGATGAATATGGGGCAACAATGAAGGGAATGTTTTCTCTTGATTTGGAACAGGTGGGAACCTTTGCCTCCTACAACAAGACTGGTTTCAAAAATTTGAACGCTGAAACGAGGAAACAGGCTTTAGACACACAAAACTCTTCCGAGCCAGAAGATAAGTTTTTAAAAGACAAGGACGGCAATCCAGCTAAACTTGTACGACTTTCCCACGAAACGAGGAAAAAGCGTGCTTCTGAAACCATTGAAGCCTTAAAATTTATCAGTGGTGGTGCCATGCAAACCAACAACATGGAGGATGTGACTCCGAAGTTCATCGTCCTTGCCATGACTACCACAGGAAATCACCCGTTTACCCATATCATCACGGGAGACCCTATCCGAAATGAGGAAATCATTCTGAACATCAATGCTTTGAAAGAAGTCCTGAAGGAATACAAAGACCAGTTTGTTGGAACGGTCTATATCGGAAGGAGAGCAGGCTTTTTCGATGTGCATGATGAAAATCTGAAGGGCTTGATGAGCCTTGATGAAAAAGAATACCCGAAGGTTGAAGTCGGCGCAATCAATGAAATGATTGACAGGTTCTGTCTTTCGGTAAAAATAGCGATTGACCCTACACACAAAGAAAAAAGCGAAGGCGATGAAAATGTACAGAATTGATATTTCAAGCTGGACGGCAAGTTTTCGGTACCCAAACTTGGTGGCGGGATTTCAACCAACGCTTGAAGTTCCTCCAGTGAGTACAGTTTTGGGTATTATCAATGCTGCTGCTGGTTTCTACATCCCGCATCAAAAACTCGTCATTGGGTATCATTTTTCATTTCAGGGAAAGGGTGTGGATTTGGAGACCTTTTACAGTATTGGGGAGAAAGGAGTGCCAACCCTTAAAGCTACACAAGGCATTATCAAACGAGAGTTTTTGTTTGAGAACTACCTCCGGCTTTACACACCTGATGAGACGATTGCCAATTATTTCCGTTCTCCTCACTATCCGTTGTTGTTGGGTAGAATGAATGATTTGGCAACCGTTGGAAATAGAGTTCAGAAGGTCGAAATGCCAATGGTTCAGAATGCCCAATATATCACAGGTCAGGTTGTACCTTTCAGAGGCAATTTTCTGGCTGGACAGATTCAAGCACTTCCGAAATATTTTTCGGACGCTATACCTCGAAACAATATTGGCACAGAACCTTACTCGATTATTAGCTGCTACTCGAAAGGTCAACCTTCTTCACTTTCGGCTTATCGTGATGAAAGCGATATAGAGAAGCCTGTTGACATTTATTTACACGAATTAGACTTTTCGAGCTATGAATGAACTTCTCTTGGCGAAATCAGAACCTCAAATTTCTTTGCAGGTACACATTGAGGATTGCCTTTTGATTTTAGAAAATCTAAAGCTGATGATTCCTGAGGCTGGAAAAATTGATGCGACCAGTCAAGACTTTTGGGAATTATTGCGTATTGGGGTGGTTTTCCACGACTTGGGCAAGGCTCATAGGGAGTTCCAAAATGTTCTCTACAAGCGTAAGAATAAGTGGAACTATCGAAGGCATGAATTTTATTCAGTACCATTTGTCAATGCGTTTGAAACAAGCGAATCAACGAAGCATCTGCTCAGATTGGTGGTAGCGGGACACCACAAGGATTACAAGTCCCTTTCTGAAAAATATTTGAACAGGTATGAAAATGACGATGATGAAGACATGCCTGCCTTTATTCCCCGAAACCAAAGTTTTGAGGATGATTTTGGGAAGAATGTAGTTGTGCCTGCTGTCTTAGAACTATTGAATAGTCATTATAACATTCAACTTGACCCAAGTAAAGTGATACCTGATAGTATCGGCAGCCTTGTTCGGATATACTTGAAAGACCTACCTTTCAAAAAAGACCATCCAAGTTTTCTTTATTTTCTCTTGCTTTTTGGAGGATTAAAGTGGTGCGACCATTTAGGGTCTGCACAAATCAAAAGCCTCCCAATCATTCGCCCAGAAGATTTTGGTTTTCTTAATGACTGGAAAGAAACGTTTTACCAACATCAAATAGAAAGTTCAAAGGCTGTTGGCAATGTCATTCTTAAAGCGCCAACAGGTTCAGGTAAAACCGAAAGTGCGCTATTGTGGGTTAAAAAACAATTGGAGGAAACAGGGCAAGGAAGGATATTTTTTGTCCTTCCATTTACGGCGTCCATTAATGCCATGTTTGAGCGCTTGAGCAAGCGATTGAATAACGGCAACGACTGGAAGGTCGGAATGGTGCATGGTAAGTTAGACGCTTATCTCTACAACTACTTTGACGATTTTCAGTACTCAATTTCAGAAAGAAAAGAAAAAATAAAAGACTTACGGGACAAGTTCAGAAAAACGTTGACACCACTCAAAATCATTACACCATTCCAACTTTTGAAGCACTTGTTCGGGTTAAAAGGCTTTGAACAAGGATGTTTTGAAATGGTCGGTAGCTACTTTATTTTTGATGAGATTCACGCTTACAGTCCTGACATTGCAGCCCAAATAAAAGTGTTGCTTGAGTTCTCTACCAATCATTTGAAGGCTAAGGTATTAATCATGACTGCTACAATGCCTAATTTTTTAAAAAGAGAATTTGAAGCAGCTTTAGGGGATTTCTCTTCTATTTCCGCCAATGCCGAACTTTACACTTCCTTTAAACGACATAAGGTCATAGTTCTTCCTGGTAGATTAGTTGACAACTTAGAATTAATTAAAGGGGCTTTAAAATCCAAGAAAGTATTGGTTGTGTGCAATACAGTCAAGCAGGCTCAACTTGTATTTAATCAACTTAAATCAGAGGTAGGAAACGAAGAAGCAACACTACTTCATAGCGCTTTCAATGGTCATGACAGGTATGCTAAAGAACAAGCGCTACTCAATTCCGATAGAATTAGACTATTGGTCGGAACACAAGCAATAGAAGTCAGTTTGGACATTGACTATGAAATAATTTTTTCAGAACCAGCACCTATTGACGCACTAATCCAACGTTTTGGCAGAGTAAACCGGGACAAATCAAAATGGAAAGAAAGGGGTTTGTGCGAGTGCTGTGTATTTTCAGAGAATAATGATTCGGATAAATACATCTATAACACTGAAATAATTGCAAGAACCCTTCTAGAATTAGAAAAAGTGGAAAAGGATAATGGAGGTCAGATTGACGAGCAAAATTTGCAAGCTATCATAGATAATGTGTATCCAAATTGGGACGATAAAAGTAAACAAGAATTTGACGATGCGTACCGAGAGTTGAATGCCCGTCTTTCTCGAATTGCCCCAATTGTTTATTCTGAAATAGATGAAGACGAATTTTATGAACAATTTGACGGGGTAAAAGTGGTGCCCGAGGCTTGTTTTATTGAATTTGAAAGGTGTGTCGAATCATTTGACTTGATTGGAGCCGAAGGGTATAAAGTTCAAATTCGGAAACAGAATTTCATCGGCTGGCGAAAAAAGGGCAACATTAAATCAGACTGTCTTATCATAGGTACAGAAAAGGGGAATGAAATCAAAATTAATTTCTATAGAACAAACAAAAAATATACCCAGGATTTAGGACTAATTCCTTATGAAGAAGACATTTGGAAAGCTTTTGATGTCCTGTAATTCAAAAAAAAATATGCTATGACCATCACCGCCACCCTCATCAACCTTTACCACGTCTGCCACCGGGAGCTGTGGCTGCACGCCAACGAAATCCGCATGGAGCATGGCTCGGAGGTGGTGGCCGATGGCAAGTTCATCGGGGACACGACCTACCAGCAGCGGCCCACGAAATATACGCAGGTGGAGCTGCCCGGTGCGAAGATTGATTTTTACGATGCCAAGAACGGCGTGGTGCATGAGACGAAGCGCTCGGACAAGATGGAGCGGGCGCACGTGGCGCAGGTGAAATACTACCTCTACCTGCTGGAACAGCACGGGGTGGCCGCCAACTACGGCATCCTGGAATACCCCACGCAGCGGCACACAGAGCGGGTGGACTTGACGGATGAGGACAGGCGGGAGATTGAAATTTGGAAATTGGAAATCGAAGAAATCGTGGGCCGGGAGGATTGCCCCCCGGTCATCAACAAGCCGTTCTGCAAGCAGTGCTCGTACTGCGATTTCTGCTATGTGGGCGAGCTGTGAGCACGGTGGACAATGGGCAAGATGTTCATTGACATCTGGGCACTTTTTTACTTTTTAGACTATGAAGAAAAGCTACTACCTGTTCAATCCGGGCCGGATGTCCCGTACCGACAACTCACTGCGCTTCGACCCTGTGGACAAGGACGGCAATCCCGGTCAGCCGAAATACCTGCCCATCGAGGGCATAGACAACCTTTATATTTTCGGCTCGGTGGACGCTAACAGCGCCATGTATAATTTCTTGGGGAAATCGGGCGTGAGTGTCCACTTCTTCGACTATTACGAGCATTACACGGGGTCGTTTTACCCAAAGGAATACTTGCTGGCGGGCAAAATGCAGATAGAGCAGACAAAGGCGTACCTGAGCGGGAAGAAGCGCATGGGCATCGCCACGGCCTTTGTGGAGGGGGCGAGCTTCAACATGCTGAAGAACCTGCGCTACTACGACAACCGGGGAAAGGGACTGGAAGGACAGATTGCCGTCATCGAGGGCTATCGGGAAAGCCTTGGCGGGGCGAAGGATGTGCCGGAACTGATGGGGCTGGAGGGCAATTGCCGCTCGACGTACTACGAGGCTTTCGAGCAGATTATCGCAGCTTCTGGCTTCGAGATGGGCGGCAGGGTGAAGAACCCACCATCGAACGAGGTGAACGCCCTGATTTCCTTCGGCAATACGCTTTGCTACACGGTGGCGCTGGATGCCATCTATCACACGCAACTGAACCCGACCATCAGCTACTTGCACGAGCCAGGAGTCCGTCGTTTTTCCTTGGCGCTCGATGTGGCAGAAGTGTTCAAGCCCGTGCTGGTGGACCGGACGATTTTCTCGGTGCTGAACCGCAAGATGTTGAAGGCTTCGGATTTCGATTTCTCGCTGAAAGGTTGCCTATTGAAAGACCCGGGTCGAAAGACCTTCCTGCAAGCCTTCGAGGAGAAGCTGAATGAGACCATCAAGCACCGGACGCTGAACCGCAACGTAAGCTACAAGTACCTTGTCAGGTTGGAATGTTACAAGCTGGCGAAGCATGTGATGGGCTTGGAGGAGTCGTATAAACCCTTTAAAATTTGGTGGTGATGTACTGTATTTTAGTCTATGATATTGGAGAAAAGCGGGTGGGCAAAATGCTGAAGCTTTGTCGCCGCTACCTGAACTGGATTCAGAACTCGGTTTTTGAAGGGGAAATCACCGAACTTAAGCTAAAAGAACTCATGCACGAAGCGAAGCAAATCATGGATGTGGGGACGGACAGCCTTATCATTTTCACGAGCAGACAGGAACAATGGTTGAAGAAGCAGATAGTCGGAAAGGAAAGGAATGAGTTGGATAATTTTCTATGAGAGGTCGTCGAAGTAGCGAAAATTCGGAATTTGACATTCGAATTTCAAGCCTAAAATTGCTAAAAAGTCATCTAACTGATTGATATTCAACAAGTCGTCGAAGTTCTTACTAAATCATAGAATTGAACCTCGACTACTTTTTACCTTAAAAACAAGGCAATTTCGATGAGTCAACGTATTGAAAATCAGTTAACTTTGCATTTTGGCCAAACGGCTTTTAACCGCACCGGATGGAATTGAAACGATGTTCTTGGAAAGTAATTGCCATGCTGGATGCACTTTTAACCGCACCGGATGGAATTGAAACTCATTTGGCAGGTCAAAACCTACCTTCATGTCCTCGCTTTTAACCGCACCGGATGGAATTGAAACGAAAAGAGGCACGGTCTGGAGACGATTACAATAAAACTTTTAACCGCACCGGATGGAATTGAAACTTGTAAGTTGAGCCGTAGCAAGCCATTTTGAGAGCTTTTAACCGCACCGGATGGAATTGAAACAACATATGCGAAAACTGGTTTCCACTCGCTGTGTTTGCTTTTAACCGCACCGGATGGAATTGAAACAACTTTAATACCCATCACCTCCCCACCGCCCCGCTCCCTTTTAACCGCACCGGATGGAATTGAAACACTATTATCTTGGAGGCAGTTGCCCCGAAGTTGTTGCTTTTAACCGCACCGGATGGAATTGAAACATGAAGTCTTGGGCGTTCACGCCCATTTCCCTTAGCCTTTTAACCGCACCGGATGGAATTGAAACAATCTAATAGGGGTTGAAACTGTGCTGGCCACCGAACTTTTAACCGCACCGGATGGAATTGAAACACAGTTGTTGCGCTGGTTGGAACACAAGTTCACGACTTTTAACCGCACCGGATGGAATTGAAACAGACATAAACCGAAATTGGAAATAAACCTTCACAGTCTTTTAACCGCACCGGATGGAATTGAAACTAATTGAAACTGGATTGATTTTATCTGGCCTCTCAGCTTTTAACCGCACCGGATGGAATTGAAACACATGGAGCGCATCAACTCCATCGAAAAACGCCGCAACTTTTAACCGCACCGGATGGAATTGAAACCCGTTTCCATAAGCCCGTAAATCTCCCTGCGCAGCTTTTAACCGCACCGGATGGAATTGAAACTTGGTAGTTATTTTTTGCTATATTTATGACCTTGGCTTTTAACCGCACCGGATGGAATTGAAACGCGGGTAGAATACATCTACCAGGTGCAGGAGTACACTTTTAACCGCACCGGATGGAATTGAAACTTTGCTACCACGGCATATTGCGGAGGTAAATACAGCTTTTAACCGCACCGGATGGAATTGAAACATGGCTTCCTGTGCAAGTGTTTCCGTCCAGCTTGGGCTTTTAACCGCACCGGATGGAATTGAAACCATGCTGATAGCAGTCGCAAGGCTTACGCCTACTGCTTTTAACCGCACCGGATGGAATTGAAACTGCTCAAGGAAAGCGCCGGGCGAAGGGTGCGATTGACTTTTAACCGCACCGGATGGAATTGAAACCTGGGTAGATATGCTTTTCGTACTTCGAGCCATAGCCCTTTTAACCGCACCGGATGGAATTGAAACGTTGCTCCACGCTCTTTGCTTGGGCGGGCTTGTAGCTTTTAACCGCACCGGATGGAATTGAAACCCGTAGCGGCCCCGCTGGTTGCATTGATTGTAAAACCTTTTAACCGCACCGGATGGAATTGAAACAACTGTACAACCTGGCAGCGGGCCAACTGGTGTTCCTTTTAACCGCACCGGATGGAATTGAAACAAGGGGAACCCCCGGCAGGGCTTCCACGCTCAGGCCTTTTAACCGCACCGGATGGAATTGAAACTCGGGCAAGAAGCTCCTCAGCTTTGATGGTTTAAACCCTTTTAACCGCACCGGATGGAATTGAAACACGGCTTGAGCGTGGACACCATTGCCGCTTCTGAAACTTTTAACCGCACCGGATGGAATTGAAACAAGGCAAGCAGCTAAAGGTTCAGCAACTGGTGAAGCTTTTAACCGCACCGGATGGAATTGAAACTTGCATGGCGGTTTGTTCAACGTTTCAGTTTGTTTTGCTTTTAACCGCACCGGATGGAATTGAAACAAGACCTGCTCGCCTTGGATGCTGTTCCAGATTTTGCTTTTAACCGCACCGGATGGAATTGAAACCATGAAAGCCGAGGTTGGTGGCGTAGGTTTCCCACTTTTAACCGCACCGGATGGAATTGAAACACCGTAACGATAACCCGCCTGACTGGCCAGCTTGGCCTTTTAACCGCACCGGATGGAATTGAAACGCGTCAGTAACTGGAAATTTAATCACTTCCACCTTCACTTTTAACCGCACCGGATGGAATTGAAACTTGATATACAGGATAATGGCAATGTTGTTATTCAACTTTTAACCGCACCGGATGGAATTGAAACTGTTGTCAGGCTACGAGGTCACCAGCACAAAGGAATCTTTTAACCGCACCGGATGGAATTGAAACCTTGTACCTATTCCCAGCCGTCTAGCGGCTTCTGCCCTTTTAACCGCACCGGATGGAATTGAAACCGGCCAAGGCATCGAAGCCGGGGAGCGGCTGCGGCTTTTAACCGCACCGGATGGAATTGAAACGTTCTTCGAGCGTAAGGTCGTAGAGCCGTTTGCCGCTTTTAACCGCACCGGATGGAATTGAAACTTGCTTGTAGGCCGACTTGACGGCGTGGAGCTTTTCTTTTAACCGCACCGGATGGAATTGAAACTCAAAGAAGGCAAATACACCAACGAGGAAGCCCGCTTTTAACCGCACCGGATGGAATTGAAACACGATTATCTTGCCCTTGACCTCCATCATTTCGTGCTTTTAACCGCACCGGATGGAATTGAAACAGGATTGCGGACTTTGACCCTTACGAACTGATTGACTTTTAACCGCACCGGATGGAATTGAAACCCTAAGCAAGGAGGGCAAGCCGATGAAGTACCAGACTTTTAACCGCACCGGATGGAATTGAAACAATTGAAGCGCAGCTCTTCGAAATACTCATCGGGGCTTTTAACCGCACCGGATGGAATTGAAACTGCGTTGGCGTACCAGCTCTACCAGCATTTCGCCTTCTTTTAACCGCACCGGATGGAATTGAAACAGGCCAAGCTGGTTGCCTCATTGCCAGGCTACCGCCTTTTAACCGCACCGGATGGAATTGAAACAGTAAATAGGGGTAGTAATCAAGCAACGCAACTGCCTTTTAACCGCACCGGATGGAATTGAAACACCACCGCCATCCCCGACTCCCTGCATGAGGCTGCCAGGCCTTTTAACCGCACCGGATGGAATTGAAACACCACTGGCCGGGGCGGTGAGCTGCTTGCCTTCAATGCTTTTAACCGCACCGGATGGAATTGAAACAGGACTTGGCGATGGTGCAGCAGCTCAACGAAATCCTTTTAACCGCACCGGATGGAATTGAAACACATTGATTGGGGTACCATCGTTTCCAGCGCCTGCTTTTAACCGCACCGGATGGAATTGAAACAGCTCGAAGCAGGGGCTGGCAAGTTCCGGGCAGGCCTTTTAACCGCACCGGATGGAATTGAAACTTGACCTCTGGAACAACCAGTTCGCCGACCTGAAGCTTTTAACCGCACCGGATGGAATTGAAACAAAAGGGTTTGTATGACAATATAAAATTAAGGGAGCTTTTAACCGCACCGGATGGAATTGAAACCCTGCACCGTTAGCGGCCTACGGCCCCACAGGTGCACTTTTAACCGCACCGGATGGAATTGAAACATAACATCTCAGCCGGGGCCGTGGGTGCATCGGAGTCTTTTAACCGCACCGGATGGAATTGAAACCAACTACACCAGTTGCTGAATTGCGCACATTTAACAGCTTTTAACCGCACCGGATGGAATTGAAACCGCTTTCTTCGAGATAGACCGTCACCGTGGCCGTGTCTTTTAACCGCACCGGATGGAATTGAAACATTCCTAATCTGAGCCAAGGTTTGCTTCGTTTTTTCTTTTAACCGCACCGGATGGAATTGAAACTGCACCCTCGGTGCCCGCCTATCGGCCACGCCATCCTTTTAACCGCACCGGATGGAATTGAAACATAACATCTCAGCCGGGGCCGTGGGTGCATCGGAGTCTTTTAACCGCACCGGATGGAATTGAAACAGAACGGCATCGTGAAATTTGAGGCGGACAAAAAGCTTTTAACCGCACCGGATGGAATTGAAACAACTCGAAACCCCGACCCATCGCATAGCCGTTGACTTTTAACCGCACCGGATGGAATTGAAACTGCACTGTTTCAACAATATCACCTTCAATCAAATCACTTTTAACCGCACCGGATGGAATTGAAACGTACATGGAGCGCACAGAAAAAAGCGGCTTACATGCTTTTAACCGCACCGGATGGAATTGAAACATTGATTTTAAGGCAGATTAAAACCAAGACATACGCTTTTAACCGCACCGGATGGAATTGAAACATGCAGCATGTTCCCAAACCTCAATACCGTTTTGGCCTTTTAACCGCACCGGATGGAATTGAAACCGCAAAAGAGCGCAGCAATCGGCTACTTAGTGTCCTTTTAACCGCACCGGATGGAATTGAAACACGAAATGAAATTCGTAACATCTTCAAAAGCATTATCTTTTAACCGCACCGGATGGAATTGAAACATCCACACATTTGGGTTGCCAACGTTCGATTCGCCTCTTTTAACCGCACCGGATGGAATTGAAACAGCGAAATGAGGCAAATGGCCAGTGCCGCCGAAGTTCTTTTAACCGCACCGGATGGAATTGAAACCTGATCCGGGAACGGATGCAAGCAATGGGCTGGGCTTTTAACCGCACCGGATGGAATTGAAACATGTTTGCGCTCTATGCCTCCACATTGCCACCGTTCGCTTTTAACCGCACCGGATGGAATTGAAACCTTATACAGGTATGGGCCGCACCACAGGCAAATCCCTTTTAACCGCACCGGATGGAACTGAAACTACCTGGCGGGTTGACGCTCTCTGGTGCGTCATACACTTTTAACCGCACCGGATGGAATTGAAACGTTGTTGTCGTCAAAACGACAGGAGTTAACTTGCACTTTTAACCGCACCGGATGGAATTGAAACTAATACATGGGGTCAAGGTCGGTAGTGTAGAAAAACTTTTAACCGCACCGGATGGAATTGAAACTTTGCTGTATTTGTGTAGAAGCGTGTATCATACGGCTTTTAACCGCACCGGATGGAATTGAAACTTTCGGCCTATCAACTGCCTGATTCCCGCTCGCCCCTTTTAACCGCACCGGATGGAATTGAAACTTTATTTCGTCAGCTTTGGCCGCTTGGTAGCTCTTCTTTTAACCGCACCGGATGGAATTGAAACTTTATTTCGTCAGCTTTGGCCGCTTGGTAGCTCTTCTTTTAACCGCACCGGATGGAATTGAAACCTGTTACTACTGCCAAGGGTGAGGGCTTCGGCTCCACTTTTAACCGCACCGGATGGAATTGAAACTTCTGTTTTGGCTGGCCATTCGTGGTGGGATTGATAGCTTTTAACCGCACCGGATGGAATTGAAACCTACCCGGTTGGAGGTGATTGCCAAAAAAACAGCACCTTTTAACCGCACCGGATGGAATTGAAACTAGGCCGTGCCGCCCGCCGCTACCAACGTAGGGGCGCTTTTAACCGCACCGGATGGAATTGAAACTTTGCTCGTTTTGATAGGTCTGCCATTTGTATCCGCTTTTAACCGCACCGGATGGAATTGAAACTTCCATCGTTCCCAAAATCCAAGTCGGCGGCGCTACTTTTAACCGCACCGGATGGAATTGAAACTTTTGGCTTTTAGCGGTCTGTAAATCCATGTCTTTCTTTTAACCGCACCGGATGGAATTGAAACTCCACCTTTCAGCGGACACCGTGCGGATTGGCAGCTTTTAACCGCACCGGATGGAATTGAAACGTATCTGTTTCGGCATCTTTTAGACCTTCTTCTGGCTTTTAACCGCACCGGATGGAATTGAAACGCGGCTTACAGGCCATCAAACACCCGGCCCGAACTCTTTTAACCGCACCGGATGGAATTGAAACCCGCCCATTGGCAACATCTACAACTATTGCTACCTCTTTTAACCGCACCGGATGGAATTGAAACTTGCATGTTGCGCTCCCCACAGTCCTTGATTGCTGCTTTTAACCGCACCGGATGGAATTGAAACTTTTGGCATCACCACTAACGGCACTCCAAGGGTTTACTTTTAACCGCACCGGATGGAATTGAAACACCTTGATTTCAGCAACGAAGGAACGGAGCAACTTGCTTTTAACCGCACCGGATGGAATTGAAACTCCTTGGAAGGATACCGTCCATTGCTTTGCACCGGGCTTTTAACCCAGTTGTTGCAGGTATGATTTCCGCAACATCCAAGCCCCTTTGTTCTAACAAGTTTGCAACTTGTTAGGCTACACGTGAGCAGTTTTGCAGGACTTCCTTTCCGCCAATGCCCGTATTTTTCAGCAAAGAATGATGGCTAATTTGCCCGTGCCGAGCCTAACAAGTTGCAAACTTGTTAGAACTTCAAGGGGGGAACCCTGTGAGGGCGGGGCAGTTTCCCTAACGATTACTGGATTTTCGGGAGCAAGCTATCAATGGTTCGGCCCACAGAGCAACCTGGTTTCGACTGAGCAAAACTTGGTGTTTGGAAATGTGCAACCCAGTGCTAGCGGGGACTATTATGTGGTAGCCAGTCTCGGTGGCTGCACGGCCAGTTCCTCCCCTATAACCTTGGCCGTGCTGGGAGTGCCAGACATACAAACGGACAATGCCTCGGTTGACATCAACGGGGAAGTGGAATTCAGCGTCATCGAAAACGATTTGCTGGACACACAAGCTGGCTTCTCGGTTGGGGTGTTGCAGGATGTGCCTGCTGGGCAACTTGAAAACCTGGGCAACGGAATCTTTCAGTTTATACCGGAGCCGGATTTTGTCGGAACCGTGAATTTCATCTATGAAATATGCTACAAGGATTGCCCTTTGCTCTGCGATTTTGGGTTTGTGAACCTTACCGTAGAATATCAGTCGCAGGACTGCATTGCCACCACCATCTTCACGCCCAACGGCGATGGCGTCAATGAATATTTCAAATTCTTTTGCCTGGAAAACGGGGGCTTCTCCGACAACGAATTGCTGGTTTTCAACCAATGGGGCGACCAGGTTTTTGCGGCCTCGCCCTACGAAAACGATTGGTCTGGGACTTATAATGGTAAAGAGCTGCCGGGCGGCACTTATTTCTATGTCTTCAAACCGGGGGCAGGATTGTCGGAAAAGAAGGGTTTTCTAACGATTATGCGGTAGAAAAAATCGTTTTTATTCATGAAATGCCCTCCGATACAGGGGCTTCAAAATAAATCCACATGAAAAATCTCGTCTTATTGTGTTTGGCCATCTTGCCGCTTTCCAGTGCATTAGCGCAGCAGGAACCACAATTTACCTTTCACCAGCAAGCGATGGCTGTTTACAACCCCTCCGTTGCAGGCAGCATGAAAGGGTCGGTTTTGACGCTTGCCCACCGACAGCAATGGCTGGGCTTTGAGGGCGCCCCGAAAACGCAACTCCTGAGTTTTCATACCCCGCTTTCGGCAGGGAAAGCAGGGATTGGCATGGTGCTTTCCCGCCAACGCCTCGGCATTTCAAGCCAGGTTTCCGCTGGATTGTCTTATGCATACGCCATCCAATTGAAAGAAAAAACGAGCTTACGGGTAGGGTTGCAGGCGCTGGTGAACCAATACAAACTGGACCTGACGAGCAATGCCGTGGTGATTGAAAGCAGTGGCGACCCAACCATTAACCAGGGCGATTTTTTGGATAACACCACTGCAAATATTGGCGTCGGGTTCCTGCTCAATATCGAAGAGCGGTTTCTGATAGGCTGCTCCGTCCCCAGAATGCTGCCAGCGAGCTTACTGATAGATTTGCAGGACAAAACACTGTTGACGAACCGGCCCCATTATTATATAAGCCTATCCGGCAAATGGAAACTGTACGGCGACAATGCCATCAACCAGGCGTTTTTAATAAAAATGTTGCCCGGCCAATTGTCGAATATTGATGCGCAAACTTCCCTGTTCCTGGGCGAGACCGTCACCGCTGGCCTTAATATCCGCCTGTCTTCCGAGATGACGTTGGAGTCCGCAGCCCTGTTTTGTGCTTATACGGTGAACAAGGAACTTGATTTTGGCTTGGCCTATGATATTGGCCTTAGCAAACTCAGAAGCCAACATGCCGGGTCGGTTGAGTTGATGGTGAACTACCTATTTAAAAAAAAAGAAAAAACCGTCGTGCGGGGCACTGCACCCCGACCCAGGTATTTTTAACTGTGCCTAAAATTTTTTATCGTTGAAACTATGGCGCCGTGCCAATAGGTTTTTCAAAGGGGTTTAGGGTCGTTCCGCCCCCCAAGGCACTCCCCTCGATGGGCCGCCGCAGCGCTTGCCCTGATTTCTCGGGGCGGCAAGGCGGCTTAGGAGGTCAAGGAAATTAGTTTGCGATGTGCTACAATGGTTCGTGAAGTTCTAAGGTTCTGGGTTTTAGGGTTTGGGGGCAAAACCTAACCACAAATTATTTTTGAAAGGATTGAAAACCTAACCAACCATTTCAAAAACAGCTATTAGGCCACAACCTTAGAACCCGAAAACCCGAAAACTTCACGAACCATTGACTAAAGCTTCTTGCAGAAAAATAACTCCTTATTACATACAAACGCTGGAAAACATCAAATTTGGCCCTTGAATGAAATTCAAAATCAAAGGTTGAGATATCAACCAAGTATTTTGTCCAGCCACCATTCACCGACCAAATAACATGTACGAACAAATACAAGAATCAGCTGAGTTTTTGCGCAGCAAAACAAGCCACCAACCTACGGTAGGAATCATACTCGGCTCAGGGTTGGGCGGCTTGGTGAACGAGATTGAACAGTCACAAACCATTGATTACCGGGAGATTCCCTATTTTCCCATTAGCACGGTGCAAGGCCATGCGGGCAAGTTGGTTTTTGGGAAAATAGTTGGCGTCAGTGTGGTGGCGATGGCCGGGCGCTTCCACTACTACGAGGGCTACACCATGCAGCAGTTGACTTTCCCTGTGCGGGTGATGAAGGCGCTGGGCGTGGAACTGCTCATTGTCTCCAATGCGGCGGGCAGCGTGAACGGCGACATAGAGGCGGGCGATTTGATGTTCATCCGTGACCATATCAACCTGCAAGCCGACAACCCGCTGCGTGGCCCCAACGACGAGCGGTTGGGCGTCCGGTTCCCTGATATGCTCCATGCTTACGACCCCGCCCTGCTCAACCTTGCCTCGGATATTGCGCAAGCAAACGGCATCCGTGCACACCGTGGCGTGTATGTGGCGTTGCAAGGGCCCAACCTTGAAACCCCCGCCGAGTACGAGTTCATGCACCGCATCGGGGCGGATGCGGTGGGCATGAGCACTGTGCCAGAGGTCATCGTGGCCCGACATGCTGGCATGAGGGTCTTTGCTGTGTCGGTTGTTTCAAACAAGAGTTACCCCATTTCAACGATAAAGGAAACCTCGCACGAGGATGTTCTGGAGATGGTGGGCAAGGCCGCAGAGAACTTGGCCTTTGTGGTGAAGGAGTTGCTCGTAATTCGTAACTCGTGATTCGTGACTCGGTACGTAGCCCATCCGAATCACGAATCACCAATCACCAATCACGATTACATACTTGCATTTATCGTTAAATTCACGATGTTTGCAGATAATAGGGGCAGTTGCCTGAACGTAGTGTGACTTTCCCGCATTTTAGCATCTGAATTTCAGCGCAGGGGCGACTTGCGGGACACGTCCTGCACCGCCTTTGTGAAATTTCATTAAAACAAAAAACTTTTTGACAATGAGACCAGTCGTCATTCTTGTTCTTGCCATCTTCGGCCTGATTGTCGCTTTTTCTGGCTGCAGTACCCAGCGAAAGTTTGTCACCCTTGATACTGAAGTAGAAAAGACTTGGGCCAACGTGCAGAGTGCCTACCAGCGCCGTGCCGACCTCGTACCCAACCTTGTGGAAACAGTGAAAGGTGCTGCCAATTTTGAGCAGTCAACCCTCGCTGGCATTGCCGAGGCAAGGGCCAAGGCAACGAGCATCCAAGTGGACCCGACCAACCTTACGCCTGAAAAATTGGCCGAGTTCCAAAGTGCGCAGAGCGGCCTTTCGCAGGCCATCGGCAGGTTGTTGATGGTGACGGAAAACTATCCAGACCTGAAGGCCACTGCTACTTTCCAAGAGCTGCAATCGCAGTTGGAAGGCACCGAGAACCGCATCAAGGTGGAGCGTGACAACTTCAATGAGTCTGTGGCTAACTACAATGCCGCCGTAAGGAAGTTTCCTGCCAACTTCTGGGCAAGCATCTTTGGCTTCGAGCGCAAGGGCATGTTCGAAGCCGACCAAGCCGCACAGAACGCACCGAAGGTTGATTTCAACTCAGGTAAATAAAAAAGGAATGAGGAACGGAGGGATGAGGGATGAAGCACAGGCCGTCCCCCTCATCCCTCATCCCTCATCCCTCATCCCTTCAAATGATTGACTTTTTTTCAAAAGACGAGGAGGGCCGCATCGTGGAGACCATCCGGGAGGCTGAGCGGCAGACCTCTGGCGAAATCCGGGTGCACATAGAGAGAGACTATGAAGGTGCCATCCTTGGGGCTGCGAGCCGCACTTTTTTCTCGCTGAACATGGACCGCACGAAAGACAGAAACGGTGTGATTATTTTCATCGTGCCGCCCCGCCATGATTTTGCGATTTTCGGCGACAAGGGCATCAATGCCGTTGTGCCTCCTAATTTTTGGGAGGAAACCAAGAACGTCATGCAGCAACTCTTCCGTCAGGGCATGTTTGCCGAAGGCGTATGCCAAGGTGTGAAAATGGCCGGGGAGCAATTGAGGGCCTATTTCCCCTGGACGGATGGTGATAAAAACGAACTACCGGATGAGATTTCCTACGGGAAATAGTTGGCCGAATTAGGCGATAACCCGAAGTTACCGCCTGATTTTCCTACAGCAACTTCAAGAAACCAAGCCATAAGGCGGGATAAATCCCGCCCTCCAAGCCTTTCAATGAAAATCATCTTCGATAAAATATTCCTATCGGTACTGCTGCTGTTGCCCGTCCTTGTGTCGGCAAAAGAAGTTCCGCCAGCACCCAACCCGCCCAAGCTCGTGAACGACTATGTGGGCCTGCTGAGCGGGGGTGAAGTTCAGGCGCTTGAGCAAAAACTGGTAGCCTACGACGATTCTACCTCCACGCAAATTGCCATTGTTATTGAGCAGACGTTGGACGGGGACGATGTGTTTGACTATTCAAACCGCTTAGCCCGGTCGTGGGGCATTGGCGGTGAAGGAAAGAATAACGGGGTGCTCATTTATGTGGCCATTTCCGACCGAAAACTCTGGATTCAAACTGGACGGGGAGCGGAAGGCTTCTTGCCCGATGCGCTGGCCAAACGCATCATTGAGCGCATCATTACCCCAAATTTCAGGCAGCAGAACTATTACCAGGGGCTTGACCAAGCTACCGAAGCCATTATGTTGGCCGGCAAAGGCGAGTATGTCAACGAAGACGCTGGCCAGAAAGGAGACTTGCCTTTTCCCGTCATCCTTATCTTTATCATCCTTTTCATCGTCATTATCATCATCATCAGCAAAGGTGGTGGTGGAGGTGGCGGCTATCATAGAAGGGGGCGCTACGATGCTGGCGGCGGCTGGATCATTTTTGGCCCAGGTGGTGGCGGTGGCTGGAGCGGCGGTGGCGGCGGAAGTGGCTGGGGCGGCGGCGGTGGTGGCTTCGGCGGCTTTGGCGGCGGCGATTTTGGTGGCGGCGGTGCTGGCGGAAGTTGGTAAGCAGCCTTTTTGAAAGATGGTTGCCAATACGTTTGTTTAGAACTTCGTGAAGCTGATTCTTATAGCTTATTCAATAGATTTCGAAAAACGGTTGTACCAAACAACACGAGTCTTCTGAATTTTAAGTGAATTGTGCATTCAAAAAATAGGTTTTCGATGGTAATGAAGCGCAAAACCACAGAACCCCCAAAAATAATAACGGCGGCGGCATCGAATATGCCGCCGCCGTTATTATTTGCAGAGAAAACGGCTGGTGATTTTCATAGGTAAATTACTACCCGTTTTCCCTATTTTTTTGGAGGTTCGGGAAGACTCATTTCTATTTCTACACTTGGATTTTTCCTAGTGAATTAGCTATCACAAGATAGATTACTGCTTTTATAAAGAACAGGGGCTGCTACATCCAAAGGATGCAACAGCCCCTGTCTTTATTGGCATTTAGTGAATGCTAACCAAGAGATTCACAAAAACCTAAGTAGTATTTCATTAACGTTGAACTATCAAGCGCTGCAAGGCCTGCTCATTGCCCGAAATAAGTGATAATGAGTAAATCCCTTGGTTCCAAGTGCCTACTTGCAGCTTGATTCGTTGGCTTCCATCCACAAGTACTTGCTTGAACATCATTCGCCCAAAATTGTCGAAGACACGCAATTCTGCCTGAGCACCTTCCTTCACGCCGGTGAGCGATATGGTGACTTCGCTATTGGATGGGTTGGGAGCAAGCGCAAGTCCAAGCATTTCTGAAATTGCACTGCTCCCCTGTGGCAAAGCAAAATTGGAGGAACCACCATTTGAGATGTTGTTAGGGCAGACAGCGTTGTCACAAGGGCCAATATAATCCCAATTTCCATTGCCAATGGCAGCAAACCCAATACATAGGGTATTCCCATTGTGGCAGACTTGCACTTTGTCGTTGTCTCCACAACGCCAAGCTGGGTAAACACCATCAATACTAGTAGGTGGATAGGCACAGTCTGGTAGGTTGTCGTTATTGTGGTCAATGCTGTCATCTCCACCGGGGCATAGGTCGCATACGTTATCCACATTGTCGCAGTCATCGTCAAATCCTGAGTTTTGATCGTAGGGACATGAATCACTGGTGTCAGGAACTCCATCGTTGTCATCATCTGGATCACAGACATCACCTAGCATATCCCCGTCATTGTCGGCTTGATTGGCGTTAGGCACCAATGGGCAGTTGTCAGCGGTATCCAACACACCATCATTGTCGTCGTCGTTGTCACAAGCGTTGCCTAGCATATCCCCGTCACTGTTTGCCTGATCGGCGTTAGGCACCAAAGGGCAGTTGTCCGAGCCATCCAACACACCGTCATTGTCGTCGTCTGTGTCACAGGCATTGCCTTGCATATCCCCGTCAGTGTTTGCTTGATCGGCGTTAGGCACCAAAGGGCAGTTGTCCGAGCCATCAACTACGCCATCATTATCATTGTCGTCGTCGCAAGCATCGCCAATACCATCGTTATCAAAATCCGATTGACTTGGGTTTGCAACTCCAGGGCAATTGTCGGTGCCATCGGGTATGCCGTCACCGTCTGTATCTCCTCCACAGCTGTTGTCTTGATTTGGATTGGGTAGATAGGGGCAATTGTCCTCGTCATTGGGTATCCCATCGCCGTCAATATCATCGTCGCAGACGTCACCTATGTTATCAGCGTCTGTATCAGCTTGGTTGCCATTGGCAATGAATGGGCAGTTGTCGTCCTCATCGTCCACCCCATCGTTGTCATCATCAGGATCACAGGCGTCGCCACCTTGCATATCCCCGTCGTTGTTTGCCTGATCGGGGTTAGACACCAATGGGCAGTTGTCATTGACATCATTTACCCCGTCACCGTCGTCGTCGTTATCACAGGCGTCGCCTTGCATATCCCCATCACTGTCCACCTGATTGGCGTTAGGCACCAATGGGCAGTTGTCAGAAACATCAGGAACACCATCACCGTCGTCGTCGTTGTCACAGGCGTTGCCTTGCATATCCCCATCACTGTCTGCCTGATCGGGGTTAGACACCAATGGGCAGTTATCAGCAGTATCCAACACGCCATCACCGTCGTCATCGTTGTCACAGGCGTTGCCTTGCATATCCCCATCACTGTCTGCCTGATCGGGGTTAGCCACCAATGGGCAATTGTCAGAACCGTCGGGAACACCATCACCGTCGTCGTCGTCGTCACAGGCGTTGCCTTGCATATCCTCATCACTGTCTGCCTGATCGGGGTTAGACACCAATGGGCAGTTGTCAGAACCATCAGGCACACCGTCACCATCGTCATCGTTGTCGGTGCAATCGGCTTCAAAGTCATCGTCAGTGTCCGGAAAGTCTTCATCAACGGATGTATCGCAGTCGTCATCAATGCCGTTGCAAGCTTCCATAGCGCCGGGATAAATTTCATCGTTGTCATCGTTGCAGTCATTGACGTCACAAAAGCCGTCTCCATCAGCATCAGTTCCATCGTACTGAGGACTGCTTATGCCAGCAATGGCACAGTCGTCGCATCCGTCCTCGTCTGAGTCACCGCACACGAAATTGTCAAGGTCGTTTGGGTCAATGGTAGCATTCACATTATCACCGTCAATGTCTGGGTCGCAAACATCGCCAATCCCATCATTGTCCATGTCGGCTTGGTTTGGGTTTGATGTATTGTCACAGTTATCGTCAGCGCTACAGACATTATCGCCATCAGGGTCAGCAGGGCAGGGAGTTGGTAACAGGTCAATGCCCCAAATTTTTTCCACATTGGTTACCAAATTTTGATTGACTCCTGAACCATTCACGTGAGCCTTGCCTACAGACTTGCTGCTGCCATTGGACCAGAATATGCTTTCTGCACCTGGATCGGCTACTACGTCAATTGGATTGTTGCATCCTGTGATAAAGGATGTGTTTACACCGCTACCATCGAGGTTAGCTCTTCCAATTCTTGCTAGACCGTAGTTAGTCCAATAAATATCGAGCTTGGAATCATCCACACCAAGGCCAAACACGCCGTAGGGGGCTATGCCGATATTGATGAAATTGGGGTTCGGGCTTGCGCCGGAAAGGGTAGCCATGCCAATCCTGTTATAGCCTCTTGCTCCCCAAAAGAGTTGGTTGGTACCTGGGCTTACAGCCACGTCATAGAGTTGGCCGTTTGTGATGGGGCCAAGCACATGTGTGACTACGGGCGGGCCAACGAGGTTGGCACTTTTAATATTACCGCTGCCGTTTTCAGCCCAGTATAGCCGTAGGTTTACCCTGTCTATGGCGATGCCCATTGGTTTTCCCAGGCCTGTGATGAAGTTTTCTTCTAGGCCTGTGCCATCGGTGTTGACCCGGCCAATTGCTCCAGCACCATGTCTGGTAAAATAGACCTTGTTATTAACGTCGTCAACAGCAACACTGTACACAACCTGGCTGGAAGCTATGAATGACAGGTTGACTGCTCCGCCGTTTGAGTTGAATTTGGCAATCAGGTTGGGGGCTGTTCGAGCAGCATAAACATCGGTTTGACTGGCGAGTTCCTGTGGTTGAAGCAGGCATAAATACAGAATGGCAATAAAGGTTAACTTGCCCACAATAATTCCTTTGAAATTGTAAATGCCTCTTTTCATTAGCTGGAGTTTTTAGGTGAACGATAAATGCAAAATCCCCAACTAGTAGTCTGGTTGGGTCATAGTGTTAGGAGACCAAGAAATAATGTGTGCCGAAGTGAGAAAAAACTTGTGTAAAAGTACATTTAATAATGACGATATTGTACGCATCAGCGAATAAATACCTGATTCAAGGTATTGAAGTCATTGTAAATTCTGGCAAGACAATCTTAGGGGAAATGCGGTATTTTCGGAATTAATTAAGGTAGGTTCGAACATACTCAATCATGGCATTTGGTGGTATATCTTTGTCAAGACAATCCTTCATCACATTCACGAGGTCGGAAATCAGTTCCCTTCGGAAGCCAAGCTTGAAGCCCAAGTGATGGCAAATCTCTTCTTCTTCTGGTTTTAACTGTTGGTCGGCCCGCATCATGAAGAGCAGGAAATAGAGAACATTCATTCGTTCCTGCTCGCTTGGCGGTGGTGTCATTTCGTAGACAGAGGGGTTCAATCGGATAGTAGCCACTTCCGACTCGGCTATTCCAAGCGATTTGGCTGCATAGCCCAGGTATTTTTTCTCGATAAGGGAAAAATCATGGTCTGCATACGCTGCATGTACGAGGAGTGAAATGATGTACTGTTTCAGTTGGTGTTCATGTGCTGCGGAACCAAAATCCATGAGGTTGGTGGTTTTTGTTGAAAAATGATTGAAAATTCTTGAGGTGAATCTAAGCCTTTTTTAAAATCGTGCGTATGAACCAAAGTTCTGTGTGCTGACAACTGAGTAGCTAAAAACAGACTAAGTCGTTTAAAAACCGACCGATTGCCAAATCTGGCGATGGAGGCAAGCATGCTTGATATGTTTTTTCACAACAATACAAAACAATAAGTTATTGAAAATCAGTTGTTTGTAAAATATTTTTTTATCACTAATTCATTTTGGTGGTAATCTAATAATACCTAAACATAGGGATGTTTCATGGAAAAAGTATACTTACTTTTGCAACGTAAAAAAATACAAGTTTGGGTTTTTTCCTGAACTCCCGTGAACATTGAATAAGGGCTGCCAGTTTGTTGGGCACCTCCCGAACCGTTACATTTATGCTGGAATAGCAAAACCAGCGTTGGGTAAAAGCAATTTGTCAAATGTTTGGCACTTTCATTGCAGTTTCCCAATTTTGTTCCCAGAGACGAATAATGCTTTGGACATAGAAACCAACGTTACCTTAAGCCGATTTACAACGATTACACATCTTACCAGTTGTTGGACGGTCTCCCCGCACCACTATTCGACGAAGTAGTACCGAGCTACATTTCTGACTGTTTCCCGTATATCAAAATCTTAGTCGAGCAGGATGCTCGAAGGTCTCATGCAATGAAAAGGTCTCCTTGTTCTTGCTATTTGGCCAAACATTTTAGCGTTTTTACACTGCGGACAGGTTCACCCCCTGGCCCGAAGCAAATATTTTAATTAACTAAACTAAGCCTACTACTATGCTAAATTTCAACACTCTGGAACTTGAACGCTGTCGCTCAGGCTCCAACGGACAAGCAAAGGCTGTAGCCCTGATGCCAACTGTTTTAAAGGCAGGCTTGAAATCAGCAGTAGCACTACTACTACTGTGTTGCTTCTCTTACCAGTCGGCCGTGGCACAGTGTGCGCCAGACGTGACCGCCCCAACGGCGGTTTGTGAAGGGCCTTTCACTATTGCCCTCAACACCAACGGCAATGCGCCTATTGACCCCGAGGATATTGATGACGGCAGCACTGACAACTGCGGTGCCGTAACCTTGTCCGTAGCGCCCAGCAATGTGAATTGCTCCGTGATTGGCAACGTCGTCGTCACGCTTACCGTAACGGATGCGGCTGGCAATATGAACACCTGCCAGACTACGGTGACGGTGGTGGACAACCTAGCGCCAGTCTTTACGACATGCCCACCCAATATAGCCGTTAACTGCGGTGCGTCCACTGCACCAGCAGCTACTGGTACTGCCCAAGCTACTGACAACTGCGGCGGCCCATTGGCTCAAGCGGGAATTGACTGTACTGCTCCTTACTCGGCAGGCGTTACTTATTGTGACGTAGTAGGTGCTGGTTGCACTAGCAACGGCATTACCCGTACTTGGAGGGCCACTTATGATGGACTTACCAATTCTTCTTGCGTTCAAACTATTACCGTCAACGACAATACACCTCCAGTCATTGACTGGAACGGTGCCAGCAACGGCCCGCCAGTGCTGGGTACACCACCAGCTAACCTTACAATTAGCTGTGCCGCTCCAGTGCCCGCTGCAGTGTTTCCTGCCGCAGCTACCTTCTCTGACAACTGCGATGTGTCTCCAACTCCGACCGTTACGGACGTGAGCACCTATGATGCCAACCCGGCCATGTGCGCAAATACACAATACGTCATTACTCGCACTTACAAACTGCAAGATGATTGCGGCAATATGACGACTTGGGTGCAGACCATCACGGTGACCAACAGTGCACCAGTGATTACGCCACCAGCAGCCATCAACATGCCAGCCAACTCAAACTGCCAAGGTGTTGTGTCTGCAGGCCAGGCAACAGCAAGCGTGTCGGATTGTACGGCAGGCGCACACCTTATCATGGCTTTCATTGTACGCAACAATGTCAACAACCAGATTGTGAACTCTGGCAGTGGCCTCAATGCCGCTGGCACCTACCCTGCTGGTAATTATACCATTACCTATTCGGCCATTGACCCTTGCGGACTTCAAGGGACTGCCACCATGGCAATGAATATTATAGACAACGTGTCGCCTACTGCAATTTGCGTGGCAGGCTCCATTCAGGTGTCTATTCCACCCACTGGTACCACGACGCTGACTGCAGTCCAGGTGAACAATGGCAGCTTTGACAACTGTACACCAACTGCTGGCCTTACCTATTCCTTGACTGGCGCTACATTTACTTGTGCCGAGGTTGGAGGTTTTTTCCCGGATGTAGTTACCCTGACTGTGACGGATGCCAATGGCAACTCAAATACATGTACTTCATCGGTCAACGTGGTGAACAACTCACCACCTGCCGTTATCTGCAAAAACCTTACGGTTCAACTTGATGGGACTGGCAATATCAATGTATTGGCCAGCTCGCTCGACAATGGCAGCTTCGATGCTTGCGATTCGCCTGCACCGCTTGGTTTTGATTTTGTAGAATTGAATTCCACAGTCATCGCACCAGTCAATAATTTGACGCTCAATTGTGCGCAAGTAGGGGTAAATACCGTAAGAGTAAGGGTTCGGGAGTTCGATGACAATCCTGGAATTTTGTTCGACTATACCAACGATGGCTTCTGCACGCAGACTATCACGGTTCAAGACGTGACAGCACCAACGGTTGTCTGCAATAACGTGACGTTCCAATTGGACGATGATGGCATGATCGCCCTTTCGGATGCAAATAACGCAGCACCAGTGACTGGCAACGGTGGCCCTGTTGCAATTCCCGACAACGACAACGTTACGGGTGTGACTTCGACCATTAACATACCTGCATTCGGTACGGTTGCTGATGTCAATATCCTGTTCACAACCGATCATACTTGGATTGGTGACCTAAGGGCTACCTTGACTTCTCCTTCAGGCACAATTCTTAACTTGTTTGACAGGCCGGGCGTCCCTGCGAGTGGTTTCGGCTGTAGCCAAAACGGCTTGAACGTTAGTTTTGATGACCAAGCCTTACTTTCGGCAACTGACTTCGAAAATGCTTGTGTAGCAAACAACTCCGGCACCTACCGTCCACTTAATTCCTTCTCACCTTTGGAAGGTCAAAATTACCAAGGCAACTGGGTGTTGCGTGTTTGGGATGCAGTTGGTGGCGACATGGGCAATGTAAGTTGGACAATCTCCATACAAGGTACTTTAGGAGACTTACTAATCGCAGGTGCATCTGACAACTGCAAGATTTCCTCTTGGTCAGTGACGCCGAATATGTTCAACTGTAGCGATGTTGGTGACCAGAACCCAAGTCTTGCTGGTGTCCAGAACAATGACTACAGCATCACGGTGACGGATCCAAGTGGCAATCAGACTATGCTGAACTGCCCCAATGCAATCATCATCCAGGACATGGTTGCCCCGGTCGTCACCTGCTCTCCGATTACGGTCAGCACGGGCTCTCCGGATTCACAGAACAATATCAGTACACCCGGCCAAGTGACGGTTTACCCAACCGACCTTGTAACTGGTGGTCTTTATATGTCAACTGGCAACAACGGCAGCGGTACGCAAGGAAACAACAACTACCAAGTAACGACGCCAAACGTGATGACCTTCACGTTTGACTGGAACTATGTTTCCAACAACACCTCGCCATTTTATGACAAGTTTGGCTATTACATTGGCGGTACTTTCACACAATTGTCCAATGACAATGGTGTATTGATTCAGAGTGGCACTGCAACGGTCTCTGTACCAGCAGGTGCTACTTTCGGTTTCCGTGCCCAATCCACTGATAACCTTTTTGGTGACGCCGAAATTTGGATTACCAACTTCAGCCCTAAGTTCACTGGGCCATTCAAGCCGAGTAACTGGTCATTTGCTTCCAGCAACAATACCGATGGCAAGCGTTTCTTCTACGATGCTTGCGGTGTTCAGAATTGGGCAATATCTGCGAATGCAGGCCCGTTTGCTTCAAGCGCTGTGTTCAATTGTGCCAATATTGGCCCTGCGATTCCCGTCACTATCCGTGCCACGGACGTGAACGGCAATCAGACTACCTGCAACACCACTGTAACGGTCGTTGATAAGGAATCGCCCCAGGCACAGTGCCAGCCCCTATTGGTCACCCTGCCGGGCAGTGGAATTGCCACTGTGCTTGCTTCTGATATCAATTTTGGCAGCTCCGACGCTTGTTCGCCTCCAGTAGTCCTTGCCATTTCAAAGGATGGTGGAAGTACCTTCAACCCAAGCACTACTTTCGGTTGCTTGAACATCGGCCCCAACAACGTCATCCTGCGGGTTAGGGACAATGCTTCTCCAGCCAACGAGGCGTTCTGCCAAACAGTAGTGACAATTCGTGACCTGCAAGGGCCGACCATCACTTGCCCGCCAAACGTGACCATTTCTTGCACCCAGTCTTCCGACCCAACCGCAACTGGTTTGGCAACGGCCATTGACAACTGTGCAGGTGTCGTGACTCCGACCCACTCCGATGTGTTCGGAAATATTGTAAGCGGCAACCCAGCGGGTAACTTCAACCACCCAAACTGCCGCACGATTACCCGTACTTGGACAGCATCTGACAATGCTTCACCAGCCAATACGAGCCTTTGCTTCCAGACCATTACGGTACAGGACTTAGTGGCCCCAGACCTTGACTGGAACGGCGCAACTGCTGGCTTGGGTACTGCACCAACAACGCCTGTCAGTGTTGATGCCTGCAACGTTCCTGCTCCGGCAATTGCCACAGGCCTTGATAACTGTGATACTGATGTACCAGTCAACTTCACAGTGCCAGTCAATACAAAAGGCGCTAACCCTGCTGCTTGTAGCTTCTACAACTACACCATGACCCGTAGGTGGACGGCAATGGACAATTGCGGCAACATCACTATTTACAACCAGGTTTTGAACGTAAGCGATGCCACTATGCCAACGTACAGCTTCCCAGCTATGTTGATGTTCAACAACAACGCAGGCAACTGCGCTGGAACTGCCACCGTCAACTTGTTGGATTATATCGCTGACTGTGCTGCCGACCAGTACCTTTCAGTAAGCTATTCCATCAATGGTGGCACGGTGCAGAATACCAGCAACCTAAACGTCGTTTTGCCGGTAGGCACGCACTCAGTAGCCGTTAGGGCTGCTGACCCCTGCAGCAATGTTAACAACAACGGCTACGCTGCCACTTTCCAGATTGTCATCAAGGACACCGAGTCGCCAACGGCTATTTGCCAATTCGGCCCGATTCCGGTGACCCTGAACAGCAGCGGTATTGCCAATATTACACCTGCAACCGTGAACAATGGCAGCAACGACAACTGCGGAATTGCTTCCATGTCGGTGAACCCGGCTTCCTTCAACTGTGCTACCACGCCTAACCCGCACCCAGTAGTACTTACCGTGACGGATGCCGCTGGCAATTTCAATACTTGCACGACTTCGGTGCAGATTACCAACGTATCGCCACCGACCATCACTTGCCCCGCTGCGGCCAATGTAACATGCAACTTGTTCAACCCAGCCAACCCAGCCACATCGGGTGGTTCTGCCACAGCGATGACGGCTTGTGGCCCTGTAACGCCGACGTATGCTGACGTAACAGTTTCCGGCCCGGTTAACTGCCGTGTTATCACACGTACTTGGACAGCGAATACAGCTGGCGGTTCTGCATCCTGCACGCAGACAATTACGGTAACTGACCCAACGCCGCCATCTTTGGCCGGTGTGCCAGCCAACACTACTGCACAGTCTTGCAGTGTACCTGCTCCTGCTACGGTTACTGCATCTGACAATTGTATGACGCCGAGCGTTACTTACGGCCAGACTTCCACCCAGGGTGCCAATCCTGCTCAATGCAGTTTCTACAACTATTCTATAACCCGTACCTGGAGTACCACGGACGGTTGCAACGCTGTCGTTTCTGCTTCACAAACCATTACGGTTTCTGACGCTCAAAACCCAGTACTCTCAGTGCCGAACCCACTCATCGTGGGTACCGACCCGAACCTTTGCAACGCCAATTTGAACATCAACTTGGCAGATTATATCGCAGATTGTGCAGTTGACCAATACCTCACCATTACCCGCACCTCGGCTTCTGCCATAGGCAACGGTTCTGGTGTGATTACGGGCGTGTTCCCAACGGGCAACTACTCTATCACAGTGACAGCGGTTGATCCTTGCGGCAACTCAGCATCTCAGACCTTCGTACTCAGCATTCGTGACCTGCAAGCGCCACAGGCTGCCTGCTTGTCAGGAGTGACGCTAATCCTCGACAGCAATGGCCAAGGTTCTTTGACGCCGGCAGATATCAACAACGGTAGTGCCGACAACTGTGGTGCGGTGAACTTGAGCATCTCACCAAGTACTTTCACACTTGCTGACGTAGGTGTAGTACCTGTAGTTCTGACGGTTACTGACAATGCTACACCCGCCAATTCCAGCACTTGCACCACGCCAGTCACGGTCATTGCCCGTGGCACTTTGCGTGCAAGCAACACGAGCGGTGGTAACGGTTCTACGGTATCCGTTCCAATCTCTGTTACTGGGTTTGACAATATCTGTGCACTTTCCGGTTCGCTCCACCTTGCTGGCACTGCTGGCAACGTAACGGGCGTAGGCGGATTCAACCTTACTGGATTGGACGCTGGTGACTTCACGGTATCAGGAAATAACATTACCTTTAGTTGGGTGAACGGTTCGCCGGTTTCTTTACCGGATGGTACGGCCATCTTCAATGTCAATGTTCAGTTGACTGGTGCAGTTGGTAGCACATCTACCTTGAGTATTGATGGTAACCCGACTTCGCTCATGATGGCTCGTTGCAATTCGAGCGTAGTGCCAATTACAGGTGTGTCTGGTACGGTTTCCGTTATTGTGGTTCCGAGCAACGTGACCCTGAACGGTACGATTCAGCGTGCAAACAGCACGAATGTTCAGTTGGTGAACGTAGGTATGATTGGCTCAGTTAACGGTTCTCAAACCACGGGTGCTCCTGGCACTTATAGCTTTACCGTACCTTCTGGCAGCAACGAAACCATCACACCAGTGAAGGATATCAACGATTGCAACGGTATCAACGTCATTGACGTGCTCATCCTGCACCAACACGTGCTTGGTTCTGCACCATTGGCAACGCCATACCTGCGCATCGCTGCCGATATCAACAACGATGGTTCCATCAACGTACTTGACGAACTTGAACTGCACCTGATTGTATTGGCTGGTAACCCATGTATTGGCCTTGCCAACAACACCTCCTGGAGGTTTGTGGATGCAAGCTATGTGTTCCCGAACCCGAACAATCCGTTCTCGCCTCCATACCCGCAGAACAAGGTTTACACCAACGTGACTACGAACCAGACGACCAACTTCGTTGGTATGAAAGTCGGTGACCTTGACTTCACGGCAAATGCAGCCACCCTCGCAGGCAACCCAGTTTCCGATGGAAGCGGCTCCATGTTCTTCCAAGTGGATGACCATGCCGTCGTAGCAGGCAACGAGTATCGCATAGCTTTCAAGGCGAGTGATTTCTATGATTTCGTGGCCTTCCAGTACAGCTTGAACTTCGATCAGAGCGTGCTCAAGTACAAAGGCATGGAAGCTGGCGCATTGCCAAGGATGAATGCCTCAAACTTTGGCATCGCCAACGCTGCCAATGGTGACATCACTTCCATCTGGTACAACGAAGAGCCAGTATCCTTAGCTGATGGTGAAGTGCTGTTTACCTTGGTGTTCGAGGCAATCGGGAATGCCAGCAAATTGAGCAACCTGCTCGATATCGTAACCGACCCGCTTAATGCCGAGGCATTCACAAGCAGCCTTGAGCAGAAGGACATGGGCATTAACTTTAGCAGCAGCGTATCCAGTACGAACGACTTGGCAAATGGCAAAATCGCCCTTTACCAGAACCGTCCGAACCCATTCGGTAACGAGACGATGATTCCGTTCTACTTGCCTGCGGCAATGCACGTGACGCTGACTATCAGTGACGTATCTGGCAAAACCGTGAAAGTGGTGAATGGCGACTACGCTGCTGGCAACCACCAAGTGAAGTTCGACAACACCCAGCTTCCTACAACAGGCGTTTACTTCTACCGCATTGACACTGAGTTTGGCAGTGCAGTTAAGAAGATGGTACTGATTGATTAACAAATCCAAAGCAGTTTGGACTGGCCAAAATGGGGCCAGTCCAAAGCTTTTGGGCTTTTCGAGACCTTGCTGTTTGCTTGTCAAAAAAGAATTTATCAATGTCTTTTGACAAAGGGAAAATAGGTTAGGCAGCAGGTTTGATGAACACGGCTTAGTTTACTTGGGTATGTTTCGATTAATGCCCAAGGTCAATGAAGTCCCATTTTTTAAGGGACGGATTATCCACTATTTGCTTCTGTTAGATGCCGCTCCCCCTTCATCGGGGGAGCGGTATAGCAGGAGGAGAAACCTACACACTGAACAGCTAATTCGTTTTATGCTCACATAGCTTTTTGGTAGTTATGACAATCAGACGCTTTTATGAGGTCTGGTTTTTCTGATAACCGATTTAGATTGAAACCGATACCTGCCGAGCATATCGGTTGCAGTCCTATAAACTCAAAGAAAATGTTTAAGACTTTACCCTTAACCGTTTTAGGTTTCTTGGTAGGGATTGGTGCGCTTACTGCACAAGTAAGCTTTTCGGTGCCCAATATCGAAAGCTGTCCCAACCAGACGACTGTTTCGGTGCCAGTGACCGTTAGCGGGTTCACCAATATTTCCGCTTTTTCTTATTCCATGGAATGGAACGAGGCGGTTTTGGACTTCGACTCCGTTGGTGCCTTCAACCTCGCCTATCTCAATGCCGCAGATTTTGGCACTTCTCAGCAGGCCAATGGCATCATCACCACTGCATGGATTGACAACGATGGCGTCGGTAAGAGCCGACCGAATGGCACCGTGATTTACCGGGTCTATTTCACGGTCATTGGTCCTGTAGGCAGCACATCGCTTGTCCAATTCAAGGACAATCCTACACCTATCATTGCAGCACAGGGCTTCCCACCTGTCGTTGTGCCCGTGACCACCATTGATGGTTCTGTGACAAGGGACGACACCGTGTCGCCCACAATTACATGCCCTGCTTCGCAAACTGTCAACACGACTGGCAGTAGTGCGGTCGTAGTAGGCTTGGCCCCTACGCCAGCCGATAACTGTGCTTTAGCTTCAGTTACTTATTCTTCAACTGGTGCTACCAATATCTCCGGTGCCAACAATGCCAGTGGCAGTACCTTCAATTTGGGTACTACCACTGTCACTTATGTCGCTACCGATGGCGAAGGCAATACTGCCAACTGCGCCGTGAATGTGACGGTCAACCAAGTGGTGAATGCTGTGGAGTTTATTGCGCTGAGCGATACAGCTTTATGTGCCGATACGACCATTTCCATTGCGGTCACAACGAGGAATTTTAACATGATTACAGCCTTTTCCTTTACCTTGGAATGGGATGAAACAGTTATCAAGTACCTTTCAAGGACTGACCTGAATCCGGTATTGCCGCTCACTGCCAGCAATTTCGGTACCTCGCAAACGAACAACGGCATCATAACGGTAGCTTGGGTTGATCCCATGGCTACAGGCAAGACACTGCCGAACAACGATACCCTGTTCATTTTGAACTTCGTAAGGCAGGCAGGAGGCGGAGATGAATCTTTGGTAGAATTCACAGACATGCCAACGGCTATCATTGCAGCTGCATTCCCTGCAGTGCCCCGCCCTGTGGTTACAACAAATGGCAATGCAGTATTTGTTGACAACCCGCCAGTCATTGTGAATTGCCCAACGAACATCGTTTTGAATGCTGCCCCAGGTACTTGTGGGCAGGTGGCCACTTGGACTGCGCCCACGGCAACCGATGATTGCGATGTTGTGCCCCCAGTGCCTGTTCGCACTGTTGGCCCTGCTTCCGGAAGCACGTTTCCAGTTGGTGTTACAACGGTAACTTATGTAGCCACCGACAGCGAAGGCCAAGCGAGCGCACCCTGCACCTTTACGGTGACAGTAGTTGACAACCAACCACCTTCCATTACCTGCCCTTCCGATATTGATTTGCAGGCCAATGCAAGCTGCCAAGCTACACTTGGTGATTATATTGGACAGGTAATGGTAACGGATAACTGCCCAACTGGCAGCGTCACTATAAGCCAAACCCCTGCGCCCGGTACGGTTATTTCGGATACGACCCTAGTTAGCATGATTGCCACCGATGCCGCCGGTTTGAAGGATACCTGCACATTTATGGTGAACTTGGAAGACAACACTGCACCCGCCATCACCTGTCCTGCAACGCCATCACCTGTTGGCAACACAGCAGGTCTTTGCACTGCTGTGGTAGCTTTAGGCAATGCTACGGCCACAGATAATTGCGGTGTTTTGTCCGTCACTGACAACCGCCCTGCGGGCAACGTCTTCAATGTCGGCTCTACAACGGTCAATTTTACTGCGACCGACATAAACGGCAATATCTCTGTGTGCAGCGTGGTAGTGGTGGTGAATGACACAGAGGCACCGACCATTACTTGCCCTGCCAATATAACGCAGCCAAATACCGCTGGTACTTGTGCTGCGGTTGTCAATTGGCAGGCCCCGGTAGTGACCGACAACTGTGCTGCATCCGTAACGGTTACATGCAACCCGCCATCTGGATCTTCCTTCCCAGTGGGCAATACAACCGTCATGTGCATCGTGGCTGATCCCAGCAACAACAGGGATACCTGCACTTTTGTGGTGACTATTACCGACGACCAAGCACCTTTCCTCGACTGCCCGGCAGATACGACCATCGAAGTACCATTTGGCACAATTGACACCATCATCAATAATATCGGCTTGTTGGCCATCAGCGACAATTGTGGCATTGATACCAGCTTTTATCATTTTTCGGGTGCGATACCATCTGGAGGTGGTACGGGTAGTGACGCAAGCGGCGAGGCTTTCCCCGTTGGTGCTACTACCGTTACTTATTTCGGGGAAGATGATTTTGGGAATCAAAGCTCCTGTACCGTGGAGGTCACCATTGTGGAAGTTCCTATTTTCACCCTTACCTGCCCCACTGCACAGCTTGCAGACAACAACGCCAATAGCTGTTTTGCGACCATAGACTCGATTTTCGCAACCGTGGATCCTCCTGCCAACTTGGCTTCTGCCTACTATACCCTCAGTGGTGCAACTATCGGAGGCGAAACTGGCCTGGATGCAAGCGGCGACTTCAATGTGGGCATTACGGACGTGAGTTTTACAGCCATCAGCATTGACAACGATACGCTTACTTGCAGTTTTCAAGTAATTGTTTCCGATACCGCCGCACCGGTATTCGTAAACTGCCCAATTGACAGTATTACTTATGGCAATACAATTGACTCCTGCGGCCTCGTTTTTAGTGGGGCGATATTACCCATAGCTACGGACAACTGCCCAGGCTTAAACTTGGATTATTTTCCAGCCATTGGAAGCCTTTTGCCAATTGGCTACAACAGCATTAATGTGACCGCCATTGATATGGCAGGTAATGTGGTTTCTTGTATTTATACACTGGAAGTAATTGACAACCAACCGCCAAGAATCAACAATTGTCCTGCCGGGGATACGATTACGGTGAATACTGATCCGGGTCATTGCAGTGCTATTGTTTCATGGCCTCCCATCACGGCTGATGGCAATTGTGACGATGTGCTGTCTTTTACGTTCGCACCACAAGGGCCGGGCTCTCAATTTGCCGTGGGCATTACACCTGTCTCCTATACTGCAGTTGACGACCTCGGCAACACGGCTATTTGCACCTTCTATGTTGAAGTGCTTGACAACCAAGCGCCAGTCCTCACATGCCCAGGTAATCAGCCCCCTGTGAATGCCAGCCTGAACCAGTGCTCCGCAACGGTCAACTTTCCTGTACCAACGGCCACGGACAATTGCGGCCAGGTGCAACCCGTTCCAATCACACCTGCTGGCCCATCTTTCGACGTTGGTGTACATACCGTCATCTATACAGCTACCGATAATGCTGGCAACACCTCTTCTTGTGCTTTCACAGTAACGGTGTTGGACAACCAACCGCCATTTATTCCAAACATGCCTGCCGATATCACAACAGATACTGATCCTTTTGATTGTGGAGCGGCTGTTACATGGACTGGTCCAGGTTTCCCATTGGACAATTGCGGTATTGAGTCTTTTGGGGCTAGTGGAGGGGTTTCCGGCGATTTCTTCGCCGTTGGCGAACACGATGTCATTTTTGTGGCTATTGATGTAAATGGCAACATCACAAGGGACACGCTCACCATCACTGTGGAGGACAATGACGCTCCTGAAATAGTCGGTTGCCCATCCGGCGCCTCCATCTCCGTGGATGGCAGCGTACTGGACGACCCTGACGGAATCATTGGCAACTACCAGCAGATGGATTGTGAAAACATTACCCTATTCTTGTCAGAATTGATACCAGCCGATGAATGTGGTATTTCCTCTTTTGTGCAAACGGCAGGCTTGCCTTCAGGCAGTGCGTTTCCGGTAGGTGCCAATATGTTCACTTACCAAGCTACAGACAACAACGGTAATATCTCGGTTTGCTCCTTCACCATCAATGTGCTCGATCCGCAAATAACACCAGCCTCGGTTGCCCCGACGCCGGTATGCGAAGGCGAAAACGTGACCTTCACCGTTGGTGGAATGCCAGGCGCTTCTTACCTGTGGGTCAAAGGCAACCAAGTAATAAGTAACCAGCAGACCTTTACCTTGAACAACGTGACGGTCAGCCAGGGCGGCATATATACGGCCTTGGTTTCGATGGCCTTCTGCGACCTTGAGTTCAATGTGAACTTGGTGGTTGACCCAGCCCCAGTTGTCACTGCGCAAGCCAACGACATCTTGTGCTTGAACTCGGGTACTCCTATTGATTTGACGGCCACCAATTCATCATTGGCCGTTGTCACCAACTGGCAGTGGAAATTCCCCAACGGGGCGATGGTTTCAGGCCAAAACCAGACCATCCCGAACCCGACAGCCAGTAGCTATGGCACTTATACGGTGGTTGCCACATCGAACTTCGGATGCACGGGCAGCAGCAGCATCATCGTTGAAGAGAGCACGGGGCCAAATGATCCATTCCTTTTTGGTACGGATGCGGTCATTTGCGAAGGCGAGGATGTCACCATCAATGGCCAACTTTACAGTGGCAACAATGTGACTTATCACTGGTATTCCGAACCTGCTGCCAATAGCGGCCTTATACCTATCAACAACCCAATTGTGAAGGTTGAGCCAATGGCACCTGGTGTTTACTATTACTACTTCTATGTGGAAGTGGATGGTTGCGTCTCCGACACTGCCGAATGGGTGATAAGTGTGGGTGCCTACCCAATTGTCAATTTGCAGGTTATTGGTGATACTAAGTGCTTGGAACCTGGTAGCGATATAACACTGATTGATAATGGGACGGGAGCTAATATGTGGGTTTGGGACGGGCCAATCCCCTTGCCGCCGACCACCGATATCAAGACCGTGACGTTGTTGGATGTTAGCCCTGCATTCAATGGTACTTATACGGTAGTTTCAACTTCTGCAGGAGGATGTTCAGATACGGCATCGGTTGAATTGGAGTTCACCATGGCTCCGCAATCCCCAACCTTAACTGCAAGCGATCTGGTGGTTTGCTTTGGTGCGAGCGTTGACCTATCGGGTACGTTCTACCCTGGAGCACAGTCCTATTATTGGGCGGGCGAGGGCCTGTTGCCTAATAACCAAGGCTCTAGTAACAACACGGCAAGCCCTAATGCCGCTGGCACTTATACGTATTCCTTTGCGGCAATTGATAACAACGGTTGTGAAACGGATACGGTAAGTGTAAGTGTCACGTTCAACCAGCTTCCCGCTCCGAACATTTTCATTACGGGTGAGACCGATTGTGTAGATGGCACTACTTCCATCACTTTGTCCACTGATTTAACAGGCAACTTTATCTATTCCTGGACTGATGCACAAGGAAACTTTATTACGAACAACACCGCTGCGGTGTTGGACGGTGTTACTTCTGCAAACAATGGTTTTTATTTCCTTGATGTAGCAACTACTGATGGCTGCCAGGGCTTTGGCAGCAAAGAGGTTAAAATCACCGATGCCATCTTGGGCCTTGCAGCAAATTTGGATTTCGGTGGCTGTGCCAACAATCCATTGAGCTTGAGTGCAAGTTCGGTTGATAACGGAACTTATACTTGGTACAATCCATCTGGCAACGCAATTGGTTCGGGGCAGACCCTAAATGTGGGCAATGCTTCATTGTATGGCACTTCCACTTACACGGTCATAGCCACGAATTTGGATGGTTGTGTAGCCACTGCAACGGTTGATGTGGTAGTGACGCCCGAAGTGGATGCCAACGATGGCATTGTCGCAGGTGTTATCAATGTCACGCAGGAGTTCAACATGTCTGATTTTGTGAATATTGACCATGGCCAATACACCGTCAACTTCCTTAACCAGCCAGAAAATGGAAACATCTCTTTGGTTCGGGACAGCATTTATGCCTTCCAACCAGATCCTGGATTTTGGGGCACTGACCTCGTTTTCGTAGAGTTTTGCAATATTGATTGCCCCGATGAATGCGACGTTGCGAAGGTGACTTTCGACTTTAATTTCAGCCCGGGTGAATGCGTCGTTACAAACCTAATATCCCCTAACAGTGACGGTGCCAATGACAACCTTGAAGTTTCGTGTGCGTTCGACCAACTGCTCAATACCATCGTCATTTTCAATGAGTGGGGCGATAAGGTCTATGAAGCTGCACCCTACAAAAATGACTGGGCTGGCACCAATAGTGATGGCAAGCCACTGCCGGATGGGACCTATTTCTACCTCTTCCAGCGAGACCCTGATGCGGCCGTTCAAAAAGGATTTGTAGTGATTTATCGTTGATTTAGTGTTTGGTGACTCGTGATTCGTGAATCGTAAGCCTTGCTACGAGCTGCGAATCACCAGTCACCAATCACCAGATACCAAACACCGTCAAGCAACAATGAAAAATTTATCAACCCTCATATTCGTACTGCTAGGTTTCAGCCTTTGGGCACAACAGGAGCCAATGTACACCAACTTCATGTACAACCAACAGTTGTACAACCCTGCCTATGTTGGCAGCCGCAACACCCCTTCCTTCACTGGGCTGCACCGTAGCCAATGGATTGGTTGGGATGGCGCTCCAATGTCGCAGGTGCTCAGCTTTCAGAGCCCTGTTATGAATCAGCGAGCTGGGATAGGCGGCACCTTATCACGCTATTCCATCGGAATCAGCTACGCTTATTTCGCTTCTGCGGCCTATTCCTACAACCTACGTATGACAGAGCACTGGAGCGTCAGGCTAGGCTTGCAGGCCACTTTGGAGTACCTTGGCATTGACTTCACAGACGACCGCATTGTAGTCAAAGACCAAATAGACGATTCTTTTACGCGCAATAATTTCTACGATAAGTACCTCGGCAACGTTGGCGGCGGGGCTTATATAACCTATAAGGACATGTTTTATCTTGGAGTCTCGGCACCTCAGTTGCTGGCAAATGACATTGGCTTCAACGATATTTCAACCATTACAGCAAAAATTTCTCCCCACCGCTATGTCAACTTGGGGGCCACCATACCGGTTAATGACCAAGTGGAAATCATGCCGAATTTCATGTTGAAGTATGTTGCAAATGCCCCGCTCGATTTTGACATTAACTTCAGCGTACGCTATGCAAAGAAGGTCACTGGCGGGATCACCTACCGCACTGGGGGCAATGGCAGTGGCGATAGTATTGACGGCATCGTGTTTTTCCAGGCAACCCAGAAAATTGGCGTAGGCCTGGGCTATGACTTCACGCTTTCTGACATCCGCCAACAGCAATCGGGGTCGGTAGAGGTGCTGATGCGCTACGACCTGCGTACCGAAGAAGGTGATTTGGAGAACCCGCGCTATTTCAAAAAGAAATAAGGCACGAGTTTGGAAGGTTATTTGGAAGAGGTGGCTGGTTATTTTTGATTTTTCACTCCAGTTTTCCTTCCAATAGCCCTAGCGACAGGGTTACTTGTTTTAGATGAAATCCCCCTATTGTCCTATTTTGTTATGAAAAAAAATACCACCACACTTGTTGCACTGCTGGCTTTCATGTTGGCAACGGACAGTTTGCTCGGGCAGATTTCGCTCGGCGACGACCGTGTCGTGCTCACCAATGAACGACGCGTCAACTCTGAGAGGTTAGAGTATAGCCCGGTTTTTTACAAAGATGGTATCGTGTTCGTATCTACCCGTGATGTGAATATCCTTTATGACAATGTCAAGGATATTCGGATCGGCGGCGTCCACCTGATGTCCATATTTTGGTCACAACGGGATGAAGAGGGCTTCCTGCAAGAGCCAGTGCTTTTTTCTGATAAGATCTTGGAAAAGGTACATGAAGGCCCGATGACCTTTGACCGGGAGGCTTCCACCATTTACTTCTCCCGCAATGAGTTGAAAGAATATGCTCCAGACAAACTGTTGAAAATGCAGGTTTATCAAGCATCAAAAAATGGTGAGGAGTGGGGAGAGGCAAAGAAGCTGCCTTTCAACAATATCAACTACAATTTCATGCACCCCTCTATCTCGGCCAACGGGGATGTTATGTTCCTCGCTGCCGATGTGCCTGGGGGGCAGGGAGGTTTTGACCTTTACATGGTACAGAAAACGGGCGAATCATGGGGGCCGTTGGTCAACCTCGGCCCATCGGTGAACACGCCTGGCAACGATGTTTTCCCCTATATCGCTGCGGACGGTGCGCTGTACTTCTCCTCAGACGGGCATGGTGGCAGGGGTGGCCTCGACCTTTTTATGACCATGCAAACCGGTCAGAAATGGTCAACACCTGAAAACCTTGGAGCGCCATTCAATACAGAAACGGACGATTTCGGCTTTATCGTGGACAGTGAGAACAAGAACGGCTATTTCTCTTCCGACCGCAAGGGAGGCTTTGGTTACGATGACATCTACAGCTTCTACGTAGATGGGCCAACAGGGCCATTTGCCGAAAAAAACCGAAACTTGGACGGGCTTGTAATCAAGGATGCCGATGGCAACCCAATGGACGGCGTGACCATCAGTGCCATCAATTTCAATGAAATTGGCCTGGCTGGGGATAGCACTGACCTCGTGAAATTACTTCCCGGTGATGGCAAGGACAATTTCATCATGGATGTGAACTCGGCTGGCATGGGCGAGTCGGGCGTGACGGGGGCTGATGGCACAGCAAAGGTGCCGCTTCGTCGTGGCAGCCATGTCATCAAAATCGAAAAAGAGGGCTACCTGCCGGAGTACGTGGTCGTTACCCCTGGAACTGATATTTCAAAGCTCGATATAAAGCTGCGCAAGGCTTCCAATTGTGTGCCGCTCGATGGCAATCTCTTGGTGCTTGGCAGCAATAAACCCGTGGCTGGTGCTGAGGTGCATATTGTGGACGTGGACAGCAAAGAGGCCATTGTCGTTTATAGCGACAACCAAGGTAAGTTCGACTATTGTCTGCCCTGCAACCGTATCTTCAGTATTTATGCGGTACGCAATGGCGCAAATTCGGCCCCATCAATCGCCTCCACCAAGGAGACGCCCTGCACGGCAGACGCCCGCATTCCAGTCACGCTTTACCTCGGTGGTTCGCCCCTCTATGCAGGCATGACCATCCAGTTGCCAAATATCTACTTTAACTTCGACGACGCCTCGCTCCGTCCCGATGCTTACCCAGAGCTGAACGAGGTGGTGGCTATGATGAAAGCCTACCCGAGCATGAAGCTGGAATTGGCTTCCCACACCGATGCCAGGGGGGGTATTGCTTATAACCAAGACCTTTCCAACCGCCGCTCTAAAAGCGTTTTCAAGTACCTGACATCAAAAGGGGTTAACGGAAGCCATCTCGTACCGAGGGGTTATGGCGAAAGCCAATTGCGCAACCGTTGCAAGTCTGGCGTAGCATGTTCGGAGCGTGAACACCAGTACAACCGCCGCACAGAAGTGAAAATTTTGGAGCTTGGCGAACCAAGTGCCAGCACATCCTCACAACTGATTGCCGAAAGTGGTGGCACAGAACCGAACAGTAACCCAGTTCTTGGTCAACCCGACGCTGACAAGGGTGGAAATGAGGTGGAAGGAAACGAAGAAAACGGATCGACGACGGTGCCTGTTAGCAACGCAGGCAGCTACCGGGCAAAATCCTATACCGTAGTAGCTGGAACCTTTGCCAATCAAGACAACGCCAATCGCAGGTACAGCCTGCTGAACAGCATGGGCTACGAGGGCACTGCCATTGTAAAGCAGGAAAGGAGCGGCCTCTATGCGCTCTATGTTAGCAGTTTTGACACCAAATCCGAAGCCTTCGGCTTAGTGAAAAAACTGGCGCAGAAGCAGTTGAGCGCCTACGTTCTTAGGCAATAGGGTGATTGGTAAATCGTGATTCGAAAGCAGCATTAAGATGCAGGCCACGAATCACGAATCACCAATTACGAATCACTAAACCAACCGTTGCTGAACAGCGAACTTTACGAGTTCGGTGCTGGAGTTGAAATCCAATTTGCGCAGGATGTTCTTGCGGTGTGTCTCGACCGTATGCTTGCTGATATAAAGCGTTTGGCCGATGCGCTGGCTGCTAAGTCCCCTGCTGATGAGCACTAGGATTTCCTGCTCCCTTCGGGAAAGGCCGAGGCGCTTGCGGAAGTCGTCGGGCAGCAAATTGGCATGCTCGGTGACTGGAGTGGCATCGGTTTGGGCATGAGCTGCAACCATTGTCACATGAATTTCACCTTGAAACACACATTGGATAGCGTCTGAAATCTCGGCTGGCGTTGCCGTTTTTGGCAAGTAGCCAGCTGCTCCATCATGGATGAGCGACCTGACGAGGTCGGTCGAATGATAGGAGGAGTAGGCGAGGATTTTAACCCACGGGGCATTGGCTTTTACCCATTGGATGTTTTCGTAAAAGTCTTTGCCAGGCATGTTAAGATCGAGAAGGAGTACATTGGGCTTGGCTTGGAGCATTTTCCGGGTCAACTCGTCACCGGAAGTGGCCGTGCCCACAACTTGAAATTCTGGGCGGTTGGATAGGATACAGGACACACCCTGTAAAACAATAGGGTGGTCATCGGCAATGAATACCTTGATTTGTTGATGCTTGTTCATGGGAATAGCTTTAAGTTAAACAAAAAAAACATAATGCCGGTGTCCTAAAGTGTGCGAACTGGGAACTTACAAGATAGCCGATGAAAATGCGGCAAAGCAACCTTGGGTTGCACCAAAATCGAAGCAGGGCTGAAGGTGTTATTTATTACAAACTGCTTCTAAAGGTAGGATGTCGTATTTAATCGGTTCTTGAAAATCGGCCACAAGATAATCATTTACTCAAAACCACAAAAGTCATTCAAAAAAATGTAAACTGTTTTAGCCTCGAAACGAACCACCCAATTCCGACCTTCAAGACAAATTCAGTGACAGCTTCGAGATGTTTTTGTTTGATGGATAGCATCTTTTCAACAAACAATCATTGCTGGGCAATTATAAAACAACAAAGACATGATGGAACAAACGAACGTAACAGCGCAGTTGACCCAGGAAATCCATCTGTTGCGCAAGCAAAACAAAGCCCTTGCTGCTCAGCTTGCAGTTCAACAAAAGGTCTTTAGAGAAATAAAAACTGCATTAGGCCAAGCCGGGGACCTTTCCATTGCCAACCTGATACCTGCCGATTTCATTGCATCTAATGAAGAAGATACTCCTAAGCTGGGCAAACATAAATTGTTCAACCTGACGAGACGGGAGCAGGAAGTGTTAAAACAAATAGTCAAAGGCTTAACATCAAAAGAAATTGCTGAACATTTGGGCATCAGCAAGCTCACCGTGGATACGCACCGTAAGCACATCCAACAGAAAATGGGCGTTTCCAAACAAGTTGACCTGCTAAAACTTGCCATGCAATCCGGCATCGCTTAAATCTGGCAACGGTGGACGGCCCTCGGCTGATGATAATCCGCAATCCGCAATCCGGTGGTCACTCACCGTTTAACAATGCAAAAAAAAATAAACGCCTATTGCGAAGCGCATACCACCCTGCCACTCCCCGTACTCTATGAATTGGAGCGGGAAACCCACCTGCGTACCCTCTCCCCGCAGATGATCAGCGGCAAGGTGCAGGGACACTTACTCACCTTGCTCACCGCTTTGGCGAAGCCCAAGCTTGCCCTCGAAATCGGTACTTTTACGGGCTATGCCAGCCTTTGCATCGCAAAAGGGTTGCCCGAAGGCGGCATGCTGCATACCATTGAGGTAAACCCTGAACTGGTACATATCAGTAAGAAATATTTCGAAAGGGCCCAATTATCCGATAAGATAACATCGCATACAGGAGACGCCAAGCAAATCATCCCCAGCCTTGTATGCAGTTTCGACTTGGTATTTATGGACGCTGCCAAATTCGATTATCCCGCCTATTACGACCTCGTTATTGACCGCCTGAATCCCGGCGGCCTGCTCATTGCCGACAACGTGCTCTGGGATGGAAAGGTCGCAGCCAAAGCAACGGATGCCGATACGCTTACCATTGATGCCTTCAATAAAAAAGTGCATCAAGACAAGCGGGTGGAGAATGTCCTACTACCTGTCAGGGATGGGGTGCTGGTGGCCAGAAAGCTTTAATTGCACTTTTTTTCAGGGGCCAATAGCCGTTTAACTTTCTATTCGTTTCCGAACAAGCGAATGTTTCACTACATTTACCAACCGATTTAACTTGCTACTCCCCTTATGAATGCTGATAACTGTATGCCTTCGGCAACAGCAGCACATTTTTTTCATACAAACATTCAATAAATGGAAAAGCAGTCAATCTTGCTTGGCATTTTCAGCTTCCTGACGATCTGCCTTTTGGCACAAACGCAGGGTCTGCCATCACAGCCCGTTCCGGGGAAATGTTATGTTCGAACCATTTCGCCCGTACAATTCGATACACTTGAAAAAAGGGTGATGATTCGCCCTGCCTACACAACCTTCCAAAAGCTGCCCGCCGAGTACAAGACGATAGAGGAGCGAATCGTCATAAAACCTGCCACGAAGCGCTACGTGCCATATCCCGCCGAATTCAGGACGATAACCGATACCATGCTCATTGAAGAGGGGCCTTCTGAAATTACTGTAAATGCCCCAAAATTCAAGTCAATGACGGAAGACATCGAGGTACGGCCCAAGACCATGGGACTTGAGTGGAGAACCACGCTGGATGACTGCGAATCCAAAGACCCAAGGGACTGCATGGTGCTGCAGTACGTTGAACACCCCGCAGAGTTTAAGCGAGTGGACGTTCAAGTGCTGGACCAAACGGCAAACTACGTTGCTTCCCCAAAAAAAGGTAAGTTCACCACCATTAAGCGGCAGGTAGTTGTAAAAGAAGCCGGTTATGATGTGGTAGAAGTGCCCGCTGAATTTGCTACAGTGACAAAGAAAGTACTGGTTAAGGACGAAGAACTGGTAAAAGTCGAAGTCCCCAGTGAGTACATCATAGAACCCGTGCTGGTATTGAAAGACCCTGGCGGCGTGGAAAAATGGGAGGAAATTGATTGCGCCCTGACCGAGGCCAATTTGTTGCCAATCAATTTCGAGGCGGGCAGTGCCCGACTAAGCCTTGAGGCCCGCAGTATCATTGACGCCAAGCTGTTGAAGCTGATGAAGGACAGGCCGAACATCCGTGTGGAAATTGCCGTGCACACCGACAGCCGTGGTGCTGCCGATGTCAACCAAAGCCTTTCCCAGGCTCGTGCCGAAAGTGTAGTGAACTACCTCGTAGGCCGAGGCACCCAACGCAGCCGCCTTGTGGCCAAGGGCTATGGTGAGAGCCGCCTGAAGAACCGTTGTACCGACAGCGTGGTGTGCTCCGAAAGCGAGCACGCTGCCAACCGCCGCACCGAGTTCCGTGTTTTGAGCAATTGATTGAGGTGGCAGTTTTCATTCGGTAGGAATGGCCTTTAGGCCGTCCCGTCGAAGCCCTTTAGGGCGATGGCGGCGTAAACGCCGTGGACAGGACGGCCTAAAGGCCATTCCTACCAATTCCGCTTCCATTTCCAGCGCACCTTCCTTACCTTTGCGCTCCTTTTGGGCAACTTTCCGCCCAAAATCCGTTTTACAGACCATCATTTGATTGCATTTGCGTTGTGCCCCAATCGTAAATCGTAAATCGTAAATCGTAAATCCGACCATGTCTCAAACATCCGCAGACTCGTTCAAAAAACTCACCGCTCACTGCAAGGAGTACGGCTTCATTTACCAATCCTCTGAAATCTATGATGGCCTCAGTGCCGTTTATGATTACGGACCGTATGGTGTCCTTTTGAAAAACAACATCAAGGAATATTGGTGGAAAAGCATGGTGCAGATGCACGAGAACATCGTGGGGCTCGACGCTGCCATCTTCATGCACCCCAGCACCTGGAAAGCCAGCGGCCACGTGGACGCTTTCAACGACCCGCTCGTTGACAACAAGGACAGCAAGCGCCGTTACAGGGCCGACCAGCTCATTGAGGGCGTGATGGAAAAGCTGGAGGAAAAGGCCGACAAAGAAGTGGAGAAGGCCAAGAAGCGCTTCGGTGAGACCTTCGATGAAAAGCTCTACCGGGAAACCAACCCCCGTGTGTCGGAGTACCTGCAAAAGGCAGCCGACATCAACGCCCGCATGAACGAGGCGCTGCGCAATGGCGACATGGCCGCCCTCACGGCCCTCATCAACGAACTCGAAATCGCCGACCCCGACACGGGCAGCCGCAATTGGACGGACGTGCGCATGTTCAACCTCATGTTCAATACCCAGCTCGGCAATATCGCTGGGGAGGAAGGCAAGCTCTACCTCCGCCCAGAGACGGCGCAGGGCATCTTCGTCAACTTCCTGAACGTGCAGAAGACCACCCGCCAGAAGCTGCCCTTCGGCATTGCGCAGATTGGCAAGGCGTTCCGCAACGAAATCGTGGCACGGCAGTTCATCTTCCGCATGCGGGAGTTCGAGCAGATGGAGATGCAGTTCTTCATCAAGCCCGGCACCCAGCAGGAGTGGTACGACTACTGGAAGCAGTTCCGCCTCAAGTGGCACCTGGCCCTTGGGACTTCACCCGATAAGCTGCGCTTCCACGACCACGAGAACCTCGCCCACTATGCCGATGCCGCCGTGGACATCCAGTTCGAGTTTCCATTTGGCTTCCGTGAGTTGGAGGGCATCCACTCCCGCACCGACTTCGACCTGACCGAACACCAAAAGCTCTCCGGCAAAAAGCTGCAATACTTCGACCCAGAGACGAACGAGAACTACGTGCCCTACGTCGTGGAGACCAGCATCGGTTGCGACCGCATGTTCCTCGCCATGATGGGCAATGCGCTCGTGGAGGAGGCTGTTGGTGACAATACTGATGGCGAAGGCAACTCTCGTGATGTGCTCAAGCTGCACCCTGCCCTCAGTCCGCTGAAGTTCGCCGTGATGCCGCTAAAGCGCAATGAGCCGGGCCTCGTCGAAAAGGCCAAGGGCATCTTCAACCTGCTGAAGTTCCACTTCCCCGGCCAGTACGACGACACGGGCAGCATCGGAAAGCTCTACCGTCGCCAGGATGCCATCGGCACCCCGTTCTGCATCACCGTTGATTTTGAGAGCCTCGAAAACGACACGGTGACCATCCGGGAGCGGGACAGCATGGCGCAGCAGCGGGTGAGCATCAGCGCCCTCGAAGGCATGATTCGGGAGCGGGTGGATATGGCCCGGTTGTTTAAGTAGTTGGCTTGCCCGCATTAAATCATACATCATAAATCAAATAAATCATACATCTTAAATCCGTGCTGTTGGGGATTTATGATTTATCTGATGTATGATTTATGATGTATGATTTCGTGGGGCCGTGGGGTTTCCATTATTTTGGATCAAAAACATGAAAAGGGGCGGTGCCGGGTGGCGCTGCCCCTTTTTTATTCCTGTATCATCAAATAGGTTGTGAAAAACATAAATATGTCTGTCTATCTATTCAATCCATCTTGCCAAATATAAAAATAGCACGGCTATCTGTTTAATTGGTCTAGCCAAACATAAAAATGGTCTGCCTAAACATAAAAATTGATTGCCTATCAAGTTAATTGGTATAGTCAAATATAAAAATGGTCTGCTTAAACATAAAAATTGAATGTCTATTTATATAATTGGTCTGGTCAAACATAAAAATGGTCTGCCTGAACATAAAAAGGTTGCCTGCAAGCACAGGCAACCTTTTTTGTGTAGGAAATAGTTGAAAACAAAGGGCAAAACCCCTGCGGTCATTTCTTCTTCTTTCGGGTAAAACTGATGCCGCTGATGGCCTTGTACTCGTCCGAATCCGTCCCGAAATCCCCTTTGACGTATTTTTTGGTATCCAGCGCAATGTCAACCAAGCCGGTTTTTTCATCAAAGAACACCCGGTCACGCTCAGCCAACTTAGATTTATACAACACGAAGGCGGCGTCCACCTCCCCATTTTTGGCAGCGAGGGTTTCCGATAAATTACTCAATGAATCCACTTTAATATCGTCCTTGCCGGGCAGGTAGGTGGGTTCGTTCCTGAGCATTTCAATCAAAAGGCCGAAGTTCTCCAGCTTCATCGTGAACGACTGCTGCATGGTGGAGTGTTTTTTCTCTTCTGGCGTCTGGTCGGGCGAGGTAGGAGGTGGGGGAGTGGGGCTGCTGCCCATGCCTCGCACCTTATTGGCGAGGGACTTGGCCCCGTCCTTCACCTGGTCGAGGGCATCGGAGGCGAGGAAGATGTTCAGGCAGCGGGTCACCAGCTTGTCGAGGGGCTTGTAGGCCGCTGCCCGCTCCGCCACGATGCGCCCGTAGGCCAGTTTCTGGTCGCCCACGGCCTTGTGGGCAGCGGCGGCGGCTGTTTTCAGGACGTTCAGTGCCGGTAGCTTGAGGGATTCCTTGCCGGGGTTGTACGCCACCCCCATTTCGGTGTACTTGGTGATGAGCTTGCCCAGGCTGTCCACGTTGTTGCCGAGTGTTTTTTCGGATGTGCTTGCCATGATTGATGTGTTTAAGGTGAAAGGTTATGGTTGAGTTTCTGATATTAAAATTAACGGTTTGCTACCATGTTCATTCTTTATCCAAGGGTTTCCTATAAAAATAATTGGGCTACCTCATCCAAACAGGCAGTATTTAATTTTTATAGGAAAGCCCTGATTCTTTATCTAAATCCTTTCAAAAAATCATTTGCTTTTCTTGCCAAGTCCGGATTACCCCTTAAAAAGTCATTCGCCCTTCTTCTTATTTCTGGGTCATTGGCTAATTCTTCTACTTTGCTTCTAATATGAGGGTCGGATAAAAGACTTTCGATTAAATCTGTTCCTTTATCGTTTGGGTCAGGCAACATCCTTTGTACAACTACAACATTATATTTGTTTGAGCCCTCTTTAAAAGAATTCAAATAATTTTCATACAACTCATTGACAGGACTGTTATTTTCAGGTTCCTCCAAAACAGCATCTGGAACTATTTGTAACAAAGCGATTTTTTCGACTTTCGCTAATGCTTTCGCACCAGAGGTAAAGCCTTGGTTACTGACAATAATAGCTTTGGAGGCTTTTATGCTTCCTTTGACAAAAGCAAAATTTTGAACAATTTTTTGGTCTATTTGCTCTGAGGTTCGATACTTACATTCAATTATTGTAGTATACTCTGCTATTTCGTTTCCATCAACATGGAATAAATCAATTTGGTGAAAAAGTTTTTCATCTCCAGGAAATGTCACCCCTGGTTCTCTTGTTGACTTTAATTTATCTGGAGATAAATTGAGTTTGTGTACTAACACAGCTTTGACAAATTTTTCATATTCGATTCCTTTCATAATTGCGAGATTTAATTTTTTTATCTATAGAGGTAACATCTGATTGCCGAATTGAACGTTTTACTTTGTCAATAATCCAAAACACGTAATGCTTCAATCCCTATCCATTGGCAAATCTTAACTTCCCCAACCCTCCAAGCCCTACCCGTCCTCAAAAGGTCAGTCCCAAAGCTCAAGCCTCCCGGTTTTCAAGTTTTCCCACGATGTGTTCTGGTAAAAGCTGCGGCAAGAAAAGTATTTCAGGGTCTTTGTCTTTGCGTCGGCTTCTGTGTTATCGTTCTCAGGGACAAAAATAACGCATAAGGTTAAAACTGCAAGCAATTCCGACGGTTTTTTGTTGCGGCTGCCAAATTATTTTAACGCAAAGGCGCAAGGACGCAAGGGCGCAAAGTATATTTCATCACGCTTTGCGTCCTTGCGCCTTTGTGTCTTTGCGTTAAAAAACGCATAATAGCGCATTACCCACGCTTGCTCAGTTCCTGTTCCCTCCCCGCCATTCTCACTGCTACTTTGCTGCTGTATTCATCATTTATCATTCATCATTCATCATTTCAAACAACATGGAAGCAACAAAGAACATCCCCTGGCGGAAACTCGCCCTCACTACCGCCACCGTCAGCGGCATCCTCCTCACCGCATGGCTCGGCCTCGAAATCGCCTACGCCGCCGATTTTGACTCCACCCGCCGGGCGGCCTACCTGCACATTGCCGGGCAGATAAAGGGCTTTGCTACAGGCGTCGTGGAGTTCGCCAAGCCGTTCGTGCAGGTGGCTTTTGCCCTGTTCATACTTCATTGGCTGCTGCGGCGCTTCGCCCCCGATTTGGACTTGAGCAAATACAATTGGCGGGAGGTGAACGTGGAAAAACTGCTCATCGTCGTCGTCACCCTTGGCTTTGTCATCGTCTCCATCCGGGTCGGCTTCGATTCGATGGTGCATATCAAGGAGGTGATGCTGGTCGCCCTTGGCCTCTATTTCGGCATGATGCGGAGGTAATTTATAAAAATGGGCAGGTCTTGTCCCGAACTCTCGGGATGGCTGTCCTCCTACTGCCATCCCGAGGGGTCGGGACAAGACCTGCCCACTATCGGACTGATAAACCTTTTCGGGCAAACCACTTAATCCGGCTTCGCCCGAATAATCGTTGACTCCTGAATCCAGCACCCCACAAAATAGGAATCCCCAGCCTTTTTCAAGCGTTGGAAAATCTCCGCCTTATCGGGCATGTACTGGCTATACTGATTGATGTTTTTATTGGCCTTGCCCGCCACGCTGGGGTCCACGTTCTTGGCCTTTTGCCATTCGTCAATGGCGGGCCAAACGACCACTTGGCTGTCCCAGCCCCTGCCCGGGCCGCATAGTGGGCCACTGGAGGCGTAAAGCAGGCCCACGAGGATGTACGGCTCGCCCCAGTTGGGCCGCAGGCGGCTGGCCTCACGGGCGTACTGGCGGGCACGGGAGTAGTTCTTCAGATAGGCGAAGTAAATCTGCGCAATGAGATAGTTGTACCTCGCCTTGTCGCTGTTGCTGCTGATATTAGGGATGGCATCCTCTAAGCATTTCACGGCATCACGGTACTTGCCGTTGCGCAGCAATTCGTTGCAGTTGGGGCCAGTGGCGGGCGGGGCTTCGTAGCACTTGGCCATATAGGCAGCATCCACTTCCTTCACCCTTGGATCGTTCGCATCGCATTTGCCCCATTTCATCCGGCTGAGGGTAGTGGTGATGATTTCGCAGTCATCCGGGCTTGCCTTGAACTGCGGGTAGTATTTTTCGCTGTAATACTCGCAGGGGTAGAAACCCTCGATGGACTCCAACGCTTCAAGCCTTACAGGTGCATACTCATTGATGACTTTCCAGTTCTCACAGTCCTTGCCTTGGCACTCGGCAAGCCCCTTAGTGATGGCCTCTCGGATGATGCGGTCGTATTTCTGTGCTTCCGCAATGGGCAGTTTCTCCTCCAAGGTCAGGTCAACGAGCAGGGAGGTGAATGGGTTGAGCACGAAATAGCGGGGCTTGTCACCGTCCTTTGTGATGGACTCCTTGAACAGCTTGTACTGCTCCTCCTTGCTGATGCGGGTCGGGTATTTGAAGAAATAGTCGAATGCCTTCAAGCCCGTTACATGGCCGCCATCGCCCATGCATTTTTCCATGGCATCGTAGATTTTGAGTATCTCTTGCAGGTACTCCTCTTTTTTGGTGGAGTCCACTTCCATGAAATGCTCGTAGAATTTGATGCCATCGGTATAGACCGCACTACGCTTGCCATCAGCATTAGGGGCATTTTGGTAAACGTACTGCCATTTTTTAAACGCACCATCCCAATCCTTGGCCTTCAGGAAGTCCTTGTACAGCACGAACTCCTCCTCTGCCAAATTTGGGTTGACGGCATCGGCAAAGGTCTTGCAAGGCTTGTTTGGGTCTTTTTGGATGGGTACGGTGTTGGTCGTCTCCGTGGTGGCCTTTGGCGTCTTGGGCGTACAGCCAGCAAGCAGGGCCAAGGTCAAGAATGGAATGAAAAGTCTTGTCATCATAACTGTTTGATTTAGGTAGCAGGGGATTTTATTTCCCATAAATTAATACTTCAGAAATAAAAATACACGGCTACGAGTCACAAAAAAACAAAAAAGCCCCGTTTTTGATAAAACGGGGCTTGTATTTCTTTGTTTATCCGAAAAAAAGATTGATTACTTCAAGCGAAGCCTCACAGTTTCCCCAATCCAGCAAGGCACGGTCATCGAGGAGCCTTCGTTGAGTTTGCGCATGAACGCCTCTTCTTTGGCTGGATAATATTGGCTGTAGCGGTTGATTTTGCTATTGGCCTCCCCTGCCACATCGCCGTCAATGGACTTTGCATAGGCATACTTGTCAATGGCAGCCAACACGGCCAAGCTCGCATCGAAGGCATCACCGCCACAAGAGTTGCTCGTGGAAGCATACATGTCGCCGATGAGCATATAAGGCTGGCCCCATCCTGGCCTGTACTTGGCGGCGGTACGGGCGTCCTCACGGGCAGCCGAGTAACGGTTCATCTGGCGGAACTCGATTGAAGCCATGTAGAAGTAGTAGTCGGCTAATTTGTTGCCGTCATTAGCGCCTGCTTTCTCCTTCGCAATACCAGCCTCGAATTTTTGCAAAGCCTCGGTGAACTTGTTCTCTTTGAAAAGTGCGATGGCATGGTCGCCAGGGTTGTCTGCATAGTGCTGGGCAAGGCGCTTTTCGTTTTCCGCAGCCACGATGGTCTCATAGCGGCCTTTCAGCTCTGCCACGAGCAGATCTTCATCCGCACAACCTTGGGTTTTTAGCTTGTTGTAAACGAACTTGATAACTTCCGTGTCATCTGGATGGGCACGGTAGTCTGGCTCCAACTTGCTTTTGAAGAAATTGCAATCGAAGATTTCATTTTCGATGGCGGCAAATGTGCCGTTCATGGCTTCTTTAGCCTGTTTGAAAGCATCAGCCTGCTTGGCATTGTTGGTGATATTGTGGTCGGCAATCTCGTTCAGTTTGGTATAGACCTCCCTTGCCTCGGCAGCTTCGGCCTGCTTGTTTTGGTATTGCCAAACAATGATGGAAGCATAGGGCTGGAACACGGCGTAGCTCGTGTTGTTGCCACCTGTCATTATAGCCTCTTGGCATGCCTTTTTGGTGTCGGGGTACGGCGAGTTGATGGTGTAGAACATTTCGTACGCCTTCAATCCCTGGGCAACTGCCTTTTCGTTCGGATAGCACTGGCCCTGCTCATCAAACAGGCGCAGTGCATTGGCTGCGAACTCCTTTTTTTGGGCTTCGTCAGTGGCTTTTTTGAACTTGTGGAGGTAAATCTTTCGGCCATCCACGAAGTGACTGGAACGTTGGCCATCGGCTGCTGGTGCACCTTTGTAGGCTTTCTCCCAGTATTCAAATGCCTTGTCGTACTCCTCGGTTTTCATGAATTGGCGATAGAGCACGTGAGCTTCTTCCAATGCGTCCTTATTGGGCAAGCCGACCCAGCTTTGGCACTGGCCAAACAGCGGTGATTGCCAAACAGAAACAAGGAGAACAAGGATGGAGAACTTAACTAAATTCTTCATAATCAGATGTTAACGATTGAGTTTGTTATGATTGACACTGTGCGGTTCGGCTGCTGTGCGGTTATGTGTTGCAGTTATTTTGCCGCCGTCCTCCGCTCTGCGGTGCATTATCCAAATTTGCGTTTAAAGAACCAACTGCCATCGTTAAGAGTGAATCCGAGGCTCATTTTCACAAAATTTTCCTGAATGGCGTTGGTGGTGTCAAAGCGACCGAATTCGAAGGCCAAGTTGACAAACGAAGTCTGTTGCCTCGGCAAAATCACGGGTAGCCCAAAGCCAACCGTGAGGGCATATTGCTTGAGGTCGTCCAGTCTTGGGTCGGTACGGTGGTAGAAACCAGCCCGGTAGCGGATGCGGCGCAGGTAGTTGTTGTAGGAGGCAATATCGGGGATGTATTCTGCCCCCACGGCAATCCTGCGGCTGTCGAATAAGCTCTCCGGCTTTGCATCGTTCTCATAGTTGCTCCATTTACTGGAAGAATACTCAGCGCCGAGGCGAAGTTTGCCGGGGATTTGGTACATCAAACCAACCGTAAACTCTGAAGGCAACTTGCCATTGCCCTCTTGGTCTATTTCATACAGCAGCGTGTCACGGTGCCCGAAACTGGTGTTCTGCCTCATGCGAAGTACCGTGCTGTTGGTGTTGAAACTTGTGGCGCTGTTTCCGTAAGCACCTATGATCAGCGACTTTCCCGTGTAGATTTCATCTTCTAATTTTTTATCCTCCAACTGAATCATGTACTGCGCACCTGCCGACCATACGAAGCCACGGATGCTGATATTGTCCCTGAAAATATCCTGGTAGGCCAAACTCAGGTCATCGAAGTCCACAGTGCGGGTGCGCTCCAATTGGCCGAAAATATAGCCGATATTGGCACCGAATGAGAAGTTCTTGTACCGGACTGAATTGCTCCAGATGGCTTTGTTGGAGCCGCCCGTACCTTGGTAGGTATTTGTGGTGGTGTCAATTTCAGGGAATACCTGTGTCGTCTCTATGTCGTACCCGACCATCGAATAGGGTGTCAACGAAAAACCCATTCCCCATTTCAAGGTGCGCTTTCTCTTGTCAAGCACATCGTTCAGTGTGTTGTACAATGGGAAGGCCAAGGCCAAATGGGTGAGGTTGCCTGTCCAGATTTTCGATTCTTCACCACCGAACTTCAGCGTGGAACTTTCTGCGTAAAGCCCCGCCTCGAAGGCGGCAGTGGTCAGCCATGACATGGAAGCGGGGTTCTGCAGGTTGATGTGGAGTGGGTCTGTATAAGCTGCCGAAAGCCCGCCCATGCCCGCAGCGGATAGGGTGGGGTAGAATATTTCGCCCATCCCCAACCTCGAATAGGGCGAATTGTCCTTGGGCTGCGCCAAGGCAAGGGTCGTGATACACAACAACGAAAGCGTGGTCAAACCGCCTCTAAAATCCTTCAAAAAGTTTGGCATTATGTTTCAAAATTTGATTCAGCCCATGTAAGACTAAATTTTGGTGCGCAAATATCTTGGTTTTGATGTTTCTGACAAAAAAATCAGCGTCACCTCCTGTAAAAACTACATTAAGTCCTCGAAATTTCCGCTTGCAACGGCGAATAAAGCCCTCAACTTCCAACAGCGCCCCCAATTCGCCGCCGTTCCGCAAGGCATTTTCAGTGCTGTCGCCCAACAAATCGGGCAATGCCTCGCCTTGCTTTACCAAAGGTAACCTTGCCGTGAAATGGTGCATGGCCTTCAGCCGCATCTCGATGCCGGGTGAAATATTGCCACCGAGGAAAACCCCCTTGGCACTCACCACGTCCATTTTAATGCAGGTGCCGGCGTCCACCACGAGGCAGTTTTCGTCGGGATGGAAATGCCAAGCCCCAACCGCCGCCGCCACCCGGTCTTTCCCAAGTGTTTGTGGCGTCTTGTACTGGATGCCGATGGGCAATGGCGTCTCCGTCGTCAATTCGAGGAAGAACTGCTGCGAACGCAAGTAGGCCATTACGTCATCCGATTGCTTTGCAACACTTGAAAGGATGATTTTTCCAGTGTTTTGGTTGTACGCCAATTTCTGCAAAGTATCCACCGTCAGTACCTCCCAAGCCTCCGAATGCACAAGTTCATCCCCGTCAAACACGGCGATTTTCGTGCGGGTATTGCCAATATCAATGGCGAGATTGGTCATCGGATTGCGGATTTACGATTGCGGGTTTTGAATTTGGACGGCGAAGATGGCGCTTTGGGGGCTAATTTTTTGTTAAAACTTGATTCCAGTAAACAAAACGCTGGCAAGGTTTCAAATCCTTGCCAGCGTTCCCAATTTTCTAATTTCTTCAATTTCCGAAAATCCGCCTCACTCCACCACCCATTGCAGCACATGGTGATTGGCGAATGGCCTTGCCTCAATAGTTGTTTCTTGGATAGCTGCAAATTCTCAAATGATTAAATCCACAAAGCAGAAACGCTGACATGAATCCCAATAGCCAGCATCCCAGTATCCAGTATCCAGTATCCAGTATCCAGTATCCAGTATCCAGTATCCTGCATCCAAGCTCACCCCCCAATCGTCGCCATGCTCTCCCCCACGGGCAGGCCAAACTGTCGCCTGCGCTCGGCCTCGAAGCCATCCTTGGCCCGGTTGCCGAGGGCTTCCAGCACGGCATGGGCGAGTTGCTCGTCCGTTGCGCCAGCACGCAGCAAGTTCTTGATGTTGAAAACGCCGTCGTCGTAGAGGCAGGTCTTGAGCATCCCTTGCGGTGTCAGGCGGATGCGGTTGCAAGTGCCGCAGAAGGTGCGGCTATAAGCGGCGATGATGCCTACCGTGCCTTGGTGGCCCGGTATCTGGTAGTTGTAGGAGGTGGAGTGGGGTGGGTCGGGCAGTTTTTGGAGGTTGGGGAAATGCTGCTGCAAGGTTTCGAGGATGCGACGGTGGCTCCACCAAAGCTGGTCGTAATGGGCCTCGCCGCCGTTGAACGGCATTTCTTCGATGAAACGGACGCCCACGGGGTTGTCCTTCGTGAGCATGCTGAGTGGCAGCAGGTCGTGGTCGTTTTTGCCCTCCATCATCACGGCATTTATCTTCGTGGTGATGCCAGCAGACAGCAGTGCCTCGAAGGTCTGCATCACTTTGTCAAACTCATCACGGCGGGTTATTTCATGGAAAAGCTGGGGGTTGAGTGTATCCAAGCTCAGGTTGATGGACTTTATGCCGAGGCGCTTCAGTTCTGGCACCAGCGGGGCGGTCAGCACGCCGTTGGTGGTGATGTGGATTTGCCGCAGCCCGTCCAATCGGCTGATGGCTGTGAGGAAGTCCATCATGTCACGCCGAAGGAACGGCTCGCCGCCCGTGATGCGCAGCTTTTCGATGCCCATGCCCACCAGTACCTGCACGATGCGCAGCATCTCCTCGTAGCTCATCAGCTCTGCCCTTGGCACATAGTCAATGCCCTGCTCTGGCATGCAGTAAAAGCAGCGAAGGTTGCAGCGGTCGGTGACTGCGAGCCGCAGGTAGTTGATAGGCCGGTGGTGGTTGTCGTGTAGCAATTGCGGATTTCGGATTACGGATTGCGGATTGGGCTATTCAGCCACTACCCAGCAAAACCGCATATTTTTAGTTAGTCGAAACTCAAAGATGCGAAAAATTCTCTAAAAATGAATGGGCAGGCTTTTCATACCTCCATACCCCATACCTCCATACCTTATTTAAACCTATCATCCGTCAGCGCCTCCAGAAACGCTTTCAGGTCGGCCTTTTCCCATTTGGTCAGGTTCATCGGCCTCGCCAAAACGGTGTCACGGTTGATGGCATCGGGCACTATTTTCGAGGGGTCGTTGTAGAAGTCAATCACTTCGTCGAGGGTCTTGAACATGCCGTTGTGCATGTAGGGGGCGGTGAGGGCCACGTTGCGAAGCCCGGCCACCTTGAACTTGCCGAGGTCTTCGGGTTTTTTAGTGATGGCAAAACGGCCTGGGTCGTCCAGGTCCTTGCCGTTGAAAAGGCCCACGTTGCGGAACTCATCGCCCGTGAGGTCGGCCCCGAAATGGCAGTCGAAGCAGCGGCCCTTTCCGATGAAGATGTCACGGCCTCGTGCGGCGGCGTCGCCCATGCCGCCGGGTTCGTCGTTCATCCAGCGGTCGTAGGGCGTGGCGGGTGTCTCCAAGGTGCGCATGAACTCGGCGATGGCGATGGCCATGTCCTCCACATTGGCCGGACGGCCAAAAATCTTTTGAAATGCAGGGGCATAGACCTTATTGCGGCGAAGACGGCGCTCCACCTCCGGCAGCGTCATGCGCATTTCGAGGGTATCCTGTATGGGCATGAGCACCTGGTCTTCGAGCGCCAGTACCCGTCCGTCATGGAAGAAATGGGAGCGGGCCGACATGTTCATGGTGCTGGGCGCATTCCGCCTGCCCAGCCGTCCGCCCACGCCCCTGCTGAACCGGGCAGTGTCGGCAAAGGCAAATTCGGGGATGTGGCAGCTTTGGCAACTGATGGTGCTGTCGAGGGAGAGGATGGGGTCGGAGAATAGGCGCTGGCCGAGTTCCACGGGGTCTTTAGGCTCGGTGCCTGAGAAGGCCAGCAGCAGGCCGGCGGCGAATGCAACGAGTATTAATAGCTGAAGTTTTTTCATTAAGTGGATTGAATTCAGGTTGGGCACATGGGTTAACTTTGCAAAGTTCGCATTTTCCTGAAACACAGGTTCAAAACCGATGCGTTCTATTTATTTCGAAGACAAGGGTTTTTTGCTGATTTGTGTGTGTAATCACATACCGCAGCTGCATCAACCTTACCTAGTTCAAATTTTTTCTGTCACCTATCTAAAATCCAGCTTTTCTGAAACCAACATCGCTGATTCTAATCACTGCGCTCTTAGCGCTTTTCAGTTGCAAAAAGGAATCCAGTAATAAGGACATTCCGACCGCAACTACCCTGGCCTGCAAACTCGTTGGCAAAAGCCAAGAGGGAGACTACAAGACCTATGTTTACGAATACAATGGCAATGGTCGCATTCAAAAAATGATTGAAAAATGGAACGGCGTGGAACGTATTTGGTTCATCATGCACTATGAAGGTGAGCGCATGGTATCCAGGAAGCAATGGACGCATTACCCCGACGCTGAGGAAGTGTTTATTCGGTTGGATACTTTTATCTATGATGGCCAAGGGAGGCTAATCGAGAAACGGGAGCTGAAGCCGGGTGAAAACAATGCGGTACACCTGGTGTATAAATATGTAAATGACCCAAATGGCTTGCCTATTAGCCGTACTACTTTCTATCCTGCCAACAATGAATATTGGTTTTCGCACAAGTATTTCTGGGAAAATGGCAATATTGTAAAGATTGAAGATTATAAGGGTGAGTTCGAACAACTTGAACACGAATGGTTCCTTGAATACAGCAGTGCATTGAACTACGAACGGATATTGGGCGCTTTCCCAGAAGAACCTGAATATAAGACAGTCAATATGGTTAAATTAAGCGAAGCCAAAGATTATACAGGGTTATTGGATTTATTATGCAATCCTTGCAAAACCAATTTTGAATTAAATGATAAAAGATTGCCGATTTCCATTAAATACGATTATGACGATAAACCAATAAAATTGGCGTGGGACTGCCAATGATTAGTTTTTAAAAATAAATGGGGTCGCACTTTAATTAGTGCGGCCCCATTTCTTTATTCTCTGGGGTTCGTTACTCCATCGCCACCTTTCCTTGCCCCACCACAAAACCATTCGCCCGTATTTCATAAAAATACAAACCATCCGCCAGCCCGTTTTTCCTGATTTTCCCCATGCCGCCCGTTATTTTTTCGCTGCGCAAATAGCGGCCAACCATGTTGTGCAGCCGTAGCTCAAACTGTTGATTTTTAGCGCCTTGTACCGAAACGACCGCTTCTTCGCCCAATGGGTTAGGATAGATTGTGCATTGGATTTTGCTCCGCAAAACGGGCGGCTGGATTGCGTTCACGATGAACGGCTCGCCGACTTGGTTCCTCGTACGGTTGGCGATGATAGGTTCGTTAAGGGGAGCGGACAGCCCTGTTCATGGCCATCGAAACTGCAGAAGTGTTGACGGAAAATAGAACCGCTGCTTGGGCAATTGGAATGAGACCAGTGATGCTCACCGCCCTTTCCTTTCCATTTTTTCCGTTTTTCTTGTTAGATGGGTACGGTCTTTGCAAAAAGGCATTTACATCTTTTTTATCTTCTCCTCCCACCTTTCAAGGGACATTCATCTGGACAAACATTCAACGCCGATTTCCCCCCTGTTTCTCGTTCCCCCCTTCTTGGCATGATACGCTGTGGCATACCCATTGATTGGGCTGTACGGTCTTCATGCATTCGCAAACAGATGTTGTAAAAACCAATTCCATGAATGTCCAGAACTTGCTTGTAACTCTTCTCGTTTCGTCCGTTTTGACACTGCCCTGCAGCCAAGCCAACAACCCAATCCTTGGGCAAGATGGCCTCAAACTGAACATCAGGATGTACCTCCAAGGTGCGCTGCTCGGTGTGAAATCGTCCTCCAATCTCATGCGTGACGACCTGCGGGCAGCAGGAATAATACCCCTGAATGAGCCTTACTCCTCCTTTGGAAATTACAGCCACTATGGCGATTTGGGTGGCACCAAGGTCATTGAAAACCCCGAAGTGCTGAAAGTGGAAGGCCCTGATGCCATTGTTGATTGGGTTTTCGTGGAGCTTCGCCACCCCGAACTGCAAAAAATCGTACTTGCCACCCGTTCAGCCTTGCTCCAAAGGGACGGCGATGTGGTGGATGTGGACGGTATTTCGCCTTTGGCTTTCATGGGGCTGGATTCTGGCACCTACATGGTGGCAGTGCGGCACCGAAACCACCTTGGGGTGATGAGCGCCCAGGCTTATACCTTGAGCGAGGCACCACAATTGGTGGACTTTACTTCCCCGAAGGGAATGTTCATCGGTGGCAAGCCCATGATCCAGATAACGGACAAGATGGCCCTTTTTGCGGGTGATGCGAACCAAGACGGTGTGGTGAATATCCAAGGCCCCAACAACGATAAGGACAAATTATTTTTTGACATCCTCTACTCCCCGGACAACGTGGATGCCAACTATACCCATATCATTTCTGGGTACCAGAACAGTGATGTAAATATGGATGGGGAGGTAAAATACCAAGGCCCCAAATCCGATGGCAGCTACCTTGCCTTTGACATCGTCTTCCTATGGGAGTACTCCTGCCCAAAGGTGGACAAAGACTGCAGGCTGGTGGAGGAGTTGCCCTGACAAGCTGGGACTATTTCAACTTTATTCATAACCGTTCAATCTTTTCAAAAACATGAAACGCAAACACATTTACCCTGTTTTGACACTTTCGATGATAATGCTGTTCAGCTGGCAATCCTACGGGCAGGCGGGTGTCTCCGTGAAACCAAGGGTTTATCTTCAAGGTGCCTTGCATGGCCTGATGCCAGCGGCTACGCTCATGCGTGACGACCTGCGAACCAAGGAACTGATACCCCTCACGGAGCCTTACACCGGGCTGCCCTACTTCCAGCACAAGGGTTGGGGCGGCGGCGAGACCATTGCAGACCCCGCAGTTTTGGATGTCACCGGGCCAAATGCGATCGTGGATTGGGTAGTGGTGGGGATACATACCTCAAAATCGGCCAGTTCATTGGTGGCTACCCGTTCGGCGCTGTTGCAACGGGACGGCGATGTGGTGAAAACGGATGGTGTTTCACCACTCGTGTTTTCAAATATTGGCCCTGGCGAATACTACGTGTCAATAGCCCACCGCAACCATTTGAGCACGATAACGGTAGGAAAGGTTGCGCTTTCTGAAGTTCCCGTATCTGTAGATCTTACCGCCCATTACACTTATGGCTGTATGGCGAGGGTCGGGAACAAGGCCGCCATGAGGAGCGGTGATACAAACCGGGATGGAAGGCTTATCTTCCAAGGGCCTAACAATGATAGGTCTACCCTATTGCTCAAGCTATTGGGAGAAACGGCAACTTCGGGCAATGAATTTCTATCTGCCAATTTTATAGGCAAGGAGTATTCGGTGCTAGACTTGAACATGGACGGAAGGGCCATCTACCAAGGCCCCAATAATGACACGGCACTGCTTTTTCAAACGGTGATAACAGCGCAGGAAGGCATTTTTGCCCCTCCAGTGTCTAATTATATATTGTCTGACTGCATCCCTGACTAAATTCAATGGTTCGTGAAGTTTTCGGGTTTTCGGGTTCTAAGGTTGCGGCACAGTACCCGTTTTTGAAAAGATAGGTTACTTTTCCAACCTTGTCAAAAATGATTTACAGTTAGGTTTTGCCCCAAATCCCGAAAACCATAGAACCTTAAAACTTCCCGAACCATTGAAATTGAACATTAAATAATAAACCTTTCCCCCTCCTTCTCAAAATCATGAACTTCCATTCTTCTCAGAAAAAATCAATGCTGTTCTGCCTGTTGGTTGCAGCTTTTGCGGTGCAAATGAACGCCCACAACGGTGTGAATGTCAGCCCCAAACTGTTCTTGGCAGGTGCCTACGAACCCGCTGCTGGCCTGATGCGGGACGGCATTCGGTCAAATGGGCTACTTCCCAACAAGGAGCCTTATTCCACATTGGCCAATTTCGACCATTTTGGCGGTGGCGGAGGAGAGACCGTGGTAAGCCCTGCCGTTTTGCAGGTCACAGGCAAGAATGCCATCGTGGACTGGGTCATGGTCGAATTGCGGAGCAGCAACGATATATCGAAGCCCGTCAGTACCCGTTCTGCCCTGCTCCAACGGGATGGCGACGTGGTGTCAACCGACGGCGTTTCGCCCGTGAATTTCCTTGGTTTGCCTGAGGGCAATTACCATGTAGTAGTGCGCCACCGCAACCACCTCGGCATAATGACCGCCAACCCGCTGCCCCTGTCCAATGTCACTACCTTGGTGGATTTCACCCTGACAAGCACACAGCTTTATGGCACGAATCCATGCGCTATCATTGGCGGCAGGCAGGTGATGTGGCTTGGCGATGCCAATCAGGACAAAAGAGTCATACACCAAGGCCCAAACAATGATATATTCAGGCTCTATTCGGCGGTGCTCTCTGCCCCTGCCAATACGACCCAAAGCGGGAACTACCTACTGAAAGGCTATCTGACCACTGACCTCAACTTGGACGGTTATGCAGCTTTTTATGGCCCAAACAACGACAAGGCATTTTCCTTCCAACAAGCCGCCTTGTATGGGAGTGGTTTGTTGAACTGGATTTTGACGGAGCAAATTCCTAACTGAAAATGCTGATAAAAATTTAAGATAGGCGATGACAGCCAAAATTGTCATCGCCTTTTTTATTGTTCGGTCAAGCCATGTCACGCCAAGCATTCAAGGCAGTATGCGCTTACTATCACCTCATTCAATGGCGTTTGCCTGAAGATTTGAGGATGAAAAATAATTTGGAGCTTTTTGAATTTTTTTGGGGTTATTCGTGCCTTCATTTCATCAAAATCAAAAATCAGACAATGAATCATTCCCGTAGAAAATTCTTCCAATACGCCGGGGCAGCTGCCGCCGGTGCCATCGTCCTGCCCAACTGGGCCTGCAAGTCAGAGACAACGGATGCTGCCGCAACAACGGAGACTCCCGCCACGCCCGCACCTGCCGCCACGGGCAGCATCCCAAAGTACGGCATCCAACTTTGGAGCGTGCGTGACGACATGGCCAAGGACGCCAAGGCTACCCTCAAGGCACTTGCCGCCGCAGGCTACCAACAAATCGAGAGCTTCGAGGGCGACAAGGGCATCTATTGGGGCATGACCAATACCGAGTTCAAAGCCTATATGGACGAACTGGGCATGAAGCTCGTTTCTGCGCATTGCGACGCATCGAAGGACTTCGAGAAAAAAGCTGCGGAAGCCGCCGCCATTGGCGTCAGCCATCTCATAACCCCTTATCTCGGTGCCCAGAAGAAGATGGACGATTGGAAGAAAATTGCCGAGAACTTCAACAAATATGGCGAAATGGCGAAGAAGGCGGGCATCCGTTACGCCTACCACAACCATGCTTATTCCTTCGTCACGCTGGAAGGCCAGGTGCCACAGGACTATATCTTGGCCAATACCGATGCCGGCTTGGTGGACTTTGAAATGGACATCTACTGGGTGGTGACTGGCGGCAAAGACCCCATTGAGTATTTGACAAAATATCCAAACCGCTTCACCCTCTGCCATGTGAAAGACCGCAGCAAGACCCTGCCTGCAACTGAGGAAAACGCCTCAGTTGACCTCGGAACAGGCAGCATTGATTTTCCTAAAGTGCTGAAAGTGGCCAAGGACAACGGTATGCAATACTTCATCGTGGAGCAGGAACGCTGGGACAACTCCACCCCCATAAAGAGCGCCGAAGTGGATGCGGCTTATATGGGGAAACTGGTGTTTGCGTGATGTTGGCTGGATACTGGATGCTGGATACTGGATGGGGCACGTGCCAGCATCCAGTATCCAGTATCCAGCACTTACTTTTCCACGCAGCGGATGAGCACCACGTCCATCAAAATGCCCGAACAGGTGCATTTGAAGGTCACTTGGTCGCCCGTGTTGAAATTGGTGCGCTTGTGCTGGGCCGTAGGGTCGAGTTCGCAGGTGACACCCGCCATCGAATCGCCCGCATTCAGGCTGACGATGGTCTTGCCTTCCTCCTGCTTGGTGGTGCCAACCTCGCCCGTCACCTCTACCACTTTATCGTTGAACTTGGCGTTGGCCGCGGCCTCGTCCGTCTGGAAGGCTGCCAGTAGTTCATTGGCCGAGATGGTCACATCGGACTTTGCATCGGCGTTGCTGACGGCGCCCCGATTGAATTCATAAATGCCATAAATAGCAGCTCCAGCGATGAGCAAGCCCGTGATGATGAGTAATTTTTTCATGTTAAGGTGTTGAATGATTGCGGATTCTCCAATTATGACCCAAAAGTAACGGGAGCCACTGTTAAAAAGTATCGGCTATTGGCTGAGTGGGAAGAAAGGGGGTGAAAATAGGGTTTGTTCTTCGATGATTTTATAGCTTTGACAGTAAATCAATTCAAATCATGAAACTGAAATACATCCTCTCCATTTTATTACTGGGGTTTATCACCGTTTTTATTGGTGCTTTATTTAAGTTGGAATCCTACCCCTATGCTAGCGAACTGCTGCTGCTTGGTTTTAGCCTCAAGGTACTGGCGGCTGGTTTGCTTATTGTCAAGTTGTTGATGAACAAAGACAGCAAAGCGTTGAATTCTTGAGAAATCCAATAAGGCCAATTTTTTAAGATTGAACCATCTGTGATTCCCCCTAACTTGGCAAGGAACTTTTGAAAGAATTTGCCCTCGATGTAAAGGACTGGAACGCTTCGTGCACAAGGAGCCGCTGCGCAGGGTACACGAGTGTGTGTTCGGGGGGCTGGCGATGGAGACAGAGGGGGTGGGCCCGAGGTTGTGAGTTGGATATATCAAATTAAAAAAAAATCCCAACTCACCCCCCTCCGGCACAAATCTTGCTATCTCTCAGGCACGTTATCATCCCATGGGCTGAATGCCCCTTATCCTACCATTTTCAACAGACAACCAAAAAACTACCTATCGGTAAAAAGCTAAATTGTAGCTCGCCGATGCTTGCAACTTCCTAAAGGTTTTCAACAAGAACGAGTACAACAACACCCGTACACCAACTGCGCTGCCGTTGGTACAGCTCGCTGTGTACACACCGTCCACCGTAAGCCGTCCACCGTAAGCCGTTTAACGTTTGAATGAAAAACCTCCTACACTTACTGACACTATTCGCTTGTGCAACGGCCACTTCAGTTTTTGGCCAGATTGAGTTGAAATTGGAACTGGCTGCGGACGGCACCTATACCGCCATTGCCCGCTCCTATACCGACCTGTTGCCCCCGCTCGACCACATCACCCATGCTGCGCAGGTGGTCGTCACCTTGCCAACGGGCGGCTTTGAGCTTGCATCGCTCAATAGCCTTGTCGGGCAGTGGCAACTGACCAACCTCGTGCAGCGGCCCGTCGAAAACCCCAGCGTGGACTATGCCGTTTTTTCGCTTGCTGCTGCGACAGATGCCATCAACTACCCCATAGGGCAGGAGGTGCGGCTCTTCTCCTTTCGCAATGCACTTGGCTGCGCAGGTCTGTTTGACATCATGCACCCCGCCAATGACCCCTTCTTGCCGCCCAATTCGCTCGGATTGCCCGTTTTCAATAAGTTCATCATTGAAGGAGCGGGGCAGGCAAATGCGGTGATTGGTCGGTACGAGGAGGGTCAGGCCAATTGTTTCGAAACAGCCAACTGCCTGGTTCACTGCGAGTTGGAACTGTTGCCCGACAATTTCTACCAAATCTCGCTGACCACGGGTGCTGATTATTCGGCAACTGGAGCATTGGATTATGCGCAGGTTTCCCTTCGGGTTCCAACCAATTTTTTCCAAATCCACAACCTAACCAACCTGCTTCCCAGCCATTTTTCCTTCGGAAGCACCTCCCGACAGGACAGTCCTGTGGAGGACAACGGCCATGACTATATCACCTTCCGAATGAATGCCACTGGCAACGGCTTCGACCTGTTGCCCGGCACCAAAACGCCGATTTTGCGCTTCGCAAACCGGGGAAGTTGCCAAGGCGATTCCATGTTTTTGGTAAAAAACGACGACCCTTTCTTGCCGCCAAATTCGCAGTCGGCCAACCTCGGCCACCTGCTCCGATTTGGCGGGAGCGCCGAGAACTTGCCGATTTGTCCCGGCACATTGGACGCTGCTCCCTGCCTCGGTTGCCTGTTCACTGACGGTTTGGTCAAATTGGACAGCATTCAAGCCACCGACCCCGTCGTATGCTTAGGCGGCCAGAACGGCACGATAAGGCTCTTTGCGCACGGCGCTCCCAACCTCGAATACAGCGTGGATGGCGGCCAAAACTGGTCGAACAGCCCGCACTTCACGGGGCTTGGCATCGGCAGCTACCAACCACAGGTGCGGGGCACTCGGCTTGGCTGCTTGGCAACGACCACGGGACAGCCGCTCAACCTCGTGGCGGACACGATGGTCGAACTGAAACTCGAAGTGCCAACAGCAGCTTGCGAGGGTGAAGATGTCCAGTTCAAAATCATGTCACCAAGCCCGCTGCCCGCCAATGCGAACCTCAATTGGACAGGGCCGCAAGGCTTCCAGGCCAACTACGCAGACCCCGTCGTTTTCGATGTAAACAACTACCAATCAGGCGATTATACGCTATTGCTCCAAGCGCCGGGCTGCGATCCCGCCACTGCGACCGTTCCGTTGCAGGTGAACCCCTTGCCTGCCGTACCCGACCTGCTGACGAACGGTGCCATTTGCTTTGGCGACAAAGTGAAGCTGTACACCACTGCCAAGGCATCGGTTTTCGATTGGTACGGCCCGTTCGGTGCGGCACTTCCAATGCTCACCACAGCGGACAGTGTCCTTTATATTGACCAAACAATGGACGCCTATGTCTCCGGCAATTGGCAACTCAAAATCACCGACGAGCAAGGCTGTACGGCCATGAGCTTCCCCGTGGCCACCCTCATCAAGCCCCGGCCACAGGCTTTTGCCGAAACGGGCGGCCCTACATGCCCCGGTGGAACCGCCCAGTTGTTCGCAAATCCACTTCCGAATCCCAGCTACGAATGGCGCCGCCAAGGTGAGTCAGCTATTTTTTCAACCCAACCCAACCCGTTGATAAGCAATGTTTTAGCAGCTCAAACCTTCTCGCTGCTCGTCTGGCAGGATGGCTGTGTGTCCAGCGTTCCAGCGATGGCTACCGTGTCCATCAACCAACCGCCGACCATTGCTCCGCAACACCAATACAGCCCTGCAACCGACTGCGCCCCTAAACCACTGGCACTCGCTGCCAATGCAAACGGAATTGGCCTAAGTTATCTTTGGGCTGGGCCAAACGGGTTCACGTCGCAGGCTGCCAACCCCGTCATTGCGGCAGCAAACAGCGCCGCCAATGGCAGCTACACGGTGCAAGTGCGCAATGTATTTGGCTGCTCCGCAACGGAGTCCGTGCTCGTGGCGGGCATCCCCGATCCCGTGGCGCAGCCGCTGGTGCAGGGCAGTGGACCCGCCTGCCCCGGCGAAGATGTAACCCTTGCCGTGCAGCCCTACGCTGCCCCGCAGGTGAACTACCAATGGATAAAGGGCAATTCGCCGATGTTTGGACAAATCTCCAATTCGCTGACTTTCAACTCGATACAGCCCAATGCCGAGGGTAACTACAAACTGAGGGCAACGTTGGGCACCTGCGTGGTGGAATCGGCCAACTACTGGGTGGACGTGCTGGAAAAGCCGCAAGCCAACCCCGATTTTTTCCTCAGCCAACCTTGCGAGGGAGGCACTTTGCAGTTCTACGCCAACCTGACGGGCATTACCGACTGGCACTGGACTGGCCCTGCTGGCTTTGCCTCCGACTCGCCAACTCCGGTTATTTACCAGGCCAGGTTGACCGATATCGGAGCCTACCATCTCACGGTGACCGGCCAGAATGGCTGTACCGCTTCGGCTGGGTTGGTGGTGGATGGCATCCTGCCCGTGCCTGCCACTCCGCTGGTGGCCACCAACAGCCCCGTTTGCCCTGGCAGCGAAATGGTGCTGACCGTGCAAAACCCCAGCCCCTACGGCGATGTGGAGTTCGTATGGAAGAACGGCAACAGCGAGCTAATCGGGAGCAGCCAAGCCACTTTGACCTTGGCTTTTGACGACCCCTTGGCCGTGCCGCCGTTTTTGGTCAATACCATCGTGAATGGGTGCCCATCGCCGCTCTCCGAGCCTGTGCAGGTGGCCGTGCTGCCCGACCCCGTGGCCCTGGCATGGCATGGTGGGGCAGTTTGCGAAGGTGGTGCTGCGCAACTTTTTGCTACTAACCAACCGGGCGTGAGCTACGAGTGGCGTACGGGCGGACAAGTGGTTTCCTTGGAGCAAAACCCCGTCATGCCGCTGTCCGATACCACTGTTTTTCAATTGGTTGTGGAAACAAACGGCTGTTCTGCCGAGGCAACGGCAAGTGTCATCGTACCCGTCAATCCAGCCCCGATTATCACTGATATGACGGCCAACACATCGACTTGTGAGGGCAGTCCAGTCAGCCTTAGCGCCAATAATTCAGTTCCCGTTGGTGGGCCAGTTCAGTACCATTGGGCAGGGCCAAATGGCTTTTCGTTTACAGGTTCAGCGGTGGCGACAGGGCCTTTTCCACTGGTTTTTTCATCCATCGCTTCGCAAAACGAGGGTAGCTACACGCTCATGCTCACCAGCGCCGAGGGCTGTGTTTCTGCTCCGCAAAGCGTGGCTGTAGAAGTGGGTCAAATGCCCGCTACGCCGACCGTTACCGTGGCCGATGCGCTGCTTTGCGAAGGCGAAACGCTGCAACTCGACGCCTCGCCCGCCACTGGCAACAGCGTGAGCTACGATTGGTATTTCAACGACCAGTGGCTGGCCACGGCGGCCAATCCGACCTATTTTGCTGCTAACGCAACACTTTCACAATCAGGCAATTACTCCGTAAAAACCACAGTTGGTGGTTGTCAGACGCCGCCCTCCAACCTCGTCCCGGTATCCATCATCGCCCTGCCGAGCGGGGCATTGGCCAGCAACCCGACCAGTTCGCTCGGCCCTGCTTGCGAGGGTACGGACGTTCCGCTTTCGGCGACGCTACTGCCCGGTGCGAGCTACCATTGGTATGGCCCATTGGGCTTTTTCGCCAATGTACCGAACCCTGTTTTGGAGGGCATTTCCGCGGGGCAATCGGGTGATTACCTCGTGGTCATCGGTTATCCGCAATGCTCGGCGACGCTGGCCTTTGAGACGGCGGTCTTTGTCGCACCAACACCGCAGACACCCGTAATGGCTGGCATGACCACGGCCTGTGAGGGCGAGGACATGGTGCTTTCCATTGCAAACAGCCAGGCTGGGGCGGTTTATGATTATTATTTTGGTCAAAACGGGCTGCCTTTCTATTCTGGAAGCGGCGTGGTTGTTTTGACAAATATAGGTGCTGCGCAATCGGGCAGCTATTTCGCATCCGCTACGCTAAATGGCTGTGAATCAGCGATTTCTGTGCCGTTCAACCTGCAAGTAATGCCCGCCCAAACGGGCACTTCCTTCGCTGGCGACGACCAGACCATTTGCGAAGCAAACGAAATACCCATGCTCCACGCCACGCCGCCCACCGTAGGCGCTGGCCATTGGACGGCCTTGGACGGGGCGACGGTGGTACAGCCCTCCTCCGCTCACTCAACCGTGCTAGGGCTGCTGCCCGGCGAGAACCGCTTTGTTTGGACATTGACCAACGGCACCTGTCCCGGCGTAGGCAGCGATACGGCAGTGGTTTTTCTCGAAAACATAAAAGCCGTGGAGGACTTCTATTCGCTGCCGCTTAATGATAGTTTACTGGATATCAATTTGTTGGCAAACGATTTCACGCAAAACCTGCCAGCTTGGGATTTCACGGTTTTGACCACGCCAACCAAGGGACGATTGGTGGATGGGGCAGATGGAACCGTTTCTTATTTCCCATACCCCAATTCGTTTGGCGAGGACGGCTTTCGCTACCGCCTCTGCTCCATGACCTGCCCCGATGTCTGCGATGAAACGATCGTGCGAATCAGTTTGGACGGCTCCGTAGCCGCCGGGGACTGCTTCCGCCCGAACCTCATCACCCCCGATGGCGACGGCTTGGACGATGCCTTCGTGATACCTTGCGCTGCTGGTTGGCCGGGCAGCAGCCTCCTGGTTTTCAACCGCTGGGGCTCCACGGTTTTTGAATCGAAGGACTACCAAAACGACTGGGTCGGAACCTATAACGGGCAGCCATTGCCGCCAGGCACCTACTTCTACCAGCTTCGGCTGAACGATGGTAAGGGGACGGTTTTGCAGGGGTTTGTGGCGGTGGAGTAACACGGACTGCTAGTCCGTGCTTTGTAACACGGACTGCTAGTCCGTGCTTTGTAACACGGACTGCTAGTCCGTGCTTTGTAACACGGACTGCTAGTCCGTGCTTCCTCTTGAGTTAGATTGGATGACAATTGAAAATACAAAAGCACGGACTGGCAGTCCGTGTTACGCAAAACAAAAGCACGGACTGGCAGTCCGTGTTACGCAAAACAAAAGCACGGACTGGCAGTCCGTGTTACTTAATATGAGATATCTACACCTATTTTTCCTCCTTGGCTGTACCTCGCTGTTTGCGCAGCAGCAGCCGTTCTTTTCGCAGTTTTTTTACAATAAGCTCATCGCCAATCCGGGGGCGGCGGGTAGCACGGGCTTGCCGACCATCACGGCTTTTCATCGGCAACAATGGGCGGGGCTGGAAGGTGCTCCCGTGACGCAGGCCCTCAGCGTAAACTCGCCAGTCCTGGCAGAACGGGTGGGCTTGGGGCTGACCTTGGTGAACGACCGAATCGGGTTCTACAACTCGACCTTTGCGCAAGCAGCTTATGCTTACCGGGTGCAGCTTGGGAGCGGGAGGCTGGGCATCGGGCTGCACGGCAGCATGACCCGCTACGAGGCTGATTTGTCCGAAATTCGTACGATTTCCGGCTCGATTAAGCCAGAGGAGAGCATGATGGCACCTGCCTATTTGTTCAACTTGGGCATGGGCGTCCATTTTGAAAACGAGCGGTTTTTCGTGGGCGCAGCCATCCCACAGGTGCTCGACCGTGGCCAATCGAATGGGCAGGTGCGGCACTTCTTCGCCAATGCAGGGGCAGTATTGGAACTCTCGCCCACGCTGCGGATGCGGGCCGCCGGGGCGGTTCGTGTGGTGGAAAATGCGCCACCGAGCTTTGATGCTCACCTTGGCTTTGGCTTCACGGAGGATGCGAGGCTGTGGCTGGGTAGCACGCTGCGCATGAGCAAAACCACCGCACTTGGCGGCGATGCATTGGTGGCCGTCGGGCAATACCAAATCTCGGAGCGGATACGGGCTGGCCTGGCCTACGACCTCGGCCTTGGTGCTGTGAGGAATGGCAATGCGGGGTCGTTTGAGTTGTTGCTGGAATATGCTTTTGTGAAGGCTTCGGCTGCGCAGGTGGTGCCGGTGCTGAGGCCGAGGTATTTTTAAGGGTCAAAGGTTCATGAAGGTTTAAGTCCGACGGCAACACCTTGAAACCCCGAAGAATCGGGGTAGGCTCTTAAATCTTCACGAACCATTAATTTAGGGATCATAGGTATAAACCATTTCTCAAGCTTCCAAACCTTTCCCTCCAATCCACTTTTTCTGAGGGATCTCTCTTTTTTTTGCTATTAGTTGCTGAAACTAACTATTTTTGCTTTCCGAACCTCATTAAATCGGAAGTTTCAGCAATTAATAGTGTTTTATCGTTTATAACTCAGCCAAATGCTAGTAGGTAGGTCAAAAGAAAGGGAAGTGCTGCTCAGCGCACTTGACTCACGGGAGTCAGAAATGGTAGCCATCATTGGTCGGCGTCGGGTGGGGAAGACCTTTCTTGTCCGTGAAACATACACCGAAAAGATTGACGTGGAAATCTCCGGGGTGCAATATGCCAGCCTGAAGGAGCAAATCCAGAATTTCACGCTTGAACTGAAAAAAGCGTTTGAGACCTTCAGCTTTCCCGAAAAGTCGCCCAAGAACTGGCTGGCGGCCTTCCACCTGCTGAGTCAATGCCTCGATTCCTTTCAAAAGGAAGGGAAGAAAATAGTCTTTTTGGACGAGTTGCCCTGGTTTTCGACGCATAAGTCGGGCTTTGTTTCGGCGCTCGGCTGGTTTTGGAACAGTTGGGCGACCCGCAAAAACGATGTGGTGCTGGTAATCTGCGGTTCTGCCGCTTCGTGGATGATTCAAAAAATCGTGAACGACCGGGGCGGGCTGCACAACCGCATAACCAAACGGGTTTTCCTCAAACCCTTCACCTTGGAGGAAGCGGAAACTTTCCTCAAAAGCCGCAACCTCAACCTCGACCGCTACCATATTCTCCAACTATACATGGCGCTGGGCGGCATCCCGCACTACTTGAAGGAGGTGAAATCGGGCTTGTCGGCAGCACAGAATATACAGTCCATTTGCCTTCAGCCATCTGGGCTGCTCTATCGTGAGTTCGAGCGACTCTACCCAGCGCTGTTCGAGTATCCCGAAAACCATATCGCCATCATCCGGGCACTGTCTTCGGTGGGCAAGGGCTTGAACCGTCAGGAAATCCTGAAAATCAGTGGCTTGCAGGACGGCGGCGGTGCTTCCCGCTTCATCGAGGAACTGGTGGTATCCGATTTTGTCACACAATACTATCCTTTAGACCAGAAGAAGAAGGAATTGTATTACCGCCTCACTGATGAGTATTCCTTGTTTTACTTAAAGTTCATGGAGGACATGGAGCATACTGGCGAGGATGCCTGGGTGAAACTGAGCGAGACACAAGCCTACAAGGTCTGGTCTGGTTATGCTTTCGAGACCATCTGCCTAAAGCACGTCGCCCAGGTCAAAAAGGCCTTAGGTATTTCGGGGGTTTACAGCACGGTATCGGGTTTTTATAAGCCGGGCAAAAAGGACGAATCGGGCATCCAGATTGACCTGCTAATTGATAGAAACGACAAGGTCATCAACCTTTGCGAACTGAAATTTTACCACCACGCTTGGGTGCTGTCAAAGAAGGAAAACGAGCAAATCCGGGAACAAATCGCCCGTTTCAAAAAGCTGACGAAGACGAGAAAGCAGGTGTTTTTCACCGTCATCACGCCATATGGTGTCAAGCACAACGAACATAGCCTAGGATTGGTGGACAGTTCGCTTTCAATGGACGTGCTATTTGAAAAATTATAGCTTGAAACCCACGTGGGTTCGTTGTAAATGATGCTGAAACATGGATTCGTGAAGGCTTCGGTTGCACTGATGGTGCCTGCTTTGAGTCCGGGGTTTTAGCTAACCAGCCCCACGCTTTCGCTCAAACCGACCGACATTCCCGTTGGTGCTCACCTTTTCAAATCCAGCCTTAAACAAGACTTTTTGAGAGGCGGGATTCTCTTCGTGGCAGGTGCCGAAAATGGTTTGAAGCCCCAATTTTTCAAAACCAAAACGCAGCACCGCCTCAATGGCCTCCGTGGCAATCCCTTGGTTCCAAAATGGCTCGCCGACCCAGTAGCCAAGTTCTGCTTCCACCTTCGACCCCCAAAGGTGAAGGCTGATTTCGCCTATCAACTCGCCCTGCGATTTCAGGATGATGGCAAAAACATAGCGTTGTTTGCTCTTGAAGCCCTGCACGGCGTAGCTAATTCTGAAAACGGCGTTCGGCTCCTCGTAGGGGTAGGGGATGTTGACAATCCAATCGGATATGTTTCGATTGTTGGCGTATTTGAGCAGGGCCGGTACGTCCTCGACCAGGATTTTGCGCAGCACAAGGCGGTTAGTGTATAAAACGGGGAACTGTTCCATGATGATTGAAGTATAGCCGGCTCAAAGGTCGGTGGCAATCGGTGCGCTTGCAAATTCCGTTTTTTCCCATTACCTGTAGGTTTCGGCTGCGCAACATTCCGAAAGTTCACAACTCCAAAGGGTAAGTGGTTCCGCAATTTATTATTGCATAAATTGCAGCTCAAATCGCAGTAGAATGAAGCTATTTCCATACCCGTGGCTGGTGATGTGCCTGTTCCTTTCTTGCGGAGATGAATCTGTTGAAGAGGTTTATCCCGTTACCAATTACCCTGCTGAACCGTATTCAGACGTACCAAAGATTTCCCTCGAAAACTATTTTCCCGATGCCGTGACTGCCCACCGAGACAAACTGACTTTCTCCATTCGCTATATTGATGGCGACCAAGATTCAGAGGCATATACAACGGGTGATGTGGCCATTGAACTGACCGATAATCGAGATAAAGACAAGTTGGTGTATAACCTATACCCAGAACCGAGGTCGGTCAATGCACTCTTCGGTGACCATACCGTTTCGATTGCCCATACCATCCTCCTCGACCCCACCAAAGCGTCGGAGCAGACGACCTTCAACCTTAGGCTGCGTGACCGGGCGGGAAATTGGAGCAATTCAGTTAGAACGGGCACGGTCAAGATACTTCGTTAAGTTGGCAGTTCGACAGGTGGCAGTTGGCAGTCAGTTCGACAATTGTTTAGTCAAGGCAGTGGTACAAGACAAAGTACTTTTGACTGTAAGACTGCTTAGTGACTGCCAACTGCCAACCTTATTTCACCAGATATGAATAGACCTGCCAAGTTTTTGAAACCTGACAGGTCTGTCGAGCAGAAAATTCGCTTATTTCTCCGCTGCAACCTGCTGATTTACTTCCCTTTTTAGCTCATTGTAATCATTCTATTTTCAAAAAAGGCTTCGACCAATGTTCTGCCTCGTTCTGGACTTCCAGCCAATAAGTGCCGGGTGTCAACTCGGAAGTCGGGATTTCCAATGCACTACCATCTCCTAATTTCAAGTGTGCCAAGCACCTGCCTTGCCCATCCCATAATTGTACAGTAGTGCCTTTCGGAAGTGTGGCAGGAAAAGAAACCCTGGCAAAGTCCCGACAGGGGTTGGGTTCGATGCTAAAGCCGGATTCAGGTTCCAATGCAGCCAGCGCTGAAACTTCATCGGCGAAAAGGCGGGTTGCGAAAACGTCAAGATAGTAAGGTTCGACGCCATGGTGAAATATGCCTGCTACAAAAAGCTGGTCGTCTGAAAGGGGCAATATTTTTTGAAGAACGCCCCCGGGGTAGTCAAGCGTTAGTTTGCCAGCGTTGCCAAATGCTCCATCCAAAATTCCATCATCATTGAGGCGGTAGAGCGTTGGTTGATGCGGCCAGGCAAAGCCCCTGCCCAGCACCATTTTACCATCGTTCTGAAGTGCGAGCCAGACATCCGGGAAATTTGAAAACGCAGGGGCGTCATTTCCACCGATATAAATGCCAAGTTCATTAAAGGTTGTGTCTAATTCCATGTTGGGCAACAGGCGCATGACGAAGTCCTCGTTTGGCGAAGCGCTGCCAATGCTGTTGTCCATTTGTCCGAAGACCAATATTCTACCATCGCCCATGAATTCCACGCCGCTGATATAGCCGGGTGCGTACGGATGCGCCACACCTCCATCACCGAAACTGCCGTCCAACGTTCCGTCGGGAAGGAATTTCAGGACATCGTACTGCACGGGATAGCCTTGCCCGCTGGGACCCAGCGGGCAACTGATGAGGGTGATGGAGCCGTCGTCGTGGAGCTTAGCACGGGTTCCAGCGCTGACGACCCAGGTACCCGGTGTGCCAAGCACAACAGTCTGTCCGTTTGTGCCAAAAGAAAGGTCGGGCGAGCCGTCGGGCAGGTATTGGCGAAGCAGGTAGGCTTGGGTATTTTGACGGCAAACTACCGCTATTTTCCCATCCGGGCGGATGAGCGGGATGCCGGTTCCAGAATGCGGGCTGACATCCTTCACCATCGAGGCACTGCCGAATGTCCAATCCGGCGAGCCATCTGTTAAGCGCCTCATCATGAACAGCACGAAATTGCCGGTGCTCGGGTCATAGTTGTTGCCAAGGAGGAGTATCTTGCCATCGGGCTGAACGGCCATGTGCCCATAATCTGTAGTCGTGTTTTCGGGTGGAAGTTCCGGCAACGTCACCACCCCACCCCCGAAGGAGGTGTCCGGAGAGCCATCAGGGTTGAGGCGCAGGAGGCTGTTCCGGGTGAGCAGGAGCAGTTTCCCGTCGGGAAGCCGCTCGGCAGCGGCGATGTTTCCATTGAGCCGCTCCCAACTGAGCGACAGCCAACCGTTTTCACCAAAAGATGGGTCAACGCTGCCCGGCGTCTGGGCATTGACAAAGGCCCATAGCGCCAGCAAAAAATGTATAGTGGAGGTAATCTTTTTCATAAAAGGTTGATTTTAAGTGATTTGCAAAATGAAAGAACGCCCTATTGCAGATGAGGCTGTTCAATCTTCGATGATGTCCACGATGTTTGTCATTTTGTGTAAAATGCCCGGCGCTATTTCCGTCCTCCCCCCGGCAAGCATTATTTTGCCGGGCAGGGCTGCCATGCCCAAGCCGACCCGCTGGCTTGGCAGGGCGGTTTGCGACCAGGTACCGCTGACGAAGTCGAAGACATCCACGGTACCGGTGGGGCGGCTTAGCCCATTCGGCAAAAAGGTTTTCCCACCGGCGAGGTAGAGTTTCGAGTCGGTGAGACCCGTTCGGAAATTGGCATTTTCGGAAAGGAGGCTCGTCCACTCGCCTGTAAAGCTGTCATAAACATCCACTTGGGGGAAAGGTGCTCCATAGATATCCATTCCGCCTACAAAAACCACCCTGCCGTTTTTCACGAAGGAGGCAGGGTATCGGCGGGCTTCAGATAATTGTGCGGACGACCAAGCGCTGCTGGCGACATCATAGATATCCACTTCGTCAAAAAGGAGATAGTTGCCAGTATTGGGGTCGTAGGCTTCCCCACCAGTTATCAGCACCTCGTCGTCCACAACCACTACCGTCGTGGAGCTTCTAGCCTGTGACATCTGGGTGCTTGACCATTCATCTAAGTCGGCATTGTAAATATGGACGTCTGCCGTTTCCAAAAAATTGCTGCCATAGCCCCCGATAAAAAAGGCACTGGAGCCAACGACGACGGTGGAGGAATAAGCGGAAGGGCTGCTCAAAGCCTGTTGCGTCCAGCCATTGGTCGAGGCGTTGTAAATATCCACCACAGCGCTGTTGTCAGTATCGGTGAACCCGCCCGCCAGAATCAGTTTGTCGCCAACGACAAGCTGCCCTGGGTAGTACCGGGTCACCGAAAGCGACGCCATCGTCCATGAGTCTTCTTCGAGGTCGTAGCTGTCCACAGCGCCAGAAGCCAGAAAATTGGGAGGGATTTGCCCGCCGACAAACACCACTTTGTTCAGCACTTGGGAAACAGTGGGATAAGTTCTGCCCAGGTCCCTTACCGACCATGCTCCGGTCTGCACATCGTACACCATGACCGACTCGTCATAGGTGTATTGTCCGTTTTCAAAGTAATACCCGGAATGAAAAAACACTTTGTTGCCTGCGGCAAATGCCGAGGGATAGGAAACCGCTTTCGGGAAAACGGACTGCGACCAAGCGCCTGAGGCAGCATCAAAAATGTCCAAGCGGTCGCTTTCAGTATTGGCTGGGAAAAAGAGGGCTTTGCCGCCTGTCACGATGGTCTGCAGGTCGTGGCTTTCTAGGTCATGAAAAGACCAGGCGCTGCTAGCATCGTCGTAAATTTCCACCCGGTTGGAAAAATAGCCGCCATAGTTGTAGCCGCCCCCGAAAAGCACCTTGTCGCCCACGACAGCGACCGCTTGGGGGGCACGCTCCACGGTTAGGTTTTGGGCTTTTGTCAGTACCAGCGACAGTAGAAGTGTGAGGAGTAGGAAGGAGGGTTTAAGTTTTTTCATTGGAAAAGGATTTAGGATAAAACAGTAAGGGTTCATACACAAGATGGCGACGCCATTTGCAACAGCGTCGCCACTTGTGAAATCAGGTTATTGTCGGTTTTTTTGTACGATAAACGGCTGCCTTAGTACCACCCCGCCCTGCAATGTCACCTGCAAAAAGTACATGCCAGCTGAAAGGTCGCCTACTTCCATTTCTGGGCGATATAGCGTCGGTTCGTCCACCAGCACTTCGCCTTTGATGCTCATGATTTTTGCGCCAGCAACCTGTTCGAGGTCGGCATTGAGCCTGAACTGTACCTTGCTGCCAGATACTGGGTTGGGGAAGATACGCAGCTGGGAAGTTGTCACGACATCGGGGTCATTGCCGCCATTTGGTGCATGGATGTATTGCGCTGCATTGCGGCACCAAAGCCCTTGGCCGGGATGGTAGTAATAGTAGGAAAAGAGCGTTTCTGGCACCCAATTCCAACCAGCGAGCAGGTTGGGGCCATCTTTTCCTATGAATGACACATAGTTGTTCGGCACAGCACCATCGTTATAAGTCACGAATGTTTGGCCACCATCAGTGCTGCGCAAAATGCCTCCTGTACCTGTGCCAATATATAGTTCGTCGTCATCCTTCACGTAGAGGAAGGTAACGGGGTTTGTCCAGTCCAGCCCATTCTGGACGTATTCCCAGGATTCGCCATCGTCCATGGATTTTATTAGGCCAAGGTTGGAGCCTGCAAACAGCGTAGAACCCGCTTTTGCCATGCAATAAAACTGTTCGCCAAATATGTAGCCAGGTGCATAAGACTGTACCCAAGTGCTGCTGTTGCCGGGTTTGTAATAAATGCCGCCGAAGAAGAACGAGGCAACCAAGTTGTTCCCGGAACGGATAAGGTCCGAAGTGCTGCGGAGATATGTTTCGGATGGGAGGCCATTGTTCACTGCGGTCCAAGTCTGGCCGTGGTTAGTGGATTTGAAGATGCCATCATAGTCCACCCCCGCAAATATTTCGTTGCCATCATCAAGGAAACAAAGCCCAACGCCCGTATGGGTTTTCGTCCACGAGTTGCCGTTGTTGGTGGAGCGGAAAATGCCCCCATCGCCTGCCCCAAAATAGTCAATGCCAGCCAATAGGGTGTTCCCTTTTTTGCCCCAACCGGTATCGCCCCCGCCGTTCACGCCATTGGCCAGCACTGGCGTCCAGGTGGTATTTGCGGGGTTGTTGCCCGTACCACGGAACACGCCGTGGTTGTGCGTTACCATGAATTTGGTGTTACCTTCTGAAATATAGTCGTAAATGACGCCTTGGTCAGGTGAAGCAGGGGAATTGGGGTTCTGGGTCCAAGTAGCGCCGTTATTGGTGGAATGCCAACTGCCGCCCTGATAATAAGTGCCACCACCAACGAACTTTGTGCCGGAGCCGTCAAGTGGCGTGACATTGAATATTTCATTGACCGGAGCCGGGGAGGAAGCCCAAGTTGCGCCATCCGTGGAGATATAGATGGTTGAGAAATCATCGCCCAAGGCATATATCCTACCGTCTGTATAAGCTAAAATTTCGCAGTAATAATCAAATGGGCCGCCAACAGGATACCAGTTTTCACCAAGGTCTGGGCTTTCGTACAATGCGCCTGTCCCGTCCCCATTGTACAGGCCTACCAAGATGCTGCCATTGAAATAACCAAGGGTAGAAAAGTATGCGTACTGGCCGTTTTGCCCGCAAGGCAATGGGTTGCTCCCGCCGCTGACGTTAATGGGTTCCCAGTTCACATTGTCCGTGCTCCGGTAGATATAAGCACCCAGAGGAGCATAGCTATTGGGGTCAAGCTCTGTGAAAATCAAGATTTTCCCTTCCTGTGTCTGACGGAGGTCGGCTGGGTAATTATACAACGACCCCGGGCTGGTCAAGCCCACATCGGTGAAGGTCAACCCACTGTTGTTGGACATATAAAAGCCGTGGTCATCCATCACGAAAACCTTGCTCCCATCCACCAGCAGCGCCGAAATTGGGTAGCCGAAATTGTTCATGCTCTGTTGAAAGCTTGTGCCCCCATTGGCAGAGCATTTAACCTTATTGATGCCTGTGTTATAATTCGATACTGGGATACATATTGTGCTGCCCGATGCCTCCACAAAATAGGGCCATGCAATGGACTCCGTATAATCGGGTTTGCCCCCATATATCCTCGTCCATGAACCGCCGTTGTCCGTGCTTTTATACAGTGCGTTATATGCGACAGCATACTGGTTGTTCCCATCTATTTTCATGTTTAAAATATTAAGTGGAACCGCTGGAAACTGAGGGCCACTCGTTTGCGTCCACTGTGCCGTAAGGGTGTTTACCATAAAAAGTAAATAGGTCAGGAGTTGAATAAGCTGTTTCATTTAGTTTAAGAATTAAATTGGGTGAAGTGTGCTGGCAGTATGGTCACAGATAGGCAATAGCCATCCATATCCAATCATGCCGATTGGTCTTAGATTGGCGGTTTTTTTGGGTGAAGTTTTTATGCTATATTGGAACGGGTAAATAATAAATTGACATAATGCACGGCATTTCCGCAGAAGCACGGGTCCATCGAGAGGCTGGGTAATACCTGCCCAAGTCCGTGCCCTCCCATGCACCTGTGCTATGAAATTAAACTACTTTTTCACCACAAGCCGCTGGCTCACGCTCGCCCTCCCATCCGACAAGCGAACGAAATACAGCCCGTCCGGCAGGCTTCGCAAGTTGAGCGGAACCACGCCTTGACCGCCCTCCGGGAGCCGGCGCTCCTGCACGACCTGCCCTGTGGCGTTGATAATTTGCAAAGTGGAAATGGATGAATTTTCCAAGCGGTAGCGCACCTGCACCACCTCGCTGACGGGGTTGGGGAAAAGATGAAGCGATGTTTTGTTCTCTGTCGGAAGCAATGGAGCGGCAGGTTTCGAGCGTTGGGCAAGAAGGGAGCCTGGGCAGTCGTTGCAGGCAGGCATCCCTTTTGGGGATCTGCGCAAATCCGGCTGCCGGAAGCGAGCCGCTTGTTTCGTTTCCCGCTGCTTGGCGAACGGCTGGGCAATCGCAATGGAACTGCCCGGGACGAGCGCCCTCAAAATGATGTCATCAATAAAACTCTCGTTACGGGGAGACCAAAGTGGATGAAATTCAGCGTAACCATTGAATCCGACAAAATTCAGCGAAGCCATCGAATAGGGGTCATCCACCGCCAGCAATTGCTGCCCGTCAAGCCATATCTCCCGTTGCTGATTATCCTGGTCGAAGACCAAACGAAAATCCATCCACTGGTCGAAGGGGTAGTCGGCTTCTACTTCATAAGCGGAGTAATCCCTTGCCCAACTGATAAACCTTCCGTCGTTGCCAAAACTGACTTGATAATACGGCAGCCCCGTCCAATATGCGGTATCAATTTCCATGAATACAGTTGTACCGCTGCCGCTTGGCACGAATATCTTCATTGCCAGTTCGTTTTTTCCACTGCTAATTCCGCCAAGCAGCAAATCTGCGGAACCATACCCGCCAGAACCCATAGTGCGCATCGCCCTGCCGCCGCTGTAATTGGTGAAACCCGCCCAATAGCTGGTCACTTGCAGGTCGCAGGAGTCCCCTTCTGTGCCGTCATAATTGCAGCCGTAGCTTCTCCACCAGTCGGACTGGTTGCTCAATGTGCCTAAAGCGTAGGTTTCAAATGTTTCACAAATGGGGAGGTTGTCGTTGGGGTCGCAGGCGGTAACCGTTTGCGGCGGCAGGTCATCGCCACTCATGCAGGAGCCGAAATGGACGGCTGGCAACTGCTTGGTGCGGCAAACGGGCAAGGTGTATTCCCTGTCCATTGCCCCCGCTGCGTTTTCCACGCCGCAGCCGATGGGGACGCTCTCGTTTTGCCCCCAGGCATTACCGTTGATGAACTTGTATTTCAGCGGCTCGCCCGGCTCCACAGGGATGGCAGTTTGCCAAACCGAGCCGCCCATGTGCGTCATGGGGTTGGCGGCAGGGTTCCATCCGTCTTTGTCCATTGCCAGGTGGACGCCTTGCGGCGAGGGCTGCTGGTCCCCCAAATCCACTTGAAAAATGACCCGTGACTGGTAAGGCTCTCCGGTGTATTTCAAAAAAAAGGGGTCGTCCTGGGTAAAGGCAGAGCCGTTGCCGCCCCAACCCACGGTGGGCGAGAGGAACTCAAGCGTTTCCAGCGGGTAGCCGGGCTTGGGGCAGTCGGAGAACAGTTCCCAGCTTGCGCCCTTGTCGTGCGTGATGTAGAGTTCATGGGTCTCGTTGAAGATAGACCCCTTGTTGTTGATGCCCAACAGAAAGGTGCCGCCCGGCGCCCCAGGTATCGCTTCAATCGCATGGATAAAAAGGTCCGGGTCATGCGACACGGGGAACTGGTTAGTGGGGATTTCCTCCCAGGTCAAACCGCCGTCGGAGGTATGAATGAGCCTCGGCGTGTCAATAAAATAGCCGTTTGGAGTGAGTACCGATGCGGCGATGCCATGGTTTTCATCGGAGAAACTAAGCATGTTGATGGGCTTGCCGTCAACTGACATGGGGGTTTGGTGAAGCGTCCAATGATTCCCCCGGTCCGTGCTTTTGAGGATAGTCCCGTCCACCAAAGGGAACCAGATGGTGTTCCCCACGGCGTCGAAAAACTCGCCCGGCACGTAAAAATAAGCGCCGGGGTCGGCAGGCGGCACGTAAGCTGGCTGATGCCAAGTGTCGCCGCCGTCATCCGTGAGTTGGATGTAGTCCCTGCCCCGAAAAACCACACCGTGTTCGGCGTCAAAGAAGTGCATCATGTACCCAGCAGAGGAATCTTGCAGGACGATTTCCCAGTTGGCACCACCATCCTCAGTGCGGATGATTTTGCCAAGTGCCCGCTCCGTCGGGTGGCGCAGCGAAACCCAGGCACTGTTTGCATCCAGGGCTGTCAAAGCGGAGGGTCTGTGCCCATCGGCATAGGGTGGCAAGGCGATGACCTGCCAATGTTCGCCGCCGTCGGTGCTTCGGGCGACGAAAGGTTCCATGATGCTTTGTCCGGTAGGCAAAAATCCGAACCTGTTCAGGTTTGCCCAAAGGGTTTGTTCATCAACGACCCGCAGCACCTCGACCCAATCAAAAGAGACATCGGGGAACAAGGCGAAACCTTGCTCTTTCCATTGGGCTTGGAGGGCTTGAAAGGATAAAGAAAGGGTGAAAAGGAGGGTGAGAAATTTTTTCATGGTCAAAAAATTAGGTTGAATGAGGGTCGGCCCAGCATGAGCAAGGCATACGACTTCCATGCCCGGACATGACCCATAGGGTCGCAAGGGAAGGTTTTTTGGGGTGAAATAATCAGGCTTGAAAACTGTGTTCGGGAGGAGCAATCAAGTGTCGGAATGCTTGACCACGTCGTCAATAATGGTTATCGAGTAAATACCGGATGAGTTGTTGGCGGTTATTTTTACCGAGAATTCCGTTCCATTCTCCACATCTGAAATGGTTGCGGATTTACCGCTCTGAATAGGCGCAGAAACTGGTTTTGTGCTGTCGAACACTATTAAACTATAGTTTAAATTTTCAGTTCCGGAAGGGTCGTTCCAGGTAATCTGCAAATCACAGGTGTCTTCAACCTCATTCACATTCAAGCGGATTGGATTAAACTCAGTTATTTTACCCGCTTCGAAATTGTTGCCGTTGGCGTCTGTCGCTCTTGTTGCCATGGTGAATTTTTTTTTTGAACCTGCACTTTCCATGATTTGGATAGTGCGGGTCCATGGTTTATGAAATGAATTTGAAGCAGGTAACTTTTTAGAGGCACACTGCCCAAATAGATGACAAGATTACGAGGCTCCATTTTTCTGTGCAATCACAAAATTTTCCGTTTTTCACCCCTAAATTTCACCCTTCAATAAGACAGTACCATGGAAAACAGCCTGCTTGTACAATCAATATCCCTCTTAACCCCTGATGAAAAGATGCTATTGAAGCAACACTTGGAAAGTTCCTGCTTCAATTCCGGCAAACATCGCCGACAAATTCTGAAACTTTTCACCCACGTGGCGGATAGAATCGCTGAAAAAAAGTGGGAGGAACTTGAAAAAAAAGCCGTGTTCGAGGCGATTTTCCCAGCGAAGACCCATGAAACCCGCTCTATCGAGAACCTGATGACGGAGTTGATGAACCTTCTTCGCCGCTTTATTGCACAACAGGAGATGGCTGCACGTTGGGGCAAGGCTTTTGAGGAAATATCCCTTGCCCGTTTTTTCAGGCAGCGCAACATGGACGAGGAGGCTTTCAAAGCCCTGAATAGGGGCAAGACTTTCTTATCAGGCAAAGACAAATTGCCCTTAGAAGAACTTCCATTGCTGAACTTTTGGGTAGAAAAGGAGCAGGTCGCTACATTGAGCAAGAACAACCGCCGCAAGGGGGACCTGCATCTGTCGGGGGCAATTGAAGCTTTGACGGTTTTTTATGGCTGTGACCTGATGAAATTCGCTGCTACCCTCGCCGAACAGCACATCAACGACCCGAACCTGGAGGAACATTGGCAGCCCTTTCTCCAAAAAATGAGGGCATTCTTTGCCGAAAATGGGTGCTTTTCCAATTCCGTTATTTTCCTGCTCGACCAGGCGATTGACTTGATGTCCAATATTGCGGAGAAAACCGCCACCGAATTTCAGGCATTCCTATCGGCGTTTCGCCAGCGTGAGCATGAATTGCCAGCCGATGTTCAGCGCATGCTGGCTGCTTATTGCCGCAACTTTGTCAACAGAAAAAGGCGACAGAGCGCCCCATTCTTCAATACCCTGCTTTTTGAGCTTTACAAAGAACACCTGGAAAAAGGCTGGATGTACGAATACAAGAAATTGCAACCTGTGGTGTTGGTGAACATGGTTAATCTTGGCATCAAAGCCAACGAGATGGACTGGGTATTGGCTTTGATAGAAAAACATCGCGGCCAGGTGCTGGGCAAGGACGCCGATTTGGTCATCACTTGTTGCCTTGCCAATTATTACTTCCACACCGGGCAAATCAAAGCAACGCACGATGCCTGGTTGAAACTTCATACTGCACCTAAATTGGAAGACCCAGGTTTAGATAAATTGGTCAGGATTTTATCCATCAAAATTGCCTACGAGGAATTAGAGCCGAAGATACCCCCGCTGCCTGACGATAGCAGCCTCCTCACTTTACTCAAGAATTTCAATGCCACACTTACCCGAAAAAGCCACCGGCTCAATTCGCACATGCTGGAAGTGGACAAGCAATTTGTTAAAATCGTCAAAGCGATGGTGAATAGCTGGGGCCACCCAAAAGAAAGGGGCAAAATCAAAGGGCATTACGAACAACTTCAGGCACCTGGTTATGCCGTCGCTGAGAAGGAATGGTTGCTGGAAAAATTGAGGGCATTGTTGCCCGGGCAAGCCTGATTTTTCTGCTGGGCGATGCAAACAATATTTCTATTAATGGATAATTATGGTCGGAGTAGCCCACCTCGGCAACATGCTTTAGGTGACGAAGTTTGAAACAAAGTTCTTACCGCAAAACCCTTAACCGCATTCCCCCGTATAAGCCCCCGATGGCCAGAACCCTCCATAGCGCCCTGCTTTTGTTGTTCCCGATTTTGCTGCTTTCGCAAAACGTGGAATTCCAACTGTACACCACCGTGGATGGTCTTTCTGACAATGCTATTTCGAGAGCGACCCAGGACAAGCAAGGTTATATCTGGGTATCTTGTGAAAGGGGCCTCAACCGATTTGACGGCCAGCACTTCTTGAACCTCGACAATGCTGGTTCGGCTGTTTTCCCTAAAAGCAAAATAGCCCGGAATTTTGCGACGAAAGCGGATAAGCTTTATTATTGGCATGACAACCAAATCAATGTCTTCAATACCGCCACCTGTCAGGAGACCAGCATATCCATAAAGGAGCACGTGCCTCACCCGGAGCTTAAAAGTGGCACTACGTCCAGTCGAGCACCCGATGGCACAATCGTGACGCTTTTAATGAACGAAGAATTGAAGTTGTTCTACCTCGCCAGGCTTAATGACGATGGCATTTACAAGGTGGATTTGTTGCCAGGCTTCAAAACTTTGCGCAGAAACTTCGCCATTGATGCTGCTGGAGGCATTTATTATTTTGCTGACACCAATCTGATGAAATGCGGCTACGATGGTAAAATAGCTGCAATCCTGACCCTTGACGAAGACCGTATCACCCCGATTTTGAAGATGAGCCAGCAAAATGATTTATTTATTGTTTATGATGGTCACGTATCGGTACTTCGTGCAGGAGCCACCACCATCGTTCCCCATCCTGTAACACGTCACCTTAAATCCATGAATCTCATGGATGTGCTGGAAACGGCGGAAGGCAATCTTTGGATTAGCGCTCAAGACCAACACCTTTACTTCTACGATGCAGCAACCGACCGCCTTAAAGATTTCAAACCGCAGCTGGAGAAAATCTTCCAAAACAATGTTACCCTCCAGTCTATTTTTCAAGATAAATCGGGCACCATCTGGGTAGAAACCAAATTGGGATTGCTCAAGGTTGTGCCCCGACAATCGCTCTTTCACACTTTTTATACCGACAAATATGATGTGTGCAGTTTCAGGGGTTTCACCGAAGATAATTCCGGCGCTGTTTACGCTGGTTTTTACAACAATATCTGAAACGGTTTAGGCCCGCCCAAGCCATTGTTGAAGGGAATACATACCCCTTTCGAGATGCTTTTTCACGAAGGCGCTTTTTACTTGAACGATGGCTATTTGATGAATCCGGTAACTAAGGAGAAATCAAATCCATTAAACAGTAAAAATTATTCTTTTGACATAGGTTCATTTGCGGTGGATGGTACAGGCCATGTATGGCGGGCATGGTCAACCAAGATTTATTACCTTGAAAAAAAGACGGTAAACGCCAATGGGTTGAATTGAATTTGCCCGAATTTTTATCGGATATATCCGCTATTAGATATGCCCCAAGCCATAACTTGATGTGGGCCGGCTGTGCAAATGGCCTGTATGCTATTGACGCCAACACGAAAAAAATCGTGACGAATGTAGCTAATAAAGATTTTGGCGATTTTAATATAACATGCTTGTATCCCGACACCAAGGGCGGCATTTGGGCAGGCACCAAACAGGGTTTGGTTCATTTTAACCCCACTAATAAAGAATTCAAAAAATACACCCAAGCCAACGGCCTTTCCAATGATTATGTAGTTGGCATACAGCCCGAAGGCGATTCCTGCCTCTGGCTTTCCACCAATAAGGGACTCTCCCGGTTCAGCATCGCCACGGAGCAGTTTATCAATTTCTACAAGGATGATGGCCTGCCCGATAATGAGTTCAACCGTGCCTCCAGCTTCAGGGCATCGGATGGAAGGCTTTATTTTGGCGGTTTGAAGGGCATCACGGTTTTTGACCCAAAAGCGGTCATGAAAAACTACAAGCATCGCCAGGTAGCAGGCAAGTTGCTGCTGCACTCCGTCTCCATGACCGACGATAAACGGGACTCCATCCTCACCAACTTCTTCTTTCCCGACGAGCCAAAACTGGATATTTTCTACCAAAACAAAACCATCACCCTTGATTTCGGGTTGCTGGATTTTCAAAACCAAGGCACCACGCAATACAGCTACCTCCTCGATGGCCACAACGATGCCTGGTCGAACCCTTCCCCGAACAATACCGTCACTTTCAGCAGCCTGCCCAGCGGCGAATATACTTTCCGGGTCAAAGCACTTAACCACAAGGGGCAATGGGTGCCTGATGAACTGGCCGTCCGGCTGGTGGTTCACCCGCCGTTTTGGGCCACTTGGTGGGCCTACCTGTTGTATGCGCTGGCACTCGCAGGTGTGGCTTACGCCATTTTTTCTTTTTTGAAAAAACGATGGGAACTCAATACCCAACTCGAAAACGAACACCGAGAAGCCTTGCGCCTCAATGGGCTTCAAGGATGTGGCACATTTCTCCAAAACCTACCAAGCCACTTTCGGGTTTTCACCGAGTGCAACCAACAAGTAGTTGGTTTTCAATTATTTACATTAGGTAAACTCTCTTCCCGCATGAATTTACAAATTGGTCGCCCGCACCATTTCACATGATTTTGTCACCAATTGACAAGGCTTTGCCCTGCAAATGCTATCAATTTTGTGGCATACTTTACATGATTTGAAAATTTGGATGCCCCCCCTTTTTTTCTTTTAAACAAAACTGCTGAACAGGGCCAAAACCCCAAGCCCATTGGGGCAGCCACAAAAACAATAACCTCCAATTACAAATGAAAGAACATGAAAAACAACCTCTGCATGCAACTTAACGATGACTTCGGTAATCGTACCATAGCTATTTCTAAAAGCAACCTATCCAATAGCGGCGAAGGGTTGGGTTTTGAAGCCTTCAGTGATTGCAAAACCAAAGCGTACATGCCGAAAACGACAGTAGGCGACCACAATTACATGTGGCAGCCGACAAGAAAAAGCTTGGGTAAGCAGCTTTTTATCTGGATTGCTGATAATGTCGTTATTTTTTTTCAGCAATTTTATCCAAACAAGAAAGACTCGACGCTTATCATTGATGACTTGGCATCCTGTTGGGCGGCGCTGGCTGGTCGGCTGATAAATAAGCGAGTGATTTACAAATTGAGCAAACCCCCGGCAAGGTCAGCTTCTATGACCAGAATTCAAAAGCTTGTGGCTGGTTTTTGCGCCAGCAAAGTCATATACAATTCCTACTTCCTGAAGCATAACTTGTTGCTACCAGGGGTGCCTTCAAGTGTCGTACACGATTGGTTGCCGGACACCTTGGCGGCTATTGAAGCAAACAATTTTACGGAAAAATCCAAGAACCATGGCCCATATACACTGCTTATGCGGTGTTCACTAAATGAAAACAAAGGCATTCGTGAGTTCATGCGGTTGGCAGGGGCATTGCCCCTGTACCGTTTTGTCCTTTTACTCCACAACACAATAGATGAAATTAACCATTTCTTCAAACCAGACGACCTACCCGACAACCTCGTCGTTTTTCCAACCCAAAAAGAAGTAGCCTCCTTTTACCAAGAAGCACACCTGCTAGTAAACCTATCGCCCCCCACCGAGTGGACAGCAAGCTGCGACCAAGTACTTTTGGAGGCCATGAGTTACGGCCTCCCAGTTATCGCTCCGACCATTGGTGCCCATGGTTCGCTGAACATTAAAGAGGCAACATCAGATGTAAATAGGAAGCAGGTTTTTAAGCCATCGGAAGCGGAAATCATCGCCATAATTGAATCTCCATGCCAATACGCCCTGTTGTCATCTGAGTCGTTATCCTATATAGAAACGTTGAAGAATAATATTTTTCAAGGGAAGCAATAGCCCTAACATGCCCATAAGCAGACAACACCGTCACAACCGATAGCCAAACTTTTCAAAAAAAACACACCCTTGACATATACTTATGGTCGGTGTAGCCCACCTGTGCTGCGGAAGCGCTGCTTATTATTATAGACCAATCGTCATCACGGCATACAAAGGCACATTTACCATCCAGTCCTGCGCCCGGTAGGGGCTCATGGAGGTTCGGATTGCCGTTTTAGGCTTGTATTTTTCTGCAAATACTTTCAAGCTTTTGGATTTCAGGTTCTCTTCTGCCTTTACCTCAATCGGAATGACTTCGTTTTGGGATTGAATCAAAAAGTCAATTTCGGCGGTGGCATTGGAGGCAGTCCAATAGAAGAGTTCGTGGCTGATTTTCAGTTGTTGCGCTACAAATTGCTCCGTCAATGCGCCCTTGAATTCTGTTAGGATATTGTTCTTTTCCAAGAGGATTTTCGGGTCAATTTTAGCGAGTGCGTTCAATAAGCCAATATCCACAAGGTACAATTTAAAGGCATCCATGTCAGCGTACGCATTTAGCGGGATGGTTGGTTTATCCACCAGGCTCACTTTTAGCACTAATCCCGCATCAGCGAGCCAATTGATGGCCGTCTCAAAATCCTTTGCCCGTGCGCCTTTCTTGATTTGCCCGTAGATGAACTTTCGGTTTTCCTTCGCCAACTGGCTTATCAAAGTATGCCAGACCAACCTGATTTTAGGCACAACTTCGATGGGTGCATATTTCGCAAAATCATTTTCGTAGCCAATTAGAATCTTCTCCTGAATAGCCCGCACTTCCTTTAAATCGCCGTGCTGCACGTAACTGTTTACAGCTTCCGGCATCCCGCCGATGAAATAATAAAGCCGCAGCAGTTCCACCAATTTATCATGAAAAGGCTCGATGACCTGCCAGTTTTGAGCCTCTAAATGTTCTTTCAACAGGCTTTGACCTGCGTTTTCCAAGAACTCGAAAAAACTCATCGGGTACATTCGCAGGAAATCAACCTTTCCAACCGGGAACGAGGTGTTTTTTTGCAGGGAAACCCCCAGCAGCGAACCAGCGGCCACGATGAAGTATTCGGGGGCTTGCTCGCAGAAGTATTTCAACGCCGTCAGCCCTTTGTGTGCTTCCTGAATTTCGTCAAAAATGAGCAGCGTTTTGTCAGGCTGTATTTTCTGCCCTGCCTCAATTTCAATGATGGAGATGATGCGCTTTATGTCAAAATCCGCTGCGAACAGCGATTTCAACCGCTCGCTGCTCTCGAAATTCAAATAAACGACCTGCTCAAACTCGTTTTTGCCGAATTCTTTCATCAGCCAGGTTTTGCCGACCTGTCTCGCCCCCTGCAAGATTAAGGGCTTTCGATTGGAGGCATTTTTCCAACTGACCAGTGATTCGTAAATGGCTCTTTTCATTTTTCCAACAAAATTTGATGCGAATTTACATTTTTTCAAAGGAAAAAATGCGAATCACAACATATCTATGAAGGAAAAAATGGAAAAATCACCCCCCAGAACTTACTTCAACTCCAACACCACCACCGACGCCGCAGGCATCTTCACCGTCAGCACCCCGTTTTTCAAAGTAGCGCCGGTGAAATTGACAGGCTTCACCTTCTCCGGCTGGTCAAACGTATTGTGGTCTTGCACCTTGGCCGAAGCCAGTACCCGACCGCTCACCGCACTGGCCGTAGTGCCCCGCAGATTGATGCTCACTTCCTGCGATTTATTGGCGTCAACATTTGTCAAACTGACGTGGATTGCGCCGTTCTTATCCTTGGAAGCCGAGGCGGAAACGGCGGGCAATTTCTCTTTACCAAATTGATAATCAGCCGTTTGCAACGTGATGGGCAGCATGGTGGCGTCCTGATGGACGTTGTACATTTCCATGACGTGGTAGGTCGGCGTGAGCAGCATTTTCGGGCCGTCGGTGAGGATGACGGCTTGCAGCACGTTCACGATTTGGGCGATATTGGCCATGCGCACCCGGTCGGCGTGGTTGTTGAAAACATTGAGCGTAGCGCCTGCTAGCACGGCGTCACGCATGGTGTTTTGTTGGAACAAAAATGCGCTGTTCGTGCCGGGTTCCACATCGTACCAGCCGCCCCATTCATCCACCACGAGGGCCACCCGCTTCTTCGGGTCGTATTTGTCCATGATGGTCGAGTGGCGGGTCACGAGTTCTTCCATCATCAGCGCACGTTTCATCGTGGTGAAATACTGCTCCTCCGTGAAGCCCGTGGCCGGGCCTTTGGCGCTCCAGTCAATGACTGAGTAGTGGTGCAGCGCCACGCCTTCGAGCATATTGTGGGGGATGTCCCGCATGAGCACTTCCGTCCATTTATAATCGTCGCTGCTGGCCCCGGAGGCAATGCGGAACATGCTGCCGGAGTTCGACCAATCGGTCATGAAGGTGGCATATTGTCGGTAAATATTGGCGTAGTACTCGGCGGTCATATTGCCACCACAGCCCCAGGCTTCGTTGCCGAGGCCCCAGTATTTCACTTTCCACGGCTCGTTGCGGCCATTTTGCTTGCGCAATTCGGCCATCGGGTCGCCGCCGGGGTGGGTGGTGTAGCGGGTCCATTCCACCACCTCCTGCACCGTGCCGCTGCCCACGTTGGCGCTTAGGTAAGGCTCGGCGCCGAGCGATTCACAGAGGTTGAGGAAGTCGTGGGTGCCGAAGCTGTTGTCCTCCGTCACGCCGCCCCACCAGACATTGACCATCGAGGGGCGCTTGTCCTTCGGGCCAATGCCGTCCTTCCAGTGGTAGGTATCGGCGAAGCAGCCGCCGGGCCAGCGCAGGTTGGGGGTCTTGAGCTTGCGCAGTGCCTCCACCACGTCGTTGCGGATGCCGTCCTTGTTGGGGATGCTGCTCTTGTCGCCCACATAGATACCCTCGTAGATGCACCTGCCGAGGTGCTCCGAAAAATGCCCATAGATGTGCCGGCTAATGGTATGCTGGCCGAGGTCGGCGTTGAGGGTGATGGTGGCTTGGGAATGGGCGGTGGTTGCGAAGCAGTAAAACAGTAGTGCGAGTAGTGGATTTTTCATTGCTGGAAGTATTTGTTTTAATTGAAGATTACCGAAGCCAAAGGAAATTATTTTTTTGACCTTTACCTCGTATATTCTTCATTTCCACTTGAAAATCAGTAATTATGTTTCGTTCCTCATTGGTTTTATTGATGTCCAGCTTTTGCATCGCAATGGCTGAAGCCCAAAACGACACCACCGCCTCCCTCACCTTCAGCGGCTATGCCGAGGTTTATTATTGCTACGACATGGGCAAGCCAATGTACCATAAGCGGCCCGAATTCCTCTACAATCATAAAAGGCACAACCAAGTGAGCCTGAACCTAGCCTACCTTAAAGCGGCTTTTGCTTCGCAAAAAACAAGGGCCAACCTTGCGCTAATGGTCGGCAACTATGCCCAATACAACCTCGCTGCCGAGCCGACTTGGGCGCAGTTTGTTTACGAAGCAAACGTTGGCGTGAAACTCTCCAAAAAGCAAAACCTTTGGCTCGATGCGGGCATCATGCCCTCACATATCGGCTTCGAGAGCGCCGTCGGGGCTGATTGTTGGACATTGACCCGCAGCCTCGTGGCGGAGAACTCGCCGTATTATGAGGCAGGGATTAAACTCTCGTTTTTGAACAAAAAGGAAAACCTTACCGTGGCAGCACTGCTGCTCAATGGCTGGCAGCGAATCCAAAGCGACGACAGTTTCGATAAACTTGCCTTTGGGCTGCAGTTGAACTACAAACCTTCTGAACAGCTAACGCTTAATTATTCCAACTTCTTCGGATATGAAAACCCTGACGACCAAAGCCAACTGCGGACTTATCAGAATTTCTATGCTATCTGGGATGGCAACTTCGGTCTTGGCATCACGGCTGGATTTGATTTTGGGAAGGAAGAAGATAGAGGGGATTGGTATTCCCCGGTTTTTATATTGAAATGGCAGTTTTCAGATAAATGGCGGATTACGAACAGATACGAGTATATCAGTGACCCTAATCAGGTTGTGGCCAAAAGCGGGATGGAGGGAGGAGTAGATGTGTTGGGTATTTCGCTCGGCTATGATTATTTCATTTCGGAGCAATCCATGTTGAGAATCGAGGCAAGGCAGTTGCAAGCAAAAGAGGAGATTTTCAGAAAATCGGGTGATGCTCAAAAGGGCAATTTGGCACTTACAGGGTCGCTGTGCGTGAAGTTTTAAAGCTTCATGCCGCCCGTTTTCACCCAACCAACCACAAATACCCATGCAAGCATATCCCCGCCGCTACCCCCGCTGCCACATCGTCCAGCATGACGCCCCAGCCGCCGGGCAGCCGCTCGAACTTTCTAATTCCCAAGGGTTTCCAAATATCAAAAAGCCTGAAAAGGCCAAAGGCGAGCAATAGATTCAACCAATTGACGGGCACGCCGAGCATGGCCACCCAGACGCCAACCAGTTCGTCAATTACAATCTTAGAGGGGTCATGCCCCCATTCCGGCTCCAATTTTTGCGAAGCAACCACACCCAAAAAAAAGAAAACAAGAATGGCCACCAGCATCCAATATGCCTGTGGCCATCCGCCAGAGAACTGTCCCGGCAACAACTCGCTCAACCCCCACTGCATCAGCACACCCACCGCTGCCCCAGCCGTGCCGGGTGCCACGGGCGAGTAGCCTGCGCCGAAGGCGGTTGCGATTATCCTCCAAAACATAGTTGAGGTATGAGGTATGAGGTATGAGGTATAGGGCACGGACCTTGCCATACCTCCATACCTCATACCTTCATACCTAATAATAGTAGTCCATGCCCAAATGCGTGATCAACTCCTCGCCCATGAGGTGGCGGAGGGTGTTGAGCAGCTTTTGGTTTTGGAGGAAAATATCGTGCATTGGGTGGAGGCCCTTGGCCGCCTGTGGCGACTTCAGGTAGAACGACAGCCACTCCTGGATGCCATAAAGCTCGGAACGGCTGGCCAGGTCGAGGAACAGGGCCAGGTCGAGCACGATGGGCGCTGCGAGGATGGAGTCACGGCAGAGGAAGTCAATCTTGATTTGCATCGGGTAGCCAAGCCAACCGAAGATGTCAATATTGTCCCAGCCCTCCTTGTTGTCGCCGTGGGGTGGGTAGTAGTTGATGCGCACCTTGTGGTAGAGGTCGCCGTAGAGGTCGGGGTTTTCCTCTGGTTTCAGGATTTCTTCGAGTACGCCGAGCTTGGAGACTTCCTTGGACTTGAAGTTGTCCGGGTCGTCGAGCACCTCTCCGTCACGGTTGCCGAGGATGTTGGTGGAGAACCAGCCACGGATTCCGAGCGCCCGTACCTTCAAGCCGGGGGCAACGATGGTTTTCATCAGCGTTTGGCCTGTCTTGAAGTCCTTGCCAGCGATGGGGGTTTTGGTCAGCTTGGCCAGTTCGACCATGGCCTCCACGTCGCAGGAGAGGTTAGGGGCACCGTTGGCGTATGGGATGCCCATTTTCACCGCAGCATAGGCATAAATCATGCTCGGCGGGATGTTCGGGTCGTTGTTGCGCATGCCTTCTTCCAGCTTCGCAAGTGTGGAATGCACCTCGCTCGGCTCGATGTAAATCTCGGTGCTTCCGCACCAAACCATTACAAGGCGGTCGCAGCCGTTCTCGGCCTTGAAGCGGCGCATGTCTTCCATGATGGCCTCGGCGAGTTCCATTTTATTGGCACCCGTTTTCACGTTGGGGCCGTCGAGGCGCTTGACGTATTCCCTATCGAAGACTGCCTTCATCGGCTTGATGGCCTCCAGTTCCGGACGGATTTGGTCGAGGAGGGTCTTGTCGAGCACTTTGGCATGGATGGCCGACTCGTACATATTGTCCTCGAAGATGTCCCAGCCGCCGAACACGATATCGGTCAGTTTGGCGAGGGGCACGAAGTCCTTGATGAGGGGGTTGCGGTTGTCGGTGCGCTTGCCAAGGCGGATGTCGCCCATTTGCGAGACAGAACCGATGGGCTTGGCGAGGCCCTTGTTGACGGCGATGACGCCCGCCATGAAAGTACTGGCAACGGCGCCCATTCCAGGGGTCAGGATGCCGAGTTTGCCAGTAGCAGGTTTTACTTTTGACATGGTTGGATTGTTAGTGTAGTTCAATTTTCAGTGCAAACTGTTTTCATCAAAAACCGTTTGCGCTGACAATCAGGTGTTGTGGAAAAATCTTATTTGGAATTTTGCGGTGCAAAGATAGGCAAACAGTTTTGCCCATTGGCTGCCTTATAATGCCTCGAAATGAAATTTCGTTGCGTTGGGTGAGGTGTTATGTCGTTGGATGGTGTGAAAAAATAGATGGGAGGCTATATTGCATAGCGGATTGGTTCATCGGGGGGTGCTTGCAGTTTTGATTGAACCATGCTTTTTGATAAATTTGCCAAAAATCAGAATTATGGAAGCCATCGCTGCACCAAATGTCAAAACTCAAACAGCCGCCATACCGAATGGGGCCAAGGTGCCCAAAAAGATTACTTGGGAGGAGTTCCAACGCAAATACCTTTCAAGGGAGGACAATTTCAAGTATGAATGGGTGAATGGAGAAGTTATTAAAACACAACGGACTATAGACTACTCACAAATCTTCGTTTATGAGAACCTTGTAAAGCTTTTCAACCAATTGGAAAATGAAGGCAAGGTAAAAGGCAGGCTCATTTCTGAAGTTGACACCTTCTTCCTCGGAAACCACCGCCGACCCGATATAGCATGGTTCACAGATGAACAGATAGCATTAGCCAAGAATGGCGTGAAACCTGTGCCGCAGTTCATCATAGAAGTCATTTCCAAGAAAGACCAAACAAATCTGATCGAAAAGAAAATGGACGATTACCGGGCAGCCGGGGTGCAGGTCGTTTGGCAGGTTTATCCGATATTTGAAAAAGTGCATGTTTATATTGGCGATAACCTCGACACAATGACCGTTTGCCAAGGCGACCGCCTTTGCTCCGCAGCACCTGCGCTGCCTGATTTCGTGATGGCTGCGAAGGAGGTGTTCAAATGAGGCTAATCGTTTTATGAAACTACAAAGGCCAACCTGTGCAGGTTGGCCTTTGTAGTTTCATGCTATGCAGAAAGCTAATTACAGTGTCAGCAAGAACCCAATCGTGAAATTGGCATCCCAGTCAAATACAAACGTCTTGCAGCCCGTTGCGTCGGCAATGGCCTTGTAGATATTGATGCCTGCCTTCTGCTTATCGCCTTCAGCTTTATAGTCGCTTGGGGCTTTCAGCACGGTGTAGCGCTCCTTGCCATTGCGGTGCTGCTTGGCAAGTTCGAACGGTACGCCACCGATGATGAAGCAGGTACCACGCTGGCCGGAAGGCACGCCCTTGGCCATGGCGGCGGCATTTTGGTAGGCAGCATCGTCGGTGACGTTCTTCTGGAAATACTTGGCGCCGTAGGCCTCCTTTCCAATGACCGAATTGCCCTGTATCCAGGAGATTTTCGTGTTGCCAGAGCCAATGTCCACGACGAATGCCTTGTCGTTGTAACTGGCGGGCAGCACCGATTTTAGAGCCAATTGGCCTTCCTGTTCCGGTGTCACCGTGTTCACAAAATAGTTCATTTTCTTGAGCGCAGCAATGATTTTCTTGGTCACTTCCACCTTCTGCGCACCAGAACTGATGACGAAGTGGATGTCCTTCCCGCCTACGCCAAAGGCCAGCATGTTGGAGATATAGTTCTTCAAGCCATTGGTCACCTCGACATCGTTGGTCATGCTCTCGTATAGGAGGCTGCTGCCGTAGTCGGCTTTTTCCAGTTTCCAGTTCTTTTGGGCGTCCACGCTGATGATGAACGAGTTGAAGCCCGTAGCACCCAGCTCTACGACGCCTTTTTTAGTGCCATTGACGGGTTCAGGGGCAGTGTAGCTGAAGCTGGAAGTAGAAGTGGTCGTCGAGCCGCCGCTGTTGTCGGTGGGTGTGGTCGTTTCCGTGCCAGTGGTGGCAGTGGCATCATCGACGGGTGGGGCGGTGGTGTCCTCGGTGGCGGCTTTGTCGCCGCCGCCAATGACGCCGGGGAAGAACTTCTTAACGCCAAAGAAAATGGCCGCCACGAGGGCCAACACGAGGAGGATTCTTGCAAAAGGAGTGAGTTTTGACATGGTTGCGCTGTTTTTTATTGTAACTACTGAGTGGGGGTGTTTTGGAGGAAAATTGAAAATTTTTCTCCAAAACACCCCATTTGCTGTCTAGGAAAGAAAAAATGGGATTTTTTCTTTCCTAGACAGCGCCCTCCCAGCAGTTGCTGTTGGATTTGACAAAATATGGGACAATGGTACGGGATTTGGGCGAAATGGGCGAGGTGAAAGGCAGGATTTTAGATGAATGGTTGGCGCCGCCGTCGTTGGCATTGAGCTATTGGTTCTGTATTGGGTGGCGTTAAGTGCTATTCTCTTTGTTTTATTTATTTTGGAGTATAGCTATTTCATTTTTGATTTCACCTACAACTTCAATATTTTTTATGACTTTCTTTTCACCCTCTTTTTGTGAGAAAATGTAAAAAACTTTACCCCCAAACCTCTTCGAAAATTGAACATGAGATTCATGCTGAATACTCCGTTCCTTGAATATTTCAGGCAATTGCATACCTGTGCTAACAGGTTTGATTTGAAGTCCGATGTATTTTTCGTCAATTTTGATGAAAAAATCAACATTAAATAACCTATCCCATTCATCTGGCGCAGGCTCTATTTTCACTCCGAGCATTTTTTCTAATTGCCCGTAAACCGTTTTTATTTCCGTCAAATAACCGTCAAAGGTTCTATCAATTACTAACTCCTTCATGTAATTGATACAGTCATCCACTGTAATCGCTTCAACTTCCGATTGTATTACTTCGGCAATTTTCGTGTACAATTTCCTGCCAAGTTCTTCTATATGTTCTTTTGTCCGAACATTCTTAAAATAGTATTCTTGCCATTCAGCCAGTGTCTTTGGCGAGCAATTTCGTATGGATTCCGAAGTGGCTCCAACATTCCTTTTGAAATTTAGTTGGAAGCGGTTCATAACACTATTTAATATCCATTCTTTTGCCATTATTTCTGAATTGAAAATTGAATAAACTTGTTCCTATATTTAAATTCGATGTTCTCATCGACTAATGCTAAACCTTGTTTAATTAAATGTGCATTAAGGAATGTCTTGTTTTCAAGGTAAAGATAAGCCAGTAAATTGTTGTTCTCATCATGTTTAATTTCATCAAACTTTAAAAAAACTTTTTTTCCTTTTGTTTTCTTTATCAAAAACTCATTGGCACTGCCATTCTTGCTAAGGTCTTGCTTAATCCCAATTAGCCTAACAGTTAAATCATTGTTAAGCCTTACTAATTCAGGGCTGATAACCTCTTTAACTGTATAAAATTCTTCCCTCTTAGCACTCCCATTAGCGTCGAGTTTAGAACCGAATTGAAGTTTCTTTACATCTATTTTTTTGTCTAATTTATGAGTGTCTTTGAAGATATAGGGAAGATTTTTGATTTTTTCTTCAAAGTCAAACTCTATTGGTGATTGTTTCACAAAGTCAATTCTGGCGTCGTCAAACAGAACATTGTCGTTTGCTCCTAATTTTTGTTTGATGATTGGAATAAATCCAGGATTGATTTCGTAGCCGCAGGAATTACGTCCCAAACTTTTTGCTACCAGCGAAGTTGTACCACTCCCAAGAAATGGGTCAAGCACATTTTCCCCTGGGAATGAGAACATTTTTATGAGCCTTTTGGGCAATTCTTCCGGAAACATTGCCAAATGGCTGTCTTGCCTTGCTCCACTTATATACCAATGGCCGTTAAAATAAGTGTTCCATTCCTTAGTTGTCATTGCAGAATGTTCTTTTTGTTCAGCCGTTGGTTTGGGGGCGTTCCCTTGTTTCTTAAAAAGGAGTATATACTCAAAATCCAATTTTACAATGCCGTTTCTCGGGTGCGGAAAACTGCCCATTATGCTTGCGCCACCAGTTGTGTTCATGGTCGTTGTTTTCTGCCAAATGATGGAACCCATAAAATCAAACCCTACCGATTCGCAAAACTTTATAATTTCGCCATGAATAGGAATAATCTTGTAGCGACCGTAGTAAACAGACCGTGCAAATTGGTCGCCGATGTTGATGCACAAGCGACAACCATTGTGAAGAACACGGAAACACTCTTTCCATGTCAAATTAAGGTGATTGATATACGTTTCGTAGTCATCATGAAACCCAATTTGATTTTCAGTCCCGTAGTCTTTTAACTGCCAATACGGAGGCGAAGTAACCACTAAATGAATGCTCTCATCTTTGAGTTCACTCATTTGTCTGCTGTCGCCGTTTATTATTTTGTGATAAGTTCCCTTCATAAAGCTGAAATTTGCGGCAAAGTTACTTGATTTTGCCATCTTCATTGACATGTAATATTTTATTTTAGAGCCTACGCTGTCCAATCTTCACTATCCTTCCAACCCCCAAAACCTCCCCATCCCCCATCACCCGATAAAAATACAGCCCGGCTGTCCCGCTGTCACCATCCCACTCAACCACCTGCTTCCCCGCCCCCAAGTATCCCCCATCCAAAATATCCAGCATCCCGCCACGGGCATCCGTTATCACCACCTGCACATGCCCCGGTCGTTTCATCGAAAAACGGAAGCTCGTGCTGCCCGAAAACGGGTTTGGCACCACGGTCACGCTGCTTTGTTGCGCAGCAACAAACTGACTACTAGAGACGAAATTGGGCTGGATATAGCTGTAAAAAACGTCCTGCTCACCGTTCAGCGTGGCGGCCCAGGCGAGGTGGGCACCGAGGCTGTCGGAGCGCTGGTGGTTGTAGTCGCCAAGTTTCTGCTGCTGCGGCCAGCCGAGGTGCGGGTCGAAGGCATCGCTGAGCGCCTCGTTGAGCGACCAAGTGAGGCCGCCATCGTCGGAGTAGCTGTAATAGAGCCGGGAAAGGAAGGTGCCCGGATTGTCACGGGTATCGAACCAGGTCACGTCAATGCGGCCCGTGGGTGCCACGCTCAGGCTGCCGAACCACTGCCAATTGTTGCTGCCAGCGTCATCGTTGATGCGGACGGGGTCGCCCCAGGTGAGACCGCCGTCGGTGCTGCGGGCGAGGATGATGTCGGCGGGGTCAATGCCGTTGTTGACGGTGGCCAACAGGTAAACGAAGCCCTGGTTGGGGCCGCCAGAGTTGTCCACGTCCACCCAGACCTGCCCCAACATGCCGTTGGGGTTGGGACCGCTGGCGTAGGAAAGGCTGCCGCCGAGGTTCACGCTTTGCACCATGTCCCACTCAAAGGCGGGTGCGCTTGGCTGGCTCGATTTCAGTACCACGAAGCTGTTGGCGGAGCTGCCGCAAGCAAATAGCTCGCCCGTCGGGCTGACGACCAAGGTGCCCCGCACGGGGTCGTCCACGAGCAGTTCGCATGGCTCGTAAGACTCGCCCCCATCCAGCGAGCGGGTGAAGCCGCCGATGCAACTGGAAAGGCCCATTTTCCAAAAAGCATAGACATTGCCGTTGGTGCCCATGCCCGTGCGGTCAATGGCCATCCACTGCTTGTCGCCGCCTTGGGCGAATACGCCACTGCCCCAGGTGTTGCTGCCTGCATCGGACTTGAAAACATGGCAGAGGAAGTCGCCCGTGCTGCTACTGAGGCTGTTGTAGTAGAAATTACCTTCTGTGTCGGCATCCAACACGGGGTCGGAGCGGAAGATGCCCTGCTCGATGGGCGCTTGGTTCTCCCACGTTTCGCCCGCATCGAAGGAAAAGGCGACGCCGGCCTGCCGGAAGTTGCTGGCAATGGTGTCAAATTGCCGCCAACCAATGGCCATGCGTTGTGGGTTGGTGGGGTCAATGACGAGGCTCGGCTCGTTGGCGGCGTCGTTGATGATGTTCTGCCCGGCGGCGTCCACGTTCACCTGCCGGATGCTGAAGGCCGTGCCGTTCAGTCGGTAGGGTGGGGAAGTGCGGCGGTGCTGCCCGTTAACGGGCATATAGGGCTGGTCGAGCGATTCCTTGTATTCAAACGGCTGGTTTTGCGCCACCGCAAATAACGGCATGAGGAGGAAGAAAAGCAGGGTCGTTCTTAGCATGGTAGTTGTTTTGGCGTGAAGATAAATTGATTGTTTGCAACTTGCGAAATGGTGTGCGTAAAAGAACTTGGTTTGTCGGCTGGCGACGGCAGGACTCGAAACTCGAAACTGACAACTCGTAGCTACCTAAATATTCCAACGCAATGAAAACCAATTACTTATTCTTTCTCAGCTTGTTTTGCTCCGCAACGGCTGTCCATGCCACCACCCACCGCATCGGGCCGAACGATACCTACAACAGCCCCAATGCGCTCTACAATGCAGGCGTGGTGCAGGACGGCGACACCATCGAAATCGAGGTGGCGACCTACTCGGGCACGGCCAGTTTGGCCGTTTGGCAGCGCAACGACCTCGTCATCCGGGGCATCGGCGGCAGGCCGCACCTCGTGGCCGATGGGCAGTACATCTGGGGCAAGGGCATCTGGGTGCTGGCTGGCAACGACATCATGGTGGAGAACATCGAGTTCAGCGGGGCCGCCGTGCCCGACCAGAACGGCGCTGGCATCCGCCTCGATGGCACGGGCATGGTGGTGCGCCACTGCTATTTCCACCACAACCAAAACGGCATCCTGACCTCCAACCCAAATGCGGGCGAGATTCTGATTGAATACACCGAGTTTGCCTACTCAGGCTACGGCGATGGCTATACGCACAATGTTTACGTCGGGCATGTTGACAAGCTGACCTTTCGTTTCAACTACTCGCACCATGCCATCGTTGGCCACAACCTGAAATCGAGGGCGAGGGAGAATTTCATCTATTGCAACCGCATCATGGACGAGGCCGACGGCCAATCGAGCCGCCTGATTGACCTGCCCAACGGTGGCCTGAGCATCGTGATGGGCAACCTGCTGATGGAGGGACCACAGTCCGAGAACAACAACCTCATCGGCTACGGACTGGAGGGGTTGAGCAACGAAGGCCCGCATGAATTCTATTTCGTGAACAATTCAGCCGTGAGCAAGCGACCGGGGAACACGCTTTTTTTGGATATAAAAGACGGTACGGAGGTGGTCAACGTCTCGAACAATATCTTCGCCCACACCGGGTCTGCAACGCTGCTGAACGGCACGGCAACAACGGATTTGACTAACCTCTTCTTGCCCGACGTAGCCAGTGCTGGCTTTGCGGATGAGGCCAACTACGACTACACCTTGCTGCCCAATTCGCTCGCCATTGACTTTGGAACAAGCCTCTCGCCATTGGCCAGCGGCCACTCCCTCACGCCCGACCACGCCTACGTACACCCAACTGCCGAGGTGCTGCGGCAGGTGGTTGGCAACTCCATTGACTTGGGCGCATTCGAGTTCGGGGAGCCGTCGGCAATCGAGGAAACAATTGCTAGCGAAACAAATTTCTATCCGAACCCAACCACCGACTGGCTTTACGCCGTAAACGGCGTGCAGCAGATAAGGGTCTTCGATGCAATGGGCCGTGAGGCAATGGTAGCCAAAGGAGCGGCCATTGATTTGACCCCATTGCGAAGCGGCCTCTACCTTGTGCTGGCGCAAAGTGGTGAACAAAATATTTTGGGCCGAGTGCTCAAACATTGACCCATCAACCCCAATATCCCTATTTTGCGAGCCATTCTCAACCCCTATCAATCCCCATCAACCCTTATCAACCGTTATCAACCCTTATCAACAGTTATTTTCACCATGAAAAATCGATTACACTACCTGGCTGTACTGGCCACCTTGCTCTTAGTTTTACTTTCCCATCGGGCCACGGCCCAATGCACGGCTTGGCAAAACCCGACACCCACTACTGGCTGGTCGGACTTCAATACCCAGTTTGGCGGCGCTCCTTGCAACGACGGCTTAGGCTGCCCATTTTACGAGATTGACGATTTTGGCGTCACGGCTGCCGAGGCATACGCCGTCAACAATTTCATCGAAGGCGGCACTTATGCATTCAGCATGTGCAACGGCATTGGGGCAGGCTCGTGGGTGCCCGAGTTCACCATCATTGCCCCCAGCGGCCATGTGGACGCCTTCGGCCCCGGCGATGGCGACAGTTGCACCATCACCTGGACGGCCACCGAGAGCGGCACCTATTTCATCGTCATCAATGAGGCGGGTTTTTGCGGCGGCTCGCCCAATGAATTCAATTTCAACGGCTTCCCGGCCTTGACCTGCCTTGGGAACACACCCTGCGGCGGTTGCGAAGCAGGCGAAATTGATTCCACGCAGACCGTTGGCATTTGCCCTGGCGAGCCGTTCACCATCATCAATTCGCCAAGCACCATCCCAGCGGCCGGCGGGCAAGGGCTTTATTTCAGCAACAGCCAAGGTGGCACTGGGGCCTTGGGGGTCAGCTTTCTTTTTTACGACACCCCAGACACCACGGAGATTGACGCCAACCTCGGCGGTATCTTGAGTGCCAATAACCTTCCCCTGTTTTCAGGAACCTGGGTGGTCTATATCGCCACCTACGACAATCCCAACGACCCCGGCGGCAGCATTTGCGATTTTTCCATGGACTCATTGGTTGTTAACTTCTCCGCTCTGCAATCAGTGAACGTCACCAATATAGCCAACGGCTCGGCCACGGCGCAGCCCATGCCCAGCAGTGGTGCTTATACCTTTCTGTGGTCAAATGGCCAAACCACCCAAACGGCCACGGGCTTGGTGGACGGCGAGCCTTACTCGGTCACGGTCAGCGATGGTGGATGTTCGGTATCGGATTCGTTCATTGCCGTGGGCATACCCGAACCTTGCCTTGACTGGCAGTTCCCGTCGCCCACTACCGGGTACACAACTTTCAATACGGCTTACGGCGGTGCGCCCTGCGACGACGGCAATGGCTGTCCGACCTTTACCTTCACGGGCTTTGAGGTATGGGCAGCGGAAGCCTATCAGATTGACAATTTCATTGCTGGCGGCACCTATGCCTTCAATATTTGCAACGGTTCAGGGGCGGGGAGTTGGGTGCCAGAGTTCACCATCATCGGCCCCAGTGGGCAGGTGGACGCCTTTGGCCCCGGCGATGGCGATGGCTGCACCATCACTTGGACGGCCACGGAGAGCGGTACTTACCTGATTGTCATCAATTCATCGGGCGATTGCGGTGGTGGCGTTTTCACCTTCACCAACAACGGCAATCCTTCGCTCACCTGCCTTGGTGGGGCGGTTTGCCCAGAACCGGACTGTTTAGCAGGCGAGCTGACGAGCACGAACCCAGTGCCCGTTTGCGGCCCATCGGCCACCTTCATCGCTACGGTGAATGACGCCGATATCCGGTTTCCCGATAGCGGCGGCATGGGCTGGCTGTTGAGCGATGCGCCCGGCGGGACGGGCGGCTCCCCTGGAGGTTACCTACTGCTCGATTCGGATGCCAGCATTGAATACAACAGCGATTTGAACGGTATTCTTAGCGGAGGCGGGAAGCCGAAATTAGCGGGCCTTTGGAGCATCCACCATGCCATATTTGACAATGCAAATGACCCATTTGGTTCAATTTGCAGCCTGTCGGAGGATTCCTTGCTGGTGAATTTCGTCACGGATATGCCCACTGTCACGGCGGTGGACAATGGCAATGGCAGCGCCACGGCGACGGCCACGGGCGGGGTAGTGCCTTATACCTACCTCTGGTCAACGGGGCAAACAACGCCGACCATCACCGACCTGCCGAGCGGCCTCTATACGGTCGTGGCAACCGACGCCAATTTCTGCTGGGCCATTGATTCGGTGGATGTGCTGTCCAGTGTGGGGCAAATAAAATCGCTGCAATCGCTGGTCATTTCGCCGAACCCGACAGAGGGGGTGTTCATCGTTGAAATAGTCTTTGAACAGGCAGCAGCCATACAGCTTTCCATTTTGGACATAACTGGCCGTGAAATCCAGCGCCACACTGCCATCTCGACTAATAACGCCATCAAATTTGACTTGTCGGCAGAGCCACCTGGCGTTTATTTAATGAAGTTGACAACTGACGATGGGGTAGTAACTCGAAAATTTTTGGTGAGGCGATGACTAGGACTCTCGCCGCTCGCCGCTAAGCTTTGGGCATGTCAATTACTCCTCGAAATGGCTATAAATATAACCTTGAATTCCAAACATGCTCTAAGCAACTTCACATAGGTTTGGAACTACAAAACAGCGAATGAGCGTAAGGAAACGCCGTCTTTTTGCAGTTGGCGGACGGATTAGCGGGCAAAACTATTAAAAAATCTGCCTTGCTTGCGGGTTTGGCAAGAAATAAGTAGATTTGAATTTTGATAATTTCTCTTTCACCAAAAACTGTTTGCCATGAAAAATCAATTTAAACTTCACACCATTAGGTTTCGTGCAAATCAAGAACACATAGAGATTGCCCCCTCTTCGCCGCTTCCGGCTGCTCGTCCGAGGGAGAGGGTCTCTTGGGGCGGGGCGCCCCAAACCCCTGTTTGTACAAAACCTATTGGAGCCAAGTACAGCTACATATTGTTCTGGATTATTTGTTTTACACTTTTAAATTTTGACTTTAATAAAATAAATGCACAACCCGGCTTAGCGGACCCAATTTATACTGGCCCTTATGAAGAGGTCAGTCAAAATTTCGTAATCAGAACTTTTATTTTTTACGTTGACAATAGTAACTGGACGAATAATATTGATTTAAGCCTACTCTCAAAATCCTACATTGATTTTTTGAACATTGAGTTTGCTCAACATGGCATTCAATTTATTCAATATAATTCAAATAATTTTTGCGATGGTATTTTTGTAAATAATCTTGATTTTGAGATAGATACCTCACAAAACTTTAACTTAAACAAGCCAGATGCACTTAATATTTGGGTCAAAGGTGGTTCTGGTGTCAGTAGCGGTGCTGCTTTTGGTGCTCCAAGCAACTATCTAGAGCTAAATGGAGGAAATGGAATACCAGATGAAGTTTTATTTCATGAAACAGGTCATTGCCTTGGATTAATTCACACGTTTGGATTTCAATCAATTCAGTGCGATTCCATCCTCGATATCGACAGTTGTTATCAGAAATGTGATTTGGTTTGCGACACACCATTCAAAGAAAATTCGGGTAATATTAATGTTGACAACACCTGCACTGCCTCGATTGGACAGTATTTTCCTCCTGAGTTGTTCAAAAATTACATGACCTACGTAGTACCGGGCTCATGCAGAGATCATTTTAGCGTCGAGCAAATAAAAAGGATGAGATACCATTTAGCCAACCATGAAGTTCTACAACCGATGCAAGTTCAAGGCATTGTTCTTCCTGGTGATACTATTAATGATGTTTCAGGTGATATTGTCATTGAATCTGGCACGCATGAAATCATCGACACTCTTTACATGCTTCCCGGTGCAAAAATCGTCGTAAAAAAAGGTGCAAGGCTAAATATCTACGCTCCTATTACCGCCGCCTGTGGCGGCATGTGGGAAGGTATCATCGTAGAAGGCACCCCCGGTGGAAGCCAAAATATCAGTGGCAGCACCAATGCTCAGCAGGGTTGGGTAAGCCTCTATGGCAGTGGTGTAATTGAACATGCAAAAATTGGAATACGGCTTGAAACCGCTAGCGGTGGCTATGGTGGCGGAGGCATCCTTTACCCTTGCCTTGGTGGCTTTATCAATTGCACCACCTCCATTAGGCTTGGTGCACATCTTTCAGCATCGCCCAATGCTGCTGTGGTACAGGGTGCCAGTTTTTACTTGGACGAAGACTACCGTGGTGGCAGCGAAAGGCCCATTTTCATTGATGCGCTGTATGTCACACAACTGAGGGTAAGGAGCGCATGGTTCAAGGATGACCGCCCCACAGAATGCACTGGCATAGATTCAAGGGCAATTGGAATAGATGCCAAAGCATCAAGTATCAATGCCATCAGCAACTCCTTCGAGAACCTTGGACGGGGCATTCTCATTACACAAACCCTCATTGGGGCTTATGTTGCCAACAACAACAGCTTTACCAACTGTTACCGTGGCATCGAGTCCGTCAAGTGTAGCAGATTCTCCGTCTCCAACAACAACTTTTTAATAGGTGCCCCTCCCGAATGTCCCGACAATGTAGATGTTATCGGCCTCACACTAAGCGGCAATGCCGCTGGCTTCACCATCACCAAGAACGAGTTCACTAAAAATGGTGCTGGCAACAATATCGGTACCAAGATCGACAATACCTTAGCTGGCATCAACAATACCATCTTTGAAAATGAGTATGCTGACCTTGTCATCGGAAACCTTGCAATGGGCTTTAATGGGGACAACAACAGTGGCATGGCATATGTCTGCAATACCCATGCTGGTGATGACCATGATTATATCGTAGATGCCAATGCTACGATATGGACGGAACAGAAATATGTCGATGATAATGATATTGATAAAGCTACAGGCAATCTGTTTTCGGGTGGTACCGACAAAGGCAGTTTCAATAATGGTAACGGGGTCGATATACAATACTTCTTCGCTGGTTCCGCAAATGATATGAACCGGGAACATTTTTCTTATGATGGTGCTAATTTCAGTGGGGTCAATGGTGTCATAGAGGATAGTAATGGAGATTGTACCTCTGCATTGCCTTGCAACCCTTGCCCCCCAGAATCATCTGCCAACGAACTGCGCAAAGAAAGCTTCTTTGAAAAACGGCAGGAGTGGGATGCCCGCAAGGAGGCCATTACCTATATGACCGACACCCTGCTCATCGCCGCCGAGGAGGACACCATCAGAAACATCAAACAGGTCATGGACCGTCAGGCCAGCTACGTGTTGCAGAGCTTTTCGCAAGATACCTCCGGTACCGAGCTTGAACTGGATTCCATCCTGACTTGGCTGGAACATGCCGAGACCTATTCCGGCGACTTAGAACGGGCCAGCCTCTACTTCTTCACAGGCGAACTGGACGAATTCGACACTTTATGGGCAGAGATACCTACCACCTACGACCTTGACGGCGACCACCTCAGTGAGTTCAACGAACTGGGGCTGGTGTACGAACTACTAAGGCCAACCATTGAGGAGGAAGAAAACCTATCCCAATTGGCACAGCCCATCCTCGACTCCTTAGAATTCTGGAAAACTTGGTGCGCCGAGCCGGGCTTCCTCGCCAAGTCCATTCTCTGGTGGAACGGGATAGAATCAGTTCAAGATTGTGAAGACCCGCAAAAAGTAGCGGAGCGGCATGCTGCTTCGAAAAATGAATCCCCAAGCATTCGGACAGGTGAAGGCATAATAGTCTATCCTAACCCTGCAAATAATAGCTTGACGGTTTCATTTGGCAACCAATTTCATAGCAATTTCACGGTCAAATTGTACAATATTCAGGGAATCAACTGTTTTGAACAGAGTCAAATACGCTCTACAAATGAAATAATACTGTCCGTTAGCGAACTGCCAGCGGGCCTGTATTTCCTCAAAATTATGTTGGAGGGCCAGCGTCCTTTGTTGGCCAAATTAAGTATTATTAATTGATAAAGCTGGCAGTAGGAAAAGGTAGGCAAAACCGACCTATTTCTACCTTTATAAATTAGGTTATGAAGGCTATATTGTTTTTTGCACTTTTCATAGGACAAGTACAAGCATTCTCCCAAGCTCCAGGTTTCAACCTGCGGCTTATTACGCAATACCCGAACTCACAGGTCTATAAGGTACTCGTCGAGAACGACACAATTGTGACTTTAGGCATTGGCTATAAGGACACAATCAATTGGGAGCGGGGTCTTATGCTCATGAAGTTTGATACACTGGGTAGTCTGCTGCAAGCTGCCCATGTTCCCGACACATTGTTTGGTGGGCCAAACCCCTTGCTGCTTCATATCCGATGGGGTTCAATCCTCTCTACACCTGATAATGGCTATTTGATGAACGTGGTGCCATATCTGTTCGAGTACCCCGTACTGCTAAAAACCGACCACGACTTTAATATTGAATTTATCAAATCTTACCCTGATACTTCTGGTCATAACTATCAATTGAATGATATCATCTCAATACCTGACGGTTATTTGCTTTTCGGTGCCTATCATAGGTGGAATGATCAGCCCAATGGATATATCCTCAAAATCAACTTGGCTGGTGACGCGGTTTGGGTGAGCACCCATGGTAGTTTGACCTTTTCAGAAACCGTGAACGATATTGAGATGATAAACGACTCTATGTTCGCTGTCGCATTGATCAAAAGCCTAACTTCAACAAGTTCATTATCCAGTGTAAAAATAATTAACCAGCATGGAGAAGTGCTCCAAACGTGGAACTCGGAGCCGGAGCCGGAAATAGGCTATCTGCGTGACATATTATGGGCAGCAGAAGATGGGTTATTGACCTACGGCTTGTACGTTGCAGAAACATTGCCACCCAATAATACTAAACTTGTCAAGTCAACCCTCTCAAGGCTCGACGAGGATTTCAACGTGGAATGGTCAAGGCATTATGGTAATAGAGTTTCGTTATCAAGTGAAGTAATGTTCTACGATTTTGAGCACACTATAGATGGCAATTATATAAGTGCGGGAAAATCCTTCATGACATTGCCCAACAACGGCCCTTCCTATGGCCGAGGCTGGCTCATGAAGTTCTCGCCAGAAGGTGACAGCATCTGGAGCAGACAGGATACGTCCGATGTGATGCCCGTGCATTTCCTGAACAAGCACGTACTCGGCGGCGTGGGCGTGCTCTCCTCCGGCAGCATCGTGGCAGGTGGTTACGTGACCAAAGGGCAGGAAGACTACGTGTGGCTCATCAAGGTAACCAACGACGGTTGTATAGATACGCTGTACTGCGGGCTGGTGAGCGGTACGGAGGAAATGCCGTCAGCGGGGGAAGAATTGGAAGTCAGTGTATATCCTAACCCTGCCAACGAGGTCGTATATATCCAAGTCCCAGTTATTAGTGGTAAAGCGTACATGGAAATAAGCGTTTTCGACTTGTCGGGGCAGCAGCGAAAGGTTCTCTTTGCTGATACCGAAAGTGATATGACCCTTCCAGTGTATGACTTGCCGTCGGGCATTTATTTTATTTCGATAAAACTACCTGATGGGAGGGTACGATATGGGAAGGTTTGTGTGGCGCATTGAACTGTCCGCCTTTGTCTTGGCCCCTAAATCGAAAACCTTCACGAACTCCTGTTTTTTGGTTGAGATTAAACCTGAAAAACAGTGCCTCAATTCAATCGCCGTCTTCAAGTCGCCACCTGAATTCCAACCTTATTGACCCGCTACCTATTTATCCGGCACTCCACCCGCCTGTTCGCCAATCGCCCATTTTCATTATCATTGGATGCAATGGGCTTGCTTTGCCCATTGCCTTTTACGCTCACTTTTTTTGCGCTTATCCCCTTGTAAATCAAATAGTTTGCCACTGCCTCGGCCCGCTTTTCGGAGAGAGAGCGGTTGGCCTCGTTGTTGCCCACGTTATCCGTATGGCCAGCAATTTCAATTACCCCACTTACAATTTCTTCAAAAAATACTTGTTGGCATCCATCGGCTTGCCTTTATCGTCCAAGCGGAGCAGGCCTTTCTCACTGCCTTTGTACTTTACGATGGTGCCACCATAGGCCAAGGAAATGATGCCGTCCTGTACGCTCCAAGTGCCTGTCATCTCCATGACTGGGGCATTGCTTTTCCCAAGCTGTTCTTCCTTCATGGTATAGCTCCGGTATTTATCGGCATTCAACAGCAAGAAGGTCTTGATGCCGTCGCAGTCCTTGCAGGGCAATATGCCTTCATAAAAAGCAGCGAATTCCTGGTAGGAGGCCTGCTCAGGTGTAAGGGCCGGGGCAGTGGCCCCAGTGCCTTCTGGAAGGTCGGTAGCGATGACTTGCTTTTCAGCTGGCACTTCGGTTGCGGGTGCAGCGGGTGCTTCGGCGGCAGGGGTTCCTTTGGGGCCATTGCCGCAAGCTATGAAGCTAATTATTGAAAAGCTCAAGCACAGAAACTGGTAAAATGATTTTTTCATTGGATTGAATTTAATAGGAAAATGATTGGGATTTCCATTTAGCGGCAAAGGTAGGAAAATGATGGATTGGCAATTATCAGTGAAAAGGGCAGGCTATCATGCCCCCGCACTCCCCAGCTTTTGAAACTTCGATCTTAGCTCGGTCATGGCCTTCTCCCAAATCATTTTCACCAAGCTCCAATGAAAGCCCGGCGACGCCAGCACCCGCCAGACGTTCTTGGCGTACATCAGCTTGCCGAGGGTCTCGCTCCCGCCGCTTAGCCCAAAGCTGAGGTTGGCGAACCGCCTGAACAGCCTGGGGTGTGTCATCATGGGGGTGGCCATGAAGCCCAACTGCCTTTTTTGTCGGAATTTCCGGTAAACGTCTTTGTCGAATTGCCTCAATGCCGCTGCCGTAAACTGCCTTGCTTCCCAATTTTTCAGGATGTGCCGCACGGCAATCTCGGCGCTCTCCATCGCATGGGCGATACCGTTGGCGGTCAGCGCGTCGTTGAAGCCGCCCGCATCGCCGACCAGCAGGAAATTGTCACCGCTGACGGGCCTTTTCTTGGTGCCGAGGTGGTAGCCGCTGCCCATCGGCTTGCCCAAAGGCTGGGCGTTTGCGAAGCGCTGCTTCAATACGGGATGCGTGGCCAGCACCTCGGCCAAGGTCTCCCGCAGGTTGATGTCGTAGCGTTTGCGGATATCATTGCGGATGGCGATGTTCACGTTCACCACCCCTTTTCCCACGGGCATGACGTACATCGCCCCGGTTTTCAGTTCATCCAGCAGGAATGCCTCGGCGGTGTCGGAATCCGAGATTCCCTCCACGTTCCGATAGAAGGCCGTGAGGCCACAAGCGTCCGTTTCGTCCTCCCAGTCCCATTCGGTGAGCTGCTTGACGAGGCGGGAGTTGTAGCCGTTTGCCACCACGATTAGCTCGGTCTGTATCCGTTTGCCATCGTCTTTGCTGGTGAGCAGCAATCCACCCCCGACCCGCTCGACCGACTGGATGTGAACGCCCTCCATGACCTGTACCAAAGGGTGTTTTCTGGCATAATCCAAGAGGATATTGTCCAAATCCAACCGCCGTATCCCGATGCTGGATTCGATGCCTGCGGCAATATTGGCCTCCGACCGGAAAGGCAGGAGAAAATTCCTGCCATTGAAGGCGTACAGCCTGACCCCGTTCACCACTTGCCTCGACTTGGTAAAAGCGGGTTGTTGGAGCAGCGTGGCGTCAAGGCGGTGGAGGCAACGCACCACGCCCGAGGTGAGCGATTCGCCACAGGCTTTGTCCCTTGGGAACACGGCCTTGTCAACCAGCAGGGAGGGGATGCCCTGCTTGGCCAGGTTCAAGGCAGCGTAAGTGCCTGCTGGGCCAGCGCCTATGATGCAAATTGGTGTATGGATGGTAGCGTCTTTCAATGGTGGATTAACAACTGTTTAGCAGGGGGCTTCTTGAAAAATTGAAATTTTTTCAAAAAACGTACCTTCTTGAGCTGTAATGCGGCTTGGCTTTTCCGCTGCAAAGATGAAGCCCCTTTCGGCAATGGTTTACATAAAACGGCACATATTTCAGGTACTTTTTGAGGATTCTTTCGGGCGACCTGCTGTTAAGCTGGTTTGCAAAAATCACATTCATCACAAAATCGCTCACGGACTCTTGGTCAGGCTCGTTCCAGAGCTGCTCCAACTGCCACATCCGCTGGAAGGCTTCTGGGTTGCGGGCAATCAACTCGTTGCGGTAGCTGATGAGGCCTTTTATCATGCTGTGGTGGGCGGTAGTGTCGGTCTGGGCGAGGAGGGGCAGTGGAACAATGAGTAAGATAGCAACAAGCGCTTTCATTCAATGAAGTTTATTTGTGCAAAATTAAACTTGTGGGTCAACAGTTTTCAGTCAACTGGATGGGACGCAATATGCGAAAACGCCGCTCTCAGCGCATAATAAGTCCCCTTCCCTTCTTCTGGGTTCAGGATGATGGAAATGGGGTAGTAGAGCATTTTCAACTCCCCGTCGGCTTGCCGCACATCGGGCAGCCAATCGCCACAAGCATGGTTGTATTGCATCTCCCATTGGCCACCTTTCTGCTTGATATAAGATTCCCCGATATAGGCTATTAGCGGCAGGAAGACTTGTTCCGAAAATTCTTGGCTTATTACGTTTTTGTAGAGGTAGAAGTCAATATCCACCAAGCTGCCCCATGAAAAATTGAAAAGGGTTTCGGGGGCGTTAATCAACCGGGGTAAGCGGCTTGCCAGTTCCTTTGCGTGGTCGGGGAATTCAGTGTCATAGGGGTTCAAGGCGCATGGATATAGCCAAATATCGCCGTCCAATTCACCTTTATTGATTTTATGGCTCAGCCTAGTGGCGTTTCTTACGTGCTCTGTCAAGGCTTCATAGTCCTCTGCATTTCGGTAAAGATATGTTTCAATACTTCGGTTTTCCATTACCCGGCCATCTGGCAACAGGAACGCTTGCTTTGAATTACCAAAGTATTGTGACAGGGCTTTCAAACGGTCAATCTCATCGCCGTATATTTTTTCAACTTGGATAGAATTCCCATTGGCAAGTCGCTTGGTTAGTAAAAACGGGCGTTCCTTGGAAAGTTTCTTGGCGATATAGGTCTCCTCCATGTGGTCAATGAAGGCGTCGTAAGGTTCGTAGATGTAAGCGTCTGGGCCTGCGGGAATATTTACCACTGCGCCATCGTTTAGCAAATAGCGATAGTACTCGCAAATATCACTTGAGTAATCGTCCAACAACTGCCCTTGCTTCTGCTTTACGAGGAGGGCTGCGTCTTCTGAACTTATTTGACGTGAGAAAAGCGTTTTGCCAGATTTTGTTGAAAAGGAATTTGTCATAGCATTAGGTTTCAACTTCATCATGTTCTTGCTCTATGGGCAATAAATATTCGGAAGCAGGCCATATTAAGTTGTCAGCCAAATACATAGCGTAGGTAGGGTTTTAAACCCTGTTGACACCGTATTACCTTTAAACTCTAATGACCTACTTCCAAAATTTCATTTTTCATCTTGCATATCAAAGGTTTTTGGGCAAATTGGCGTTAGTTGGAAGACTGCAAAATTACTTTTTTCCAGATAACTTCCAATAAAGCTAAAAATTAGCTGCAAAAACCAATTGATGAAACACGTGTGAATTATGATAAATCATTAATCTTCAGGGCAGCTTGCAGGTTCATTTGGAATCAAAACCAAGTTCTTAAACCTGTCAGCCCACTTTTGAAAGTCAATTTCAGTGGTGTCGTAAGCTAGTTTATCTTCTACCATTTGGCTTATCCCCCAATTGAAAAAGCCATCAGATAGAAAAGAGAACAAATGACCACTTCTGTCAAGCGATGAAATATTCACAACATCAAGTGGCTTAACTCTGAAATTGTCAACATTGTTATCTACTAGTTCAACTGTTGAATGAAAGATTGGAACGTTTTTCAATGTTGCATCATTTATGATGTTTTGACCTAAAGTTACATTCTCAGGTAGAACCAAATATAAACCATGGCAAATCGTGTTATTGGCATACGCATTTGCTTGCAGAAATAAAAGATAATCAGCCAGTTGACCTGGTTGGCCACTGTAATCAAAAGAAAAAGAATTAAACCTGCCTTTGATTTCAATCAAAACAGGTTGGTCGATTGTAACAGGGAAGTACGTAGGGGGAATTCCATCAATAAGATAGAGGTTTGTCCAGCCATCTGGGGTTCTCGTATAGACCTTTTTTGAGTTTTTAGGTATGCCAAAAGAATTTAAAGCAGCTTCTTCCAAGGCTGGTCCCAAAACCCAGCATGCAAATAAATCATCGATTCTTTCATGCTGAGATGGGAACTGATTTTTCAAATTCTGTCTAATACTATTTGTTTTTTGCCAGAAAACGGCTGGTGTCATTGGAGTAGTAGGAGAGGATGGTGGGGCCGGAGGGGCAGTTTCTTCAATTAGTGCGTCACCATGAGTGTTTGCCGCCAAAGGGTTAATTCCATTTTTACGCATTGTGTTTACCAAAGCTTCTTCATTAGCACTTGGGTTGTCAAAGTACAACTCAAACGCATTCAGAACATCAATCAGTTCAGCAAGCGTCAACTCTCCATTAGAATTCTGTTGTATTTGCTCAAGTGTGTTGGCAGCCAATTGGGCCATTGGACTAAAGTTCTCATTGTCGAGGAATTGGTTGATAACATAATCAACCAAGGCATCATTAAAACATTTTACATTGTCAGTATACGGGTCATCTGTTTCACAATTATTGTCAAGTATCAGTTCCAACAAGTCCTCATTTGGAATATTGGTGTCGCTGTACATGCCTATTAAGCAAATTACATTGGCCATTTCCTGTCGGTTTAAAGAAGATGTTGAAGGCTGGTCAACAACCCACTGGTAAAGCTGCTTGAAATCCCTCCAAGCTAGGTCACCACATTCATCTGTTTTCATGACCACGAAAACCGAAACCATTTCGAGTTCACTGTCATCTAATGGGCTGCCATTTTCACATACCCAAGTAGCAATCGTGTTGTCAAATAATCCAGGGACACTGAGCAAATCTGCCAAAACAGGGTTGTCCATTGGATTCCCACCATCTTGTAGAACAGACAAGGTGCAACATTTTTTTGCTTGAAGCTCATCGTAGCTGCCGCCAGGCAGTATTGATGCGGGGATATCATTGAACTCACTTTCTGGGTCATATCCTTCATACCACTGGCAAATCATGTTGTAGTAGTTATGGATGATGTCCTCGTCAGTAAAAATGTTGCCTACCTCAGTTCCACCACCCGGAGGTACAACATAAGGCAGTCCACTCCATGTGCCATCTCCCCCACTAACCACATTATTACCAGGCCATGCATCATCTCCACTGGCATTTGGATTAACCCCATTAGCCCATAACCAACCAAAGAAATTCCCTATTCCGCTAAGGAATTTTTTCCACCAGCCGCAGTTAAAATTGTAACAATTCGACTCGTCGTCCCTTGTTCCAATTCCGCAGAACAGCGCATAATCGAACCCAGTAAACACTTCAAGGATTTCAATACTGGTAAGTGTCCCGGTAACCCCTTCGTGTTCATATTCTGAAAATTCCAATTCCAAATTTTCTTCCAATTTAGAACGCTCAAAAAACCGGTAAGTGAATGTGTTGCCCTTGAACTCAATCACAAACAACGTTATGGTTGCCTCTGTCACAGTATCTACCAAGGGCACAGTATTGATGGACGTATTTGAAGCTATGTCAACAGAAGACACGGTTGCTTCCCAAATCGGTTTTCCGTAGGCCCCAATCGAAGGTGACCAATAATGAAGTAGGTCATAAACTTGTTTTGTGATGGCTCTTTGATCGGGCACAACAAATTCGCTTGGGATGTTTTCTAAGCAGGCGTCCCCTGTGTTGAAGCCAGATGAGACCCAATTTTGACCAGAAGTAGATTGATCGGTTGACTGGATTTGCTCTTTCTGTCCATCAAATGCATCCTTCTTACACGACACAACGATTAAAAGGAACAAACTTACAATCAGCAATAATCGCTTTTTTATACTAAAATAGTTTTGATGGTTAAACAATAAAGTAACACTATCAATGCAGCACGCTTTGATACATTTTATTTGAAGGCCAATAATTGCAAGCATCAAGCACTGGCATCACGCCCTTATGCTTGAACGGTTCCTATGGCCTTGCCCGACTTTGGTACTATTCGCTGACCTAAGCGTTTTTGTTTGCATGGATTTCAACGCCAACATAAGAACGGTTTGTGATTTATGGCGTATTTGCCATAAGAAAAATTTTAACATCGCCTCATGTTGCCCCCGTGAAAAAACAAACGAGGCACGAGGCGGGCATCAAGGCGTTTGGGCAGCGCTTAAGGGAGCTGAGGCTTGCAAAAGGCTTCACGCAGGAGGCGTTGGCCTATTCCTCGGATTTGGAGCTTAGCCAAATCAGCCGCATCGAGCGGGGCATCATCAACACGAGCATCAGTCAGGTATTCCAGATAGCAGGTGCGCTCGGCGTCCCTCCCAAAGAATTATTCGATTTTGAACTTGACACTTGATATGCCTTAATTTCCTTTATTTTGCCTCAATTTTAACCATCCGATGCGCAACCTATACCTCTCCAACCGTTTTTTTTACCTTTTTGGTTCGGCCACCGTGCTATTTGTGCTGGGCTATGCCGTGCCGGTCATTTACCCCGTGGCCATTGGTTTTTTCTGCTTGGCGGCCATCCTGACCTTGGTGGATTTAGCCTTGCTTTTTGGCAAAAAAATCAGCGTGACGGCGGAGCGCAAACTGCCCGCCTTGCTCTCTTTGAGCGATGAGAACAAAGTGGTGCTGGACATCAAGAACCAATCGCCGCACCCGCTGTGGCTGACGGTGGTGGACGAGTTGCCCGTGCAGTTCCAGGTCAGGGATTTCGAGCGGGCGCTGGCCTTGAACGCCAGGGAGCAGCGCTCGCTGGCCTACGAGCTAAGGCCGCTCACCCGTGGGGAGTACAGTTTTGGTATGGCCAATATTTTTGCGGAAACAAAACTGGGGCTGGTGCAGCGCCGTTTCCTGTCGGCCCAGCCGATGGACGTGCCCGTTTTCCCCTCTGTCTTGCAGATGAAGCACTATGAACTGCTGGCCTTCAACCGGGTGACGGCTACGGATGGGCTTCGCAAAATCCGGCGAATCGGCCATAGCTACGAGTTCGACCAGATCAAGAACTACGTGCTAGGCGACGATTACCGCAGCATCAACTGGAAAGCCACCAGCCGCCAGGGCAACCTCATGGTGAACCAATACGAGGACGAGCGCTCCCAGCAGGTCTATTGCCTGATTGACAAGAGCCGCTCCATGAAAATGCCCTTCAATGGCCTCAGCCTACTCGACTATGCCATCAACACCAGCCTCGCCATTTCCAACATCGCCCTGAAAAAATACGACAAGGCGGGCCTCATCACCTTCTCCGATAAAATCGGCTCCACCATCAAGGCCGACCGCAAGGCGAACCAGTTGAACAAGATACTCCATGCCCTATACAACGAAAAAGAGCGCCCGCTGGAGGCCAACTACGAACTGCTCTACCACATCGCCCGCAAGCTCATCAATGGGCGCAGCCTCATCATGCTCTACACTAATTTCGAGAACATGTACGCCCTGGAGCGGGTGCTGCCCCACCTGCGCCGCATCAACACTTTTCACCTGCTGGTGGTCATCTTTTTTGAAAACACGGAAATTCAGGACTTTGTGAGGGAAGAAGCAAAGACCGTGGAAGGAATCTATACCCAAACAATGGCGCAAAACTATCTCGCCGAGAAGTCAGCCATGGCCCATGTGTTGCGCCAGCACGGCATCCAGACCATCCTCACCCGCCCCGAGGATTTGTCCATGAACACGGTCAATAAGTATTTGGAATTGAAGTCGAGGAATATGATTTGATTGCGGAATAACCGATTGCGGATTTCGGATTGCGGATTGCGGATTGGGGGGCTGCGAAATTGGCATTGATGGAGGTTTTATTGGCAAATTAAAAACTCAAAATAAACATACTATGACGGAAAAAGAACTACAAGAAAGGCTAAAGCGGTTTGCTGTTACTATTGTGAAATTCGGTGAATCATTACCAGATACGCCCGGTTGCAGGACGATAAGAAACCAAATTGTTCGCAGTGGTCCATCGTGTGCTGCAAATTACAGGGCAGCATGTCGGCCAAAATCCAAGCCTGATTTTGTTTCAAAACTCGGAACGGTAGAAGAGGAACTTGACGAGACTATGTTCTGGCTTGAATTTACCGTTGCTTTATCAGAAGAACATAGGGCGACAGTTAGTCCCTTATGGAAAGAAGCCAATGAATTGCTGTCCATCATTGTGGCTAGCATCAACACTTCAAAAAGAAGGAAAAAATAAGACCTTCCTTCCCCCTCACTCCAAAATTGACTATTTCGCAGCCCCCCAATCCGCAATCCGCAATCCGATAATCCGCAATCTGGTAATCCGATAACCCGCAATCAACGCAGTAGCGTAATATTCCCTTTCTTGAAATACTCATTCCCATTGTAGCATTTTGCCCGCAGGTAAAAGCCATATACATCGGGGGAAAGTGGCTGCCCATTGAATTTCCCATCCCATCCGATACTTTGGTCCTCGGTAAAGAAGACTCGCTGGCCCCAACGGTTGTAGATGGCCAATTCCATTTCCACCACGATATTGCTGCGGAAGTAGAGCACGTCGTTCATGCTGTTGCCATCGTCGTCGTTGGGCGTGAAGGCGTTCGGCAGGAAGAGGTTCGGCTCGTCGCAGTCGGGGTTCCAGACAAAGATGGTCACGGTGCGGGTGGCGGTGCAGCCGCCTTGGTCGGTGACGGTCAGCACGTAGGTCGTCGTCTCCTCCGGCATGGCCGTCGGGTTCGGGATGGAGGGGTCGCTCAGGCCCTCCGATGGCGACCATTCGTAGGTATAGCCAGGCCAGTCGTTGATGCCCAATTGCGAGAACTGCCCTGAACCGAAGATGATGGTATCCTCAGTGGACGTAATGGAGTCGAGGGTAGGTTCAATGTCGTAGTAGAAAACCTCGGAGGTCTCCGTTTCCTCGCAGCCGTACTGGTTGACGGCAGTCACGGTATAGGTCTCGTCCATTGGCAGGCCCACAAGCTGGATGCTGCCATCGGGGTTTTGCACCTCGATATAGTCGGTGGGCGTCCAGGTAAAGGTCAGCGTCTGGTCGGGGTGGTGGTTGGTCACGGGGACGAACAGGCTCCCGATTTCTTCGCAATAGCTCAAGGTATCTTCCACAGAGATGTCCACCGGATAGGCATAGACCGTGACCAAGGCGGTATCGTGGCAGCCTAGCGTGTCCGTCAATTGCACGTAGTATAGTTCCGTTCCGCTGGCAGTAACCGTCACGGTTGGGGTGGTGGCAAACGGGTTGCTGAAATTCAAGGTCTGCGACCAAGCGAAGTCCGTTACGAAGGGCGAAGTATAGGTGGCCGTTAGCAACAAATCGCTGCTGTCGCAAAGTACGGTGTCGGTCGGCAGGGCTTCCAAGTTGATTTTCGGAGCCACTCGCACTTGCACTGTTTGCGTAAATGAGCAAGTATCCAAGCCATTGTAACCCAAAATCGTCACTTGGTAGAACTGGTTGGCACTCAATGTCGCCTCCGGGTTTGGGCAGTTGGTACACGAAAGCCCTGTGGAGGGTGTCCAATAATAATCCAAGGTCGAGCCTTCCGCCGCTGGGTTGATTGGGGTAGGTACTTCGGGGCAGATGTCCACCGTGGCCCGAACCATTGGGTCGAAGGCAAAAGTCGTTATGTCAAATTGCTCGGTGCTGCTGCAGCCCCATTGGTTGGTCACCACCACCTCAAAAACGGAGGTTTCGCCCTGTTCGGTCGTCACTTCCGGGCAGGCTGTTCCATCGCCGCTGATGATGGTGCCGCCGTTGGAAGCCGTCCAGTCATAGTCGAGCAAGTCTTCGGGGTCTAGGTTGATGATGCAGATATTGTAGGAGGGCATTGGGCAGGTGTCAATCACCCCAGCGCCCGTCAGTTCAAGGTCGAGTTGTCGGTTTTCCACCACGATTGCCTCCAAGGCAGTGCATTGGAATGCATCCGTTACGCAGATGGTGTAGGTTTCCATGTCCGCCGGGTCAACCGTGATTTGGTTCACGTTCAGTCCGACCAAAGTGCCCGCTGAGTCCTTCCATTGGATGGATGGGTTTGTGATGTTTGTTTGCGCAGCAATGACAATTGGTTCACCACAAGTGAAGGTGTCCACTGTTGCTTCAATTTCAATCACTGGTGGCGCAAACAGGTTTACCTCGATGGTGTCGCTACAAACATTGGCGCCGAACATGGCGGATACTACCACCGTGAAATCGGTCGGCTGCGAAACGGTCACGTCCGGGTTTGGGCAGGTGGAGCAGGACAACGGCAGGCTCGGTGACCAAACATAGTTCAGGTTGGGGTTGGCCCCTGGGTTGAGGGGTTGGGTCACGTTCGGGCAAGTGGTGTCCGATTCCACCACCGTTGGTACAAAATCGTAGCTATTGACGAACTGTGTAACCGAACCTGTGCAGCCAAACTGGTTCGTTGCCACCACGGTATAGTTGCTGATTTGCCCAGCAATGGGCGTGACAATCGTAGCAGTAGGCCCCGTTGCCGGAGGCAATACCTGCCCTGACCCTGTTGCCGTCCAAGCATAGTTTAGGATATGGTCGGCCACTAAATTGTTAACGGTCAATACCTGTTCGGTTTCGGGGCATTCGCCACCTAAGCCTTGCCAGTTTATCCTCACCTGCTCATCAGCCACGAAAACCGTGTCCCGGTCTTGGCAGCCGTACTGGTCGGTAGCTATTATTTCGTAATTGGTATCGTTAGAAGGCAGGACAGAAAGACAACTTCCACTTCCGATAAAACCATCTGGAATAATGGCCCATTCGAATTGGGCTTGCGGCAGATTGGTCGTGGCACAGAGCGTGACCGTTTCACCACAGGTGAGGGTATCCACAGGTGCAGTCACGTCAATTTTCGTAGGCACAAAAACCGTTATTTCCCTGGTGATGGAGCAGGTGTCGGGTACAAGACTTGTGATTTCGACCGTATAGACCGTGGTCTGCGTGGGCCAGACGGTAGGGTTGGCGGCATTTTGGTCGCTGATGGCGATATTGGGCGTCCAATGGTAGGTGTACTCCGTACTGCCCAGCGGGTTGATGGCCAAGGAATCGCCAAGGCAGAGTACGGTTGTGTCCGGCAGGTACTCCTCAATGAACTCCAATTTCAGTTCCTCGGTTTTGGAGCCGTCGCAACCATTGGAGGTAAAAATATTCATGGTCACGATGAACTCTTGCCCAGCATAGACCGTGAAAATGGGATTGGCCAGCGTGGAGGTATCGCCATTGCTCGTCACCCAGCTATAGCTTTCAACGGTGGTGCCAACTTGGAAGATGGTGGTAGCATCATTGAACTGCACTAGTACGCTGTCGGTCTCACAGGAAATGTACTCATAGGTGAAATCGGGCACGTACTGCGTGGTCAGTATTTCCACTGGTTTCTCCAAGGTATCCACGCAAGCCAAATCAAAGCCCATCGTCAGTTTGACGGTATAGGTGCCTGGGCCGGGATAGGTGTAGGCCGGGTTGTCATCAAAAGAGGTATCATTGACGGTGGTATTGTCGCCAAAATCCCAAGCAAAATTGAAGGCGTTGGTGCTGGTGTTGGTGAACTGGACAGTACTTCCATTGCAGGAGACCGAGTAGTCAAAATCCAACGAGTTGTTGATGTCCACTACAGCCACATAGACGCTGTCCGTTGTAGTGCAGCCAAACTGGTTGGTGGCTGTGACGTATAGTGTCCTGTCACCTGTCAGCAGGGAAACGGATGGGTTGGGCACATTCGTTGGCCCGCTGAAAATGGGATCGGGGAGCCATTGCCAAGTGAGGGTGTCGTTGGGGTCGAGGTTGGTGGCGAAGATGTTCAAGGCCCCATCCGAGCAAATGATTTGGTCGCCGACGGCTTCTATATTGGGCGAACCGCCTACCACATGGATGGTATCGTAATAATGGCAGCTTTCCAAATCCGTACCCCTGACGATATAGTAACTATATCCAGAAACGGGAACAGTTATGGAACTCACGTCGCCAGCTATCTGCTGCCCGCTTTGGTTGAACCAAGCAAAGTCAATTGGAAGAATCCCCGCCGATGCGCTGAGCGTGGTGGTTTGGTCACAAGTCGTTACATCGTCGCTGCCATTCAACTGGATATTGGGCGGTACCCTGACGATGATTTGACGGGTAATGTCGCATGTATCGGCCCCGTTCAGGTTGGTGACCGTGACAGTGTAAGTCGTTGTTTGAGAGGGGTTTGCATGAGGACTGGGGCAGTTGGTGCAGCTCAGGCCTGTACTTGGCGACCAGGTATAGACATAGCTGGTATCACCGCCGGGGTTCAGGGTCACGCCACTGGTTAGGCAGCCCAATACCTCGCCGTTGTTTTCGATATTGGGCAGTTCCGTTACGTCAATATAGAGCGAGTCAAGGGCCGTGGTGTCCGAGCAGTTTTCGCTGGTCATGGCCTTTAGGGTCACGTACAGCCAGCCATCTTGCTGTACCTGTACGATCGGGTTCATAAGGGTAGAGGTGCCGGTTACCACCCCGCTGAACGTCCATAGCCAGTTGTTGGTGTCATCCTCGCTGTTGTTGGTTTCATCCATGAATTGAACAGTCACAACCTCTTCCTCGCAGCTGGAATACTCAAAACTGAAGGCAGCTTCCAAGGTCTTTGGCTCCAACAGGATGTCTTGCTGGATGGTGTCCTTGCAAACAGCATTAGGCGGCGTCATCAGCGTGACCGTGTAGCTGCCAAAAGCGGGGTAATCGTAGGTCGGGCTGTATTGGTTGGAGACGTCGTTGACGGTCGTTGTATCGCCAAAATCCCAGACTACGCCCGTCGGGGCGTTCTGACTTTGGTTGACGAAGTGGACAATCGTTGCATCGCAATCGGTATCGGGTGCAAACGCCAATTGCACCGGCTGGAACACCACGACCGTTACGCTTCCAGTGGACTGGCAAAGGTTGTTAAAGCCCGTTATGGTCACGGGGTAGGTCGTGTTCACCATCGGTGAAACGGACGGGTTGGGCAGGTTTTGCTGGCCGGGAGGCACTGGTAGTCCCCACAGGTAGGTAAAGCCAGTAGTCGGCCCATTGGGGTTCAGTTGGGCGATGTTGCCAAGGCATACCGACACGGTGTCCAGGTGGTCAAGCGGGTTGTTCCCACCAGCTTCGAAGCTGTCAATCTTGACCTGTTCGCAGCCGTTTTCCGAAATGACCGTTAGCTTGATGGTTCCACTTGAAGGGTTCGGAATTTGGAAAACCGGGTTTTGGATGGACGAGAACAGGGTAGTGCCCCCGTAGTTCACTTCCCAATGCCAGGAGACGATGGGAGAAACGGTGTCCACCGATAAGTCTTCCAAGACCAGCACCGACTGGTTGGTGCAGTCGTAGGTTTGCCAATTGAAATCGGCGGTCAGCGAGTTCAGTTGCAGGAAGATTTCATGGAAGCCCGTGTCCACGCAGGCACCCACAGGTTCTGCCACGAGTGCAATCACATAAGTGCCAGTATCGGGGTAGGTGAAACTGACTTCTTTTTGGGTAGAAAACGGGGTAGGGTTTGGCCAATCGAAGTACCAGATGAAGTTCTGGGCTACATCCGTTTCGTTTTGGAAATGAACGGTGAGGTTATCGCATTGGGCGTCTGGTGCAACGATTTGGACGTCGAGTTTGGCGCACTCGCCCACAACATACTGAAAATCCCGCCTGACAATCGAAAGTAGTTCGCCATTCCTGTATTCCTCCACCAACACCCCGATTGTAAACCGTCCCTGGATATTGGGTAGTGCTGTGAGCAATCCCGTGTTTTGGTCAATCGCCAAGGGGGAGGAACTTGGCCCAAGCATTTGTTGTAGGTTGTAGTATGGGGCGTTTAAGGTTACCGTATCAAAAGGCGGTGGTGAAATTATACCGATACCAGCGCCGGAGGGTGCAGGTTGTGGTTGTTCTAAGTTAGGTGCTGCGCCAAGGAAGGGAGTATATAGCTTGTAAACCAAGCTGTCTCCATCTATATCGGTGGCAGCATGTGGGTGGTTCAATGGTGTATTGACACAAACAAACACAGGTGGGTAGAAACCAAAACTGGGGCTATTATTTTGGAATTGCCTTGCCAGTGGTGTGATATGCAAGAAATAGGTGGCACCAGAATTCAGGGAGTTGAGGATGTTCAATATATTGTCATTGCGGCAGCAACGTTGGTAAACCACATAGAAACCACCTGGGGAAGTGATTTTGTACTTCCGTTCCCATCTCGAACGTTCAATGCAGACATTGCTGGGCACAAACAAGCATGGGTCGCCTGCAATATTATTGGGTATGGTGTCAACAGAAATCTGGTTAAGTGTTTTTTGGCTGTTTGGAATAATTGACTGCGGTAATTGATTCCCATTCTCATCGAAGAAGTCAATGAAAGAGTAGAAGTCCAAGCCCGCAGCGTTTTCCCCGCAAAAGTCACGGTAAAGGTCAAGGGTAATCAAGAATGTATCGTTGCCAAGGTAACGGTAGCCAAGCTCGCCGCCCACTATATGCGTGGCAAAAACAGGGCTGTAAACCGATGCCCCGATAACCATCAATGCTGCCAACGCTGAGGTTCTAAATATTTGTTTTGGATTTTTCATCTCGGATAAAATTCGTTCAAAGGTTAAAAAAGAGCGTTTATATATGGGATAATTCAATTCTCTGCCACCCTACGGGCACCAATGATGGCCACCTTACGCTCGAAGGACGCCACCACGGAATAGATGCTGCCCCGCTCGTCGTCCAAGCGGTCGCTGATGAACTGGGGCGACAATTTTTCGCCATAGCCCACCACCTGCATTGTCAACATGCCCTTTTCAACAAAAGGCTTTAGCGCACCGTCTCGCCAAGTCTCAAAATGGTTTTTCAAGCAATCGGAGCGCCGCTGTGAGAGGTCGAAATTGTAGTCCTCGCTGGCCCTAGGGCTGGTGAAGCCCTGTATAATCAATTCCACCTTGAAGCCGCCATCGCCCATAATTTCGAGGATGTTCTCGCTGAAGACCTCCAAGCTCAGGTAGCCATTGTTCACCTCCCGTTCGAAAAAGGCGTCCATCCTGCGGGCATTGGTGATGCTATCGAAGCCCGAAAGGGCGGTCACGTATTCATTGATGAAAGTGTCCTTGCGCTCCATGTATTTCTCCCAAGTCTCCTTGTAGCTGAACTCGGTCGTTGTCTTCCGGGTGCGAGGGTTCGGTTGGTCGTTGTCGAAGTAGATGACCAAAGGTGGGAAGTCCTCAATTTCCTTTGGTTTTAGATAAAGTTTTTGGCTAACATCAGTAGTTAAAACATCTATTCGCAAATCAACATTTGGAGCGTCCTTCCTGAATACTTGGTTCAGAGAGTCCAAATAAATAGAAATGGTATCCGAAAAATAGGCCACTTTAGAACCAATCAGCTGGTACTCCTTGCCCCTATCGAGCACAAAGTCCACGTTGTTGCCTTGCTCGTTCTTTCTAAAATCCACCTCCTGTCCGTTCACCACGAGGCGCACTTCCACGCCTTTCAGCGGGTTGCCGTTTTTCTTGTTGAACGATTCAACGTGCAGGTCCACTTTCTCTGGCACGAGGTAGAGCTTCCGCTCAATGGTGCGTTCATTGATGGGCACGGTAAGGTCTATGTTCTCCTTAATGGGCAGAAAGCCGGGACGGGTGGCCAGTACCTCATATTTTGCCCCTTTCTTAAGGGGGAAAGTAAAGTCATTGCCATCGGGGTTAGTCGTGGTGGATAGCGATATTTTTCCTTCTTTTCCAATTTCCAGTAACTCAAGCGTGACACCGCTAAGTGGCTCGCTATTCTTGCGGTTAAAGGTTGTCACGTTCAAGTCCACGATTTGGATGCTGAACTCGTAGAGGTCGTTGCAACAAGCCTCAAATTCTGGCTCCAGCACGAAACTGCCCAGCCTGCTGGAGGAGAAGTAACCTTTGGTGCGGGTATCATTCAGCCAGAAGTGGGTATCGTTGTAGCTGCTGTTATATGGGGCGGGCAGGTGCTCAAAGTCGTGCCAGCCATTTTCGTCAAGGTCGGCCTTGTACAGGTCGTAGCCGCCGAAGCCTTGCCTCCCGTCCGAGGCGAAGTACATTGTTTTGCTTTGGTAATGGAAAAACGGCGTGACGTCGTTCTCCGGCGTGTTCAGGGCTGTTTCGTTTACTGGCTCCGAGCAGGTCGAGTCGCCCATGATTTTCACCGACCATATATCGAGCTTGCCGAGGCCACCCGGTCGGTCGGACACGAAGAAAAGCCAATCCTGTTTGGTTTTTTCATCGAAAGAAACGACCGGATCGGTGGTGGTATATCCCGGCATGTTGATGCTTGCAGGCATTTTCACCAAAGGACCGAACTCTCCATTATCGCCGATCGTACGGGTAACCAGCTCACAGCGTACATCCGTTTTTGTGCCCACATAATCGCAAAGGCAATAATAAACCCGCTGGTTGTTCCTCGTGAAATTAGCATGTGCAGTGTGACGGTCGGGGTCATTGAATTTCAATTTTTCGCCCGTTCCCTTTGCGCCAATTGCCACCATCTCAATGGCGTATTGGCGTGGAGCCTCGTCTTTCTTGAAATCCCGCTGTTCGCTCACCGAGGAGTAGTAAAGGTCTTTACCTTTAAGTTGCGGAGCAAACTCAGAATAAGCGGTATTGATGTCATCGTCGAGGTGACGGACTTTGACGTTCTCGTCCGGCTTTTTGATGGCCTCAATGGCCCAGTCCAAGGCTGCTATTTCTTGCTTCGCAATGGCCTGCTGCTCCTCAAACAAAGCACCTTTTTCATTGGAAAACTGCTGGAAATATTGCTGCGCCTGCTCGTACTTGCCCTGCTTTTTCATCACGGTGGCCAACCAAAACTTGGCCAGCGGGTACTTGCCCAAACTATCAGCGGCAATGACCTTGGTATAGGCCGTATCAGCAAATGTGTAGGATTCAAAAAGCCGGGCTGATTCAGCGTATTTGTAGAGCACATCCATCAGTTCGCCCTCTATGAGCATTGCCTCTTGGTAATGCTTCATGGCACTGTAATAGTTCTTGTCGTTGAACTCCTCGTCAGCAGCCTTCACGTACTGCTTAAAAGTCTGGCCATTGGCCAAATTGCCAACAAACAAAAAGAACAAGAATAGGGGAAGAAAATGCCTCATGTAAATTGTTTCTGTTTTGGATAATTATTCCCTTTAAGAGAGGGTGAGAGGGTGAGAGATGTGAGAAGGTGAGAGGGGGCGCCTCACGCTCTCACGCTCTCACGCTCTCACGCTCTCACGCTCTCACGCTCTCACGCTCTCACGCTCTCACGCTCTCACGCTCTCACGCTCTCACATCTCTCACGCTCTAAATAAGGGGGCAAGCCTTGAACAGCTTCATCGGGTAAACCTTGTGCAAGATGTACCGGATGGCGATTTCGGGGCCGCCATTGCGCCTCGTAGCCGTCCTGAACTCCGACACATTAAAGTCCCAACTTAAGCCAACCATGAGGTCGTGGTAGTGCAACTCCACTGCTGGCATAAAGGCATCGCCCAATTTGTTGTTGAAACGGAATCCCACACCAAACTGTACGGCAATTTCCTTTGCCCGTTGCAAGCTTGTATAGTGCCGATAGCCAGCATTTACTACTGCCTCCATGTACTCGCCCTGTTGCTGCACGGTGGCTGCAAATACGGCATCCCCATTTGGTTTCAGTTGAAAAGTTGGCAAAACGGTGATGGCTGCCCGCATGGGCAATGCGGAATCCTTGTTTTTGTAATAGGACTGCCTTGGCGAGTTGACATGGAAAAAGCCCAAACCAAAATCAACCTTGCTTCGCTTTTTGGGCCATTGCCTACGGATGTTAACGCCGGCACCCATGTCGGGATAGGTGAAATTGGTATCGTCAAAATCCTCCCCGGTCGGGCGGTTAAAGTCCACGATATCGCCGTTCCACATATTGTCAAAAGTGAGGTTGCCGGGGTCGAAGCCCCGCTGGCCGAGGCCGAGCGATGCGCCCACGGAAAGGAAGTTTCTGCGGTCGAGTATGCGGGTATAAGAGCCTGTAAGGAGGATGTGGTTGTTGGTCAGATTGCCAAAACCAGCTTGGTCATGTGCAAGGTCAAGGCCAGCGCTGAACCACCATTTATCGTGGTTGATGTTGTAGAATTTCTTCTCAGCAGCAACGTTGAAAGTCTTGTAACGGGCATTGGCTGCGTTCCATTGGCTGCGATAAATGGAGGTGATACGGATATCTCCTTTGGAAAGGGCCGTGAGGGCAGGGTTCATCGTCAGGGGGGCGTGGTAGTATTGGCTGAAGTGAATGTCCTGTGCCAATAGCCCAAGGCTACCCAACAAAAAGACGGGAACAAGAAATTGTAATTTTGTTTTCAAGGCAATGTTCATTTTTACCCTAAGTTTTGGTCACCTGGTCAACAAAACCGGCAAACCTGCTGAGGGGGGATACTGTTATTGAATCGGTTCTTGTTCAAATAGTTCTTCGTCTTGGAATGCTAAAGCCTAATGTTCGCAATATCTAGGGAATCAGTGCGCAAGCGCAGCTGTTCCTACCATATTTTGCACCTAACAAACCATTGTCCCAATATAAAACACAGGAACAAACAGGTTTGCCAAGGCCCAATACCGCTAAGGATAATACGGCCAAGAAGCGACAAAGTTCAAATGCCAGTCTAGAAGGCAAAATGTCAGTGCAAAACCAGTTTTTGTACGCCTAACTGCGTACCGGACATAATTTGCAATAGATAATCCCCTTTTGGTAAGCTGCTCAAATCAAGCTCGTATTTGAAGGGGAAATTGGTATGATTCTCAAGTGATGCCAGTACGATTTGACCCTGGGCGTTCACTATTCTGACAGCAAATATAGCTTTTGGTTCAAAAAATTCAACAATTATTTTTCCGCTGCTGGGGTTAGGGAAAACATTGAATCCAAGTGCTGGCTCGTTTTCAACGCCTTCCGTGGCCCCGCAAACATCCACTGCCACTTGTACGGCATTGGAGAGCACAGGGTTCTCCACCACACAGTTTTCGGACGATTGCATATGGCACACCACCACATCCCCATCCTCCAACTGGTTGGTGGAAAAAGTCGAACCGCCTCCGCCTGCCACCTGCCCGTTTACCAACCACTCGTAAACAGGAGAAAGCCCAGCATTGGAAGCCGTTGCCTCGAACCATACCTCGTCACCGAGGCAAATGGTTGAGTCAAACGATGGCTCGATTTGAATGGTTGCCACCAAGTTTTCTGTAACAAGAAGGGTAAAAATGTTCGAGGCTACGGGGTTTTGCGCCACGCAAGCTTTCGATGAAGTCATGGTACACTGGACGGCACTCCCGTTGGTGGGGGAATTGACAAGGAGAGTCGGTGCATTCGCACCAACCACCATGCCGTCCAGCGTCCATAAATATGAGGGGGAATTGCCGCCGTTGATGGGGGTTGCAGTGAGGGCGACCGGATTGCCTTCGCAAACCGTTCCTGCATCAGCAGCGATGGTAAGAGACGCCGTCAGTAGCGATTCCACATTTATCGTTAAAATATTTGAAAAAGCATTTTGACTTTGCACACAAGTCTCCGAACTGGTCATCTGGCAAGTAAACTGGTCGCCATCCTGCAACTGGTTGATGGTGAACTGCTGGATGCTGCTGCCAAAGGCGTTCCCGTTTAGGAACCATTGAAAAACTGGCGCAAGCCCGCCATGCACCGGATTGGCAGTGAAGGTCACTGGCTCGCCCTGGCAAACCGCAGTTTGCGAAGCTGCTATTTCCAGTTCCACCAAGGCAGGGGCGTTGACAGTGAGCGTGGCAGGCTGGCTTGTAGTAGTGCCTGCACCATTTGTCACCACGCAGGTATAGCTGCCGGCATTTGATTGGGTTGCTGCCGCAATGCTGTACACGTTTTGCGAAGCACCCGAAATGGCCGCACCATCCCTGTACCACTGGAAAATAAATGGCTGAACCCCGTTGGCGCTAACGCTGAGAGCCGCCGGGCTTCCTTCGCAAACTGTCACTGGCTGCGGGTGCTGAACGATGAACGGGGCATTTCCCATCGTGGAGCCGAACTCATAAACGCCCAGGTCCACTGTGCTGTTGAAGATGCGTGGCAAGCCGTCAAGGTCTATGCCGACACCTGTTTCGGCGATGGCAGGGTTGTCGCCGTTGTCAATGGCTGGGGAGTTGTTTTCGAGGTGGAAATTGCCGGTGGCCGGGCTGGCGAACTTGGGGTCGAGGTTGAACTTCATGCCGCTGCCACAGTTCACGATGCCGCCGTTGCCGTTGTAGAGTGCTGCGCAATTGGCCACGTCTGTCAAGGAATTGCTGATGGTGGGCGTCCCCCAAATGATGCGGAATACCTTGCCCTCGCCTGCCATATTTGCCCAGAAAATGCAGTTGCGCACCGTTGGGCTGGCCACCCCCGTGCCCTGTTCGCCTGCGTTGCAATAGAGCGCCCCACCAATATCGGCATGGTTGCCATAGAACGTACAGTTGGTAATTACGGCGTTGGCGTTGCCAAGTTCTGCGCCAAGGTTATAAACCGCCCCTGCCGACAACGCATAGTTGTCGTGGAACAAGCAGTTCGTCAACGCTGGGCTGCTGTTCCCTTGCACTTGTGAGGCTAGGTTGCCTTTGCCGAAATTGTAAATAGCGCCGCCATAAGTATCGGCATGGTTGCTCTTGAAGCGGCAGTTGCGAATTACGGGGTTGCTGACCCCTTCGTTGCCATTGTTGAAAATGGCTCCTCCAGCGAAGCCAGAATTGTTGTTTTCAAACAGGCAACCCATCACGCTGGGGCTGCTCGTGCCTTGGTAACCTGAGTTGTACATGGCCGCACCATCGTTAGAGGAGTGGTTTTCGAGGAAACGGCAGTTGAAAAACTCGGAACCGCTGTACCCCGTAAAAGTGCCATCGTTGTAAACGGCGCCGCCAAGCTCCGCCACGTTTTCTTCAAAAAAACAATCTGTTACCACTGGGCTTGAAATGCCTTGCCGTCCAAAATTGTACATGCCTCCACCATCAAGGAATGCCGTGTCCCGCTCAAAACGACAGTTGGTCAAGACCGGGCTGCTGTTGCCTACCTGGCCCATGTTGAACATGCCGCCGCCGCTGTTTTCCACTGATACATTGGCGATGAACTGGCAATTATTGAGCACCGGATTGGCCGCACCATTAAAGCTCCCCGTGTTGTACATGCCGCCGCCGCCATCCCTGGCCACGTTGCCGATGAACTGGACGTTGGTGAGCACGGGGTTGCAGGCACCGCTGAAGCTGCCGTCGCTGAACATGCCACCGCCATAGCCCCAGGCGTAGTTGCCTTGGAAAACGCAATTGCTGATGGTTGGATGGGAACTGGAACCCGGCGTAGAACCGAGGTTGAACCAGCCTGCACCGCTCGTCTGGGGTGTGCCGAGGCCAGCGCCCGATTGGTCGGCATTGCCACCCGTTATGGTAAAGCCATCCACTACGGTAAGTGCGCTTACGTTTTTGGTAAAAACAACGGTAAAGGAATTGTTGTCTAAGGTGCCGTCTTGGTCAATATCGCCACTGAGGTAGGTCGGGTGCGCCGCAATATTGCGCTGGCTGATGTCCGTCTCGAAGCCGCCGAAGCCGCCATAGAGCTTTACGCCGTTTTCGATTTGGAAGTATTGGTTGCGGTCGTTGAAGACACAGTTGGAGCAGGTAGTGGGTGTGTAGGTTCCTTCCATCACCCAAATTTGGGTACTAACCGTTGCATTGTCGAGGGCAGCACGGAGATTGCCAGTGGCATTGGCCCAAGAGCTGCCGTTGCCCGTGCCATTGGGAGCAACGTAAACGATTTGCCCCCGCAATTGCGGAGCAAAAACAAGGAGGAAAAATAAAGGAGCAGCTTGGAAAATTTTATTCATGGGTAACATAACGTTATTGGGTATTCAATTCACATTGGTCTGTCAGGAGGCGATTCAGTCCCTTGTCTTGTTATCTTTGCGGGCGGTTTGAACAAAAGCTCCACAAATGTACAAAGGAAAAAAGGTCATCGTCGTGCTGCCTGCCTATAACGCAGCCCTGACGCTGGAAAAAACTTATGCCGAAATCCCCTTCCCACTCGTTGACGAAGTCATCCTTTGCGACGACGCCAGCCGTGACAACACAGTTGAACTGGCCCAAAAAGTTGGCATCAACCATGTCATTGTCCATGAAAAGAACAAGGGCTACGGCGGCAACCAGAAGTCGCTCTACCGCAAGGCACTCGAACTTGGCGGCGATATCGTCATCATGCTCCACCCCGACTACCAGTACACGCCGCTGTTGATTCCCTCTTTCGTGAACATCATCGGCGAGGGGCTTTACCCCGTAGTGCTTGGCAGCCGCATCCTTGGCAAGGGTGCCCTGCGAGGCGGTATGCCGCTCTACAAATACGTTTTCAACCGCTTTTTGACGCTGTCGCAAAACATCCTTATCAACTACAAGCTATCGGAGTACCACACGGGCTACCGTGCTTTCAGTCGGGAGGTGCTGCTCGGCATCAACTTCGAGGCGAATTCCGACGACTTCGTGTTCGACAATGAAATGCTCTCGCAAATCGTCTTTGCAGGCTACGATATTGCCGAAGTCACCTGCCCCACGAAGTATTTCGAGGAGGCCAGTTCCATTAATTTCAGACGGAGTATGAAGTACGGGATGGGGGTGATGCGGGTGTCTTTCTGCCATTTTCTCCAGCGAATCGGGCTTGGAGGGTTCAAGCTTTATGAGCGACCGAGGGGGATATGAGAAATTGAGAAATTTGGAAATTGAGAAATTGGGATTCGTGTAATTTCCTATTTTCCATTCTCCTTTTCCATTTGCTCAATGGCCTTGATGCCGAAATAAATGGCAGCCAAAACCAAGGTATAAGTGAGTGTAGCGGTCATTCTCTGCTGGATTAGGGTGGGTATAGCTTTTTTCAGACAGGGCAAAGGTCTGAAATAATTTTGAAAAGGAGATGATGCTTGTCGTTATTTGTAAGCTGTGGTGCATTTACCATATGTATTTCAAACTTGCCTAAGGTTTTTAGTCAGTATAATGTCCTTTCAAGCTGGCAACGTAAATAGTGTCGTGTTCAAATTTGTAAATGATGCGATGTTCAAGGGTAATCCTTCTCGACCACCAGCCTTTCCAATGATGTTTAAGCGGTTCGGGCTTTCCCAATCCTTTGAATGGGGTTCTGCTAATGTCTCTGATTAATTGGTCAATCTTGTTGAAGACCTCTGGGTCAGTTTCGGCCCACTCTACAAACTGTTCGTAAGCTTCCCCGAGAAAATGAACAGCCTTCATTTCTGTGTCAGTTGTTTTACAAGGGTTTCATATTCTTCAGGAGAATACTGTTGTAGGTTTTCACCCATCTCTATTGACGCAATGGCATTGTCAATTCTGGCTTTTGTCGCTTCGGAAGATTCTCTTTTTTTCACGGAAATGGTAACGTCGAAATCCTTGCTGTTGCCATTGAACAGGCTTCGGATTTTTTCTAACAATTCGGCGGTGAGTTCAGACCCAGATACTTTCAATGTTGCTTGCATTGGTAGCTATTTTTTTACAAAACTAATCAAAATCGCTGGATTTCCCCCAGAAAGGTGCAACGAAAAATGCAATTAGACAGATGCCATTTTCCCCTATCTTTGCGCCCAATTTTTTTCAAATATATCGAGTATGCCCACAGCAACTGCCCAGCCAATAAAGTTCAACAAAGGAAAACTGAGTAAAGACACCTTGCTCATGCTCTACCGCCGCTTGCTGAAACCCCGCATGATTGAGGAGAAAATGCTCATCCTCCTGCGCCAGGGACAAGTGTCAAAATGGTTTAGTGGCATCGGGCAGGAGGCCATCGCCGTGGGCGTAACAAGTGCCCTGCTGCCCGACGAACTGGTGTTCACCCTGCACCGCAACCTCGGCGTTTTCACGGTGCGTGACGTGCCTTTGGCAACCCTGTTTTCACAGTGGCAAGGCAAGAAAAGCGGATTCTCAAAAGGCCGAGAGCGCAGCTTCCACTTCGGTACACTGGACTACGGCATCGTGGGTATGATAAGCCACCTCGGCCCTCAGTTGGCATTAGCGGATGGGGCGGCATTGGCACATAAACTAAAAGGCGAAGGCCGGGTCGCGCTGGCATTCAGTGGCGAGGGTGGCACCAGCGAAGGCGATTTCCACGAAGCACTGAATGTGGCCGCCGTCTGGGACCTGCCCGTGATTTTTGTCGTTGAAAACAACGGCTATGGCCTCAGCACCACCACCAGCGAGCAGTATCGCTGCGAAAACATTGCAGACAAAGGCGTTGGCTATGGTATGAAATCGGTCATCTTGGATGGCAACAACATCCTCGAAGTTTATAACACGATTGACAAATTGGCCGTCGAGATGCGGAAAAAGCCGCACCCTGTGCTGGTTGAGTGTAAAACTTTCAGAATGCGTGGCCACGAAGAGGCGAGCGGCGTGAAGTACGTGCCCAAGGAACTCCTCGAAACTTGGGCGCTGAAAGACCCCCTCGACAACTACGAACGCTACCTGCTCGAAGAGGGTGTTTTGGAGGAGAAGACCATTGCGAAGTACCGCAAAGAGATAAAGGACGAGATAGAGGCGGCTTGGAAAATCACTGTTTCCGAACCCGAAATCGAACCGAATCTGGAGGAAGAATTGGGCGACGTGTACGCTCCCAATCCCGAGGTGTCGGGACAAGTTCCGCAGTCCGCAGTCCACAGTCCGCAGTCCGCCACTGGGCCGAAATCCGAACGTCGTTACATTGACGCAATATCCGACGGCCTCCGCATTGCCATGCAACGCCATGCCAACCTTGTGTTGATGGGCCAAGACATCGCTGATTACGGCGGCGTTTTCAAAATCACGCAAGGCTTCATGGAGGAGTTCGGCAAGGAGCGGGTGCGCAACACGCCGATTTGCGAGAGCGCCATCGTGGGTGCGGCGCTGGGCCTTAGTTTAAAAGGCTTCAAGAGCATGGTTGAGATGCAGTTCGCCGACTTTGTGACCTGCGCCTTCAACCAAATCGTGAACAACCTCGCCAAAATCCACTACCGCTGGGGCGTGAATGCCGACGTGGTGGTGCGGATGCCGAGCGGCGGTGGGGTAGGGGCGGGCCCTTTCCACTCGCAAACGAACGAGGCTTGGTTCGTACACACGCCGGGCTTGAAAGTGGTGATTCCATCCACACCTTACGACGCCAAGGGCCTACTGCTGGCCGCTTTTGAGGACCCGAACCCGGTCATGTATTTCGAGCACAAGGCACTATACCGGGCCATTTCAGAAGAAATCCCAGATGGCTACTATACTGTCGAAATCGGCAAGGCGAGGGTGGCAAGGGAAGGCTCGGCGCTGAGCGTCATCACCTACGGCATGGGCGTCCATTGGGCGTTGAAGGTCTGCGAAGAAGAAGGCATTGATGCTGACATCATTGACCTTCGTACGCTCTTACCGCTTGATTACGAGGCGATTACGGCTACAGTGAAAAAGACGAACAGGGTCGTTATCCTGCACGAGGACACGCTCACGGGCGGCGTCGGCAGCGAGCTGTCTGCCTGGATTTCGGAGCACCTGTTCGAACACCTCGACGGCCCAGTGCTACGGGCAGCGGGCTTGGACACGCCGGTGCCGTTTGCCATTCCATTGGAGCAGAATTATTTGCCGGTGGAAAGGTTTAGGGGGCAGTTGAGGAAACTTGTTTCGTATTGAAAGCCAATGCTTTATCTTTGGCAAAAACTTCCATTGCATGATCAACCGCATCGTCATAGACAATTTCAAGTCCATCCGGCATTTGGATTTGGAACTCAGGCCGCTCAACGTGCTTATTGGGGCAAACGGGTCGGGGAAGAGCAATTTGATTGGGTTTTTGGAGATGTGGGAGAATATGAAGAAGCAAAACCTTCAAACTTATATTGCAGAGAAAGGCGGTGCAAATCAACTGTTGCATTTTGGATTAAAAACCTCAACACATTTAAAAGGGACATTTTTTTTTGAGGGTAGATTTCATATGTTTTCTTTAAAGCCTGACGAGCAGGCTTTTTTGTATCTTCAGGAGGAAGAACTTGCCTTTTGGAAAGATGGTGTCGAAATAGCTGCTATGACGGCTAAGGATATTGGCAAGAAAGAGTCTAATATCTTATTTGATTCAAAACTTGATGAGCCAATTGCAAAACCTATTTTTGACAAAGCTAGTATTAAGATTTACCATTTCAACGATACAAGCCCTTTTTCATCACTTCGTCAAAAATCCAATATTGACGATAACAGGGTGTTGAGGGCAGACGGTGCAAACTTGCCATCCATCCTTTACTTGATGCAGCAGGTGCATCCAAAAAAATTCAAGTTGTTGGAGGCTACTGTCAGGTCGGTTTCTGCTTTTTTTAAGGAATTTGTTTTAGTGCCTGACAGGTTTTCACCCAATCTGATTCAGATAGAATGGCGGGGACAAGATCCGGACTTCCCCTTTTTTGCCTCACATCTCTCAGACGGCACTTTGAGGTTTATTGCAATTGCTACTGCCCTGCTACAACCGGCCCCGCCTGCTTTAATTGTAATTGACGAGCCTGAACTTGGGCTTCACCCTTTTGCAATTGGCAAATTGGCAGCGCTTATTCGAACGGCATCGCACCACCACCAAATAATGATTGCCACGCAATCTTCAAGTTTGGTGGACGAGTTCGAGCCGGAAGATATTGTTACTGTTGATTGGAGAAGTGGCCAATCAACCTTTACACGTCACACGACCGAGCAGCTTTCTATCTGGCTGGATGATTATTCGTTAGGGGAGATTTGGGACAAAAACGTAATTGGAGGGCGGCCATGAAAAGAATCATCATCGTTGAGGGCGATTCCGAGGAGTCATTTGTCAATGAAATTCTCTTGCCATATTTCCAGCAATTTGGAGTTTATGATGTGCGGGCTACGAGAATAACAACACGTAAGGGCTATAAGGGAGGATTCGTGAATTACCATCATTTGGCAAATGACATAAACAGGGTGTTAAAAGGGGAGAAGGAAGTGGTTGTTTCGACTTTTGTGGATTTTTTTCGCCTTCCGAAGAAGAATTTCCCCAATTCCCAGGAATGCTTTTCTTACAAAACAAGCGATAGTATAATTGATTGTTTGGAAGATGCAATGGCTGGAAATATTAATGATAACAGGTTTGTGCCATACATTCAAAAACATGAACTTGAAGCGTTGTTGTTTGCATCCAATAAAGGATTTGAGGAGTTTTTCACTGAAGAAACCTTTTTAAAAACGAAAGAGGTTGTCGAAACCTACTCAACTCCAGAAGATATCAATACAGCCCCAGAAGGTGCGCCTTCCAAGCGGCTTCTTAAGATTAACCCTGAATATGATAAGAAAACATACACTTCATTAATCGCTGATGCCGTCGGCATCGAAACAATCCTTCAAAAATGCCCTCGCTTCAACGCCTGGGTGCAAAAACTTATTGAAAAAACTAAATCAAACACCAACTAAAGGTTTGTTGAAGGCAGTACGTCCAGTCTGAAAAATTAGCTGAAAATTGATTTTCACCACTATTCCTTGACTGCCAACTGCCAACTGTCAAACTGCCAACTTTAAAATGAACATCCTGCTCTGCACCACCGAAGAACTCATGCTAACTACCCTCGAATTCCGTTTCCGAAAGAATGGCTGGAAACTGGTAGTGGCCAACAATGCCAAATTGGCATTGGAGAAAACACTCAAACAGGAAATAGACCTCGTCATCGTTGACCTCGACCTGCCCAACTACGAGGCACTGGACGTGGTGCAGTTCCTCCGCAAGGAAAACGGCAACGACCTGCCCATTCTAACTTACGGCACCGTAGAGAATGAGCAATTGCTGTTGGAATCCATGAGGTTGGGGGCAAGCGACTTTCTAATTGCACCCATTAAACCGGACGAACTGACGATTCGCATCAGGCGGCAGTTGATAGGGAAAAAAGCTGCTACTAAGCCTGTTGCCGAAGGCAGCGAAGTATAATCCAGCAAAACTAAGTAGCTTCGAGTTGTTAGTTTCGGGTTTCGAGTGACACGAAGCGCTGACCATCAGTATTTTGTAAAGGTTCCTAATTTCAATGAATTTCTAATTTCTACTTACAATGGACGGACTATTGAAATTCAAATGTGAATGCTGTGGCGAAATGATAGACCAATGGCCAGCCTTGGCTTTTGGCACTCCCTCGCCCTATTTCGAGCTGTCCGAGAAGGAGAAAAAAGAGATGGCAATGGTCAGTTCCGATTTTTGCGTCATCGCCCATCCCGACCAGACCGACCGTTTCATCCGTACAGTAATGTACCAAAAAGTGAACGACCACTGCACCGATTTGGAGTATGGATTCTGGGTTTCGCTGAGCGAGAAGAGTTTCTTGGACTACTACGAAAACTTCGACCGAGACGACTACGAGGCCACCTATTTTGGCTATATCAGCAATGTGCTGCCGGATTACCCGAATATGCTGTTCATACCAGCCAAGGTCGTTACCCGCACGGGCGGCCAGCGGCCCGAAATCTTCCCGAAAGAGGACTTCGACCACCCATTTGTTCGAGATTTTTACCAAGGAATTTCGAAACAGGAAGCCGAACACCGGATTAAGGAATTGTTTTTGAATAAGCTGCCGAAAAATTGACGGCTTGCGGTGGACGCCGGATGGTTTTGACTAGGTTCAAGATTCCGTCCACCATCCACCGTCCACCGTCCACCGTTTAAAACATGAAAGGAATCATCCTAGCCGGGGGCCTCGGCACCCGCTTATACCCACTAACGCTCGTCGTGAGCAAGCAAATGATGCCGGTTTACGACAAGCCGATGATTTATTACCCCTTGAGCACGCTCATGCAGGCGGGCATCAAGGACATCCTCATCATCTCCACGCCCTATGACCTTCCCAATTTCGAGAAGCTACTGGGCGACGGCCATGAAATCGGCTGCAACTTCGAGTACGTGCCGCAGTACGAGCCAAACGGCCTTGCACAGGCTTTCGTCTTGGGCGAGAAGTTCATCAATGGAGAGCCTGCCGCATTGATTTTGGGCGACAATATCTTCTATGGCGCAGGCATGGCCGAACTGATGCAGGCAAGTGCCAACCCCAATGGCGGCGTTATATTTGCCTACCAAGTGGCTGACCCAGATCGCTATGGTGTCGTGGAGTTCGATGAGAACTTCAAGGCCATCAGCATTGAGGAGAAGCCCCAGCACCCCAAGTCGAATTACGCAGTGCCCGGTTTGTATTTCTATGATAATCAGATAGTTGACATCGCCAAGAACCTAAAGCCCAGCCCTCGGGGTGAGTATGAAATTACGGATGTGAACCGTATTTACCTGGAAATGGGCAAGCTCAAGGTAGGTGTGCTCGGTCGGGGCGTGGCTTGGTTGGATACTGGAACCCATGCCTCATTGCTCCAAGCAGGCCAGTTCATTCAGGTCATCGAAGAGCGACAGGGCTTGAAAATCGGCTGCATTGAGGAAGTGGCTTGGGAAATGGGCTTTATTGACGATGCCCAACTCGAAAAACTTGGCCATAAGTTCATCAAAAGCGGCTATGGCGAGTACCTGCTGCGACTATTAAAGTGAAACTGAAAAATAATTGAAACCATTTTAATTTGCAAATGCTTGTAAGCTTGTGCCTTGCAAATTCATTCCTGACTGGTTGGGACGGACTATTCACCATTTTTCGCTCATCATACGTTAAAAGGTTCGGCTTGATTTTTGTAGCTGCATAGTCCAGTCTCACAGGAGTTTATCTACATATTGCTATCAAGAACAAACTATGAACTATGAACAACACCGGCCAAGCCGTCTTGCGAAGGCTTTATTTTTCCCTATCATAGGCTCCATGCTTTTTTTCGCCTGCCAAGGCGAACTGCCCGACGTGCCCGATGAATCCTCTTTCAAAAAAGAAAAATTAGAGAAACTCGGTGCCATGCTCCGCAATGAGCTTCTGCTGCAACATGAGTTCTTGGCAGAACTCCCTCCTTACGACACCTCCGTTTACTGGTATTTGCAGAAACTTTATGACCAAGCCACCAGCGTCATGCATTTGGACAAGCAGTCGTCCATCACTGACAAATGGGACCAAGACCGTATTTGGAAAGTCTATATCATCAAGGACGAAGACCGCTTGGCGTTTGCTCTTCCAGGGGGCGATTTTTTCATTTCAACGGGTATGCTCAAGAGCTTCGAAAACGACTACGAACTCTATGCACTCCTCTCTTTCGAAGCAAGTTTGATGAACGAAGGCCATCTGCTGGCGCAATGGACGAGAGAATACAATGCGTTTACCCTCCATAATTTAATAGAAGGAATTGACACTCCAAACCCACTCTCCATCGAGGATTTGGCCAAGGAAATGATTTCGCTGCCATTTGAGGCTACCGTTATTGAAATGGCAGATAAATCAGCCATTGATAACACCTGCAACACCTCTCTGCTCAGTCCACTCGGCCTTATACCCACACTCGACAACCCAGATTTCTACAACTCCAGGTGGCTATTCACCCGCCCTTCCTACGATGGTCGCCAACAAGCCCTACCCAATTTTGCCGACGATGCCTGCGAGGGCCGCCAGCGTGGCAACAATTATCAGCGGTACGTTTTGGATAAACTCAATTGAGGGACGAAGAGAGGGATGAGGGATGAAAATGCCGACTTCATCCCTCACCCCTCATCCCTAAATTGGCTCCCAGCCCAAACAGCGCAAAATCGTATTTCACCGGGTCATTTGGGTCAAACCCCCTTAGCCGTTCCGTCAACTCCAGTACGGCAAGCCAGTCCGTCTGTGGACGAGTAAGGAGGCCAAAGCGGCGGGCATGGCGCTCTACGTGAACATCCAATGGCACAAGTAATTGGGAAGGCTTGATGTGTTTCCAAAGCCCGAAGTCCACGCCCCGGTCATCGCTGCGCACCATCCAACGGAGGAACATGTTCAGCCGCTTGCAGGTGCTCTTGGTGATGGGCGATGGCACGTGCTTTTGCGTCCGTTGCGGAGCATCGGGAAGTGAAAAAAACAAGGCCCGAAAACCAATCAAGCCTGCCTCCACATGGGCATCTGCTGGTGTCATTCCTTTCAAGAACGCCGCTTCGAGCGATTGGTGGTTTTGGTAAAACCATTGAAAAAACTCCAGGAAATAAAGGGTATCCGTCGCTTGGAAAGTGCGGTGGACGAAGTTTAGGAATGGCCTTCTGTCCGCTTCTTGGTGATTTAAGATGAAATCGTGCGGTGCGTTGCCCATCAGCCCGAACAGTTCGTTCGCCTTGTTGATGATGGTCTTCCGCTGGCCCCAAGCGAGCATGGCTGTCCAGAACGCCGAGATTTCAATGTCCTGCAATTTGGAGAACCGTCGTGGCACGCCAATCGGGTCGTTTTCGATGAAACTGGGCTGGTTGTAGCGGTCAACACAGTCGTCGAGGAAGGATTTAAGGTCGGTGGGTGGCAAATTGAGTGCTGTAAAGTTTGAGAAATTAAGCACCAAAGTAGAACTGCTTTCCCATTTTGCAAATTCAAGTTCTTTTAATTTCTTTGCTGACAATAACAATGGTTCGTGAAGTTCTAAGGTTCTCGGGTTTTAGGGTTTGGGGGCAAAACCTAGCCGCAAATCAATTTTTAAAGAGCTGAAAAACTAACCACCATTTCAAAAACAGCAATTAGACCACGACCTTAGAACCCGTAAACCCGAAAACTTCACGAACCATTAAATAAACATACGACTATGAAAAAGCTACCCTCCTATTCCGAAGAATTCCTTTCGCAGATTTATTTCATCAGAAGCCAACGAGTCATGTTGGACGTTGATTTGGCAGAGGTTTATGGAACGACTACAAAGCGTTTGAACGAACAAGCCAAGCGCAATATCATGCGTTTCCCAACCGAATTTATGTTTCAGTTGACCGAAGAGGAATATGCCAACTTGAGGTCGCAAAATGCGACCTCAAGTTTGGGAGGGCGGAGGTATTTGCCCTACGCCTTCACTGAGCAAGGCGCTGTCATGGCTGCCAGCGTACTTAATACCGAAGCTGCCGTACAGGCCAGCATTTTCGTGGTGAAAGCCTTTGTTCAAATGCGCAACGTGATAGGGATGTACAAAGAACTGGAGCAACGACTGACAGCCTTGGAAACCCAATCTGTGGAACGAGGTGCGCAAATCCAGCAGATATTGAAGGTCATCCGGCAGTTCGTGGAAAAGGAAAAAGAGCCACGCAAGCCGATTGGCTTCAATAAAGGTTAAGCGCCAATCCGAAAAGCATAGATTTGCCCAAAAATCCAATCCAATGGAATATCCGCACATCCCATTTTCCCCGCTCCATTTCACGGAGGCCGAAACCCTCGACCGTAGCAAGGCATTTCATGATTATATGGAGCGCCGCCGCTCCCTTCGCTTTTTTTCCGACAAGCCCATTCCGAAGGAAGTCATCGAGAACATCGTCATGACGGCCAGCACCGCTCCCAGTGGGGCGCACAAGCAGCCGTGGACGTTTTGCATCGTGGGAGACCCCGCCGTTAAATCAAAAATCAAGGATGCCGCAGAGGAAGAAGAACGGGAGAGTTATGGCGGGCGCATGAGCGAGGAATGGCTTCAAGACCTTGCCCCAATCGGCACCGACTGGCAGAAGCCCTTCCTCGAAATCGCCCCTTGGCTTATCATCGTTTTCAAAAAAGCCTACGAAATAGAAGGTGGCGAGCGCCGCAAATGCTACTACGTCAACGAATCGGTGGGCATCGCCTGTGGTTTCCTGTTGGCTGCCATCCACCAAGCTGGCCTTGTGTCGCTCACCCATACGCCCAGCCCAATGAACTTCCTCCAGCGCATTCTGGACCGGCCAGAAAACGAGCGACCCTTCCTCCTCATCCCCGTCGGCTACCCAGCGGAAGGGGCGACCGTGCCCGATTTGCGAAGAAAAACACTTGATCAAGTTTCTGTTTGGTGGTAACACGGACTGCCAGTCCGTGCCTACGTAACACGGACTGCCAGTCCGTGTTACCTTTGCGCCGTGAATACGACCACCACCAAATCCTCCTGGCTGCGTTCGCAGGCCGTTGCCATCACCGCTACAACGACCGATTTCCTTGTGACCATCGGCTTAAAAGAGTTCGCTGGGCTTTGGTACGTAGCCAGCAATGCCACAGGAGCGCTATGCGGGGCGGTAGTGAGCTTTTTATTGCTGCGCAACTGGGCCTTTCAGCGCAATACAACCAAATGGCACGGGCAGGTGTTTCGCTACGTTATTGCTTCTGCGACGAGCCTGCTGCTCAACACAGGTGGCGTTTGGCTCCTCAAGGAACTGTTTGATATTCAATATATTGTATCAAAAACAATAGTCGCTGTACTGATGGGCCTGACGGTCAATTACTGGATGTTCAGGCATTTTGTCTTTAAATGAAGGAGAAGAAAAAAATACGGTTCATCGCCAACCCCCGCTCCGGTGCCAACCGCAGGCGGAACCTGCCTCAGTTGATAGCCGACAACCTCGACCACGACTTGTTCGACCATGAACTGTGCTATACCGAGCGGGCAGGCCATGCCATTGAGCTTGCAAAAGAGGGCGTCGAACTTGGCTGCGACCTGGTGGTGGCTTGTGGCGGCGACGGCTCCGTGAACGAGATTTCTAGCCAATTGATAGGGACCGAAACTGTACTTGGCGTTCTGCCGGCTGGCTCCGGCAACGGCTTTGCCGGACACCTTGGGCTTGGACGTGACGTTGCGAAGGCCATCCGCCACCTTAATGATGGGATTCCCATTACGATTGATACCTGCACACTGAACGGGCAGCATTTTGTCAACCTCGCTGGGGTCGGCTTCGATGGGGCCGTGGCCAAGCACTTGCACGACAGCCCGGTTCGGGGCTTCTGGGCCTATTTCAAATACACATTGGAAGAAGCGTTCCGCTACGAATCGCAGCGCTTCGCAATTCAAGTGGACGGCGTGAAAATAGAGCGTAGTTGCTTTCTTGTAGAGGTGGCCAATGCACCAATTTATGGCTATGGGTTCAGCATTGTTCCAAAGGCAAATTTCACCGATGGAAAGCTGGAAGTGCTGCTCATCAAGAAAGCGCCCAAGTGGCGGTACGTGCTGGAAAGTTGGCGATTTTTGAACCGAACCTTCCATAAAAGTGCCCTTGCAGAATGCTATACCTGCAAGGAGGTGGTCATTGCGCCAACAAGGCCCATCGGTGCACATATGGACGGGGAGGGTTTCTTGTTGGAAGGCGAGGCGAGGTTTGGCATTCATCCAGCGTCGCTCAGGGTACTGGTGCCGAGGGTCTATGCGGAGGTTCTTGGAGGTGCGAGAAATAATCCAACGCCAATTGTTTATCCGACAACCGGAGGTCTGTGACTGCCACCGCAGCAACTATACCCCATGCTAAGTAGTAAGGCAAAAGCACAAATTCGGGAAGAAATAGCCAAAACAGAAGTGCTCACAGAACGTGATTGACTACTGAACTGCCTTGTTTGATTGCCAATTCGCCTTTTTTGTCAAAATTAACGACCGACGCCCCCGAAAGCGAACCCACTATTCTATTTTTGAGGCGGTTCGTTGTTCCAATTTCTTAAATATTACTGCGTGAAAAAATACCAAATACTGCGATTTTGCCTGCTCCTGTTAGTGTTGTCACAGCTTGCAGCCTGCAAAGAAGAGAAAAAGGGCGGCAACCAACCCGCTGCTGGCGGCCCTCCTAAGGATATGCCCGTTCAGGTTAATGGCTTCGTGGCCGTTGAAAAACGATTAGCCGAAAACCTGGAAGTGCCGGGTACTTTGCAGCCTTTTGAAGAAACGGAAATCAGGCCCGAAATTTCAGGTCGGCTCGTTTCCCACAAAATCGTGGAAGGGGCTTCGGTACAAAAGGGGGTCTTGCTGGCCAAGTTGTTTGACGACGACCTGCAAGCTCAATTGAAAAAGCTGCAAGTGCAGCTCGAAATCGCCCAAAAGACCCTGGAGCGCCAACGGGAACTATTGAAAATCCAAGGCATCAGCCAACAGGAGGTGGACCTGAGCGAACTTCAGGTAAACAATATCAAGGCTGATATGGAACTGGTGCGGGTGAGCATATCCAAGACAGAAATACGGGCGCCCTACACTGGCAGATTGGGCTTGCGCAATGTGAGCCTCGGTGCCTATATCTCGCCCACTACCTTGCTGACCACCATCCGTCAATTGAACCAGCTAAAGCTGGATTTCACAGTGCCTGAGAAATACGGCAGCCTGTTTCCCAAAGGCAAGCAAGTGCAATTCGCAGTGGCCGGTTCTCGCCGCACCTATACGGCCACCGTTTTGGCTACCGAGGCAAAGGTTGCTGCCGAGTCCCGCTCGCTGACCGTCAGGGCCAGTGTCGCCGGTTCTGACCCAGTTTTGCTGCCCGGTGCTTTTGCAAGGGTAACGCTTAACACAGGTGGGGCAGGGCAGTCGGTCGTAGTGCCTTCCCAAGCCATCATCCCGCAGGCAAGGGGCAAAAAAATAGTAGTATTCAAAGCTGGCTTGCCTGAGTTCCGTGACGTGGAAACGGGCATTCGTGACGAGAATTTTGTTCAGGTATTGGAAGGTGTGCAAATAGGGGATACCGTCGTGACAACTGGACTAATGGCCATCCGGCCAAACAGCAAACTGGTGTTGAAAAAAATTGAATAAGTAATTGTTGAAAATTGTTGGATTGTTATGATTGTTGCGAGCGGCTGAAAACCACTTGATTACCTTACTATCATCCATCGAAATAACCTAAACTGATTTCATTTAGGAACTTTATCAACTAAGTAGGGGCGGGAGGTAGCATGAAAAAAAAAGCCCAGCATGGCTGCTGGGCTGTAGGGCATTCGGGGTAAAAGAAACACACGTGTTTTTAACCAGGTTGTTTTTATTTGATTTATTGGAGCGAAACGAACGTTGACAGGATGAATGTGATGTGATTTGTCTTGGTTAATAAAAGTCTTTGTTCATTTCGCTGGCAAGTTGGCACTTCTGCATTTGTCTGCACGGCCTAATGAACGAATGGCCTTTTTCTAAGGATGAATGATGGATGTGCCTGTACGAAGTTGGTTTTAACAAGAAAAAATTACCCAGAACAAATGGGGCTTTCTATATTGCGTTCGATTTCCCAAGCAAAATGACCCTATGAGAAAACGCTGGACCCTCCAACCCACCGATGAAGCCGTTGCTGACCATTTGCAGCAAGTCCTTAAAATCCACCCAGTATTTTGCAGGCTGCTGGCGCAACGAGGCATTACCTCCTACGACGAGGCCAAGTCCTTTTTTCGCCCGCACTGGTCGCACCTGCACGATCCCTTCCTGATGAAAGGTATGGATGTGGCCGTTGCCCGATTGGAGCAGGCGCTGAGAAATGGGGAGAAAATCCTGCTCTACGGCGACTATGACGTGGACGGCACCACCTCCGTGGCTTTGATGCATGAGTTCCTTACCCACCTTGGTGCAAGTCCTGCTTTTTACATCCCCGACCGCTATAAAGAGGGCTATGGCGTGAGCATGGCGGGCATGGAGTACGCCATTGCCAACGGCATCCAACTCATCATCGCCATGGACTGCGGCGTGAACGCCCGTGCGCAGGTGGCCCGTGCCAAGGAGCATGGCATCGGCTTCATCGTCTGCGACCACCACCTGCCCGATGGCCCACTGCCCGCCGCCGATGCCGTGCTCGACCCCATGCGCCCCGATTGTGCCTACCCCTTCAAAGGGCTGAGCGGATGTGGGGTAGCATTCAAGTTGGCGCAAGGTTACCTGCAAAAAAATGATCTGTCAGACGCCTACCTGCGTAGCCTGCTCGACCTGCTGGCGCTCAGCATCGCCGCCGACATTGTTCCGATGGTGGGCGAGAACCGGGTGCTGGCGCATTACGGCCTCCAAGCCATCAACGAAGCGGGGCGCCCCGGACTGCAAGCACTTATCGAACTTGGGGGTAGGCAAGTGCCGCTCTCCATCAGCGACGTAGTGTTTGGACTCGCACCGCTCATCAATGCTGCTGGCCGACTTGCCGATGCCGACCAAGCTGTTAAGCTGATGCTTTCAAAAGACAGGACTGCTGCACTTGAAAATGCGCAGGTCTTGCTCCGCCGCAACCAGCTCCGCAAAGAACACGACCAGCAAATTCAGGACGAAGCAGCCCGACAGTTCGAGGCTGTGGCGGGCTATGAGGAGTTGCGGAGCATCGTTTTGTTCAACAAGGACTGGCACAAGGGCGTCATCGGCATCGCTGCCGCAAGAATGGTGGAACGCTTCCACCGCCCGGCCATCCTGCTCACCGAGTCGAATGGGATGGCGGTAGGTTCGGCCCGCACCGTGCCGGGCTTCAATATTTACAAAGCCATCAAGACCTGTGAAGACCTATTGACCAATTTCGGGGGGCACGACCATGCCGCCGGGCTTACCATGCCGCTTGAGGTTGTGCCGCAGTTCCAGCAGCGATTTGAAATGGCGGTTAAAGGCAGCATATTAGAAATACATAGAACCCCCGAAATAGAAGTGGCTTCCGCCTTAGATTTAAAGGACATCACGCCTGGTTTTTGGAAGATTCTGAAGCAATTCGCCCCGTTTGGACCCGGCAACCACAGCCCCATGTTTGTATCCAAAAACGTGGTGGACACAGGCCATTCCAAGCTGATGAAGGGAAACCACCTGAGGCTTTCCTTAAAGCAAGGCGATAGCAAGACTGTGACGGGCGTCGCCTTTGGCATGGGTGAGCATTTTGCCCAGATTGCCACAAAGCAGCCATTTCATGTCGCCTATAAAATCGAAGAAGACCGCTGGGAGGGGAAATCCTACCTGCGCATGATGGTGAGGGATTTTTGGTTCAAGGAGTAACTGGATTGGGCAAGATTTAAGGTCCTGGCACTGTTTCAATCAAACAAAAGCAGCCTTGATATTGGTAGCTATTGCCGCCATTTCCTCCTTTGAAAAACTGAGCTTCGGAGCGGTCACGCTCACCTGGCTCTCCCGCTGGAACGGGATGAGGTGTACGTGGGCATGTGGTACCTCCGTGCCAATGACCATCACGCCGACCCGTTTGCATTCAATGGCCTTGTCGAGTGCCTTGGCCACCCGTTTTGCGAAGACCATTAGCCCTGCAAGGCTTTCGTCGTCCATGTCGAAGAGGTAGTCCAGTTCTGTTTTGGGCACCACGAGCGTATGCCCCTTTGCCACGGGGTTGATGTCAAGGAAGGCGAGGAAATCTTCAGACTCCGCTACTTTGTAGCAGGGGATTTCGCCGTTGATGATGCGGGTAAATATGCTGGGCATTTCTTTTTAAGGAAAAAGTACAAAGAATGAAGTAAAAAGTACAAAGTAAAAAGGCAAAAGTAAGGGCAATGCCCCCACTTTTGCCTTTGTACTTTGTACTTTTAGATGAAGATATTCAGAATCTTGAACTCCATCTGCCCGGCAGGCGTGGTGATGAAGGCAGTTTCACCAGGCTTTTTGCCAAGCAAGCCCTTTCCGATTGGTGAGGAAGCGGATATTTTCTTGCTTTTAAGATCAGCCTCCGACTCAGATACCAATTTGAAGGTATCTTCCTTGCCCGTTTTTTTGTTCAATATGGTCACTTTCGTGAGCAGTCGGACTTCGGAGGTGTCCATGTCGTTTTCGTTCAGGATGCGGACGTTGGCAAGCACTTTTTCAAGTTCATTGATGCGCATCTCCAACATGCCCTGTGCATTCTTGGCGGCGTCGTATTCGGCGTTCTCCGAGAGGTCGCCTTTCTCACGTGCTTCTGCGATCGCCTTGGCTGCTTCTTGGCGGCCATTTGTCTTCAGTTCATCCATTTCGGCTTTTAGTCGGTCGTGGCCTTCCTGCGTCAAATATGTAACGGTCATTACTACGAGATTTTTTTGTTGAAAAATTGTAACAAGTTGGAAGGGTGCTTTTTTTTGAAAAAATTTCAATTTTTCCAAAAAACACTCCCTGCTGAATGGTTACGAAAAAATGGTTTTCTCCCAAACAGCAAGCGATGCGAGTACCAAGCGGGGGCTGACCCCGAAAGGTTTTCAAGGCATCAATGTATTGGGAAGAAGTGGAGGTTTTGTTCGCCGTCAAGCCGCTTGAAGGGCTTTGCTTGGCGGTTAAAAACCTGAATACGTTGGTTGAATGCTAACGAACTAAAAGGCAAGAACGTTTCCGGCCTATTTGCCGAAAACGTTCTTGCCTTGATTCTTCTGCAAATGTAAGCACTGCAAATGAATGGTGGTATAGGGCAGGCCAGAATTATTTTAGGTGAGGTATCCTTTCAGTTGTTCCCGCAATACCCTTAGCGCCTTTCCCATCTGGTGCTCCACCGTCTTCACGGAGATTTCCATTTGCTCCGCAATCTCGTGATAGCTCATTTCCTCGAACCTGCTCAGTTGGAACACCGTGCGGCAGCGTGGCGGCAGCCCATCAATCACCCGATGGATTTGGGTTTGCAGTTCCGTTTGCAGCAATTGGTGTTCCCCGTCTGCTTCGGCGGGCATGGGGGTGGCATAGGTCAGTTCCTCTGGCTGTTGGTTCTTTTTAGCCCGCAGGTAGGCAAGCGCCTCGTTGACGGCCATGCGGTGGAGGTAGGCACCCGGCGAGGTGTCAACCTGGATGAGATGGCGCTTTTCCCAAAAACGGATGAACACCTGTTGTGCAAGGTCTTCCGTCATGCCCCGTTCGCCGATGATTCGCTGCACTGCACCGCATACGGACTGGTAGTGCGCCTCAAAGAGTTCTTTGAGCACTGTCTTGTCGTCATTGCGGAGTCGGGCAGTTAGGTTCAAACCAATGAAGAGGTTGTTGGTGAAAAGCGGGGCTGCGTATCCCCTAAAATCGGTGGCAATGATAGCGAATATTCCGCCAAGGGCAATCAGCTCCCGCCAATAAATGGGGTTAAGGGCACGTTAAAAGGCCATTCACCAAATGCTGTTCATAACAATCGAGCGAACACAGGGCTGGAGGAGTAATTGATTTTCTCCAAATCGCCCGCTTCGTTAAATCCTGTCCAATTTATTATGACGAAAACAACTGTTTGGCTGCCAATGCTGGCCGCCACCCTGCTTTCCTTCCTCACCCCCTTAACTGCCCAAGTCCTTGACCTTGCCGATGCGGTGAAAAAAGGCCTACTCGCTGTCACCGCTGAAGCGGCAGGCGGCCATACTGGCGAATGCCTACAACTGAACCTGAAGAACAAATCGAAGAAGAAGCTCGAAGTCAGGGTGCCTGCTGGGCAAATCTTCGAGGCGGGCGACTCCAGCCTGCAGAACCTGATGGTGAGCAAAGAGGAGACTTTTTTCGTGGAAAGCGGCGGCTCCAGATTGGGCAAACTGTTCGGTCTATGCGTGGAGGCCAGCGACGGCTCACCGGGCGGGGGCAGCTTGTTCAAGATGGGAAAATTGGCCGAAGGCCACCTGCTGAAAATGGCCAAGTACCTGAACGACAACAAATTGCACCAGCACCCATCGGCGCAGTATGCCGTTTGGGCCGTTTCGGATGCCGACCGTTTGGAAGGCATTGGCGACCCAATTTTGACCAAGTACGTGGCCGACCTGCTCGGCAAGCCCATGCCTGAATACCATATCCAGTACCAGTCACCACCGCAAGACCGTCAACTGCCCGGCCAACCGGCTAACTGGCGGGAAGCTTTCGCTATGAACGGCCTGTTTTACTATGACCTAATGGCCGACCAACCGGTTGATTTTGGCCTTTACAATGAGGCGGGGGAGTTGGTGCATACCCTTTTCAAGGGACGCCAGCAGAAGCGGGGCCAGCACAAGTTCCGGTTTGAGTTTGAAATAAAAGGGCTCAAGAAAGGGAAGTATTTTGCCCGACTGTCGAGCCGAGGGCAGGTGATAAAAGAATTGGCAATGGAGTTTTGATAAAAAGAAAAAGGCCAGTCGAGCGACTGGCCTTTTTCTTTCTTACGGATTGTGATAGCGCACGACTAATAGAGGTAGCTCAATGCGGTTTTATCGTTGCCATTGAACGGCCTGTCAATGCCGTTGCCGATGCAGGCAAGCATCCAAGAGGCGGCATCGGGGCCGGTTGGTGTGCCCGGGATATGATTTGCGCCGACACCACCATCGCCTTCGTTGGTCGGGGAGCCACCGCAGCTGTAGGCCCTGTTCATGTAGTCTGTGTGGCGGAAGCCGATGCAATGGCCGATTTCATGAGCGAAAACGGAAGCCAGTGAGCCGTTCTGCCAGTTTTGATACTGCTTGTTGAATTTAACTTCTGGATATGGGTTGCCACCGCTTGGGAATCCAGCAGAAGCAATGTAGGCGCCACCATTTACTACCTTGATGTTGATAGTTCCACCACTGGCAACCCTCTGGAAGGTAAGCTGGAGGTTTTCAGCATTGTACCTTGCAATGGCCACGTCAATGGCAGTGGATACGTTGGTGTTCACGTTGCCAGATGAGCTTATAGTGATGGTCCTCGGCAAGCCCCCCACCAAATTGTTGGTGTGGTACTGTTCGGTCTCGGCGATGACCAAGCTATTAGCAACCTTGGCATCTTCCAAATCATGTTCGTGCAGTACGATGCAGCTTTCAACGAGGTAGCCTTCTTCGATGACTTGTACGTTTTCTGTGCTGAAGCCGAGTGCGGCTATTTTGTTCAGGACTTCTTGCGAAACCACCCGTTCAGCGGCTTCTTGATTGTCTTTTGCGCAGGATGCGAAAAGTGATACTAAAAGAAGTGCGGCAGCCAAATACGAAAACAAATGCTTCATAATAGTTGGAATTGATTAAGTGAATGATTGAAATAAGTAGCCCGCACTTCACATCACCATCCAAGCCTAACAGTGCTTGACTGATAGCTGTGAAGTGTTTAAATTTTCAGTTCTTTGTAGATTGTTGAATTAAGGGTATGACAAGTAAGTCTTGATGGGACAAAATTAGGGCAATGGATTTTATTTGAGATTTTTTTATTAATATTTTATAAAAAAAGATTTTTAATTCCTAAAAATTTAATTTTATTAGTTTTTTATTCTGAAACGAAATCGTCTATTCGATTCTGTCAATATATTATTTTATCAATTCCGACTAATGGCAATGGGATGTTGAACGAGCTTTCAAGTACCAAGTAGCTCCAAATATCCTTTTGACTAATTTGGCGGCCTATTCAGCTTCAAATCAATGCTCCGTAAAATACTTTATATATTGACATTGCTCTGTTGCCAATCTGCGTCGGCTATTGCTCAGCCACCCAGCGGATTGTCACTATATCAGCATGACGGGATTCCCGTAAACGCAGATAGCTACTACGTGCTATTCCTGCTCGATGACAGTTTGCTCATCCCTATAAATTCATTGACTTCCGATGCCAGCCGTTTAAGGCGAACACCATATGGTTGGCTTGGCCAAGCAGCCGTCACAGACCTTGGCCAACTTGAAAAATATTTGACTGGTCGGAAAGCCAAGCGCATGGAAGTACATGGAAAGCCAAAGGCCGAAGGCGTCCGTACTTTTGTTGATTACTCGCTCAACCGGATTGCCTCGCTCAAACAATGTTGCCCGGCCTATGACGGGGGCGGGCTTGTGGCCTCCATCAAAGAGGAGCGGATGGACACCAGTGATATAGACTTGGTGGGAAGGTGCATCCTTTCTGACTTCAGCGCAACTGGATCTGACATCCATGCCACTACGATGGCCACCATCCTGGGCGGGGGCGGCAATAGCGAAGCCAGTGCATTGGGCGTGGCACCAGCGGTACTGGTTTCTTCGGCAAGTTACCAAGACCTTTTGCCAACGGCAGATGCCTATTTTGAGCAGCAGGGTATTGCTACGCAAAACCATTCTTACGGCATCGGCATCGAAAGCGAATACGGCCTCTTGGCAATGGCCTACGACGACCATTGCAATGGGAATCCTAACTTGGTTCATGTTTTTTCTGCCGGGAACGATGGCGCCCTGGCAGCCAACAACGGCTCGTATGCTGGCCTCAACGGTTTCGCCAACCTTACAGGGCAATTTAAATTGTCCAAAAACACCATCACCGTTGGCGCAACCGATTCGTTGGGCATGGTGCTTCCCATGAGTTCGAGGGGCCCGGCCCACGATGGGCGCATCAAGCCGGAATTGGTCGCCTTTGGCACGGGGGGAAGTTCCGAATCGGCTGCATTGGTGGCTGGTACTTCCATCCTCATGCAGCAGGCCTATCTTGAATCGTTAAATGGCCAACTGCCGCCATCATCGCTCATCAAGGCCATTTTGGTTAATACGGCATACGATACAGGCCCGCCGGGGATAGACTTCAAAACTGGCTTTGGCTGCCTGGATGCCGAACGGAGCCTCCGCAACATGCTCGAAGGCCGTTTCAAAACAGGAGAAATAAGCCCCAACGAAGTGCTGGAATTCCCATTAGACATTCCCACAAACACCGCCAAGCTGAAGGCCACACTTGCTTGGAATGATCCCGCTGCGAGCCCCGGCACCGATAAAGCCCTGTTGAACGACCTCGATTTTGACATAATCTACCATCCAACCGACAGTATTTGGCTGCCTTGGGTTTTGAGCAGCTTCCCACACCCTGACTCCTTGATGCAGCCGGCCCGACGTGCAAAGGACGACTTGAACAATATCGAACAGGTTTCCCTTGAAAGGCCTGCTGCTGGCAGCTATGGGCTGCGGGTGAAAGCGCCTTTGGGTATGACTGGCCAACAGGTATTTTCGCTCACATGGCAAATAGAACCTGCCGATACGTTCCGGTGGGTGACACCATTGGATGGCAGCTTCTTCCCTCCCGACGAGGCCCTCATGTTACGGTGGGAGTACAATTTGCAGGCTACGGAAGGGGTGATTTCCTACCGTTTCCTGGGGGAGGATTGGCAGTTGATTTCTGATGGTGCCCAACTCGGCGACAGACACTTACGGTATTGGAAAACGCCAGACAGGGTTGGACACGCCCAACTTAGGATGGAAACGAGCCAAGGCAGCTTTGAATCAGGCCATTTTTTGATTGCCCCTCAGCCAAGGCCGATGGTCGGTTTCGATTGCCCCGATTCACTCTTATTCTTTTGGGAAAAAATAACGGACGCCACTTCCTACGAAGTCTATGGCATGGGCGACCGGTACATGGAATTGCTGGCAACGACCACCGATACTTTTTTCATAGAAGATGCCATTGGCAAATCGGCGAGGCTCCACTACGCTGTCGCCCCAATTTTTAACGGCATCCCTGGGCCGAGGAGCAGCAGCTTCAATTATAAGCAACAAGGAGTTGGGTGCTATCTCAAGGGGTTCTTCCTAAGTTCAAAACAAGGCGATAAAGCCGAATTCAACGCCTCGGTCGGCACGGTTTACGGCTTGCAGGCTGCCGTGCTTGAAAGGCTTTTGGGCACGGGTTACGAGCAAGTAGCTCAGTTGGCACCTATTGAAGCCGTAAGTTTTGGTTTTGAAGGAATTCAACTCCTCGAAGGGGTGAACTATTTTCGGTTAAAACTTGTGCTCAGCAATGGTAGGGAAGTATTAAGCGACCCGATAGCGGTTTACCATGTCGAAAATGATGACTACCTATTTTACCCCAATCCCGCCCCAGTTGGCAGTACCGTTTACCTGCTGTCAAGCGCTGACCTGATTGCTTCCTACCAGCTCTTTGATATGGCTGGCCGTATTGTGCGGAGAAACGAATTGGACAACCAACCCACCGCTATAGATACCAAAGGGCTTTCTGCTGGCTGCTATGCGCTGAGGGTCATTGACGAACAGGGCGGGCAATGGTCGGAGCGTTTGATAGTTTGGTAAAATGAAACGGCCCAAGCTGGAAATCCAACTTGGGCCGCATTATATACTTCAATGGCGATTACTCAATCACCACTTTCCTCACCAACACCCCTTCGTTGGTGTTGACCTTGACGAAGTAGAAGCCAGCGGGCAATTGCGCCACCTGCAATTGCAGGGAGTGCTTGCCTTGTAGGTTGAACTTGCGTTCGCCCATCAGTTGACCGTCCACGGATACGAGGCTAAGGCCCACTTCTTGCTGTGTTGCAGCGTCGAGGGAGATGTTGATCACATCGCTGGCCGGGTTCGGGAACACGGTCATGCTCAGGTTGTTGAGCGTCTCGTCAGTGCTCGAAATAAATTTCGTGTCAACGATGGTGCCTTCCTCCGGGGCAATAGCGCATACATTGTCGTTCTCGTTACTGCTCAGGCAGGCTTCGCTGTTGTAGGCGAGCAAGTCCATGAACTCCATGTCGTCAACGACCCAGCCGAGGGTGCCGCCGTCACCTTCGTTAGTGCCAAAACGGAACCGGAAGACGAGGTCTTCACCCAACCAGTCCTTTATGTCAACGTAAGTAGCAACAAAGTTGCCATTGCTGCTACCCGACCAGCCTTGCAGGTTTGGGATGACAAATGCTTCGCCATATTGAACGCCACCCGTGTAACCGTTGCGCAACATCTTATCCGCTACCTTGGTATAGGTGTTGTCTGTTGCTTTTTTCACTTCTATGAATCCAGCATCCACGCCGGGCTGGGTTTCATACCGGTGGTAAAAGCGCAGGGTAGGCCGATTGCCTATCACTTCCCAAGGCTCAGCAAGCTCAAGCGTAGTGCGGCTTTCTGTTTCAAGGCTTGGTGCATTCCAAGCATATTCCGGACTGTTGGAAACGGCATCTTGTATCGAGAAGATATTGGATGTAGGGGCATTTATGTCGGTATCGAAAATCCAATTGTCTTCCGTTTCTTCCTCATCATTGGGCACATCGTCGAGCCAATACGAAATGGAGTACTTGTCCGGGTCAGTCGTAAGCTTGTAGGTAACGTTGATGAGTTGGTCAAAGGCCACGTCGCCTATTTCAATAGAAAGGACGTTGCCCGCAACGGTTGCCGGGAAGTTGGCTGAACCAGCCTTGTACTGCGTGCCATCTGGCAATTCATCGGTGATTACAACCCCTGTGCGGGTAGTTGCCTTACAGTTCTCAACTGTCATTTCTACTTCGATTTCATCGCCAGCCTCAATGAATGGCGTAACGGCTTTGGTGACCGTCACCTCGTCACGGCACTCGCAAGGCACGTCAAAGGCTTCAACTTCATCGCCAACCGCATCCGAAGACCCTTGGCTGGCGCTTAGGCCAACGCCCCTGCGGGCAAATGTTTTCCAGATGAGGCAATAGTTCGCACCGCCGTTCAAGGCTTGGTCGGCAGCGATAATTGCGTCACGGCCATCTATAAAGCCAGGGCTGCATGGTTGAATCCTCATGCCCTCGAATACAAGGCGTATCGCTTTGTTGTTGCCTCCTGTGCCATAGAATATGTCTGGATCCCAGCCTTCAAGGTCGGACAAGTTCCAGTAGAGGTCCCACAAAATGGCACACCAGAATGCGCCCACACCGTGGGGGATTGACTCGTTCGGGATATCACCATAGGTAAGGGGATTGATGGTCATGTCGCGGGTATAAGGATAATGGCGGATGCCACCTGCATCAGGTGCCAACCCATCGGCGTAGTTGCCAATGCCCCTTGCTTGCTCGCCATTGTCCCCAGGTTTGGCAGAAGTTACCAGCGACATATAATCGCTCCATCCCTCGCCCATCTGCTCTTGGTTGCCTAGGCAGTTCGCAGCGCTGGGCCCACCCGTGAGGCGGTTCGAGATGCCGTGGCCGTACTCGTGAGCAATGACACCATTGTCGAGGTCGCCATCAATTTGCGTTGGGCCAGTTGGTGCATTCGGGAGCTTGATGGTCGCTACAAGTCCATTCCCTGCGAATTGGCGAAGCGTTTGGCAATTGGTTGAACCAACGGAAATCGTCGGTATGGTTACTTGTGCTCCAACTGCGCCTGCGCCCATTCCAGCAGGTGCAGTTTCGAAGTTGCAAATGATGACGCCAACTGCGCCAGCATTCTGGGCAGCACGGGCCTTGAAGCCAAATTCGCATCCTCCCCGGTCAATCAAGGCAATCTTGCCTACCAGCTCAGCGGTATTGACGATAGGGTCGCAAGCATCGCTGAACAGGTCTTCGGCGGCTTCATCCTGTACGATGACCACCTCGGCGGTTACACCAGTAGCAGAGGCATAAGCTCCAGCTCCCCAGTTTGCAGCGGGTTGTGCTGACTCGTACTGGCCCGCCACCACTGCTGGCTCTTGTACTGTAAAGATCTCAGAAGGTTCTGCACCGTCCCAAAGGAACATTTGCATGCGGCCATTGCCCCCGTCTGGTGGCGTTGCGAAGTTTGCATTGTTGGTGCCCCCGCCGTCTTGGGCCTCAGCATGTACTTCGTCGCCACCTGAACCACCATTTCCGTAGCCGTTGGTTTGGAAACTTCCAGCGGCTGGCGTAAGGCCATACTGGTAGGCAAAATCGTGCATGATATTGTTCCAGTAGAAGAGGTTGACAACAGCTGCATCGGTATAAGTGGTCGGCTCAGCATTGACGTCATAAGGGAAGTCGAAGATGAGGCTGGCGCCACCATCCGGTTCATTGTCGGTGGGGGCGGGTTGGTCATCTGCATCGCTATCTTCATAGGCATGCACGTTGTTGCCCCTCGTGATAGTGTATTCCGCACCAGCTTGGCCGTTGGTGTCGTGCCAGCCATGAGGAGAGGCATTCACGTCATGGGGTTGAACGACGATTTGGCGGTCGCCGTGGATCGGGCTTTCTGTTGGCCAAGGCCAAATATTGTAGGTGCCACTGGCAGCCATGTTGAGGTTGGCAGTCGCATTTTTTGTTTCGTGCTGGTGGTGGGCTGCTTCGCAACGGTCGTGGTTGTGGGCGAAGGAGCGGCTATCCACTTGGCAATAGACCGTCCAGTTGGTCTTGTCCAAGATGCTGCCGTTCACAGCGTCCACCCGGATGCTCCACATATCGGCTGACTTGACTGGGGCAAGTGCCACATCCCAAGAAAGCATCAGGGCATCGCCATAGGGCTGGTAGCTAAGGCGGGCTTTGATGTCGTTCTTTGCAAGGTTCCCTTTGTCGAAGATTTGGAAGCCTTTTGCGTCGAAGCCTTTTGAACGTAGCGGCTCGTAGGGCAGCCCGAGGTGCTCCATCAACTTGACAACAGCGGCCTCTGCGTTCAGCACAGGTGTGGTCGTGTTGATTTTGCTTGACATATTGGGCACGAAACGGCGCCCAACATGGAATACCTTGCCATTGCTAGTGATGGAAACGTTCGTGATGGCATTGTAAACACTGACACCCATGTTGGCTTGATTGAAATACACATAAGAAATGCCCGTTTTCGGGTCGGTGTAATGGTCGCTGACGGACATTCCGGTGATGTCCCTTTCCGTTAGGCCCCATTCTTGGTAATGTGCCCAGACATGCTCAGTGGCGATGTCGAGCGGGGTACGCTGCTGTGCAAAGGCAGCCGAAACCCCCAAAAGGCAAGCTACGATTGCCACGAATTGCTTCGTAAACTTCAATTTCATACTGGATGTGATTTTTTTGAAAAAATAAGAAGACCACCGAACAAGCCAAAATCAGCCGGGTTTCCGGGCTGTTTTGCCCAATAGTTGGTCACCCTAACATTTGCTTGCCACAATGGTTGTTGGATTGGTAGCAAATGTAGCAACTGCCCCAGCATTGCGAAGCAACTAACTCAAAAAATAAAAGACAGGTGACAAATTGAGGGATGGAGGGATGGAGGGATGAGGTATGAGGTATGGAGGTATGAGGTATGAAGGTATGTCCCGTTCGGTATACCTCAATACCTCATACCTCCATACCTCACTCCTCTTCTTCACGGGCTTGGCGGCCTCGTTGGTAGGGCAGGCGTCCGTGGTGGGATTCTTCCCATTGGCCCCGCTGCTGCTCGCTGTCCCGCTCAAAGGCACGGATGACCTCCTTCACGAGGCGGTGGCGCACCACGTCTTCCACGCTGAGGCGGATGACGGTGATGCCGTCAATGTCCTTGAGGATGTCAATGGCCTTTCGCAGGCCCGACTTGGTGTTCCGTGGCAAGTCAATTTGCGTGAGGTCGCCGGTGATAATGGCCTTGGCAGTGGGGCCAAGGCGGGTAAGGAACATCTTGATTTGCAACGACGAGGTGTTCTGCGCCTCGTCGAGGATGATAAACGCGTTGTCCAAGGTGCGGCCCCGCATATAGGCGAGCGGGGCTATCTCGATGACCCTTGTTTCCATGAAAAACTTGAGCTTGTCGGCGGGTATCATGTCGTCGAGGGCATCGTAGAGGGGGCGCAGGTAGGGGTCTATTTTTTCCTTCAAATCGCCGGGCAGGTAACCAAGGCTCTCGCCCGCTTCCACTGCTGGGCGGGTGAGGATGATTTTCTTGACGAGGCGGTTCTTCAATGCTCGCACGGCCAAGGCCACGGCGGTATAGGTCTTGCCCGTGCCCGCTGGGCCTACGGCAAACACCACATCGTTGTTTTCGCTGGCGTCCACGAGTTTCTTCTGGTTCAGGGTCTTTACCCGTATGACCCTGCCGTCGGTACCATGTACGAGTACCTTCCCTGCAACATCGTTTAGGTGTGGGGTGAAGGGCGCTGCCCCTTCGAGCATGATTTCTTCGACGACCTGCACGGGTAGGCTCTTGCGCTCCCGCAGCATTCGAACCATTTGTTCGAACTTGCCCTTGGCGCCTTGGGTGAATTTCTTCTCGCCTACGAGTTTGAGGTTGCTGCCACGTGCCGTGATGCTGATGTCAGGGAATGCTTTGCGAAGCAGGTTGAGTTTGATGTCGTTCTCGCCGTAGAGTTCGAGTGGGTCAACATCTTCGATGGTCAGGATTATTTCGCTCAAATGCTTGAAACCGAATTAACGGTGGTTAGTGGATGGTTGATGGTTGGACAAACCCAATCCGTCCTCCTTCCGGGTTTATTTATTGTGGGGTTCACCCCATTTGAAAGATTGCGTTGACAAGTTGCCGATGAATTGGTATTGGCGTTTAAAAATTCGGCTACTTTTGTCCGTAAAATTAGGTGTTTGGATATTATTCTCACCTTAAATTTTTAAGCCTGCATAACTGTCGGATCGGGCAAAAAGTTTCATCCCCTTTTTTTAAACAGACATGCAAATCGTAACCTTAACGACGGACTTTGGGCTGGACGGCTACTACGTGGCCCTGATGAAAGGGGCACTGCTCCAGCAGACGCCTAACCTCCAAATCGTTGATATTTCGCACAATATCAAGCAGTTTGACATCGTGCAGGGCGCTTTTGTGTTGAAAAACGCCTTTCCAAGTTTTCCCGAAGGCTGCATCCATGTCATTACTGTTAATAACAGCCAAGAGGGCAGGGCGTTCATTTGTTTTCAATATAAGGGGCAGTATTTCATCGGACCTGACAATGGTATCTTCTCACTCATCTTTCCTTCCATTCCCGATGCTTGGCGGCTTGACCCTGTAGAGGCAAGCCCTTTTTCCATCCAAAAATCCATTGCCGAAGCTGTCGCACATATTGCCGCAGGCAAGCCCATTTTCGAAGTAGGGCTGCCAGTTGGGGAAGTAGTGCAGCGCATTGCCTTGCAACCTGTTATCAGCACTTCTCAAATCCGTGGCTCGGTCATCTACGTTGACCATTACGAGAACGTGACCATCAACATCACCAGGGAGTTGTTTGAAAAAGTGCGAAACGGTCGCCGCTTTGCTGTGTTTTTCAAGCGCAATGACCCCATCACCATCCTCAGCCAGCACTATACCGACGTGCCCGTTGGCGAGCCGCTCTGCCTCTTCAACGCTGCCGGCTTGCTCGAAATCAGCGTGAGCATGGGCACAGCCAGTAGCCTGTTGGGGCTGAAGCAGGATGATATGGTGCAGGTGGATTTTTTGTGACACCTGTTTTTTTATTGATGAAGAACTGGTGCTGAGAGCCGCCATTTCTCAACGATTTTCAACACATACCAAAGGCTGACGCAGGACAATAAGTGCTTAATGGTATGGCCGCTCCAAAATACCAGTTTGGCAAAGATGGCATCGTCAAAATGCTCGCATAATTTGGCCAAAACGTACCAACCAACGGCTATGAGCAGGTAGCGTGCATACACGGGTTTTTGTGGGGTGATTAATACCAATAAGATGGCAGCCAGCATGGGGAAATATTGCACAAAAGCATAAACCCGAAGGTCGCCACGTCCGGCTGCCTCGGTGTAATGCCAATAAAAAACACTGAAAATGCCTAGCATTACCAGTAGCCAAAAGGTAATATTCCCTTGTTTTTCGCCAATAAAATCATAAATCAAGATGGCGAAAACGGGCATGAACATTAGGGTCATGGGCAGTCTGTCCCACACGAGGGTCAGACTGTTGGGCGTCCAATGGTAGTAAGCTGAACCCCCAAAGGCGGTCAGTATTCCGAAGCTTAGCACGGCTGGAATCAGCTGCACTACGAGGCCCTTTCGCCGCCGCCAATCTCGGATGCTCCACCAAATGCCTACTGCCCCCAGCAACAAGAAAGGAATATTGCTCACAACGTTCCAGAAATTGGGGATTCCAAAAAAGCTGCGTTGGTCGGCGAAGTCGTGGTAGAGCGGGTCTTGTGGGATTGGCCCCATCCACCAAAGCCCAATGGTGCTGGCCACCAAAGCAATAATAAAGAGGTAAATATGCAGTCGTTTCATGGGGATAAAATTAAGTTTTTTTCGTTTTTAACCCGTCCCATATTTCAAAATAACGACAGCCATTGCCTGCTATGCCCTACCTTCGCCCGCATTGAATGATACCATTATGGCCGACAAAAAGAAATTCTACGTCGTCTGGGAGGGGCACAACCCCGGCATCTACGACAGTTGGGACAAATGCCAACAGCAAATCAAGAACTACCCCAATGCCAAGTACAAAAGCTTCGGCAGCCGGGAAGAGGCCGACATTGCTTTCGGTAGCAACTACGCCCAACACATCCAGTTCAAAGCACCATCAAAACCGGGTACAGCTTTGTCATCCCCGAAGGGGACCTCAATCCCTCAATCCTCCAATCCTTCCATCATTTGGGATAGCATCTCCGTGGACGCTGCCTGCTCCGGCAACCCCGGCGTGATGGAGTATCAAGGCGTGGACACCCGCACCAAGACCCTGATTTTCCATCAAAAGCACCCGCTTGGCACGAACAATATCGGCGAGTTCCTGGCCATCGTGCATGCCCTCGCCATGTTCCACCAACAGGGGAAGGACACACCCATCTACACTGACAGCCGCACGGCCATGGGGTGGGTAAAACTGAAGGTGTGCAAGACCAAGCTCGTGCGCAACGCAAAGACCGAAAACCTCCACCAAATCATCGCCCGGGCCGAGAACTGGCTCAAGACCCATACCTACAAGAACCCTATACTTAAATGGGAGACGGAGGATTGGGGGGAAATTGCTGCGGACTTTGGAAGGAAGTGAGTTAGAATGGATTTTTTTTGATTTCAGATTTCAGATATACGATTTCAGATTTAAGATTGCTCCGCACGTTGCGAACGCCACCGTAAATCGAAATTAAACAAATCGTCAATCAAATCTAAAATCTGATATCTTACTTCTTATATCTGAAATCAAACTGCTGAAATAGTAAAACGAAGCCGCTACATGAAATTATTCGGAAGACTTTTTGGCTCCAAGCCCGCCACTCCCATCCCCGCCATCCGCTTCGGGCGGTACACCGACAGCAACCGCACGGCTGCAAAGGAGGCGGCGTTCGATGCGGCGCTCAAGGACTTCATGAAGGAGAACTACCTCTCGGCCTACGTGCTGTTCTTCGATTACCTGCTCGATGGGGAGGAACAGAACCTGCGAGCTTGGGAGGAGCGGGGCGAACTCCGCTTCGAGTTTTTCCAAGGTTCCAAGAAAATATCGGGTTATGCCAACGACCGGAAGTTCTACGCCGCTGCGCGCATTGCGAAGGCAAAAACGCTGCAGTCCAGTTTCATGCGGCGGCTGTTGGAGGCCAATTTCGATTTGAAGTACAGCCGATTCGCCCTTACGCCCGACGACGAAATCACCATCGTCTTCGATACGCACACCGCCGACGGCTCGCCGCACAAGCTCCATGCCGCCCTGCGGGAACTGGCCACCATCGCCGACAAGCACGACGACATCCTCGTGGACGAGTTCGAGGCACTTGAAATCGCCGACTTCAACGTGCGCCGGGAACTGCCCGATGGAGAGAAGGCCACCAAAATCGCCTATTTGCGCAACGAAATCGAATCGGTGTTCGGGGAGATGGACATGGGCAAGCTCCCCGCCGACCAGTACCCCGTGGCCTACACCTACCTGCTGCTCGACCTCTGCTACCGCCTCGACTACCTCACCAAGCCGGAGGGTTTCACGATGGAAACGCTGGAGCGCATTGACCGCATGACCTTCCAACAGGACGGCAAGAACGCCGCCGAGAAGAACCTCGCCCTGCGCAAGGAGTTCCAACTGCTGCTGGACCGCCCCTCCGAAAAACTGGCCAAGGAACTGTACGAGGTGAGCACTACCTTCGGCATCACGCCGCCCATTGACCACCAAAAGCTCATGGTGCTGATAGACCAGGAACTGCCCAATATGCGCTGGTACGCCGACAACGGCCACGACCGCATCGCCCAGGCCATCCCAAGCTTCATCGTGGGCCGTGGGCTGTTCAGCTTCGCACTGCCGCCCCCCGACAAGGACTTCTTCCACCTGCTGATGCAAATCCTCGAATCGGACTACTTCCTCAGCCTCGGCTTCCAGCCCCTCGCCCCCGCCGGGCTGCTCGACGAGAAGGCCATCAAGCAGGCCATCCGTGGCATCGTGGACAGGCACAGTGATGAGTATCCCCGTCTCGCCTTTGATTTGAAACAGTTGAATTTTAGGAATATGGCGGAGTTTGCTGCGTCGTATTTGATGGTGGTGAGGGGGTTGGATTTGGGGAAGGGTGGGTGATTGCGGATTTGGGATTGCGGATTTCGGAACTTGTCCCGACACCTCGGGATTGGGGTTTACATAAACCGAGGGTTTCTGCTTGATTTTTTGATTTTTTTGGTAGCTTCGCAACATGAATGAAGCAAAAATCAAACCTTCTGATGTCTTCAAAACGATTCAAGCGAACTTGGTAGCTTTGAGAAGTATTGACTATCAGCAGCTTTCAAAAGTGGAGAGGGGCGAGATGCGGCGGAAACTACTGGAAGTAAGGGAACTCTGGCTTTGAGTATTAAATAGAGAACGGATGCGTGAGCTAAACGACCAATTTCTGGAAGTCTATTTTGCTGAAAGCAGTAGGGTAAAGCAGCTTTCGATGCTGAAAGATTATATGCTTTCGCTGACCCCAGAAGAGTTGACGGAATTCGTGAAGGAGCCGATTCGGTTCTTGGGCAATGCGCTTAAAAGCAAGGACGTTAGCGAGGAAAGCAAAGAAAGAATCTTTGAAAAGCTGGACGAGTTGACGTTTTTGCTGAGTGGGAAGGCGGTGGCTTCAACTTGATGCACTATGAGGGCCGCCCGCCAATGCGTTCATCTACTATAAAAATTTTAATTATGAATTCTTACGTCAGTGTTCTTTTAGCATTTTTAGTGTGCGTTCTGCTGCTCAATTGTAAAAAAGATTCGGAAATGACTATGACAGAATTGGTGATAGGAACTTGGCAAATCACTGAACTCAAAGAGGATTTAAATGACGATGGTGATTTTAATGAGGAATACGAAGACCAAACAAATAGCTGCGAGGGCGATAATATTTTTATTTTTGAAAGTAATGGTGATTTAACTATAAACCAAGAATTACTTTGCTTTAATCAAACTGATCCCCAAAATTTAGCAAAATGGGCTGTTTCAGAAAACGATAGCCTAATAATAGTTACAATTGAGTCAGATATAGATACCATGACGATTGCTAATATTTCTGAAAGTCAAATGATACTTCACGAAATGGATGGCGAGAGAATAGAGTTGATTGTTGTACTTGGAAAATAATCGTTTTACCCAACATTTGACTTGCTAATCCCAACCCATACCTTATTGATGAACAAAAAAAGCCGGACAACCCACGCTGCCCGGCTTTCTTCTTTTCAAAGAATCAAATTACTTCAACTCCCCACTATCCGCAACCGTCACCACAGCAGAAGTCCTGCCGCTCTGGCTGCCGACGGCCTCCATTTTCCGAACCACGTCCATGCCTTCTACGACTTGGCCGAAGACCACGTGGCGGCCATTGAGCCAAGTCGTCTCCACGGTGCAGATGAAGAACTGCGAGCCGTTGGTGTTGGGGCCGGCGTTGGCCATGCTCAAAATGCCGGGGCCGGCGTGTACGCCCGCTTTGCCGCTGAAGGTCTCGTCGGCGAACTTGGGGCCGTAGATGCTCTCGCCGCCCGTGCCGTTGCCGTTGGTAAAGTCACCGCCCTGGCACATGAAGGCCGGAATGATGCGGTGGAAGCCGCTGCCCTTGTAGTGGAGGGGCTTGCCGCTGGTGCCAACGCCCTTCTCGCCCGTGCAGAGGGCACGGAAGTTCTCGGCGGTCAGCGGGGCAGCATCCTTGAACAGTTCAAAAACGATGCGGCCAGCGGGTTGGTCGCCGATGTTGATGTCGAAGAACACTTTCGGGTTGGCGGGGTTTGGTGCTACGGGGGGAGTGTAGGTGGCTGTCATAGTTGGTGCGGTTGTTAGTGTCTGTGCATGAACGGAAGTAATGCCGATGGCAAGTGCGAAAAGGCTTGCGAACAGTGCAGTGCTTACTTTTTTCATGTAAATGATGATGGTTTAATAGCTGGGAATTAGCATTGGTAGGGCGTGCCCTGTTTTTCCAATTTTCTAATTTCCCAATTTCCTGATTTCCCAATTTCACGGATTCGGGTTCCTCCGCCCAGCTTTGTCGGCAACTGGGAGGCCGTTTTTCAGAGCGGCAAAGATAAGTGCTTGCGCAATGGGCGTTTCCAAATATTTTGTGAATGATTCACATTCATTTGTTTCTTCGAAGTGCTTATCTTTGTTCAAATCATCAAGACATGCTGACCGTCAAGCCGCCATTTTCCAACATGCAGGTAGAATTGCTCAAGCTATACGCCGCCGGGGTGCCGGATGAGGTGCTTCCAGAAATCAAGGAACTGATTGCCCGCTTCCTGCTTTCCCGTGCAAAGGATGAGGCAGGGAAAATCTGGCTGCAAAAGGGCTACGACGAAACCACTATTGAACGCTGGAAGGGCGGTGAACCCAATTCTACGCCATGAAGGTCGTCCTTGATACCAACGTCATACTTAGCTCCATTTTCCCTTATTCGCCTTTCCGTCCCATCTTCGACCATTTTGAGGCTGGCAGTTTCCGTTTGGGCCTGACCACTGAAATCTTATTGGAATACGAAGAAAAACTCTCCTCCAATTTCTCACCTTTTGTTGCTGAGCTAGTTGTTGGTGCAATGCCGCTCAAAGCAAATGTGGAATTTATAGAAGTCTTTTTCAAGTGGAAGTTGATTTACCATGACCTTGATGACAACAAATTTGTGGATTGTGCGCTGGCTTTTGGGGCGGATTACCTTGTGACCAACGACAGGCATTTTCGGGCGTTGCGCTCCATCCCTTTTCCTTCCTTGACAGTGCTTAAAATGGAGGATTTCATGAAAATCTTGTCAAAACTCCCATAATGGGCCTCCCGTTTTTTACTGTTTGACGGTAGTATTTGAACCTAATATCTTTCGTGGTGTATGAATTTCCAGCAATGGAATAGGGGGGCAAACAACCTGCCTGCATCCTTGTAATAGCTATAGCATTTAACCCGTCGAAAGACCAAGTTTCACCCGACTGTTTTTTTCACCTGACTAACAATCGCTTTATGAAGACCCGACTTTCTTGGCCAATCCTTGGCCTTGCCTTGGCATTACTGTTTGTTTCGCAAAAAGCAGTTGCCCAGCACCAAATCTCCGGTACCATCACCAACGCCAAGGGCGATGGCGTTTTTTTCGCCACCATCGCTCTGTACAAGCAGGCGGACAGCACCATCCTCAAGGGCGAAACTTCCGATGCCAACGGCAAGTTCAGCCTCAAGGACATCCCTGATGGGCAATACTTCCTCGAAGTGAGCATGCTCGGCTTTTTGGATGAAAAAATAGCCGACCTCAGCTTCCCTAGGGACAACCGCAAGCAGTTCGACATCCAACTCGATGAAGAAGCACAGAGCCTCTCTACCGTGACCGTCACTGCCAAGGCCCCCATGCTCGAACAGCGGGCCGACCGCCTCATCGTGAACGTAGAGAACAACCTCACCAGCCTGAACTCCAACCTGCTGGAAGTGATGAAAAAAGTGCCCGGCGTCATCGTGGTGGGCGACAAGCTGCGGATGGCCGGCCAGAGCAACGTGACCATCCTCCTCAACGGCAAAACAACAAAATACATGGACGTGGACGCCCTGCTGAAGGACATCCCCGGCGACAACATCAAGCGGGTGGAGGTCATCCACCAGCCAGGGGCCGAGTTCGAGGCGGAGGGTACGGGGCCTATCATCAACATTATTTTGAAGAAAAACAGCCTCTATGGCACCAACGGCAGCGTGAACGCCGGGGTGAGCAAGGGCGAGTACTGGCGCTACCGAACGGGTTTCAGCCTGAGCCATTACCAAGGGAACCTCAACATCAGCGCCGGGGCAAGCACAGGTCGCAACTCCTGGTACGAGGGCTTGGACGTGGTGCGCTCGGTGGGCAGCGATGTTTACAGCCAGGTATCCGAAAACCCGAACATCAGCGACTTCCTCCGCTCCAACCTCACCCTCGACTGGGACGTGACCGAGCGCCACCGCCTCGGCTTCAACAGCAGTTGGGTGGGCAGCAAGCGGGACTATTCCATCACCAACACCACCCTTATTGACTTCGCCGACGCCAACACGGGCGACCTGAAAATCCTGACCGACAACCGGATAACAAGGGACTGGAACATGCTCACCCTTAACCCCTATTACAGCTTCGAGATTGACACGCAAGGACAAAAGCTCGACCTCGACTTCAATGCCGTGCGCATCGGCAACAATGGCGGCAATACGCTCATGCCAGAGGAGGCCAATTTCGGGGAATTTACCCCCGACCAGCGCTACGACCAGCCCGGCGAATCGGAGATTTACACGGTCAGCCTCGATTATACCCTGCCTATTTCCAAGGACATCAAACTGCAAATGGGTGGCCGCTACAGCCTCGCCGACCTCGACAACGACCTGCGCTCCTTCCGGGAGGATGCCAACGGCGTTTTCCAGCCAGACTCCTTGCAGAGCAACCATTTCCTGTTCAAGGAAACCATCTGGGCGGGGTACTCAAAAATGGACTGGAAAGCGGGCAAATGGTCGGGCACGGCGGGCCTCCGCTACGAGGACAGCAAAAGCGAGGGCTACTCGGTCACGCTGGATTCCACACAGTCTCGCCGTATTGCCAAGCTTTTCCCCAGTGCCAGCCTTAGCCGAGAACTGACCAAGAAACTGGGTGCCGCCATTGCCTACAGCTACCGCATTGACCGACCGCACTACGGCGACCTGAACCCCTTCATTTATTTTCTCGACCCCTATACTTATGAATTGGGCAACCCCCGGCTGCGCCCCTCGCTCACGCACAGTACCAAGTTCAGCCTGATGTTCGAGAACCAACCGTTCTTCAATATCGAGTACAAGCATACCAACGACGCCATGGTGGAGGTAACCGAGCAGGACGACGCCAGCGGTCAGACCTTCCTGACCAATGTGAACCTCGACGCTTTCAAGGTGCTGAACATTAGCCTGTTTTTCCCCCTCGACTTCATCCCCAAGACGAGCGGCTACGGCGGCTTCATTGCCAACCACAATAAATACGACTCGCCCTACCTCGACCAGCAGTTCAGCCGGAGCAAATGGGACTACACGGCCTTCCTGAGCGCCAATATCACCCTGCCCAAGAAGGTGGAAATGGAGGTTTCTGGCTTTTGGAACAGTGGCGGCCTACAGGGAATCATCAACGCAGAATGGCTCTACGGCGTTGACGTGGGCGTGGCCCGCAAGTTCCTCAACGACAAGTTGAAGGTCAGCGTTGGCATTGACAACGTACTACGCCGCTTCTTCCACGGCAGCGTACAGTACGCCAATATGGACTTCAACATCGTCAGCCGCTGGGACGCTCCTGTTTACAATATGCAGGTGAGTTACAAGTTTGGCAACCAGCACATGAAGAGCAAGGGTAGCCGCAGCAGCAGTGCGGAGGAAGTGATTAGGAGGGCGCAGCAGAATTGATTCGATTTCAGAATTCGGATTGCGGATTGCGGGCTTCGTAGCTCCAAATTTTTTAGGCAATGTCCCGAGAAGGCAGATTTGCTCCGGTCAATCCCGAGGTGTCGGGACAAGTTCCGCAATCCGCAATCCGCTAATCCGCAATCGTGAATCATCTCATCACAGTCACCCCACCTTCTTGGAACAGTTCCAGTTCCCGTCCGCAACTGGTGATTTTGGCGTTCAGGTACCAAACCACCAAACCTGTATCCATGCGTTTTTCCCGGTAAAAACCATCCCATCCACTTCTGTGGTCTTGGCTGCTGAACAGCAAATTGCCCCAGCGGTCGAAGACGAGAAGTTCGAAGGCCAAAAATTCGACACCCTGTGCGGGATAGACCATGAATTCATCGTTCACCCCATCGCCATTGGGCGAAAAAGCATTGGGCACATAGACGGGGGAGGCAGGGGTGTCGTCGCCCCAATGGACCGTGATTGGCTGCTCCTTTGTCGTACAATCATCCGAAACGCTGACGAGGTAAAGCCCGCCCTGCGTTGCCCTGAACCAATCGTAGGTGGAGCCGTCGGGCCATGCCCAATGCAAGGGGCCTGCATGGGAAAGCACCTTTGGCCGAAGCGTGATGCTAGGTTCCTCGCAGGGCAAAACATAGTCCTCAACCTCTAAGACAAGTGAATCAAGTGCTTCTATTTCAATGAGTTGCGAAGCAATGCAGCCATGTGCATCCTTTAGGGTGATTTGGTGGTTGCCTTGCGGCAATGCTTCAAAACGGGTTTCATCACTGAAACTGCTCCCATCCAAACTGGTGGAAAAAGGCCCGTCACCCACCATAGCCACCAACTCGATAACGCCATCGAAACTGCCGGGGCAAACCGCCTCCGTGAACGCCTTGAAATCAATGACAGGATGCGCCAACACGGTCAGGTTCACCAACGAATCACAGCCGTTTTCATCCTGGAATACATAATTCCGCACGTCGCCCGGCCATAGTGTCTCGCCGTTGTAAACCAGCGAGTCGCCAGTACAAACGAATAGCTCCATGACCGTGGGCGATGCCGCTTGGAACAGCCCGACCGTGACCGTGACGGTTGAGTCGCAGCCGTGTTGGTTTTGGTAAACAAAGCTCATCGTGTCGCCCGGCATGAGGGCTTGGCCATCGAATAAGGCTGGTTGGCCGGGACAGGAAATTAGGTCAACCGATTGAAAATCAACAGGATATGGAGCAACCGTCAAATTGACCAAGGAGTCGCAGCCCAACTGGTTTTGAAAAACGAAATCCTGTATTGCACCCACGGCCACCATTTGAGAATCATACCATACCGAATCGCCGGGGCAGCCGAACAGCGTCAGGTTGGCAGCTATCGAACTATGCTTAGCTTTTCATAAAGCACCCTCCCATCAGGCAATTTTATCGATACGAAATATATGCCAGACGGCAAATCGTGCACTTGAAGGATAAAATCCCCGTCAACGTCAATAAAGACAGCCTTTTGTAGTCTGCCTGATAAATCATAAACATTTATTGGAATTGGAATACTGCTAATAATATCCGGGACTTGGATATGGACGACCTCGCTGGCCGGGTTGGGATAGATTTTTACCTTTCCCAGTGCTGTTTGCGGCACTTCCTCCGCACTACTCACCAGCCCACAGTACAGGGTATCTATACAGCCGTCGTTCGTAGTCTTGATGAGCCAGCAATAACTGCTGTTGTCTTCGCCTCTTGTGACATAGCCACCTGCTATGATGCTGCCAGAGGAGAGGACGCCAACCCCACCTAATCTTTGGCGGTTATAACCACTAATAGGCAAGATGTCCGACGTATCTTGTCTGCCCCAGATGCTATCGCCATTCATAGAAAGTTTCATAAGCCAACCCCGATTATAGACTTGGCTAAAATCTGTGTTCGCTTCCGTATAAGTCATTCCAGCACAAATAAAATTACCGTCCATGGTTTCTTTTATATCATAGAACATGATTTCATTCGACAAATCAGATTTTAGCCCATATTTATTAACCCATTCGGAATTGAAATTTTCGTCAAGCATTGAAAAAGTAGATTTTACAATCTTGTACTGGAATGGTGGAACCGACTCTTCTTCTACTACGTTCAAGCCGTAAACCAATATTCGTTCACCGTCAGCGTACAGTATTTCACGCAAGTAACCAATTTCCGGTTCTGGTTCTGATTCCCATTCCCTAAGTACTTCACCATTTCCGTTAATGTATTTTATGACCGAAATATTGCTTTCATCGAAAGGGTTAGTATCAATAGTTTTTACCATTGACAATGCAAACAAAGTATCATTTATCTTAAACAAATCGTTGATTGACTCTGATGTATTGAAATCATCATAATATTTCACCCAAATTGAATTGCCGTCTAAATCTATTCTTCGCAAATAACCGTCATTAAGTCCATTTGACCTTCCAACCCCCCCATAAAGAAAGTAACCGTCATGAATGGGGATCATATCACATAGCTGATAATTAAAATCTTCTAAGTCTTCGTACTTTTCAACAAATTCAAGATTGAAGTCTTTATCTGTTTTGAGAATTACCGGGAATTCGTAAGCGGCTGATGTAATAGTCATAATATAGCCGTTATCATTTGCCTTTAACAGAGACCCCCATCTATGTGGCACAGGATAAGGGCCAAAAATATTGTCTAATATGTGGTTTGATTGAAGAAGATTTCCAAGCGTGTCAAACTTCATCAATATGATACCTCGGTTAAAGCTCATGGAGTCCAAATACCCATCGCCCAAAGCAACAATGGTATCGTTCTCTATTAAGATTTTAAAAATTCTGGTGTTTGGGTACTCGATAGCAAACCGTTTGTTGAAGCCTGGTGTTTGGGCAGTTAATAGAACTTGTGCAAGTATAAAAATTAATAGGAAATAATAATTCTTCATGACAGTAAGAAAAATTCAGAGTGCTTGGCACATGCCAATCACTCTGAACGGTTTTAAGTTTTAATGCTCAATGATAACTTTAGCTTGATATGAATGGCCTTCTTTCATTTGAACTTTCAAAAAATAAAGCCCTTCATGAATATCTTTGGTTGGCAGTTTCACATTTCCAGAAAGAGATGAGTAGTTTTGATAGAAGCAGACTTGGCCGCGCAAATTGCATAAAGCGATGCTGAAATCAATCTGGGAGGTGGTCTTGAAAGAAACAATCAAGTGATCATTTGCTGGGTTGGGATAAACAAGTAAATCTAAATTCCTTGAAGTAAATAGCGATTTACCTTCTTTAATAGATTGTCTTTCAGCAACCCTTTGAGGGGATTCGCAATCTTGGCTTGTCTCGATTCCGTTCCACCTCAAAAGCGATTTTACGAGGAATCCAGGTTCTGAGCACCAACTTTTCCAGAACATAAGAGAATCTATCACAGGTTCAGATAGGTTGGATAAATTACCTTCCTCCAATTCGACAGTAGGCCGAACCAATTCATAAACCAACTCCAATTCGTTGAACTCTCCAAGATTATCTCCTGATAGGCCATGTTTAGTCGGTACCTCTTCCCATAAATCATCAAATTCATCGAGGTCACTATTGAAAAAATAATGATTGAGGCGCTCCAAATCACTTGAATAGGATTCGGAGTGTTCCAGCCATGTCAGTATAGAGTCCGTCTCAATTTCCAATCCCATCGTATCCAAAGCATAATTTTGGACAACCAGCGAAGCGTATTGCTCCATAAGAGATTCCAAGTTTTGGATGGCTTTCTTTTCCGCTTCAATTTGTTGTTGGTTAGTCATCGTTGCCAAGGCAGCCTTTTTGGTATTCCTTTCCTGACGATTTCCATAAAATGTTTGCTTTAACAGTTGATTTGTGGTTTCGTCGCAAGGTGGGCTGCATGGTGTTACAGATGTGCAGGCTGCATTGGCAATTGTCAATTCATTGCCATTTACGTTTTGAAAAGCTGTTCCGCCATAGGTGAAATGCTGTGGATTGCTTGAATTGGCGTTGCCCGTAAAAAAATATTGGATAGTTTGTCCTCCGGTACTCTTAAAACTGCTATTAGGGTCGGGCAAGCCTGAAAAAGTGTTACCTGTTGGTGCATCAAAGCCCTGTCCATTAATTGCCTTTTGTTCCACTCGAACATTTCCAAGCACGAGGTAATCGCCCACACTATTAGTATGTGTATTGCAATTATAAGTCAGTCCTGAATTTGCATTGCCATTTTCTGATTCGGCTCTATTTCCTACTTTTAAGTTAATATAGTCATTATCTAAGATGATTTTGTTGGCAGTACCTGTTGCTCGCACCACCGTCCCCACTGCCTCGTTGTCCAGCCCCGTAAAAGTATTTTTCGTAAACGAGAAACCCGCTGAATTTCCAGAAAGGGTGACGCCCACGCTCTCCCCACTACAGTTGGGCGGTGCGGCGATTTGGAAGCTGTTGTCACGGATGGAGAAGTTGCTGACCTTGTTGGACTCGATGCCGGAGAAACAGCGGGTGAAGCTGTTGTTGTTGGCCTGGAAAGACCCTACCAAGGGCTGGTCAACTACGATGGCCTTGCCGAGGTTGAAGAAATCGTTGCTGGTGGCAATGATGCTGGTACCGTATGCCGCTATGCCGATGGCCTTGGAGGCAGGCCCCGGGCAGGTGGTGCGGTTGTCCCTGAACCAGTTGCTCCTGACCTTTAGGCCGGTTATCTGTGGGGCATCAATATAGGTCACCTGCCCGCTTCCGCCTCTGTACTGGTCGTCGGTATAGAAAACTGCGCTGACAATTTGAGTGGCTGGTGGGCTGTTGACGGGGTTCGGCTCAAACCTGATGGAGGTGGAGCAGTTCACGAAACCACCCCGGCACGGGCTACAAACGCCCCCGGAGGTGGCCAGTTGCCCGTTGGCGTTGATCGAGCCGAGCCGTATCCCGAGTTTGGCGTGCTCCAACACACCGGAGTCGTAGAGGGCCACCCTGCCGGGCGTGGTGCCCGGCCCACCGAGGTTGCTCCCCACGGGGTTGCCCTCCACGACGATGCCTTCCCACATATCACAGGCGGCCGTGATTGTTGAATAGATGTTCAACCTTTCCCCGGGCATAACGATAATCTTGGCTCCCGGTACCATCTGGATGGGCGTAGTAATGGAGTGCGTGCCGGACTCCACGATGATGTCGCCAGAGGGTGATGTTATGGAATTTAATGGAAGGGTTGAAGACATTGCCATGGCATCCAAAAAGGAATGGTTTTTTAAGTGGTATCTCATTCGCTTGATTTGCTCTTCTGAGAACCTATCACGGCAACTACCCTGATCGATATAACTCATGTAGTTTCTTATAACTTCTTGTGGATAATCTGGGTGGGCGCAGTTTGGTGCATTGATTGAGCCAGACACATCTACAAACGGGATATCACAAGTTAGGTCGCAATAAATATAGCAGTTTTGGCCGCCAAGGATATCATTACATGGCACAGGCATAGTGTTTCCGCCATTTAAGAATCCGAAAGTGTGCAGCAGGCCAATACAATGCCCAACTTCATGAATGATAACTTCATCAAGGGCTGCATTGCCCCAAAGTTCCACCTTATTATTAGGCGTGCTAAAAGCTGCTCCTGAAGAATTTTGATTGCCACCATTGTCCACGATGTTTAGTGCATCGGTTTTTAAGTTAGAATCATTGAAGGCTTCCCAGTCTTCAAAGTCTTCCCCTATTACTGCGATTCCCTCACAGTAATTCTCCTGATTGTATTGAATAAAAAATATCCCATGAACGTTGTAGATGTCATTAAGATGTTGAATGATTGCCTGTGTTCTTGAACTCAAATTAATACCTGCTGTCGTATTAAGAGGGCCATCGATGTAATGGATAAAAGTTCTCACATAGAAATTGCCAGCAACTTCATTGTACAGGCCATAAATAATAGGGGATATCATCCCTTGCGATTGTAGGTTGACTGGGGATATTATCAGTAGAAGATAGAATGTTGTTACAGAGGCTAAAGAGAAATTTTGAATTTTAAGTTTTTTCATGACAAACAGTTTTTGGTAAAAAAATAAGAAAGATGAAGCAGAACCTGTCTCAGGTTCATCCTTCAAAGCAAATCTAAGTTTTTCCCTTATCCAGCACAGGGAATATTTGGGTTTGATGCTTTCGATACCCTAATAGTCCGGCAGCTTGCGAAAATCGAGCGTTTACGCTTGTACTTCAAGTTCAACATTGGTGTTGATTCATTGGTGACTTGTGCAGTTGAGGCAGCACTAATGGCCAAGCCCATAGCGCATTCTGCCAAGCCTTGGAGGCATGTGGACATCTATCACCTCAGCAGCGTCACGTCCCCCTTCACCTCCCTGTCCACCGCATCCACCGCCACGGCGCAACCGACTACGATGCGGTAGATATACACATCGCTGGGAGCTTCCTTGCCGTTCTGTTTGCCATCCCAGGGGCCGGGGCCGTCATAGACCTTTTGGCCCCAGCGGTTCCAGATGCGCATATTGAGGGTGGCCTCTGCGCCGGGGCCTACGATGTCGAACACGTCGTTTTTATCGTCGTTGTTCGGAGAAAAAGCATTGGGCACTTCCACTTTTTCGGGGTTGCAATTGGGTATCACGATGACCTGCAAGGTATCCGAGCCGGGGCAGCCTGTCACGGGGTCGGTAATTTGCACCAGGAAGGTGGTGAGGCTGTCGGTGGGGAAAGTCTCACAAAACAATTCCCCCGTGCAGTCGGCGAGCAGGGAGTCGTTTTGGTACCAGAAAATACTGCCAAACGGCCCCGATGGGATTTGCCCCAGCACCAGTGTATCGCCATTGCTTACGGTATCCGTCCCGACGATTTCCACTGGGGGCAAAGGATGCCAACTTAGGTTGAGGCAACTAAGGCTGTCGCAGCCTTCGGGGGTGGAATAGGTGTTGCAATACTCCCCCTCCGCAGCATAAAACTGTCCCTCGAACAGTACGCTGTCACCGGGGCAAATAATCGAATCAATCGTCAGTTTTATGTCAAGGTCGTCCACTAGGAGCACGAGGCAGCGCACACTGTCGCAGTTGTTTTGGCCGGGCAGGGTCACGCAATATTCACCTTCGTCGGAATAGATTTCCCCTTCAAATTCAACGCTGGCCCCAAGGCAAATCGCCGTGTCCAAATAGATGGTGTCCACTTTCGCTTTTAGCAGCACCTCCACACAATACACGCTGTCGCAGCCGCCCATCATGGCTATCGTATCGCAATAAACGCCCGCCTCGCTGACTGTTTGGCCATTAATGACCACTGTTTCCCCCTCGCAAATTTCGATGAGTGGGCCATTGGTCACGATGAGGCCATTGGCTACCGTCACCGTTACGCTGCCCGAGGCCGTGCAGCCATTGCTGGCTGTTTGCACGACGGTGTAGGTAGTCGTGGTATTGGGTGAAACAAGGTAGCTGGCGCAATTGCTAAAATCTGGGCAGTCGCCATCGTCGGGCAGCCAATCGAAGGTGCCAGTGGAGTTGCTTGACACTACCAGCACGGTGCTGTCGCCGTTGCATATTGCCAAATCGGAGGGCATGGTCAAAATGGGCGCATCGGCAAAGCTGACGGTCACGGCGTCCGATGCGGAGCAGCCGTTTTCATCCGTCACTTGCAGCGTGAAGGTCGTAGCTTGGTTGATCAGCACAAGCGGGTTATGGATGGCAGCATTGCTGAGTGCCGTCAGGTTGCCCACGGTCTGTGGCGACCAGAGGTAGTCCCAGTCTGCATCGAAACTGGCGTTCAACTGCGGCGAGTCGTCGGGGCAGAAGGAGACATCCGGGCCAGCATTCACTTGGGGGAAAGGCGCTACCACCACGGTCACCGACTCGGTGCCAGCGCAGCCGAAGGCGTCCAGCACGGTCACGCTGTACTGGCTGGTAGTGGCGGGCGTGACGGTGATGATTTGTAGGTTGGGCTGCGCAATGCCGGGGCCTTGCCAGGTGTAGCTGGCCCCGTCCGTGGCGGCGAGGTTTGCGCTCTCGCCCTGGCAAATGGGCGAGTCGGCGAAGGCGATGCCGGGCACAGGCTGCACGGTCACGCTCACGAGGTTGTCAATGGCGCAAACCCCGTTGCTCTCCGCAATGGTGAACTCGGTCGTAACGGGTCCGAAGCCGTTGTTCTCACAGTTGAAATTGGTCATGGCGGCCTGTTCGTCGGCGAGGCAATCGCTGTCCGGCGACCACTGGTAATTGAAGCCGGGCTGGGCGGGTATGCCTATGACTTCGTCAATGCCGGAGCAGACCGTCCAACTGAGGCCTGTGTTATATTCAATGGGCATGCTGACCAGTTCCAGATCGCCGGAGCAGGCGCATTGTTGCGAAGCATCCACCACGGCCAGGAGTTGGCACAGGCTAATTGCCGAAGGCATCGTGAAGCTGGTCGAAATGGTCACGGTCTGCCCATTGCCGATAGGCGAAGGATGGTTATGCGTGCCGAGCAATAGGTCGCCCACGCCGTCGCCGTTGGTGTCGGCAAAGAACTCGATGATGGTGGGTGGCTGGCTCGTGCCGCCATCGTTCGTCAGCTTCACGGTGGCGTTGACGAGGTTGTTCCCGCCCGAAGCCGATGCCGTGATATTGAACGCACTGAGGTTGAAAGCGGGCCGCTGAGGGTCGTAGGGAAGTATGAGCGAACCCGTGCTGACCTTGGTACTGCAGAACTGGCCCGTCTGGGCGCAAAGCGCCTGCGTCTCCACGGCTGTGCGGAACAGTACCACGCCGTTCTCGCAGCCAAGGCCCGACCAGCCCTGTGTGTTGAAGGTGAAACAGACGAGTTGCGATGGCAAAACACCCACTGGCAACTGCCAGGTTATTTGGCTGCCGTTGATGGTTGGCGTACAGTTAAGGCCGCTGACGCAAAGGTTTTGGCAACTGCCTGGCACATAGGTGATGCCCGGTGGCAGGGTGGCGATGAGACAAGCCCCTTGCGGCAGCACCATTGATGAAGCCAGTGAGACCTCGAACTTGGTAATGTCGTTGCAACCGAAGCCGGGCGTCGGCGTCACGCTGATATTGGTGGTGAAAGGCGCTGTTACCCCGTCAATGCAGATGGGGTCGCCGGGCTTCGCAATCGTGTTGGAGGGTATGCCGCAGTTCTGGTCGGCTGCCGCAATGAAGAGGGTGTATGCCTCGGCCACGAAGTCGCAAGTGGACTCGCCCAAGAACCTGAGTGTCAGGGAGTGATAGGGGGCTTCGCCAACCCCTGGCAGCCCGTTGGCGATGCTGTCGAAGAGCATGGAGAGGTTCCACTCCACCACGCCCGTGCTCACCACGGTGGGGTCGCCGATGGGGTAGAGCAGGCCACTGCCCGTCGGGTACTCCACGACGCAAGAGCCGGGCAGCACATTCATGCCGGGCGGCACGAAACCCTGCACCCGCAAATTATAGACGCTGCCAAACTGCGCATTGAACACCTCGATGCTGTGGTAGGGAATGGTGTCGCAAAGCTGGCTGCAACCTGTTGGGCTGGTCACGAGCATGTCAATTTCACCAGGTGGCGAGGTGATGAAGAGGGGTTGCACCTGTTCGTAGCAGGGCGTTTGTACGGTGCTCGTAATGGGATCGCAACTCCAGCCATAGCGCACGAAGAGCTGCTCCCGTTTGCAAGAGTTGTTGGTAGCGAGGATGCGGAATGGCAGGCCGTTGGGGTTCACCGGGAAGTTGCCCAATTGGAACACGCCGTTGATTTGCGGAACGGGCTGGCCAGTCGTTTGGTCAATAAGTTGAAAATCGGTGACGAGGCCTGTTGGCGAAGCAATGTAGAGCCATGTATTGGGGGCAGGCCCACTGGCTTGACTGCTTGCAATAGTAGGGGTGTTTTTGAACAAAAAGTCGAACTCCATTTGGTTCGTATAGGTCACGAGGTCGTACAAGGGGGCCTGTATGCTCAGGTTGGCGATGAGCGGGCGCAAGGAGTTGTGGTTCAGGTTCAGTGCTTCGGGTATTCCGTTGTAGGGCAGGCCGGGTGCCCAGTCGAGTGTGGAAATATAGGAAATGGGCATGGAGAAGCGGTTGTTGCAGGCACTCTTGAAAATAAAATCAAGGTTGGCCGCAAAGCCCTCGTCCATGCGTGGCACCTGATAGGGTTCGAGGTCGTTGAAATAACTGCCATTCACCAAGGGTGGCTCAAAAAAGATTTGCGAGACGAACGATCCGCCGCCTTGCCATCGGATAGTGGTTATCCTGGTGGTGCAAAGCTCCACGCTGGGCGGAAAGGTGAGCGAGAGGTCGTCCAACTGTAGCAGGTTGCGGTATTCAAAAGGGAAGAAATTGCCCTGTACCAAGTCCAATTTGATGTTTAATGGCTGGCCATAATTGGAGGGAGAACAGGGAGGCAAGGCAAAGGTTTGGGGGTTAATGGTGAGCTTGTAATAGGAGAGTTGAAGGTTTTCAACTTGGCAATTGCAGTTTATGAGGGTGTAGCTTTCATAATGCTCGTTGAATATCACCAGTTCGGGGCTTACTTCTATATCTCCTCGCAAGGGGTCAGGCTCGTTGATGGCCGTTTCTTCACGGGGGGCGTGCCCGATGCGGTAATTGCCGACGAACACAATGGAGTCACCCTGTTCTAAGGCGAAATTGGCGGGCACGCAAAGCCCTTTTAGCTGCGTTAAATCGTATTTATAACGGAGGTTGAACTCGGTGGTAAATGGCGGGTTCTGGCAATCGTACCAAATCCCTGCGCTGCTGTCAAAAATGCGCAGCGAGATGCCCGCTTGCGATAGCCTGTCGGGCCGCAACAAGGAGTCCCTCGTCTCCTTCGCCATGTTGGGCTTTCCAAGAAAATTGATGTTCAGGTAGCCAAAAGGCAGTTTCACGTTGGCAGAGTCCATGACAACCATGCCCCTGATGGTCGCCTGAATGGTATCGCCGGGAATTAAGCGATAGCGGTTGACGAGGTTCATGTCGGGCAGGCCAGTTGGGGCATCGGGCAATTGGTCGTTGTTGTTGTCGGGTAGGCCGTAGTTTTTGCGCTGCGCCTCGAAATCATAGCGTACGTAGCCTGGCGGCGCATCCACACAGATGGAGTCCAAATCGCATTTATAGAAAATCGTTAAGTCCGCACACGACTGCGGGCTGCATTCGGGAGGGTAGGGGCCGCATTGGTTGATCGTGGCCTTGAACAGGGCAGTCGTTGCGCCACCAGACAGCGCAATACAGTTGTCTTCACAGGAAGTAACCAAATCGAATTCACATTCCTGCCTGTTGATGCAGACCGAATCGCATTCAAAGAGCAGGTCGAACTCGATGCGGCCCGTGTCAACATCCAATGGCAGTTGATAAACTGCCGTGACGAAAGTAAAGGAGTCGGTACGAACGAAGTCCAGGTCCAAGGGCGCTTGGTCGTTGAGCAGCATGGGGTTGGAGGCGATCCATTCCGAACCGCATTCAAAGGTCATTTCGACCGTTAGCGTGCTCGTGCTGGTTGTCAGTTTATCGCCATTGAGGAGGTAAATCCCATGAATCGTATCGCCATCTTGAAAGATAATATTGGTATCCAAAGTGGCATAGGCGCTAAGGTCATTGTATGTTTTTATGACCGGGATGAACTGGCTGTTCTGCACGAAAATACTGGGTGGGCATTCTTTGAAATAGCTGTACTTGTATTCCCAGCCAGTAGCTGGATTTGCGCAGCCCTGCGAGCAATAATAGTTGTCCCAATAAACCGTCAATGACTCGTTGGGGGCCAGTTGCAGGCCCGATACCCGAAACTGCCGAACCATGTCTGATGGTGCTTCACAGGGGGCTGAAAAATCAATATCGCCCAATACCCCTAAAAAAAAGTCAATGTCCACCCCACTACTGTCCACCCTGACGGAGGTAGTGTCGAAAGCTTGAATTGGGTTTAGGCTGAGGCGTTGCACCTCAAAAGCAATATTGTTGGCTATGCCCTCGCCGTTGTTGGTAATGCGCATGCCTTGCTGAACCCCATCGGGGCCGCAGAGGCAATCGGGCACGTTGATGATGGGTTCAAACGACAATTGTGGCACTTTGTCATAAGGCTCGAACACCACCACGGCAGTCACCGACTCTTCTTGGCAGACGTCCCCATTGCAGCCCCACGAAACCGAGATGGTGGACACGGCTGAGCTTTCGTCCACCCCGCAGCTTTGGATGAGAATGTCCTCCGTCACGACGATGGTCTCGTTGAACTCGAACAGCCCGTCGCCATCGCCAGCACTGGCAAAATCGGAAGGGCCGAGCAGCAGTTCAAAGACAGAAGACGTGTTTTGTAAGGTGGTGCCCTGTAACGAACTGATAGCGATGCCCAACTGGTGGTCGTCCCGAATGGTGAAGCTGCTGACGGCCCCTGGCCTTGTGTTTCGCACGGTCAGTTTGCGTTGCAAAACATCGCCCCTCGTGCCGGACATGACCGTGTTGGCCACGTTGGTGATGAGCAACAGCGCCCGGTCCACCACATAGGGGTTGGTGGTGACGTTGGCATTGCCGCCGCTCCAGTTCACCGTGATTTGGTTCACGAACACCGCAGCGTTGTCAATGCAGGTGGCCGTTTCGCAAGTGGCCTTGACTTTTATGGTAAATGTTTGCGAAGCACCCGCCGCCAAGTTGGGCAGGTTGAACTGTGGCGCACCGGGGTTGCCAACGTTCCCCTGTGTCACAGGCGCCGACACCGAACCTAGGACGTAGGCCATGCCGCAGTCCGTACCGTTGGTAGTGGTGAAATTGATGGTAACAGTGGCCCCGCTCATGGTCGTGCTGCCCGTGTTCTGCACCGTAATGCCGAACTCGGCCTCGCCGCATGCGGAGAACTCATCGGGGTTCTGGTAGGTGATGCTTTGGGAAAACAACCCAAGTGGTTGTAGGCAGAGCAAGGAGAGAGAAGAGACAAAAATGATTCCAATGGAGCGACGTGTCATTGGGTGTTAGCGTTTAGGTGAAAAATGGGGGGAAAGATAGGGAAAAAGTCATCTACTTGCCTACGGCTGCCGTGCTCACAAATTTCAATTTTGAAAAATTGCCGTGATTTTGCCAAAAACGCTACATTAGCCCGCCTTTTGAAACAGCAGTGGATAGTAAACAGTTGGCAGGTTTTTCTCCCCCAATTTGGGTTTAAAAAGCTGGATTGTTGCTTTTTATTTATAGGGAAATCTGCTTTATTGGGACTTTTCATTGCATGGGAAGCCAATTAAAATCTATCACCAAATTATGACAGACCTCGACATCGCAAGGACGATCACCCTCAAGCCCATCCAGCACATCGCCGACCAGCTCGGCATCTCCCACGACGACCTCAACCTCTACGGGAAGTACAAGGCGAAACTGCCGCTCTCGCTCATCAACGAGGACAAAATCAAGCAGAGCAAACTCATCCTCGTGACGGCCATCTCGCCCACCCCAGCAGGCGAGGGCAAAACCACCGTGAGCATTGGGCTCTCACAGGGACTGAACCGCACTGGACGCAAGACTTGCGTGGTGCTGCGGGAACCTTCGCTCGGCCCCGTATTCGGTATCAAGGGCGGTGCAACGGGCGGCGGCTATTCCCAAGTGTTGCCCATGGAGGATATCAACCTCCACTTCACGGGCGACCTGAGCGCCGTGGAAAAAGCGCATAACTTGCTCAGTGCGTTGATTGACAATAATTTACAAAGCAAAAAAGTGAGCCTCGGCCTTGACCCCCGCCAGATTTTCTGGAAGCGGGTCATGGATATGAACGATAGGTCGCTCCGCAAAATCATCATCGGCCTCGGCGGCACAGGCAACGGGATGCCTCGTGAGACGGGCTTCGACATCGCAGTGGCCTCCGAGGTCATGGCCATCCTCTGCCTCTCCAACGACATCGAAGACCTCAAGCGCCGCCTTGGCAATATCTTCGTGGGCTACACAATGGACCGCAAGCCCATCTACGCCCGTGATTTGAAGGCGCACGGCGCAATGGCGGCCCTGCTCAAGGACGCCATCCAGCCGAACCTCGTGCAGACCCTGGAGGGCTACCCGGCCATCATCCACGGCGGGCCGTTCGCCAATATCGCACAGGGCACGAACACGGTCATTGCTACCAAAACGGGCCTCTCATTGGCCGATTGGGTGGTGACGGAGGCGGGCTTCGGTTCCGACCTCGGCGCCGAGAAGTTCATGGACATCAAATGCCAGAGCGCCGGACTTTCGCCCAAGGCGATGTGCATCGTGGCCACTATACGGGCACTGAAATACCACGGCGGCGGCGACCTGAAACAGCTCACCGTGCCCAACCCAGAGGCCGTTGAAAAAGGCTTGGTCAATTTGGAGAAACACTTGGAAAATACCCGCCTCTACGGCATCCCCGCCGTGGTCGCTATCAACAAATTCACCACCGATACGGACGAGGAAATCGCCATCGTGCAGCGGCGTTGCGAGGAAATGGGCTTCAAAGCGGTGGTCGCTGAGATTTGGGCAAAAGGCGGCGGAGGTGCCATTGACCTCGCCAATGCCGTTGCGGAAGCAGCCGAAAGCAGCACCAGCCAGTTCACCCCGCTCTACGACTGGGCATGGCCGATTGAAAAGAAGATAGAGACCATTGCGACGAAGGTCTATGGTGCAGCTAAAGTGGAATATTCCGCTGAGGCAAAAATCCACCTCAAGCGCATCGAAAAATTGGGGCTGTCAGGTGCAGCCGTTTGCATCGCCAAAACGCAGAAGTCACTGTCGGACAACCCCGACTTGATTGGCCGACCGAGTGGCTTTACCATCACCGTAAGGGAAATCGAGATTGCTGCCGGGGCCAACTTCGTGGTGCCCATCACTGGCGAGATGATGCGCATGCCCGGCCTACCGGACAATCCTGCTGCGGAGAATATTGATATTGATGCGGAGGGGAATATTAGTGGGTTGTTTTAGATGAAAATACCAAGATTGTTAGAATTGTTGAATTGCTTGATTGCTGTTGGGCTGATTTAGCAACAATCATGCAATCGAGAAATTCAACAATTCTAATCAGGATACGATATTTGGTAAAGGTGATTTCGGTTATATTTGTAAAAAAAATGCACAATGCAAAAAGTACAAGTCCAAGCAGAGGTTGACCTGAAATCCATGCTGTCGCAACTTGGCACACAGGAATTGGAAGCGTTTCTGCGTGAAGTTAAGGGATTGCTTATCCGCCGCCAAACCAAGGATGTCAAAGCAAAGGAAAAAGCATTGCTCCAACGGCTCAATGAAGAATGTGCTCTTCCAGAAGCTCATTGGCAACAGTATTACTTTTTGAGTGAAAAAATACAAGCATTGGTGGCCACTCCAGCCGAACAGGAAACGTTTTTGAGATTGGTAAAAGAAGAGGAGTCGGTGCGGTTGCTTCGCATAAAATTATTGGGCGAACTGGCGCAACTTCGTGGTGTTTCCCTGCCCGAAATGGCCGCAGTATTAGGCATAAAAGCCCCTGACCATGCCGACTAATTTTGTGTCAATCGAACTGCGCCGCTTCGTTAAAATACGGGCTAACAACAACTGTGAATATTGCCAGGCCCTTGGCAGTTTCTCCTTTCATCCATTTCCAGTAGAGCACATTATTCCTACTTCAAAAGGTGGCATTACCGAAGATTCGAACCTTGCCAATGCTTGCCAATTCTGCAACGGCAGCAAATTCGACAAGACAACGGCTTTCGACACTTTGACGGGCACGCTCGTCCCGCTGTACAACCCTCGAACCCAAACTTGGGATGAACACTTTGTATGGAGTGATGATTTTACAATTGTCATTGGGATTACGCCAACTGGGAGAGCCACCGTCAATTGCCTGAAAATGAACAGGGAGGAGGCAGTCAACTTGAGGGCTGCTTTGCGGGACTTTGGTGTTCATCCACCAAAATAGAATAACCCAATTCTTATTTAATATGCCACTCGACACCTTCAAATCCTCCCCAACCCCGCCCACCGACAACCCCCTCCTAGCCGCCCTCTGGCACGACTACCAAGGCGCCTGGGAAGCCGCCCACGACATCGCTCAGGACATCCACACCCGTGACGGCTCATGGCTGCATGCCTACCTACACCGCAAGGAGGGCGACCAATGGAACGCTGGCTACTGGTACAGGCAGGCGGGAAAGCCTGTGCATTCGGGTACTTTGGAGGAGGAGTGGGAGGAATTGGTGCGGGCATTTTCCGATGATATTTAAACTCGGCACAATCAGATTTTGTGCAAATCAACCTCATTAAACCCCAAAGGGCTTTCTTATAAAAATTGTAAATCCATACTTTGTCCCATTAAGTCGCTTTTGTCATCGCCGAAGGCGACCTGCGACATTACGAGGGCAGTCCCGCATGACGTCGCAGGTCGCCTTCGGCGATGACAAAAGCGACAAATTAACCCAGCGCAGTTTTTATAAGAAAGCCCTTTTAAACCAAATCAACCCTGCACGGCATTTGTAAAATAAACTATTAGGGTGCAGTATATTATTAAATAATTCTTGAATTGAATTGATTGCTCTAATTGTTTATAGTGTGAACTAATAGAGGCTGTATCAAAAAACCAATACTGATTGTGGTCGCCAAATTTATTTGGCTGACCAATGGACTTAACGGGTTCAAACAGAAAATCAGGCATGAAATCAACTGAGTCAGCCAAATAAATTTGGCGACTACAGTGCGAGCCGGACTTTTGATGCAGCCGCTATTGCCATTGATTATAATCTCCTATATCCCGCCTACCATTGAACATGCCTGCCTTGTTCCCGTTTTAGCTCCATTCCCAGAACCGGGCAATCATTTTTTACGAACCATAAAAGCAGTATCATGAAATCATTCCGATTCTTCAGTTTCATGGTCTTGGTTCTGTTGTCCAAACAAGGCATTTGTAATTCCCTGAACACAGCAGACCCAGTCAAGACCGTACTCCGCAGCAACGTCACCATCGAGAATTGCACGGCGTTAAACTCCGAACACCTTGAGTTCTCACCAGCCTACTACCAGGGCGGCATCGTGTTCGTCACGTCGCAGAATAAAAAGGGCAAGCAAGACCGAAAGATTGACGAGCATTACTTCGACCTCTTCTACGCCGACCTATCGCCAGAAGGGCAGCCTTCAAGGCCATGGTTTTTCTCCCCAAATCTCAACTCCCGGCTGCATGAAGGCCCAATTTCCTTCGGCCCCGACTACCAGACGATTTACTTCACCCGAAACAACATGGTGAACGGCAAGCCCGTGGCCGACAGCGACGGCGACGTGAACCTTCAAATCTATGAGGCTGAAAAAAGTCCCACCGATTGGGTGAACCTGCGCCCGCTGCCTTTCAACAATGCGAGTTACAACTGTGCGCACCCTACCGTCACCCCCGACGGAAACCATATCTACTTCTCCTCCAACATGCCCGGCGGCTACGGCGGCATGGACATCTACCGCTCCGACAAAGTGAACGGCACTTGGAGCAAGCCTGTCAATTTGGGCCGCTCGGTGAACACGGCCAGCAACGAGGTCTTCCCTTACATCCATAGCGCTGGCATCCTGTTCTTTTCCTCGGATGGCCACGGTGGCTTTGGCGGCCTCGACCTCTTCATGACCAACAAGCCCGACCGTGCAACGGAAATAAGCAACCTCGGTGCTCCCTTTAATTCTGTCTCCGACGACCTTGGCTTCCTGCTCGACAAGGACGGCAAGACCGGCTACTTCGCCTCGGCCCGAGAAAATGGCTCAGGCAAGGACGATATTTACTATTTCAGCGTGCCAGAGGGCCTGTTCACCAAGCTGCCCTTCGACCTAATGGTGACGGTGACGGACGCCAGCAATGGCAAGGTACTGAACGGTGCCGCCGTCTATCAATTCACTGGTACGGAAGACGGCTACTTGCACAACACCGAACTCTATGACCTGGAGTTGGCGCCTTCCGGCGAAAACGGCGAACTGCGCATGACCCTCGTTCGCAAGCCCGACGACCAATTGGGCAGACCAACCGCCACTACTGGCACCAGCGGCAAGGTGAAACTGGGCTTGGAAACGAACAGCAGCTATGTGATTTATGTGGAAAAAGATGGCTACCAGCCGCAGGAATACCCCTACGCCACCTTCAACAAATCCGGTACCTCCGATGCCATCACCATCGCCCTGCAACCGATGGACTGCATCACTATGAAAGGGTTGGTGCTGAACGAAGTAACTGGCATGGGCGTACCTGGTGCGGTAATCGAAATCAGTGCGAACTGCGGCCAGCCGGTGCAGTACATCTACTCGAACCTCGATGGCCAGTTCTCTTACTGCCTGCCCCGCAACTGCAACTACACCTTGACCGCCACGAAGGATGGCTTCGCAAAGAATCAGGTCACCCTTTCGACGGTTGGCAGTGCTAATAAGCTGAAGACGACCATCCTACTTTCACCGCTTAACGACCAGGCCAACCAGCCCGTAAGTAAAGGCTCGGTCATCATTTTGGATAAAATCTACTATGACTTCGACCAGTCCTACATTCGCCGGGGTGCCGCCCGTGACCTTGATGCGCTGGTGGTGCTGATGAAGCGTTACCCGACCATGCAAGTGGAAATGGTGGCCCATACCGACAGCCGGGGCACCGACGATTACAACATGGCCCTTAGCGAGCGCCGTGCCCAGTCCGCCCAAGACTACGTGGTGATGAGGGGCATCGCCGCCCAGCGCATTGAAGCCTATGGCGTGGGCGAACGCAACCCACGCAACAACTGCACCGACGGTGTAGCCTGCTCGGAAACCGAGCACCAGTTCAACCGCCGAACGGAGATAAAAGTGGTGGAGATTGACGAGCCTGTTATCTTTAGTTACCGGGACAATGCGCCGGAGGTGATTGATAGGAAGAATTGAAAATGCATGACAAAAAAGTAGGTTCTTCGTGATTTCGTGTGGGTAGTATAGTTCATGATTTCTAAATTCGCCTTAAAAAAGTCATGAACAGCAAACAACTATTCGAGATTGCATTAGGCAATATACAACCATGGTTC